>JAFVGW010000031.1 GCA_017474765.1 Salinivirgaceae bacterium | reverse complement strand
ACAAGTTTAAAGTTTAACAAGTTTAAAGTTTAACAAGTTTAAAGTTTAACAAGTTTAAAGTTTAACAAGTTTAAAGTTTAACAAGTTTAAAGTTTAACAAGTTTAAAGTTTAACAAGTTTAAAGTTTAGCGCTTTGCTGTTGATAATGTTTGGTTTATGAGTCATCTCAACAATCTCAACCTTCTAAACTTTTCTCAACATTCTTCTTTACTCTTTATACATTACTCAATTTTAATTCTTCAACGCGTTCAGCATATAGTCGTACAACTGCGAGAAAACCTTCATATGCGCGTATTCGCCCGACGGGATTTTCACGCCAAACTCGTATTCAATCACCGCAATCATATCCACTGCATCCAAACTGTTCAGCATCAGAGTCTCTTTAATGTTTGCTTCAGGCTTAATCTTCGCCACGTCAACCTCAAATTCCTGAGCCAGAATATTGTTAAGTTTACTTATTAGTTCTGAACTTTCCATCGATTGCAATTTGCAAGTAATTTTTTAATTTTCAATTATATCTCTAACCAATTTTATCCGATTCAAACCGAATGGAATCGGTCAGAGTCCTTCAATCCATTTCACGCATTCACGCATTCAATCCTTCAATCCTTCAGTCCTTCAATCAATGTTTCTGACAATCAGCGTTGCGTTGGTTCCGCCAAAGCCGAACGAGTTCGACAGGAACGTGTTGAATTTCTTTTCGATACGTTTGTCTGGAATCAGCAGTTTGGCCGAGTCCTCGTCGGGATTTTCAAAGTTGATATTGGCGGCAATGAAATCGTTTTTCATCATCAGCATCGAGTAGATGACCTCGCTTGCGCCAGCCATCCACATTTCGTGGCCAGTCTGCGATTTGGTCGAAGTTACCTCAATGCGGCGGTCGCCGAAGACGTTGTAGATGGCCTTAGCCTCTTGTGCGTCGCCAACGGGCGTCGAAGTGGCGTGTGCGTTGATGTAGCCGATTTCGTCGATGTTGATTCCCGCCAGGCGGATAGCCATTTCGAGCGAAGCCGTCGGGCCAGCCACGTTGGGTGTCGAAATGTGGTCGCCGTTCGACGAGAAGCCGTAACTCAGCACCTCGGCCAGAATGGGTGCGCCGCGCTTCACAGCGTGCTCATATTCCTCAATAATCACCGTTGCCGCGCCGCCGCCAGGAACCAGTCCGTCGCGGTCGCGGTCGAATGGGCGCGAAGCCCGTGTGGGGTCGCTCTCGCGGACAGAGAAGGCGCTGATGCCGTCGAAACTACCGATAGAGAAGGGGTTAACCTCTTGCGCGCCGCCGCAGACAACCATATCCTGCAGGCCGTTGCTGATGAGCAGTGCGCCCAGTCCGATGGCGTGCGAGCCGCTTGCGCAAGCGCCCGACACCGTCAGGTTGATGCCGCGCAGTTTGAAGATGCACGACAGGTTCATTGTCACCGTTGAGTTCATTGATTGGAAAATGGCGCCCGAGCCCACCAGCGTGGTGTCTTTTTTGGCGCGCATTGTGTCAACGGCCTTAACCACAGGGTCGGCGCTGCTGTCGTTGCCATACATTAGGCCAACTACGTGACTGTCAAGATAATCTTGGTCGATTTTCGCGTTTTTCAGCGCTTCGGCCGTGGCCACGTAGGCGTACAAGGCCTGCTCGGGCATATAAACACGTTGGTTGCGGCTCAAAACACCCTTCAGGTCGGGTTTCTCAAGATAGGCGGTCAGCGCCGAGCGGAAGCCCATTTCCTTGCGCACGGGGTCGAAGACGATGCCCGATTTTCCATTGTATAGCGATTCGCGCACCTCGTCAAGGTTCTTGCCGATGCACGAGTAAATTCCCATTCCAGTTATAACAACTCTTTTCTTCATAATTCTATGCTGTTTGAACGGCCTGCCTCATAGCGGCCATATTTGTTTTGTATTTGTCTATTGTGTTGATAATCTGATAAAAATACCTTGCGTTTGACGATTGTTTGTCGGCTTTCAGGTCGATGGTGGTGTTGAGCAGGTCGCGCACGCTGTCGCACATACGCTCAAACTCGTCGAGCACCTCGAACAGATTCTGTTGGTTCAGCCGATAGTAATGACGACGGCCGCCCTCGACTGTTACAACCGCCACGCGCCCTTCGGTCACCAGACGTCGCAGCACCACGCTAGCCGAGCCCTTGCTGATTTGCAGTCGGCTTGTAATCTCGTCGAACGACAGCTCCTCGCAGTCCGAAACCGACAACAGCCCGATAATCCGTCCCGCAATGGGTTGGAAGCCAATCGAACCGAAGTACGAGCCAAATTTGTCTATCAACTGGTCCTGTTTTTGTCTGTTTTCGTTGTCCTGCATCTGCCGACGTTTGAAAATTGAGCCACAAAAATAGTATTTTTTGATTTGTTTAATCGCGATTGAACTACAAAAATTGAAAGCCGTGATGCATCATTTTTGACAAGTTACATCAAAATTATGTGCAAACAAATCTCCGGCATCAGACAATAAAGGATTGTGTGTGCCCTCTAGTTTATTGATAATAAGGTATTCTTGATAATCTACCTAATCAGCTTCATGTGCTCAATGTCGGTGTCCTTCTCGCAGTAGCAGCATTTGAGTTTGACTTTGCCGTCGTTTATCACGCGGAATTTCGTCGGGATGTTCTCGTGGTTGGTGATGCACTTCGGGTTCATGCAGCGCGCAATGTTGAAAATCTGTTCGGGAACGTTCACCTGTCGCTTCTCAACAACTTCGTAATTTCTTATAATATTGAGTTTTGCGTGCGGCGCGACGAGTGCAATTTTGTCAATTTCAATGTCTTCGAAAAACTTGTCGGCGATTTTGATGATGGCTTTTCGGCCCAACTTCTCGCTAGGCAGATTGTAGCCGAAAGTTATCTGACTTTCAGTGAGTTGGTCGAGTCCTAAGATTGATATGACGTTGAACAGGTTCTGTGCCGGAATATGGTCGATTACGGTTCCGTTCTCGATGGCCGAAACGCTTAGGGTTTTTGTGTTCTTCATAGTCTGATTTATTTGAGTTGCAGTACTTTACAAATTATAGCCTGACGGGTATAGACGCCGTTCTGCGCCTGCTCAAAGTAGTAGGCCTTCGGGTTGTCGTCAACGTCGGTGCTAATTTCGTTCACGCGCGGCAGCGGGTGCAGAATCTTCATATTCGGCTTGGTGTGGTCGAGCATACTGTTTTTCAGAATGTAAACGTTCTTAACCTTCTCATACTCAAGCGGGTCGGCAAAACGCTCACGCTGAACGCGGGTCATATACAGAATGTCGCAATCGTTGATGTTTGGCGCCAGCTCGGTGTGCTCATCGAATGGTATGTTGAGCTTGTGCAGGAAGGTTCGGTACTCTTCGGGCAACCGCAACTCTTCGGGTGCGATGAAACTGAACGTCGGGTTGAAGTGCGACAGCGCCATAATGAGCGAGTGCACGGTGCGGCCGTATTTCAGGTCGCCCACCATTGTAATCTTCAGATTCTCAAGCGTCCCCTGCGTTTTGGTTATCGAGTACAGGTCGAGCAGGCACTGCGACGGGTGCTGGTTGGCGCCGTCGCCGGCGTTGATAATTGGCACCTTCGAAATCTCTGATGCGTAACGTGCCGCGCCTTCGAGCGGGTGGCGCATAATGATAAGGTCAACGTAGCAGCCCACCATTAAAATGGTGTCTTTCAGCGTCTCACCCTTCGAAACGCTTGTCTGAGAACTGTCAGAAAAGCCTAAAACCTTGCCACCCAAACGGTTGACGGCGCTCTCAAAACTCAGGCGCGTACGCGTCGATGGTTCGAAAAACAGTGTTGCGGCCACCTTTCCTTCGAGCAGTTTCTGCACTGGATTCTTCTCGAAATAGGCCGCAAGGTCCATTATTTCAAGATAATCGTCTTTTGAGTAATCGTCGATTGCGACTAAACTTTTGTATTTCATTGTGTTGCTTTTTAGGGCTGATTGCCCGTTTTCGGGGCTTAAATATATTTCTATCGCCAAAGCGCAGCGAAAAAAGCTACAAACATTTTATTCACAAATTCAATGAGAAGGGGTAAAATGAAATTAAACAATTGTCTATTTTGAATCAAATGT
Source organism: Salinivirgaceae bacterium (assembly GCA_017474765.1). GTDB lineage: Bacteria > Bacteroidota > Bacteroidia > Bacteroidales > SZUA-534 > RUG13583. The sequence continues at coordinate 1,151 of JAFVGW010000031.1, read as the reverse complement.
TTGATAAACAGTAGTATATTCAATTAAATGAATGGAAGGAAAGTAGAATCCTATCTGTTAGTATCGCGGTTGATTACTATTTTTAGGCGGTGTTTCGAACATCGGTCAAATACTTGATATTTGCGTGGTTTAAAAATAACAGTTTTGAAAAAGATTCTTTTTACAATTGCTTGTCTATCAGCCATACAGTTGGCTTTCGGACAAGAGCCAGAGGCTGATGAGCAGGACGAAGAAGGCATCGGCCCTGACGAGCAGCAGATTCCTAATTTCCTGCCTGAGGCCATCGACACGGTTGACACCGACGACAAGTTTGTGAAGATTGTGCTCTACAACAATAAGACGTGGGACTATGTGGATATGGGCCGACCCGTGATTGACGATACCGATATGGACACGCTCTTCTGGAACAACAATATCCACTCGTATAAAGAAGTGTCATTGAGCGATTTACCTGATGAGATTGACTTGATGCTGGTCGATTCGACGCACGCTTTTTGTGCGCCAGTCACGGGCCGAATCACATCGCGGTACAGTTTTCGCAAAGGGCGCAACCACAACGGCACCGACATCAAACTTGAAGTTGGCGACCCTGTTCGCGCCGCTTTCGACGGCAAGGTGCGCGTGTCGGAATACACCAAGCGCACGGGCGGATACGGCAACCTGATTGTGCTGCGTCACGCCAACGGACTTGAGACTTACTATGCCCATCTTTCGGCGCGGAATGTGCAGGTTGGCGAACTGGTGAAGGCGGGCGAGATTATCGGCAAAGGCGGCAACACTGGCCGAAGCACTGGCTCGCACTTGCATTTCGAAGTGCGTTACCACGGCCAATCGTTTGACCCTGAACGACTTGTTGATTTTCAGACAGGCGCTTTGCGCGACACGCTCTACACCATCAAGAAGCACTATTTCAGCATCTATTCGCACTACGGCTTGACCGATGAGCAGTCGCTGGCCGAGTCGCAGCACAAGACCTATAAAATCAAGTCGGGCGACACGTTGAGCGGCATCGCCCACAAGAACGGCACAACAGTCAGCATCTTGTGCAAACTCAACGGCATCAAGCCGACAACCGTGCTGCGCGTCGGACGGACGATTTTTGTGAGGTAGGCATTAGGGGGTAGGCACTAGGCATTAGTTAATTACGAATT
>JAFVGW010000030.1 GCA_017474765.1 Salinivirgaceae bacterium | reverse complement strand
TTGTATAGTGGTTGTGAATTGCTTTCAAAATTGTAATTTTTCGGCGCGGAAACAGGAATCAACCGCGGAATCCGCAACAAGAAGGTGTTGTGAATTGCTTTCAAAATTGTAATTTTTCGGCGCGGAAACAGGGCAAAAGCGAAGGAACTGAACGACAGTTACGTTGTGAATTGCTTTCAAAATTGTAATTTTTCGGCGCGGAAACAGGTTATTCCCATATATTGATAGAGTTTCGGCAGTTGTGAATTGCTTTCAAAATTGTAATTTTTCGGCGCGGAAACAGGCTGCAAATCAATGTATTTCGCGTCAAGCGTGTTGTGAATTGCTTTCAAAATTGTAATTTTTCGGCGCGGAAACAGGAGATTATCCAAAAAGCGCTGATTCACAACAAAATGAAACCTGTTTTAGGAACAGAAAATCCGACCCTTTTGAGTCGGATTTTTGCTTTATGCGGCTGTTTTTTCGGTTCAAAACAACTCCAACTGCTGAACAGGGTGAGCGGCCTCAACGGGTTTCTTACACGAGAAAATCTCCATCTCGCCAAACTGCTTGTCGGTAATGCGCAGAATACCTATCTGCCCAAACTCGGGCATAATGCTCTTCACCCGCTTTATGTGGACATCGGCATTCTCGGCGCTTGGGCAGTGGCGCAGATAAATCGAGAACTGAAACATTGTGAAACCATCGGCCATCAGCCTCTTGCGGAAATCAGCGTAAGCCTTCTTCTCCTTCTTGGTTTCGGTCGGCAAATCGAACAAAACAAGCACCCACATAATCCGATATTCACTAAAACGTTCCATCAAACTTCAATTACAGGATAGACAATCTTGCGGGCATCGCCGCTGAAACATTTGTAGAGCGAAGCCGTGGTTTGCGCCACAGCAGTCATCAGCGGACTGCGCTGGCCGCCTATGACAACATCAAGCACAGGAATAATGAGCAACTCTCGCTTCAATTCGGTTGTGAGTTCCTCGGAATAGCCGAATTTGGCGGTAACGCCTGTCACCAGAAGGTCGATATATGGGCGGTACGGCTCCATAATGTCGTCGGCCAGGCAGTAGGCGTTGTACTTGTTGTGGTGATGGATTCCCAATGTGGGCAGAAGTCCGCTCGCCACAAGGCTACGCGCCACCACGGCCCGCAGTATGGCATAGCCGTAGTTGAGCAGATTGTTGGGCGCTACGCCGTCGCGGTCGCGTGTGAAATCGGCAACATCGGGGAACATATTCTTCCAGTAATAGGCTGCCGCGCGGCCTTCAAGGTTGTCGGCATCGCCACTGCGAACATCGTTCTCCCACGCAAGCATATTTTTGACAACCGCGCCGCGTGTCTGCTTCAGCACCGCCGCCTGATTGTGGATTTTGCACTGCACGGTCTGCTGCCACAACTGCTTTTTGAGCGGTAGCGACGCGTCAATCTGCTCTCGGAAACGCTCACTTTGGGTGGTGTTGCCGCAAAGCGGAAGCATCAGCCCGACAGGCAGGTGCGAGCCATCGCAAGTGATTATTGCACAATTGTTTTCAAGCATCGCCTCAATGGCGCCCTGTGTTATGGTTATCTGACGGTTGTCGAGAACCACAACGCCAATATCTTCAATCGGGACTGTACGGACAGTCGATTCTTTGAACGATTCGGGCAAATCGGCCTTCTCAACCTCTGGCATTTTAATCACCAACTGACTGTTGGTCAGCGACAGATACGCTGGATTGCTGAAACAGAGTGTGCGCTTAATCATACTGATTAATATTTAGTATTCTCCCACCGAAACAATTTTGCCAATATGATTCACACGAACTTTGACGATTGAATTTGCAAATGACAAACTTTTGTACTGACGATATGTAATGTCTCGCAATTCTTTGTTATCTGCAACTGTTGTTTCCAAATGGTGCCTGAATACATAATCTCGAACAAAACTATTTCCACTAGCCACTTTAGACATTTTCTGCACCCTAAACATATTCGGACTTATTGCAGCATAGTTTTCAGGATTCTTGAACCAATCTTCATCGTATGTTTTCGGATTGAAAATCATATTGCCATCGGCATCATAACGCGGGAAGACAAAATATTCGTTCTGTTTCATAGTAAACAAGAACTGCCAACCTTCTTCTTGTTTGTATGTCTTGTCAATTATCGGCAAATGCTGCATAGCGCGCGAAGTGGCTTCATAGAACGAAACTATCTTCTCATCCAATTCATATTGAATGTTGCCGTTTTCGTCAAGAACAGGTTGGTTGTCTTTGTCAAGTTTTGGCTTGCGGTAGATTGCCACGTGGTGGTTATTGCCCGTATTCACAAAATCGACAGGTTGTTTGTTCCCTTTCTCGTTGAGAATCAGATTGCCGTCCTTGTCGCGCTTGTCGTGCAAGGCTTCGGCATTGCTGATACCTGTGATTGTAACTCGTTTTATTGCAATACCCTTTTCTTTGTTAAGCCAAATCGGGTTTTCGGCAAGATTCGAGAACGCCTTCTTCGCATCGCCGCCAAACTCTTTCAGCCTGTCTTCTAGAATTTTACGAATATTCGCATCAACAACCTTGTCTAATTTCAAATCGGGCGATACTTCTTTGCGAATGGTGTAAATGGTTTCAAATCCGACCATTTTGACTTTGTCTGGTACTTTGTCGCTGTGCTGTGTATCAAGCCATATTGGATTCTTATCCAAAGTGTTTTTCCCTGTAAATGCCTTCTTCGCATCGCCACCGAACTGGTTCAACCGAGCCAACAATGCTTCACGGTAAAGTTTGCTTGCAACATTCTGTATTTTAGCCACATCGAAAGAAGCGTTAACTTTTTCTTCTTTAGTTACATAACGCTTGCTGCTGCCATACACTGTTTCCAAATGCAACTGTCCGCGCGGTGTGAGAACTTTCTTGTTTGCGCCCGACTTCTTTTTCGAAGTGTTGCTATTCTTTGTAACTACCTTATTCTTCGCTTTGTTCGAAATCAGTATGTTTTCCAACTGACGTTTTGCTTCTGCACGGAATTCGTCGAGCGGCATCGGCGAGTTAAAACGAAGTTTGCCGTGATTATCACGATACAATTCTTTTTTCTCAATAGCATAAACTGCCGATTTACGTTGCTCTTTGTCCAAAGCGCTTATCTCCACCATATCCAAATCAATCCACTCATCGGCGCCTTTCTGAACACGGGCATTTAAATTATTCAAATACTGAATAAAACTGCGTTTAGTGAAAGCGATTGTTAGTGCGTCCATTGCGTGGTGGCGGTGGTCGTTGCGCTTTGTCCAATCTTTGATTCGGCGTATGCGTTGCCCGTCACGACCTTCGATTATTTCGGTCATTCCCAATTTGTCGTACTTATCCCAATTGATTTCCTGCATCACATCAACAAGTTGCCAATCCTCACGCAAACGGTCTGTTATGCTGCCTGTTGTTGGCACAACAAAACGTACCAAGCCTTCCAAAATTTCACGTGCTTTCTTGGCAATATATTGAGAATCACGCAAATCACGATTAATGAAGCCACTTGGAATATCGGCTTCTTTCATCAACAACTTGTCGCGCTTGGTTTTGCTGATTTTGCCGTCTTTCCACAAATTATCAATGCGATTTTTATACTCACCATCGGCATAGGCTTCGCCATACTTTGTTACCACAAAATCGTATGCCGTTGCATTTGATTTTTCAAGGTTTGCCTGCCTTGCCTCCAATGTTTTATTCGAGAACGAGTCGTCGAAGAGTTTTGCTTGTGGTATAATATGCTCAATATCAAACTCTTTACTAAACACTTTTTCGTGTGGAATATAAGTATTGGTATATAAGGTTTTGAATCCGTTGTTTTCCAATTCCATATATAACTTGTACCGAATAATGTCGTTGCGGCTCACGTGCGATAATCCAAACTCATTTTGCAGTTTTTTTACCAATTCTTCGTGAAGACGCATTGTTTCATTGATTGATTTTGAAAGTTCTTCGCGTTCCTTGGCCGATTTTTTCAGTTCACGAGCCAATTCTATGCGGATTTCATCAGGTTTTCCATAAGCATCAACCACGCCATTGACCACGTTAACCATCTGATTGAGAATCTTCTCAACCACTGGATTGCGCAGACTGTTGCGTGGAAGTAAATCCAACTTGTCTTTCAGTGTTTTATTTTGAATTTCATCTTTCGTAAGTGAATTTTTTGAGTGCCTGTAACCCGCGTATTCACAGGCCACACTGTAATCCAATCCATCTTTTAAATGTGGCAGAATTTTGCGGATAGCCTTTGCGCTCAAACTGCTATATTCCCCCGCATCCTTGAACACAATATTTGCAAGGATTGTGGCATATTCCTTGTCAAAGCCAAACGTTTTTTTCAGTTTTTCAATAAGTTTTTCGTTACCCAACGCAGAATTGTCGCCTTCAAACGAATACAGCAAATGCCAAAGTTTGTACATTGGTTGTTGCTCAAAGGCTTTTCCATCTAGGCTTGAATCAAATTTCAAAATCTTTGTGTCTATGCCTAAAGTGCTGAAAATACTTGTTATAGCATCAACAGCATCGACAGAAGATTTTTTTGCTAAATCGCTCACATCGTGTCCGCTTCTTTCGGCAATGTTTTGATATGCCTTGAACAATTCCGACTGAGTGTGGTTGCCATCTAACTCTTTGAAATTCAAATCCACATCTTTTTGTTTCGGGAATAACAATTTCAAGACTTCGGCTTTAGACATTTTTTCTTTATAGTTCAACTCTGCAAACAGCAACTCTTTTTCTTCTTGTTGCAACCGTCGTTTACCATAGTTGAACTCTGTTGCGAATCCAAACAAGTCTGTTTGCTGGTTAGGTATTATCATTCCTGATACTTCAACATCGTTCAGCCTTTGCCAAATCTTAAACTCTTGGAACAGTGGTGATGATTTAGGACAAACTCGGCAACCAATGGTTATTGTTTTCTTTTTGCCATCAATCTCTTTTTCAATCTGTTTGCTTTCAAATTCACAAAACGAAATCAAACCTTTTTGCGATTTGAGCGGACGTTGGTAGAAAATCACCACATCGCGAATCTCTTTTTTGAGTTCTGGTGTGAGTTCTTTGTGAAATTTTGCCTGTATTTCCCAAATGGTTTCAAACTCGTTCAAATAATCCTGCCGATAGAAAACTTGGTTTTTCAGGCTGTAATTCGGATTCTTGTCCAATTCCGCCATTTGATATTGTCCGACAGTTTGGTGGTTGAAATACAACTCTTTGCTTCGGTCACTTATGTCGCCGAGATAGCCACTGGCATTGTTGATTTGCCCGTTGATTTTTTGGAAAACAACAATCAGTTGTTCGGGCGGCAGTTTTTCCGTCAGAGCCTTGCTACGCCATACGTAATTTTCAAGTTTTTGCTCGGCAGTTGTTCCTGTGCGCTTTTCGCCAACCAATGTCTTCTCAACTTCAACCGTCTCATTTGTTGCCGTTTTGTCGTTCCATTTTATTATAGTCTCCTTCCAACGCCAAACAAACTGACTGTTTCCTGCGCTTTTATCTTTCGCAGGTGCACAAATTGCCCACGTGGCTTTCTCATTTTTACCTGTCAACTCTTCTTTTAATTCATCTGTCAAGAACGGATAAAATTGTCTTTGAAAAGCATAGATTCTGTCAAACTCCGCTTGTAAATCAGAACGATAAAAATCTGGCAGATACTTTTTACCACTCGTCAGAAGTTCCAACGACAATTGACCTGGCGTTAGGTTTTCGTCATATAAGCGTTTTGCGACTTCCATTCCGTCAATCAACTGCCCTTCTTCCGTATTTTTTGCCTTGCGACTGCTTTTGTATCCACGTTTCTTGTTGATTTGAAGAAGAACCCGTGCAAATTCCACCAACGAAATTTCTTCGGTAGCGGCCTTCGCTCTTAATCGGTATGTTTCAAAAGTTGTGCGGTTGCCATTTTCTGATAGAATGGTGTCATCCGAAATAAAACCATTCGTTTTCAATATCTCAATTAGTTTTTCACGACGCAGTTTGTAACGTTGCAAGTTGCGGCGCATACTGCGTTTGAGTGTTCGGTCGGCATTGGTAGTTATACTTTTACCCTTCTCGAAATTCGTCAATTCATCAACGGTGAGCGGATTTACTCTCACTCCTAATTTTACAATAGATGATTTTTCTTCAGCGTTTTCCGCTTCATTCACCACCGCCCAACCAATACTGTTGGTGCCCAAATCGAGACCTAATATTTTCTTCATAAAATTGCTTTATTAAATTTCCCTTAAAATTAAGATATTTTTTAAGCAGAAATCATATATTTGCCATTACAATTTTGAAGCAATTCACAATAAGGATTATTCCGTTGTGAAAACATTAGGCTGCCTCGTCCTCAACGGGGCTTTTTTATTGCCCTTCCCCGCCCCATTCCGTAATTCACGTAAAAAGCCGCGGCGGGTACACCTATAACAAATAAAAGTTAGTTTTGCGGAATTGTGAAATTGGCTGCGGTGGCACTTTGCTGGCTGGCCAATCTCAAAGGTTTTTGAACATATCAATTTGAATTACAATAAAATGGACAAGCAGTTACTATTAGGTGCCGAAGCGGTTGCCGTGGGTGCAATCGATGCGGGCATTTCTGGCGTTTATGCCTATCCTGGCACGCCGTCGACAGAAATAACAGAATTCATTCAGAAATCGAAGGACGCGCAAAGCCGCAAAATCCGCTCGAAATGGGCGGCCAACGAGAAAACGGCCTACGAAGCCGCACTCGGAATGTCGTTTGCGGGCAAGCGCAGCATTGTGTGTATGAAGCACGTGGGCCTGAACGTCTGCGCCGACCCGTTTATGAACTCGGCCATTACGGGCGTCAACGGTGGACTGATTCTGGTGGTTGCCGACGACCCGTCGATGCACTCTTCGCAAGACGAGCAGGACTCGCGCGCCTACGGTCGCTTTGCGATGCTGCCGCTGCTTGAGCCCGCAACCCAACAGGAAGCCTACGACGCCGTCCGCTTTGGACTGGACCTGTCGGAAGCAGTGAAACTGCCTGTTGTTCTGCGCCTTACAACACGTATGTCGCACTCGCGCGCCGTTATTGAGCGCAAAGCGATGCGCGACCAAAATGCCTTCAACCCCGATGTGAACACGCGTCAGTGGATTCTGCTGCCTGCAATCGCCAAAAAGAACTACGCAGGACTGATTGACAAGCAGACGGCAATCGAGAAATCGTCGGCCGCGTCGCCGTTCAACAAGGTTGTCGATGGCAAGGGTAAGAAGGCCGTTATCGCCTTCGGCATTGGCTACAACTACGTGATGGAAGTCTGCAAGACCAACCACCTTGAGTTGCCCGTTCTCAAGATTTCGCAATATCCGCTGCCCAAAGATATGGTGCAGTCGTTTATCGATAAATACGATGATATTCTGATAGTTGAGGAAGGTTACCCGATTTACGAGGAACTGCTTCGCGGATTCTCTGACAACAAGAAATTCCGTGGCCGCCTTGACGGTGCTCTGCCGCGAATGGGCGAACTCTCGCCCGACGCCGTGGCACCCGCGCTTGGCGTGAAACCCGTTGTGGGTCAGCCTGTTCCCGACATTATGGTGAACCGCCCGCCCGCACTCTGCGTGGGCTGCAGCCACCGCGACCTGTACGAGGAACTGAACAGCGTTCTGGCCAATTATCCGAACAAATGCGTGTTCGGCGACATTGGCTGCTACACTCTCGGCGCTCTGCCCCCCTACTCGGCAATCAACTCGTGTGTGGATATGGGCGCGTCGATAACAATGGCCAAAGGCGCCGCCGAATCGGGCGTGCACCCTGCAGTGGCCGTCATTGGCGACTCAACCTTCACCCATTCGGGAATGACGGGCCTGCTCGACTGCGTTAACGACAACGTGCAGGTAACTATCATTATTTCAGACAATTCGACAACCGCAATGACAGGCGGTCAGGACTCGGCAGGAACCAACAAGATGGTGGATATCTGCAAGGGCCTGGGCGTTGAGCCTGAGCACATTGTGACGATTGTCCCCGTCAAACCGCGCCTTGAGCAGAATATCGAAATCATTAAGAAAGAGATTGATTACAAGGGCGTTTCGGTTATTCTTGCACAACGCGAGTGTATGCAGACACTGGCACGCAAAAAGAAAGCGGCGAAAAAATAGTTAGGAATTAGGATTTAGGTGTAGGGACGCGATTTATCGCGTCCGACTAAATGAATAAACAATTGAAAATTAAAAATTACGGCAGAAGACTAAAGATAATTTTTGAAAAACTAACCGATTCAATCCGATTTATACCGATAACTTATTCTGATTGAATCTGATATAATCGGTTAGAAACAAATAATCAGTGCAAATCTGTTAAATCTGTGTTATCTGCGTTCAAAAATCAAAAATCAGCAATCAAAAATTGTAAGAATATGAACAAGAACATAATAATTGCAGGCGTTGGCGGACAGGGAATTCTGACCATTGCCACAATTCTGGATATGGCTGCAATGCACGCCGGACTGAACATTAAGCAGGCCGAGGTGCACGGAATGAGCCAACGCGGCGGCGAGGTGCAGACTCACCTGCGCATTGCCGACGGCCAAATCTTCTCCGACCTGATTCCAATGGGCCAAGCCGACCTGATTCTGTCGGTTGAGCCGCTCGAGTCGCTTCGCTATCTGCCTTATCTGAAGAAAGATGGCGCAATTGTGACTTCCGACGAACCGTTCAAAAACATTGGCAACTACCCCGATGAGCAGAAGGTGCTCGACACCGTCCGCAAATCGGCCGAGAACGTGGTGTTTGTTGATGCCACAAAGATTGCCAACGAGTTGGGCAACCCCAAATCGTACAACATTGTGATGCTGGGCGCCGCCGCTCGGTTCATTGGCATTAGCAACGCCGATTTTGAGTGGGCCATTGGCAACCTGTTCGGCTCAAAAGGCCAGGAAGTGGTGGATTTGAACATAAAAGCATTTTACGCAACTACTAAATAATCAAATCGTTATGGGATATTGGAACCAACGAATAGAGTGTATGGAACGCACCGAGATGCGTGCCCTGCAAACCGAACGCCTGAAACGTGTGGTTGACCGCGTCTATCACAACTGCCAGCCATACCGCGAGCGTATGCAGGCCGCAGGCGTCAAACCTTCTGACATTCAATCGATTGACGACATCAAAAAACTGCCGTTCACATCGAAGAAAGACCTGCGCGACTATTATCCGTGGGGACTGTTGAGTTCGCCGCTGTCGGACATTGTGAAGATTCACGCATCGTCGGGAACCACGGGCAAGCCGATTGTGGTTGGCTACACCCGCAACGACATTGCCGACTGGGCCGAAGCGGGCGCCCGCTGCCTGACGGCTTACGGCCTTGGCAAGGACGACGTGATTCAAGTGTCGTACGGATACGGACTGTTCACTGGCGGCCTTGGCGCTCACGACGCATCAATGAACATTGGCGCCGTCACCATCCCAACATCGGCAGGAAACACCGAGAAGCAGCTGCTGCTTATGCACGACCTTGGCACAACCGCCCTGGCCTGCACACCATCGTACGCGCTCTATCTGTCGGAATCGCTTGAGAAATCGGGCATTCCGCGCAACGAGATAAAACTGAAAGTGGGCATCTTCGGCGCCGAACCGTGGACCGAGGAAATGCGCAAAGAGATTGAATACCGCCTGGGAATCAAGGCTTACGACATCTACGGCCTGACCGAGATTTCGGGCCCTGGCGTCGGATTTGAGTGCGAGTGCCAGAACGGCACCCACCTGAGCGAGGACCTTTTCTACCCCGAAATCATCAACCCCGAAACGGGCGAGGTTCTTCCCGACGGGCAAGAGGGCGAGCTGGTTTTCACCACGCTCAACAAAGAGGGAATGCCGCTCATCCGCTTCCGCACCCGCGATATCACCAGCATCACACACGAGCGCTGCGCCTGCGGCCGCACACTGGCCAAAATGTCGCGCATCCTTGCCCGCACCGACGATATGCTTATCATCCGCGGCGTGAACGTATTCCCGTCGCAGGTCGAGGCTGTGCTCTGCACCTTGAAAGAGGTTGAGCCGCACTTCTTCATCACTGTCGACCGCGTCAACAACACCGACACATTCGACATCGACGTTGAGATTAAGGAAGAGTTCTATTCTGATATGATGAGCGAGATGGAGAAACTGCGCAAGAAGATTGCACACGCCATCCAAAGTGTTGTCGGCATCCAGCCGAACATCCGCCCCGTAGCGCCCAACACCATCGAGCGCAGCCAGGGCAAGGCCAAACGGGTTATGGATAAGCGAAAGTTTAAATAAAAAGTTGAACGGGTTTAACAGGTGGAAACGCTTCGCTGTTGAACGGGTTTAAATTCTGACGATAATAAAAAAACGAGATGCGGTTTGCCACATCTCGTTTTTTTTACACTCAGAGTTATAATCCTTATTTGGATTTATTCCAAAATATATCTTTTACCCAAAACAAGTTTGTCGCTGCTGTCGTCAACCTCCCACATTTGCGGTTTGCGCGGGCCATCGTTCTCAACGTGGTGAACAATGTAAATCAGCTTGCCCTCGAAAGTGCGGAAGAGCATGCCATGCCCCGAGTTGTTGGCCAGAAACGGCTCAGGCTCCTGCACCCAAGGTCCGGCAATAGTTCCCGACTCAGAATAGCAGATGCCTTGCAAATAACGTTCTTTGCCCCAAGTGGACCACAACATACCGAGTTTGCCTGTCTGTGTGCGGAACATTTGCGGACCATCGGTAACCCATCCGGGCATTTTCAGCCCGAATGTTGCCTCTCCCAAGCTGTTCATTTCGCCGCAATAAGGCGCTTCTGATGCACGGAACATTGTTACTGGCCATTCTGAAACGGTATGGGTCAGGTCGTCAGACAATTCGATATAATCCATTGTACCATCAATGATTTGCGTCCACTCGTGAACAAAAACCATATACGTTTTTCCATTTTCCTGATAGAGAGTTCCATCAATACAATCCCACTCGCGCGGCTCATAGTCGTAACCGGGCGTAACGGCAAAAGATGTGTACGGCCCCTCAACATTTTTCGACCTGAGCAGATACGTCTGATTATGAGGCACATTGTAACGGCGAGGTATTTGCTGAATCAAGTCGGAGTGGTCGCTCCATGTGCCTGCGTAATAGTAATAGTCGCCGATTTTGTGAATTTCAGCGGCAGCGGCAAACCCTGCTTTCTCGAGCCATAAACCTTTGATATCGATTATGTTATAAGGGCCTTCCCATGTTTTAAGGTCCTTGCTCTTGTACATGCGTCCACCCGAGCTTGTCAGGTAGTAGGTTTTGGTTTCGGGGTCGGGATAGATGAACGGGTCGCTCATAGAGAGTTCATCAAACGAGAGCGTGCGGATTTTGTTCATGGCCTCCATCATGGCTTTGCGACGAGCCGCCATACCCGTGGTGTCGCGATTCTGGAATCCGCCGAAATTTTTCTGACCGACGTCAGCCAATGGAGCTTGCTCGCCAGGCTGAATTATTTGTGGCTGCGGGGTAGTTTTCGGACTTTCGTTCGAGCAGCTTACGCAAAGCAAAAGCGATGCGGCCGCCATAATCGTGTGTAAATTGTTCATTTTCATTGTCTTTTATTATTAGTATTAGCGTGACAAAAACACAAATATAAAAATAGTTTTCAAACAATAAGAGTTTCTTTGCTCTCACATAATCGAGCCGAAAAATAAATGTTCACTCATTGATGAAATGAAATTTGTATGTGGGTTTGCGGCTAAAATGAATCATCCAAAACAAAATACCCAAATTCACACCTTGGGGATATAAATTTGGGTATTATTTTTTATGACCGATTGATAATCAGTTATACTTGTGGAGCTGCCGGGATTTGAACCCGGGTCCAGACAAGGAAACCATGAGCTTTCTACACGCTTAGCCCTGACTTGGTTTTCGTGCGCTGGCCGGATCAAAGCCACCTACCAACGCCTTATCCTCAAAATCTCACCCGCATTACGAGGCTAATGCGAGCCAGTCCCGAATTGCTGCACATCAGAATCGGCGAGCCTCAAGACAAGGGCTTCCGCGATGCGTCTTGTCCCAGCTCCTTGAGCCGGGATTAGGCCAATCTACTATACTTCGATTAGGCGGCAAGAGCGTAAGAATCTTCGCCAGTTATAGTTTTGTGTCCGGGATTTACGGGCCGGTTTCACTGCTCCCGACGTGCTTACCCACCACTTCATCTTGCTGTCAAATCCAATCAACCCCAAAATGATGATGCAAAATTACACAAAAACATCGTATTATCGACAACTCAAAATTAATCTCTTGTGTCACAAAAATCATTATATTGCAATACATTTTGATTACAAATATGTTAGACAAAATCAAAGAGGAGAATATTCTATTCATCGACATCGAGACCGTTGGTCAGCAACCATCATACGACCAACTTGATGACCGCACAAAAGATTTGTGGACAAAAAAAATGACCTGGCAGTCAGAAAAGGAAAGCAAAACTCCAGCCGAGCTATATGAAAAGGCTGGCATTTGGGCTGAATTTGGCAAAATTGTCTGCATATCGGCGGGATTTATTGTGGTGGAGGACGGAGAACGGCATTTCCGTGTGAAATCGTTCTGTGGCAACAACGAAAAAATGATTCTGACGGCCTTCTCAGCGCTGCTTAACAAGCATTTCAACAAAGACAGGCACATGCTCTGCGCCCATAACGGCAAGGAATTCGATTTCCCTTATATCTGCCGCCGTCTGCTGGTAAATGGAATGCCAATTCCGAAAATACTCGATTGTGCGGGCAAAAAGCCCTGGGAAGTGAACAATCTCGACACTCTTGAACTTTGGCGATTTGGTGACTACAAACATTACACTTCGCTCGACCTTTTGGCCAACATTTTCAATCTTCCGTCGCCTAAAGAAAACATGGATGGCAGCATGGTTGGTCGCGCCTATTGGGTTGACCATAACATTGACAGCATAAGCGAATACTGCATAAACGATGTTGTCACCATCTGCCAGTTATTCCTGCGTTACAAGGGGCTGCCGATTATTCCCGAAACAAACGTCGATGTTATTCCTGCATTCATTGCTGACGAACAGGACGAAGCACAATAACACCGTTTTATAAACAACAAAAAAGGCCGCAAATGCGGCCTTTTTTGTTATAAATGACAATGAATTATTCTGCTTTTGCTTCTTTATTCTCGTCAGCTGCAGGAGCTTCGTCCTTAACTTCAACAGCATCTGCAACAACTGCGTTGTCAGCTTTTTTTGCTGAAGAGCGACGGCGGCGGGTAGTAGTCTTCTTCGCTGCCTCGTTAGCACCCTGCGAATAATTAGTGTTGAAATCAACCAACTCAATGATGCACATTTCAGCGCTATCACCAACACGAGTGCCAGTCTTCAGGATTCTTGTGTATCCACCCGGACGGTTAGCAACCTTTGCAGCAACCTCACGGAAAAGTTCAGTAACACCCTCCTTATTCTGAAGATAACTGAAGACAACACGACGCGAATGTGTTGAATCAACTTTTGACTTTGTAATCAAGGGCTCAACGTACATTTTCAAAGCCTTAGCCTTGGCAACTGTAGTGGAAATACGTTTGTGCAGAATCAAAGATGTAGCCATATTGGACAACATGGCATCTCTGTGCCCCTCTTGTCTGCCTAAATGATTAAAACCTTTATTGTGTCTCATCGTTATTAATCTTTCTCAAGTTTATACTTACTGATGTCCATTCCGAAAGTCAGATTCATAGAATCAAGCAAATCTTCAAGCTCAATCAACGATTTCTTTCCGAAATTTCTGAACTTCAACAAATCATTTTTGTTATAAGTGCAAAGGTCGCCCAAAGTCTCAACATCGGCTGCCTTCAAGCAGTTAAGTGCTCTGACTGACAAATCCATGTCGATGAGTTTGGTCTTCAACAATTGACGCATATGCAGAACTTCCTCGTCAAATTCTTCAGTCTGATACTTTTCTCCGGCATCGAGAGTGATCTTCTCGTCAGAGAACAGCATGAAGTGATAGATGAGGATTTTTGCAGCTTCATTCAAAGCGTCTTTCGGGAGGATGGAACCATCTGTTTTAATTTCCAATACCAACTTTTCGTAGTCGGTTTTTTGTTCAACTCGGTAATTCTCAACAGCATACTTCACATTTCTGATAGGAGTATGGATTGAATCTATGGCAATAAGGCCAAATTCCGCATCAACAGGCATATTCTCGTCTGACGGAACATAACCACGGCCCTTGTTGATTGTTATCTCCATCTGAAGTTTGACTGCGGGGTCGAGCCGGCAAATCACTAATTCAGGATTGAGGACCTCGAATCCGCTGAGGAAACGAGAGATATCACCAGCGGTGAAAGTCTCCTGGTCAGAAACGGTGATTGACACTTTTTCGTGATCAATATCCTCAATCTGCTGTTTGAATCTGACTTGTTTAAGGTTCAAAACAATCTCAGTCACATCTTCCATAACACCAGGAATAGTTGAGAACTCATGGTCCACACCTGCGATTTTGACTGTGGTGATAGCAAAACCTTCAAGTGACGACAACAAGATGCGGCGCAATGCGTTGCCTATGGTCTGACCATAACCTGGCTCCAACGGACGGAACTCGAACTTGCCGAAATTGGCGTCCTGTTCCAGCATTATAACTTTGTCGGGCTTCTGAAAAGCTAAAATTGCCATAATTAATTTATTACTTAGAGTAAAGTTCAACAATCAATTGTTCCTCGATGTGCTCAGGGATGTCTGCTCTTTCCGGAACATTCAGGAATTTTCCGGCAACATTCGCATTATCCCACTCCAACCACGAGTACTTGCTGTGGTTTGTCCCTGCAAGCGAGTTGGCAATCACCTCAAGAGATTTTGATTTCTCTCTAACACCGACTACCTCTCCAGCCTTAACCAAATAAGAAGGGATATTAACCACTTCGCCGTCAACAACAATGTGCTTGTGAAGCACAAGCTGACGTGCAGCTGCTCTCGTAGGAGCTATACCCAAACGATAAACCACGTTGTCTAATCTCGACTCCAATAACTGCAAAAGAACCTCGCCTGTGATACCTTTGCTGCGCTGAGCTTTGGCAAACAAATTGGCGAACTGACGCTCTAACACACCATAAGTGTATTTTGCCTTTTGTTTCTCTTGCAACTGAGTACCATACTCAGAAGATTTTTTTCTCTTTTTGTTCAGGCCATGCTGACCAGGAGGGAAATTCTTGCGATCCAAGTACTTATCTGACCCATAAATAGGTTCACCAAACTTCCTTGCAATTTTTGATTTTGGTCCAATGTATCTAGCCATTTGCTTTCTATTTATTCAATTAGACGAATTAAACACGACGTCTCTTAGGCGGACGGCAGCCATTGTGCGGAAGCGGAGTTACATCTATGATTTCGGTAACTTCAATTCCCAAATTGTTGATAGACCGGATGGCTGACTCACGGCCGGTACCCGGGCCCTTGACATATACTTTGGCTTTGCGCATTCCTGCGTCGAATGCTACTTTTCCACAATCTTCGGCGGCAACTTGTGCTGCATACGGAGTGTTCTTTTTCGAACCACGGAATCCGTTTTTGCCGGCTGACGACCACGAAATTACTTGTCCTTCGCTGTTTGTTATCGAAATAATGATATTGTTAAACGAAGAATGAATGTGAACTTCGCCCGAAGTTTCAACCTTTACGATTCTCTTTTTAGTAGTTTTTGACTTCTGTGCCATAATTAATTACCTATTATTTTGTGGCTTTCTTTTTGTTAGCGACAGTTTTCTTTCTTCCCTTGCGGGTACGGGCGTTGTTACGGGTGTTTTGGCCGCGAACGGGCAAGCCCAGACGGTGGCGTACACCTCTATAGCAACCAACATCCATCAGTCGCTTAATGTTCAATTGAATTTCTGAACGCAATTCACCTTCGAGTTTGTACTCGCCAAGTATCTTGCGCAACGATGCTACCTCAGCATCTGTCCATTCATCCACTTTGGTGTCATAACTGATACCAGCTTTGTCAAGAATAGTTCTTGCGCTGCTGCGTCCGATACCGAAAATGTATGTTAGGCCAATTTCTCCTCTTTTGTTTTTTGGTAAATCTACACCTGCAAGACGTGCCATAATTACATTTAAAATTTTTGAGTTGCAAATTTATTAATTTATCCTTGACGTTGTTTGAATTTGGGATTTTTTTTGTTAATCACATACAAACGTCCTTTTCTGCGCACGATTTTGCAATCAGCGCTACGCTTTTTGATTGATGCTCTTACTTTCATCTTTTTAGTCTTTTATTTGTACCTAAATGCAATGCGCCCCTTAGTCAAATCATAAGGCGACATTTCCACTTTAACTTTATCACCTGGCAGTATCTTAATGTAATGCATCCTCATCTTGCCAGAGATGTGGGCGGTGATTACCAACCCATTCTCCAACTCAACGCGGAACATTGCGTTCGACAATGCCTCGATGATTGTACCATCCTGTTCGATAGAAGCCTGTTTGGCCATAAGTACTTAATTTTCGTTTGTTCTTAACTTTTTGCCTTTTGTTAATTGACCGACAATTCCTTTCGGACGTCTCGTTTGGAGTCAAATTGGAATTAATTGCGCGCGTTTCCTTTTTTGTCCAAAAAATTAACATTCTAAGTTAGTTCAGCAAGACGATGAAAATTACATGCCGTAACGGCCCTTAATTTTACCGCTCTTCATCAATCCGTCGTAATGACGCATCAACAAATGACTCTCAATCTGCTGAAGTGTGTCAAGAACAACACCAACCATAATCAACAGAGATGTACCGCCATAGAAATAGGCGAAACTGCTCTGTACTCCCGCCATCATGGCAAATGCCGGCATGATAGCCACAAGTGCGAGAAATATTGATCCTGGCAAGGTAATCCTCGACATGACAGTGTCGAGGTACTCCACAGTCTTCTTTCCTGGTTTTACTCCTGGTATAAAGCCTCCGTTCTTTTTCATATCATCGGCCATCTGTGTAGGATTGATGATGATGGCTGTGTAGAAATATGTGAAAAGAATGATCAGGAGACCAACCGTCAGATTGTACCAGAAACCTGTCGGGTTAGACAGCGCGGCGGCAATTCCGGTAGCCGATTCGGCGCTTGAGAACCCAATCAGTACGATTGGCAGGAACATAATTGCCTGGGCGAAGATGATAGGCATAACACCTGTTGCATTCACCTTCAAGGGAATGTACTGGCGAACGCCTCCATATTGTTTGTTGCCTACTATTCTTTTTGCATACTGAACAGGAATTCTCCTGGTTCCCTGCACAAGAAGAATTGTAAATAGGATAACAACACCCAACGCAATCATCTCAATCAAGAACATCACTAATCCGCCGCCTTGTTCATTCAAACGTGAAATGAACTCAACCCAAAGAGCCGACGGGAGACGGGCTATAATACCTATCATGATGATCAAAGAGATTCCGTTTCCTAAGCCTCTGTCGGTAATCCTTTCGCCCAACCACATTACAAACATGGTTCCTGCTGTAAGGATGAACATTGACGAAACTGTGAAATAAGCACCCTTAAGTATGAATGCTGATTCGGGAAGTTGCGAGTGCAGGTTTGCCAAATAGCCCGGGCCCTGAAGGAACAGAATTGCCACTGTCAGGATTCTGGTTATCTGGTTAATCTTGCGACGTCCGCTTTCCCCTTCACGCTGGAGTCTCTGGAAATAAGGTACTGCCATTCCAAGCAACTGGATGACGATGGATGCCGAGATGTACGGCATGATGCCCAATGCGAAAATTGACGCATTAGAGAATGCACCACCTGAGAACATATCCAACAATCCCAAGATGCCACTTGCTGTCTGGTTTTTCAGTGCTGCAAGTTGTGTGGGGTCGATACCCGGAAGCACAACCATAGTACCCAACCGGTAAACAAGAATCAACAGCAAGGTGTTGGTGATTCTTGTCTTCAGGTCATCAATTTTCCAGATATTCTTTAAGGTTTCAATAAATCTCTTCATCAATGTAAGTATTACAATGTTACAACTTTACCCTTCTGGCTCTCGATTGCTTCGATTGCCGACTTTGAGAAAGCGTGTGCCTCAACCTCAATCGGAAGGCTCAACTTGCCGTTGCCCAAAACCTTCACCTTGTCGTTGGCCGAAACCAAACCATTGGCGAGTAAAATGTCTACATCTATTTTGGTCAAACCTTTGGCTTCTGCCAGTTTCTGCAAATCGCCAACATTGACGGCTTTGAACTCTTTGCGGTTGATGTTCTTAAAACCAAATTTAGGCATACGTCTCTGCAATGGCATCTGACCACCTTCGAAACCTACCTTCTTCGAATAACCTGAACGCGATTTTGCGCCCTTGTGACCACGGGTTGAAGTCCCGCCTTTGCCCGAACCTGCTCCGCGGCCTATTCTTTTCGAAGATTTTACTGAGCCGGCTGCCGGCTTCAAATTACTTAAATCCATAATAATGTCGTGTTACTTTATTTCTTCAAAAGAAACCAAATGTTTAACTGCATTTATCATACCAAGTATTTCCGGTTTTGCGTCATGCTCAACAACTTGGTTCATTTTATGCAAACCTAAAGCCTCGAGTGTGGCAACTTGGCGCTTGTTGCTGCCAATTTTGCTTTTTATTTGTTTAATACGATACTTTGCCATGACGATTAACCTTTAAATACTTTTTCCATTGATATTCCACGTTCGAAAGCCACTTCCTTGGCATCGCGCATTTGTGCCAATGCCTCGATGGTTGCTTTCACAACATTGTGCGGGTTCGATGAGCCTTTTGATTTTGCAAGGCAGTCTTTAACGCCCACACTCTCCAACACTGCACGCATGGCACCACCAGCCTTAACACCTGTACCGTGCGATGCCGGCGAGATGTAAACTTTGGCTCCGCCATAAACAGCCAGTTGGTCGTGTGGAATGGTACCATTGATGACCGGAACCTTGATAAGGTTCTTCTTGGCATCCTCAACACCCTTGCTGATGGCAGTTGTCACCTCATTGGCTTTGCCAAGTCCGTAACCAACAACACCATCCTCGTTGCCTACGACAACAATTGCAGAGAAAGTGAATGTACGGCCGCCCTTGGTTACCTTGGTAACACGGTTGATGGCAACCAAACGATCTTTCAATTCAAGATCTGTTGTTTTTATTCTTCTAACGTTTGACATAACTTCTAAAATTTAAGTCCACCTTTACGGGCAGCGTCAGCCAAGGCCTTCACTCTACCATGATACAAAAAGCCATTTCTGTCAAATACGACTTGGCTGATTCCTTTATCTAAAGCGATTTTGGCAATCTCCTCGCCTACTTTCTCCGCTTTCTGAGTCTTTGTTCCCTTAACATCAGCAATGCTCTTCACCTTCGATGATGCTGCAGCAAGTGTCTTGCCTGCTACGTCGTCAATAATCTGAACGTAAATCTGTGTGTTGCTGCGGTAAACACTCATGCGGGGTTTTTCTGCTGTGCCACTCACATTCTTCCGAATGCTCGCTTTAATCTTATTGCGTCTTTCTAATTTAAACGATGACATAATTTTTGATTTTTAGATTATTTACCAGCAGATTTACCAACTTTTCTGCGAATTTCTTCGCCAATGAACTTAATACCCTTGCCCTTGTACGGCTCTGGCATACGGAAGGAGCGGATCTTAGCGGCAACCTGGCCGATAAGTTGTTTGTCGCAACTTTCAAGTTTCAGAATCGGGTTGCTGCGTTTGTCGGTCTTAGCGTCAACCTTGATTTCGGCTGGCAACTCAAACATGATGCTGTGTGAATAGCCAAGGCTCATTTCGAGCATCTGACCGTTCGACTCGGCACGGTAACCTACACCAACAAACTCCATCTCCAATTTGAACCCTTCAGAAACACCTACCACCATGTTGTGGATCAGCGCGCGGTACAAACCATGCATTGATTTGTGTGCGATCTCGTCGTCCGGACGCTCCAGTTTCACGGCTGTCGGCTCCACAATGACTTTGATGTCAGGATTAACCTTTTGTGTCAATGTTCCTTTGGGCCCTTTTACTACTACCACATTGTCGTTGTCAACTGTGACTGTAACGCCAGCGGGTATAGCTACAGGTAATTTTCCAATACGTGACATGTTATAAACTTAAATTAATAAATGTAACACAATACTTCGCCACCCAGATTCTTTGCGCGTGCGTCTTTGTCTGACATCACGCCTTGAGAAGTTGAGATAACTGCTATTCCCAGACCGTTCAATACGCGGGGCATATTCTCAACATTGGTGTATTTTCTCAAACCCGGACGGCTGATTCTCTCTAATTTTTTGATACCGGCTGTTTTGTCTGCAAGTTATACTTCAAGGCAATCTTGATGATGCCTTTGTCCTTCTCGTCATCGAACTTGTAATTGAGAATATAACCATTATCGTAAAGGATTTTGGTTATGCTCTTCTTCATGTTCGACGAAGGTATCTCGACAACTTTGCTTTTTGCCATTTGAGCGTTCCTGATTCTGGTCAGGAAATCTGCTATTGGATCTGTCATTTTCTTATAACTTTAAGGTTACCAACTTGCTTTTTTAACACCCGGAATCAATCCTTTGAGTGCCATCTCGCGGAACTGGATACGGCTGATGCCGAACTGGCGGATATAGCCTTTCGGACGTCCGGTGAGAGAGCACCTATTGTGCATACGTACTGGTGAAGCGTTCTTCGGCAACTTCTGAAGTGCGATGTAATCACCTTCGGCAAGCAGTTTTGCGCGTTTCCCAGCATATTTCTGAACTAATTTAGCCCTTTTGACTTCGCGGGCTTTCATTGACTCTTTTGCCATGGATTAATTCTTTTTAAGATTTTTAAATGGAATGCCGAACTCTCTCAACAAAGCGTAACCTTCCTCGTCTGTTTTTGCAGATGTGACAAAGGTTATGTCCATACCGAGCAATGTTGTGATTTTGTCGATATCGATTTCAGGGAAAATAATCTGCTCGGTGATGCCGAGAGTGTAGTTTCCTTTACCGTCGAGTTTGCTGTTCACACCTTTGAAGTCGCGGATACGCGGAAGTGCAACAACAATGAGTCTCTCAAGGAATTCATACATCCGGTCTTTTCTCAAGGTGACTTTAACACCAATCGGCATTTTCTTTCTCAGTTTGAAGTTTGAGATGTCCATGCGCGAAAGTGTCTTCATCGCCTTTTGTCCGGTTATGGCTGTCAACTCTTCTGCAGCGGTGTCAATAATCTTCTTGTCGGCGATAGCCTTACCTACACCTTGATTGATTACGATCTTCTCAAGTTTTGGAACCTGCATAGGTGTCTTGTAGTTGAATTCCTTCGTCAAAGCAGGAACTATCACCTCTTTATACTTCTTGCGTAATTCTGGTACGTATTCCATTATTTGATCTCCTCTCCAGATTTTTTAGAGTATCTAACTAATTTACCGTTCTCACCAATTCGGCGGCCGATGCGTGTCGGATTGCCGTTCGCCGGCTCAACAAGCATAAGGTTCGAGATGTGAACGGGTGCTTCTTGCTTAACAATACCGCCCTGGGTATTCTTGGCATTTGGCTTGGTGTGCTTCGACACCATGTTGATGCCTTCAACGACAGCACGCTGTTTTTCTACTTGCACGCTAAGGACTTTACCTCTTTGTCCTTTAGACTCACCAGCGATAACAACAACGGTGTCTCCTTTTTTGATATGCAATTTCGTTGTCATTTTTGTTACCTTTTAATTATAAGACTTCTGGTGCAAGAGAAACAATCTTCATGTAACTGTCGCGCAATTCGCGTGCTACAGGACCGAAAATACGGGTTCCTCTGATTTCACCTGCATTGTTGAGTAATACACAGGCGTTGTCGTCGAAACGGATGTAAGAACCGTCGCTGCGGCGGATTTCCTTTGTGGTGCGTACAACCACAGCCTTGCTGACTGCGCCTTTTTTCACATCGCCGCCAGGCAGAGCCGTCTTAACTGCGACAACTATTGTGTCACCAATAGTAGCGTAACGTTTTTTCGACCCGCCCAGAACATTGATGCACAAAACTGTTTTGGCACCACTGTTGTCGGCTACACTTAATCTAGTCTCAGACTGTATCATGACTACTTAGCTTTTTCAATGATTTCAACTAAACGCCAGTTCTTTGTCTTGCTCAAAGGTCTGGTTTCCATAATCCTAACGGTATCACCAATGTTGCACTCGTTCTTTTCGTCCTGAGCGTGCAATTTGGTAGTCTTATTGACAAATTTTCCGTAAAGCGGATGCTTTACCTTCCGTTTGATAGCAACTGTTATGGTCTTCTCCATCTTGTTGCTGACCACAACTCCTATACGTTCCTTTCTCAAATTTCTAGTTTCCATCTGCCAATATTATTTTTTTGTGTTAATTTCTCTGGCTCTCAACTCTGTCTTCAAACGTGCGATGTCGCGTTTGGTCTCGCCAATCTTGTTCGGATTGTCGAGCGGCGACACTGCGTGGTTCAGACGCATCTTTGTCAAGGCCTTTGTATTGCTCTCTATCTGCTCCTGGATTTCCAAGGTCGATAATTCTCTAACTTCTGAAGCTTTCATTGCATTAAATTGAAGATTCAACAAAATCGTTACGAACAATAAATTTGGTCTTGATTGGCAATTTCTGTGCACCCAGACGCAAAGCTTCCTTTGCAACTTCGAATGGCACACCTTCGGCTTCAATAAGTATACGACCTGGTGTAACTACAGCTGCGAAGCACTCCGGGTCACCTTTACCTTTACCCATACGCACATCGGCAGGCTTCTTAGTCACAACTTTGTCAGGGAATATCCTTATCCAAATTTGTCCTTCACGTTTCATGTAACGGGTGACAGCCTGACGAGCTGCCTCAATCTGTCTTGCAGTAACCCAGCATTCTCCTAGAGACTTGATACCGAAAGAACCGAATGCCAGTTCGTGTCCACGATGAGCATTACCTGTCGAACGGCCTTTTTGTACTCTTCTGTACTTAGTTTTCTTTGGCTGTAACATCTTAAACTGAATTTAGATTACTTTTGACGTTTTTTAAGTCCCTTCTTTTGCGGTTGTGCGGCGCCGACGTTTGGTGAAAGGTCGCGTTTGCCATAAACCTCGCCTTTGCAAATCCAAACCTTGATGCCGATCAAGCCGACTTTAGTCAAAGCCTCAACCTGAGCATAGTCGATGTCGGCTCTCAGAGTGTGCAATGGAATGCGACCCTCTTTGAAAATCTCCGAACGTGCCATTTCAGCTCCGCCCAAGCGTCCCGATACTTGAACCTTGATGCCTTCAGCACCCATGCGCATTGTTGATGCTATACCCATCTTGACGGCGCGGCGATACGAAACGCGACCCTCCAACTGACGGGCGATATTGCTACCTACAAGGAATGCATCAAGTTCCGGTCTCTTCACTTCGAAGATGTTAATCTGCACTTCCTTTTTGGTTATTTTCTTCAACTCTTCCTTCAGCTTGTCAACTTCCTGACCGCCTTTGCCGATGATAATACCCGGACGAGCGGTGTTAACGGTTATTGTGATAAGTTTCAGTGTGCGCTCAATGATAATTTTCGACACACTGGCTTTAGCTAAACGAGCCTGAAGATACTCGCGGATCTTGCTGTCCTCGAGAATTTTCTCTGAATATTTCTTGCCACCAAACCAGTTAGAATCCCAACCTTTGATGACACCTAACCTATTTCCGATAGGATTACATTTCTGTCCCATTTATTCACTTTTTTCGTTTGTTTGACTCATATTGCGGCTATCTACAACAACGGTAACGTGGTTTGAACGTTTTCTGATACGGTAACCACGACCTTGCGGAGCTGGACGAAGTCTCTTCAGTTGGCGTCCGGAGTCAACTGAAATCTCTTTAACGTAAAGATTAGACTCTTCGATTCTTGCTCCCTCATTTTTCTGCTGCCAGTTTGCGATAGCTGACAATAACAGTTTCTCAACTCTTACAGAAGCTTCTTTAGGACAATAGCGCAGCATGCTCAACGCTTTGTTGACCTCTACGCCACGAACCATATCTGCAATCAAACGCATTTTGCGGGGAGATGTCGGGCAGTCATTCAACTTAGCGAAGCTGATGCTCTTCCTCTCCTCTTTCATTTGATTTGCCATATTTCTTTTTCTTGCACCCATGTTAGTTCCGATTTACATTATTATTTTTTCTTTCCTCCGTGACCTCTGAACTGACGGGTTGGGGCAAATTCACCAAGTTTATGGCCTACCATATTCTCAGTTACATAAACTGGTATAAAACGGTTTCCATTATGAACAGCAAAGGTATGCCCAACAAAGTCTGGAGAAATCATTGAAGCCCTCGACCAGGTTTTGATAACATCTTTCTTACCTGACTCATTCATTGCAGCCACTTTAGCGTCAAGCTTGTAATAAATGTAGGGTCCTTTTTTTAACGAACGACTCATAATTATGCTTTACTTTTTCTACGTTCAACAATCAATTTATTAGACTGCTTCTTCGGACGACGAGTCTTGTATCCCTTAGCTGGCATACCATTCCTTGAACGCGGGTGTCCACCAGAAGCACGACCTTCACCACCACCCATCGGGTGATCGACTGGGTTCATCACAACACCACGGTTACGTGGTCTGCGGCCCAACCAGCGCGAACGTCCAGCCTTGCCTGACACTTCCAAAGCATGATCTGAATTGCCGACAACTCCAATAGTTGCTTTGCATGTTACCAATACCATACGGATTTCTCCCGAAGGCAATTTCACAATTGCGTACTTTCCTTCGCGAGATGTAAGCTGCGCAAACGTTCCGGCGCTGCGTGCCATGCTACCTCCCGCGTTGGGGCGTAACTCAATGTTGTGAATGATAGTACCGAGTGGAATCTCTGAAAGGTACAGTGCGTTGCCGACCTCGGGTGCAACACCCTTGCCCGACATTACAACCTGACCAACGGTCAAACCGTTTGGTGCCAGAATGTACCGTTTCTCACCATCGGCGTAAACAACTAAAGCGATGCGAGCACTACGGTTTGGATCGTACTCGATCGATTTAACTGTTCCAGGAATGCCATCCTTGTCGCGTTTGAAGTCGACAATACGATAGCGTTGTTTGTGTCCACCACCTATATATCTCATTGTTAGACGTCCGTCGTTGTTTCTACCGCCGGACTTCCTTAATGGACTCAACAATGATTTTTCAGGTGTAGTGGTGGTTACTGTTTCAAAGTTGCTAACCACCTTGCCTCGCATACCCGCTGTAACGGGTTTTAATTTTTTCGCGGCCATTATCTAAAATTAATACTAAATATTGCTATAAAAATCAATTGACTGTCCTTCTTTCAGTGTCACAATCGCCTTCTTATAAGCGTTTGTGCGACCTTCAACAAAACCTGCCTTGGTATAGCGCGATTTGCGCTTGCCTGCATAGCGGATTGTGTTTACTGAATCGACACTGACTCCGTACAAGTCTTCTACCTCTTTGCGAATCTGCAGTTTGTCTGCTCTCTTATCGACAATAAAACCATAACGGTTCAGTTTCTCTGCCTGGGCAGTCATCTTCTCTGTTATGATTGGTCTAACTATAATGCTCATAACTTGTTCCTCCTATTATCCTAATAAGTTTTCAATAATCTCTAATGAGTTCTCTGTAATCACAAGCGATGAAGCATTCATTATCTGATAAGTATTTAGAAGATCGGCAGTTACGACTTCCACACCTTCCAAATTTCGCGACGACAAATATACGTTTTTATTAGAATCGCCTAACACCAATAATGATTTTTTGCCATTGATTTTCAGGTTGTCAAGCAAAGCAACGCAAGCCTTGGTTTTCGGTGCATCGATGGCGATGTTGTCGACAACGATGATCGCATTCTCTTTTGCCTTGTACGACAAGGCTGATTTGCGTGCCAATTGTTTAACCTTCTTGTTCAGTTTGAACGAATAATCGCGTGGCTCCGGACCGAATACGCGGCCACCGCCAACAAAAACTGGTGCTTTGATGCTACCGCAACGTGCGCCGCCAGTACCCTTCTGTTTTTTCAACTTGCGAGTGCTGCCAGAAACCTCATTGCGCTGCTTCGATTTATGTGTGCCCTGACGCTGGTTGGCCAGGTATTGCTTAACGTCAAGATAAATAGCATGATCATTAGGTTCAACACCATAGATGGAATCATTCAACTCGACGCTCTTGCCAGTTTCCTTACCTTCTTGATTTAAAACTTTCAATTCCATTATTTCTCAATTATTAAGTATGAACCTTTATGACCTGGTACTGATCCCTTTACTAAAATCAAGTTGTTCTCCGGCATAACCTTCACGATACGAAGGCTGAGAACCTTAACTTGATCACCACCCATACGGCCAGCCATACGCATACCTGGCATAACGCGTGAAGGGTAAGATGACGCACCCAAAGAACCTGGGTGGCGTCCGCGGTTGTGCTGACCGTGAGTTGCGTCGTTGACACCGTTGAAGTTGTGTCTTCTGACTACGCCCTGGAAACCTTTACCTTTCGAGATTCCAGTAACGTCAACCCATGCCTCATCGTTGAAGATGTCAACTGTGATGACATCACCCAACTTGTATTCACCATCAACATCCAAAAATTCGGCAACCTTTGCCTTTGGTGCGGTGCCGGCCTTTTTGAAATGTCCCAATTCGGCTTTAGTGAAATTCTTTTCACTCTTGTCCTCATAGCCTAATTGAAGTGCGCTGTAACCGTCTTTCTCAACGGTTTTCACTTGCGTAACAACGCAAGGTCCTGCTTCGATAACAGTGCATGGAATATTTTTTCCCTCGGCACTGAAAATCGATGTCATTCCGATTTTTTTACCTATTAATCCAGCCATTTTTATAATTTATAAAATGTCATACTTTAATCTCAACTTCAACGCCGCTGGGCAGTTCAAGTTTCATCAAGGCGTCGATAGTCTTAGCTGTAGAGCTGTAGATGTCGAGAAGCCTTTTGTAAGAAGACAGCTCAAACTGTTCGCGTGATTTTTTGTTCACGAATGTTGAGCGCAGCACTGTAAACACGCGGCGATGTGTCGGAAGTGGAATTGGTCCGCTAACTACTGCGCCAGTGGTCTTTACAGTCTTCACGATCTTCTCGGCCGACTTGTCAACCAAGTTGTGATCGTAAGATTTCAATTTAATTCTGATTTTTTGGCTCATATGTTTAATGTATAACAAGAATTATTTGCCTTTGATTTTCTCCAACACTTCAGTTGCCACGTTCTTCGGGGTCTCAGCGTAGTGCGAGAACTCCATGCTTGATGTGGCGCGGCCTGATGTGATTGTACGCAGAACGGTAACGTAGCCGAACATCTCCGACAACGGAACATTTGCTTTCACAACGCGGTCGCCTGTTGCGCGTGACTCCATGCCTTCAACCTGACCACGACGTTTGTTAAGGTCACCGATAACGTCACCCATGTAATCCTCAGGTGTTACAACCTCAACGTGCATGATAGGCTCGAGAAGGATTGGTTTCGCTTTGGCGCAAGCCTCGCGGAATGCCTGGCGGCCTGCGATTTCAAACGACAACTGATCAGAGTCAACTGGGTGGAATGAACCATCGACCAACTCAACCTGAAGGCTGTCAACAGGGAATCCTGCCAACGGACCGTTCTTCATTGCCTCTTTGAAGCCCTTCTCTACTGAAGGAATATATTCTGCCGGGATGTGACCACCCTTGATAGAATCGATGAATGTAAGACCTTCTTTGCCTTCCTCGGCTGGTGAAACCTTAACCACGATGTCGGCGAACTTACCACGACCACCAGTTTGTTTCTTGAATACCTCGCGGTGATCAACCGTTGCGGTGATAGCCTCCTTGTAAGCAACCTGCGGTGCGCCTTGGTTAACCTCAACCTTGAACTCGCGTTTCAGACGGTCGATAAGGATATCCAAGTGCAACTCACCCATACCGCTGATGACAATCTGACCTGAATCCTGATCTGTCTTCAAAGTGAAGGTCGGGTCTTCCTCAGCCAACTTGATGAGAGCGGCGTCGAGTTTCTCCATGTCGCCTTGTGTCTTAGGCTCGATGGCGATGCTGATAACCGGTTTCGGGAATGTCATGCTCTCGAGTACGATTGGTGCACTCTCAGCGCACAATGTATCGCCAGTGCGAATGTCTTTGAAACCGATACCTGCGCAAATATCACCAGCCTCAATCTTCTCCATCGGGTTCTGGTGGTTCGAGTGCATCTGGAACAAACGTGAGATACGCTCTTTCTTACCGGTACGCATGTTCAGAACAGTGTCGCCTGCGTTGAGCACGCCACTATATACACGGATAAAGCACAAACGGCCAACATACGGGTCAGTGGCAATCTTGAATGCCAGACCGCAGAATGGCTCGTTAGCGTCAACTTTTCTATCTTCTTCCTCTTCGGTTGCAGGATTTGTACCGACAACAGCAGGAACGTCAACCGGGCTTGGCAGGAATGCTGCCACAGCGTCCAACAAGCGTTGGATACCTTTGTTTTTGAAAGCAGAACCGCACAATACCGGAACAATCAACTGCTGGATTGTGGCACGGCGGATTACGCTCTTAATCTCGTCAACCGTGATTGAATCAGGATCTTCGAAGAAGCGCTCCAACAGAGTGTCATCAAGTTCGGCAACTGACTCGATCAGTTTTGCGCGATACTCGTTGGCTGTCTCAACCAAATCTTCCGGAATATCGATGTATTTGTAGTTGGTGCCCAGTTGAGCGTCATCATACCAAACAATCGCCTTCATTTCGATAAGGTCGACCAAACCACGGAAATCGGCTTCAGCACCGATTGGGATGTGGATTGTAACGGCATTTGCATTCAGACGGTCGCGGATTTGGTTGACAACCGAGAAATAATCGGCGCCGATGCGGTCCATCTTGTTAACGAATGCGATACGCGGAACTTGATACTTGTTAGCCTGACGCCATACAGTTTCTGACTGCGGCTCAACACCACCTACTGCGCAATAAACGGCTACAGCGCCGTCCAAAACGCGAAGACAACGCTCAACCTCAACAGTGAAGTCAACGTGTCCCGGAGTGTCGATAAGGTTGTACTTGTACTCGTTGCCATTGTATTTCCAGAAGCAAGTGGTTGCGGCTGAAGTAATGGTAATGCCGCGCTCCTGCTCTTGAGCCATCCAGTCCATGGTGGCGGCGCCATCGTGCACCTCACCTATGCGGTGAGTTTTACCTGTGTAAAACAGGATGCGCTCTGATGTTGTTGTTTTTCCGGCATCGATGTGTGCCATGATGCCGAAGTTGCGGGTGTATTTAAGATCTCTTGCCATTGTATTCTTCTAATTATTAAAAGCGGAAGTGTGAGAATGCCTTGTTGGCTTCTGCCATACGGTGTATTTCTTCTTTCCTTTTGAATGCTCCACCCTCTTCGTTGAATGCTGCCATAATCTCGGCAGAAAGTTTGTCGGCCATTGAGCGTCCGGCACGTTTGCGTGCGAAGAGAATCATATTCTTCATACTCATAGCCACCTTGCGGGTCTCGCGGATTTCTTGCGGAATCTGGAATGTTGCACCACCGACGCGGCGACTACGAACCTCAACTTGTGGGGTTACATTCTGCAGAGCCTTCTTCCAAATGTCAAGAGGCGACAATTCGTTGTCTTTCATTTTTGCACCAACTATATCGAGCGAATCGTAGAAAATCTCGAATGCCGTGCTCTTTTTTCCGTCCAACATCAGATTGTTGACAAAACGGGTAACCAATACGTCATTGAACTTTGGATCCGGTAACAGAATCCTACTCTTTGGTTTTGATTTTCTCATTTTACTTTATTGATAAAATTATTTTTTAGGTCTTTTAGCACCATACTTTGAGCGACGTTGCTTGCGTCCCTCTACTCCCGATGTATCCAAAGCACCACGAATGATGTGGTAACGAACACCTGGTAGATCCTTAACACGACCTCCGCGGATCATCACAATTGAGTGCTCCTGCAAATTGTGACCTTCTCCCGGAATGTAAGAGTTGACTTCCTTACCATTGGTTAAACGAACTCTGGCCACTTTACGCATGGCTGAGTTAGGTTTCTTTGGTGTTGTGGTATAAACACGCACACACACACCACGGCGTTGTGGGCACGAATCCAAAGCCGGAGCCTTGCTCTTCTTGTCCATTTCTACTCGCCCTTTTCTTACTAATTGTTGTATAGTTGGCATATTTTTATTAATAAAATGTACATAATTCTCCGCAAAAATCGGTTCGCAAAGGTAAAAACAATTTCTTCTTAATCAATACTCTCAAAATAAATATTTTGAAAAATAGTGTTTTATGGTGTAAAGCCCATTATTTAAAGGATAAACGATGGTTTCGGTTAACATGTTGAACTTTTATGAACACCCAGCTGAGAATTTTTCACAACCATTGATGTTCTTTAAACAAAAAAAAGCGACTCGAAAGTCGCTTTTTTTGATACCTATATATAATAGGTGTTTTTCATGTCAGAATTTCAAATCGAGGCCAACAAGGTAGCAACCCTTGGTTTCATCAGTCCAGGCAAACTCCTGCTTCTTGTCGCCGAAAGCATTACGGGCATTAACAAACACTGCATTGTCTTTCCAAACCTTGTACGAAACTTTGCAATTCATTGTAAATTTTGGCTCTGTTTCGAATGTGCCATTCGATGTTTTGAATGTCTGTTTAGAGTAGAAGTTGCCGCTTGCGTAGATGTTCAGTTTCTCGATAGGCTTGTAGTTGACACAGAAACCGCCAAAGAAACTTGGCGTAGCCTTGTGGGTAATGGTCTTTTTCTCGTAACGGCCATCGTAATCGACCAAACCCGCTCCCTGAAGCTGTTGGAGAGTCTGATGGTACTTGTCGGCATCGAAATGTTGCTCGGCTATAGCCGATGGAATGCCCTGCGCATCGATTTCGGCATTTTCAGCCATTGCGTGGACTTGCGCTGCAACGTTATTCCAAGTCTCAGTGCCCACCATTTGCGACACTTGAGCCAGAGCCTGTTCTTGAGTCATACCAGCCTGCATCATTTGACCAATTAATATTTGTTGGGTAACACCAGCTTCAATCTGTTGCATACCGCCGGCATCGAGTTGCTGTTTTACACCATTTAAGAATGGTGTTTTGAAATAATTGTCAACTCCCTGCCCTACTATGCCTTGCCCCTGCTGAGCATTAACAGCCGCCAGAGTTGTCATGTCGGTTATGATTTGAGAGTTGTTGTAGCTGACATGGTCTTTCAACTTTGTATTTTGGAAAGTTCCGAACACCTTAACGAGCAACTTCTCGGTAGCCACCCACTCAACATCGATGGTGGCACCAAACTGGTGGGCCTCCAAATCAATGTTCTGGTATTTCAAGTTAACCTGATTTGGTATTGCAGGTGCCGGTGCCGGCTGTTTGGTTGTAAATACAGTTCCGACTTGAGGAAGATTAACATTCGCAACCATTGAATCGGTGTGTATATATGCCGTCATCGACTCGGGCAGCAAGCAGCCGAAATCGCGGGTTGTGTTTGAGAATGCCTCGAGTTCAACCAACACGTTGCGAGCCGGACGGACGCGATAGCCCAACTCAATCATTGTCATTGCAGCCTGATACTGGTCTTTGTCTCCTTCAAAATGCATTTTCAACGGCATCGGTCGCACTCCTTCGCGGTTCCACATATAATCAGAATATGTGTCGACAGTGAACGGGCCTCGGTTGGCGCTCGAAACGACGCCACGAATCATGTGCTTGTCGTTGATGTTGTAGCTTGCCACAAGTTGAACCGGAATATACAATTTGTCTGAAACGCTGAACTTTTCGGCACGCAAACCGCCAATCAGACGGAGTTTTTCATCGAGCATTTTGTAGTCGATGCGTAGCGCACCTGCAAACGAATTGATTCTGATATGGTCGTTCAAGTAACCGGTTGTGTAGTTTCCGGCCGAATCGGGTGTCAGATACGGTTTGTCATCGTAATGAGCCGATTGGTAATAGAAACCGGGGCGGACGTTCAAGTCGCCAAAGACGAAATCGTACTCTGCGTTTATGTTAATGTTGATATTATCGACTTTGAATCCCTCGTCACCGCGGACAATGTCCTGCGTGCCACCAAGCACATTACCCTGCAGCGAGAGACCTTTCACTTTGGCTATAAAGTCAGCATACGTTCCGCTCATCTCGCGCACCGACAGTGATACCTGCGGGTCGCCAAACGACGATGATGTCACGTATGAATTCTGATAACCACCTGACAGCGAGAAATTGATATCATCGCTCACCTTATAATATAGTGACAGGTTGGCGCCGAAGCGGTCGACGGCAGTCTCGGTGTCCTTGTACCAATCATCGATTGATTTGTTCTGATTCCAAACTGAGAACCAGCTACTTGCAGGACTTTTAAAGCGGAAATCGGGGTTGGCGACATCGTTTTTATCCATAAGCGAATCGTTATCGAAAACATAGAGTTTGTCGGTCGTTCGGTTCATTTTCTGATAGTTGCCCGACACGCGGAATCCGAAATTGCCGACATTCTGTCCGACACTAAGGCTGCCCATGTACGAGCCAAGATTTCCGCCTTGAGCGTGGCCGAACACTTGAATATCTTCGGAATCAGGTGTTTTAGTAATAATATTGATTACGCCTGTAACAGCATTTGCGCCATAGAGCGCGCTGGCTGCACCGCGAACGACCTCGATACGGTCGATATCGGCGAAATCGACAGGAAGCGACTCCCAGAACGTACCACCATTAATAGAGTTGTAAACCGGCCGGCTGTTAATCATGACCAGTGCCATGGTATTCTCTGTATAAACCGTAAGGCTTTCATCGGGAATGTTGTTATTGCCGCGAATATGAATATCGTAATTGCCGTTGGTTTTCTCGCGGACAATCAGCCCTGGCACCAAACGCAGAGCCTCCTGAACATTGCGGGCGCCTGAGGCAATTATTTCATCGTAAGAGAGAACGGTTGTTGAAAGTGGCGAGTCGAAACTGCTCTCGGCCTTCTTCGATGCTGATGTAACATCTTTGTTAAGAAGCATTTCGTAGAATTCGTCGAGCGATATGCCTAAAGTTTTAGTCAGCAGCATAACATCTTCAATCGACAAATCTGCGAGTTCATCATACGACATTGCCATAATTTCGGCACGAGTCATCTGTGAGACATCTTTTTTCTGTCCGAAAGACTGAGCCGACGCAACGGCGGCAACAATAAAACAAAGTAATATTTTCTTTAACATGATTATTTAATTAAGGTTAACTACTCAACTACCACACCCAGCGACAATAATGATTTTGTTGCTGTGACACCATGATCACGCATGTGTTTGACACAAATTTCAAATGTCTGTTGACCGTCAACTTTTGTGAAATTGATGCCAGACATTGAAGCGGCCATTCCCTGCTTGTCAGTCACCACCAACACACCCTTGTTTGCCACATTTTTAGTGATTTCGCCGACATTTGAAGATGCTTTTGCCGGCACAAAGACGATGTGATACTTCGGACAATCTTCAATCGACATGATTTCCTCAACCACAATTTTTTGCTGACCGACGCTTCTTTTCGCCGTGAAGGCTTTTAACTCATTGGTAATTGGGGAACCACCCAACACACCTATTTTAAAGTCACCTGTCTGTTTCGATGTGGGCCACTCCATATACTGTGTAAACTTGTATATGAAAAGAGCCTTGAATTTGTCATCTTGAGCATTGCATAAACCATGCAAAACAAAAACAGACAATAAAGTCAATAGAGCTTTTTTCATTTGCGTATAAAATTTATGATATTCATTACAAAAATACATTTTTTCCTATTAAGATAATAGCTAAATACCATTTTTTAAATGGATTTTAATCTTTTTTTCATTCTGAATACCAGTGTTTTTGTTTTACAAAAACAGGATTGCAAACTATTTGATTATCTTTGGCAGAAACAATTTGACAATTTGACAATGAACGATGATATTAATAAGGCACTTGATGTTCTGCGGAACGGCGGAGTCATTCTTTACCCAACCGACACCATTTGGGGGCTGGGTTGCGACGCCACTAACGCCGATGCCGTGCGGCGCATTTACGAAATCAAACAGCGCGCCGACAACAAATCGCTGATTGTGCTTGTTGACACGGCAGGACGCATTCCATCATACGTGCAGGACGTTCCCGACATTGCATTCGACATGATTGAGTTGGCAACATCGCCACTGACCGTGATTTTTGAAGGGGCTAAAAATCTGGCACCCAACGTTATAAATACCGACGACCAAAGTGTGGGCATCCGCGTGGCCACCGACGACTTCTGCCCCACTCTCATACAGCGGTTCCGCAAACCGATTGTCTCAACATCAGCCAACATCAGCGGACAGCCTGCGCCTGCCTGCTTCGACGAGATTGACGAGCGCATAATCAAAAGCGTTGATTATGTTGTCAGCCACCGACAAGACGACACCACAAAACACAAGGCGTCGGGAATTGTGAAAATTGGCCGCAACGGCGAGGTGAAAGTGATAAGGGAATGAGAATTTAGAATTTAGAATTTAGAATTTAGAATTTAGAATTTAGAATTTAGAATTTAGAATTTAGAATTCAGAACTAAATGTTTACGAATTTACAGACGGATAGGCAGCGTCTCAACAGAAAACTCAAATGCTAATCGCTCATCGAACAATACGAATTCTTGCAATAGCCATAGCGGCATTGACTGTGAGCCCCGCACTCGGACAGTCGCTCGGCGCATTTACTGATTACGACAAGCATTTCATTGTTTTCGACGACGGCAATTTCCGCCAACTTGAATTTCAGGAGGTTAGGTCGTTTGCCATTGGAAGCGGCTGTGTGGCATACATCAACAACGGCGGCTACCTGAAAGCCTACGCCAACCATATACAATATGACGTGTCGCCATCGGTTGACAATTACACCATCACCGACAACCTGTTCACCTTTATAGTTGGCTCGCAACTCTACGTTTTTGAGAAAGGCAACCGTAGGCTACTATCAGGATTCACGGGGCGTTTCATGGTAGGTGACAGCGTGGTGGCCTTCATCGACACCAACAAGCATTTCCTCTCGATTTACACTGACGGACGTGTGAGCGAACTGGCCGACATTATTGTTGGCAACGACGCTGAATTCTGGGTTGGCGCCAACACGGTGGCGTTTGTCGATATGCACGATGTGCTGCGGCTTGTCTGTGGCGACCACGTTTACGAACTTTTTAATGTCATCGATGGCATCAGCACCAAATTGGGACGCAACATCGGCGCGTTTGTTGACCATTCCGATGGCGAATTTCGTATTTTTTACGATGGAGAATTGAATGATATTGAGCAGTTTACACCGAAATCGTTCAAATGCGGCTATGAGCAGGTGGCGTTTGTCAACAGTATGGAGAATTTCCGATTGTTCAGCAATGGTGAGTTGTATGACATTTCAGGCTTTGCGCCCGACATGTACGACGTGAATCGCAAAATGCTCGTTTACAGCCTACAGGGACAATTCTTCACATTTGTCGACGGCGAACAATATCTGGTTGAGAACTATGTGCCACAGAGTTACAGCATCAACGGCAATCTGCTGACCTACATCGACCAAAACGGCTATCTTGCTGTTTTTGAGGATGGTGAAAAACACATTATCTCTTATGGTCCTGTCAACGACTACACTGCCGCGGGCGACGTGGTGGTTTTCAACGAGGGACTGAACACTACTAAAATATACTACAACGGAAAGACCTATAAAAAGTAGGAAGTTAGAAGTTTTAAGTTCTAAGTTTTAGAAGTTTTAAGTTCTAAGTTTAAGCGCAGGTTGTTTGTTTGCGGCTTGGAATTCAGTCTTTTCAGACAGTTTTATTCTCCTTTGAGTTTCAGAACTGCTTCGGCTTTGTTGGGCGCGCCAAAAACCGTGCTGCCCGCCACAAGAACGCTAACACCATGATTGACAAGCCTTTCGGCATTATCAAAATTTACTCCGCCGTCCACCTCTACCATCGGTTTTGAGTTGGTTTCCTCCATCAATTTGCGAAGGTGCAACAGTTTGCTATAAGAATGCTCAATGAATTTCTGGCCGCCGTAGCCTGGGTTAACGGTCATAATCAGCACCAAATCAACATCTTGAATAATATCAGCAAGTACCTCGACGGGAGTGTGCGGATTGAGCGCCACGCCAGCCTTCATTCCGCAATCTTTAATATGTGCTATGGTGCGGTGCAGATGGGTGCAAGCCTCGTAGTGAACGGTGAGGATTTCGGCTCCAGCATCGCGGAAACGCTCAACATACTGGTCGGGGTTGACAATCATCAGATGGACATCGAGCGGTTTTTTCGAGTTTTTCCTGATGGCTTTCAGCACTGGGAAACCCATCGAAATGTTGGGGACGAACACTCCGTCCATAATGTCAACATGCAGATAATCAGCCTTGCTGGCGTTTATCTCCTCAATGTCGCGAGCCAGATTGCCAAAATCGGCCGACAACAGCGATGGTGCAACTTTCACTTCCATTTTTTATCGATTTTGCTGCAAAACTAATTAAAAGTTAGGATGTAGGTTTTAGAAAATCGGATTTTGAATTTGCATCAAACCTTTATTCCTACAAGTAGTTGGTCGTCAATCTGTTCGACCAGAGTGCCATTGGGCTGGGCGCGCCATTGGTCGAGACGTTCGCAAATAACTTTCGCCTGCTGCTCAAACGACATTGCGGACACTTCGGTCAGCAGACTGTAGAGCCGCTTGTTGGTGTATTTTCCAATGTCGCGGATGCCGTCGGAGCCGAACTGGTCAGAGATGCCATCGGTGTAGAAATAAATGGTGTCGTCTGGTTCGAGGTCGATAATGTTGTCGGTGAACGGACCGTTGTGGAGCACGTGCAACCCAACAGGCATCTTGTCAGGCTTGAATATCAGCGGTTTGCCTTTGCGAACAATCAATAGCGGACGGTTGGCTCCCGCATAATGCATCTGCATTTTTTTTGTGTTGATAATGCAAAAAGCCATGTCGATGCTTTCAAGCGAGTCGCCGCTGTCAGTTGACTGATGCAGTTCTTCGATAATTTTTGTCCGCATCTGGTCGAGCACACTGGCGGCGCTTGACAGATTCTGTGGTGCGGCAGTGACACTGTTGAGCGTTGAAATGCCGAACATACTCATGAAGGCTCCCGCCACTCCATGACCTGTGCAGTCGGCAACGGCAATCATCTTCAAACCGTTTTTCTCCACAGCCCAATAAAAATCGCCCGACACAATATTCATTGGTTTCCAAATGATTAGGCTGTCGCCGAAGATGCTGTCCATAACCTCCTTCGATGTCACGGCGGCATCTTGCACGTGCTTGGCGTAATTGATGCTGGCGGTGATTGTCTGATTGGTGCGGATGATGCTGTTGCGCTGCTGCTCAATCTCGTCGCGCTGCGCCAGAATCTTATCGTTGCGCAGATTCAGTTCGTCGTTTTTCCGAAGCACCTCATCTTTTTGAATGGCAAGTTCGCGACTCAGTTTCCGTTTGCGGAGAAATCCCAGCAAGATGGTAACAAACAGCAACGACATCAGCACAAGCGACACGGCGACAATGCGGATGACGTATTTCTGCCGCTGGGCGGCCAATTCGCGCTGATGCATATCGCGTTCAAACTCAAGGGCGGTTGATGTCCGCGTTGTTTTGACGGCGAAATCGCGCTTGTAGGTCTCTTTGTCGAGCATTGTGCGCAAGTTGGTGTATTTCAGTGCATTTTTGTAGTCGCCAAGTTGCTCGTAGCAGGCAATCATCAGTTCGCACATCCGCATCTCCTTTTCCCACACAAGCGATGGCATCAGTTCCACGCGATTGAGAATGACCAGTGCCTCGGCGGCACGATTGTTAAGAATCAGATAATCAGCCTCCCAAAAATCGATATACACGCTCTCCTCTGCCAGCGAACTGCTTTCGATAGTCGATTTGGCAAGATTCAGAAAGAAGCGGCTGCTGTCGATGGCAACGGCACGCTCGTTTCCTTCGGCATGTTTGGCCATCTCCATATACAAATCCATAAGACTTTGAATGACAATGAGTTTAATCTGCCATTCACCATGTCTTTCCTCAATGCCGTATGCCTCGAGCATGATGTCTCGCGCAAGGGTAAGCGCCTGCATATCAGCATAATCCTTGTATTTTGAAAATTCGTTTACACCCAACATGTAAATATCCTCGCCGATGGCCGCCGAATCGTTGCGCAGCGAGTCGAGATTCAGCGCGCGGTGGAAATAGTCGTCGGCAGTCATGTAGAGATGGAAATTGGTGCTGGCAATACCTTTTTTACGCCATATTTCAGCCACGCAAGCCGTATCGCGCACCTCTATAAAGATGTTGAGCGCACGGTTGTAGTAATCGTCGGCCAGCATGTCGTCGCCCATCACGCCCAAAGCGCTCGCCAGGCCATAGTAGGCCGAAGCCAGTTTGTCGTGCATCCCCGCCGAATCGAAGCAGTTGATGGCCTCGCGGTAAAAATCGCACGAGCGGCTGTAATCGTCATGAATATAACTGCACCAGCCCAGCAACTTATAGGCATTGCCTATTTTTGCGCTGTTTTCCAACTCTTTGGCGAGTTCGAGTTCCATCTGGGCATATTTGGCCGTTGAATCGACATTGTAATGGGCATAACCAATTTTGTCGAGCAACTCCAGCCGCTCATCGGGCGCAATATTGCTGTTGAGCAGAGCCACCAAACTGTCGAGGTAATGGTCGGCATCATCGGTGTCCGATTGGGCGTGAAGAGCATCAGTGCAAACGCAAATTGTTGCACACAGCGCAATGATACCCAACCACTTATCAAAATATTTCCTTTTCATCGACGAATGTTCCCCAAAACACAAAAAAATTGAATTCCCGCTCCGAATTCAAAATCCCGAACAAAGAATTTCAAGACGACAATATTAATTCGAATAATTTAATACACTAATATTTAGCATCAAAATTCCTTCCCTGCCATTTCTGAATCTACATCAATCCGTACTCAGCAAAACTGTAGTATTTTTTGTCGGCAATAATCACATGGTCCACGACATTGATTCCGAAGAACTTGGCCGCATCAGCAATGCGTTTTGTCAAGTTTTTGTCCTCGGCGCTTGGCGTAAGATTTCCCGACGGATGATTGTGAACGAGAATCAGGCTTGAAGCCAACCTCTCAATGGCCTTTTTCATGATTATACGCACATCGACTGTTGTGCCGCTGACACCGCCTGAGCTGATTAGTACTTTGTCTATCACGCGGTTACTGCGGTTGAGAAACATCACCCAAAACTCTTCGTGCGGCAAATCGCCTATTATGGGTTGCATGATTTTAGACACATCAGTGTAGGTTCTTACCTCTGTACGCTCAAGATCGGCGTTGCTGCGGCGGCGCCCCAACTCGAGTGCCGCCATGATGGTCACGGCTTTGGCCTCGCCGATGCCGCCGATTTTAATCAAATCGCTAATGGTGCGCTTGCCCAGAAGGTGCAGATTGTTGTCGGCCGATGAGAGCACAGCCCGCGCCAAATCGAGCGCCGACTGACTTTTGGTGCCTGTGGAAATCAGAATGGCAAGCAACTCGGCATCGCTCAACGCTCCAATGCCCTTTGCAAGCATCTTCTCGCGCGGACGGTCGTCGGCATTCCACTCTTTGATTGTCAGTTTTTTAATCTCATCCATAAGCCAAAGATAATCAATCTTTCACGCATTCAACCATTCTGCCCCCAACACATCAATTATTCGCGCATTCAATCTTCAATCCTTACCAATTGCACCACATTCTCAACGTGTTGAGTCTGCGGGAACATATCAACGGGTTGCACTTTGGCAATGCGGTACTGATTGCTCATCAGGGCAAGGTCGCGGGCTTGAGTGGCGGGGTTGCAACTCACATACACAATGCGCTTGGGGTTGGCGTTCAGAATCACCTGCACAACATCGGGGTGCATTCCCGAGCGCGGCGGGTCGGTGATGATGACATCGGGACACCCGTGCTCGGCTATGAAACTGTCTGTCAAGACGTTTTTCATATCGCCCGCAAAAAAATCGAGATTGGTCAGATTGTTCATCTGCGCGTTTACCTTGGCGTCGGCAATGGCATCGTCAACATACTCAATACCAATTACTTTCTGCGCCTTGTCGGCTACAAAGCAGGCAATGGTGCCAGTGCCCGTGTAAAGGTCGTAAACAACTTCGTTGCCAGTGAGTTCGGCAAAATCTTTGGCCACACCATAAAGCACCGCGGCTTGGTCGGTATTGGTCTGATAGAACGAGTTTGGCCCGATTTTGAACCGCAGTCCAGCCATCTCGCCAACAATATGGTCGTCGCCAGCGTAAAGTGTTGCGGGCAGGTCGGTGTACGAATCGTTCAACTTGTTGTTTATCATATACATCAGCGATGTTATCTGCGAGAATTTCTGATGCAGGAAATCCATCACAAGACTGATTTTCGGGCGGTCGTCGGCTGAGACAATCAGAATGACCATCAGCCCGCCCGTGTTCGAGTTGCGGATGACAATGTTGCGCAGAAGCCCTGTGTGCTCGCGTTGGTGATAGAAACTGATATTATTTTCTATCGCAAACTGTTTCAGCGAGTTGCGAATCTCATTAACAGGCTCGGGCATCAACAGGCACTCTTCAATATCCACCACCTTGTCGAAGAAGCGCGGCAGATGATAGCCAACCGAGCGCTGCTCTATTTTGTCGGCATCGGCAATCTG
The DNA here is from genome assembly GCA_017474765.1 of Salinivirgaceae bacterium. Taxonomy (GTDB): domain Bacteria; phylum Bacteroidota; class Bacteroidia; order Bacteroidales; family SZUA-534; genus RUG13583. The sequence goes on along the minus strand of JAFVGW010000030.1, from coordinate 5,534 downwards.
CTCGGGGGCAAGCCAACGAAGCGGCGAGAAGGCGAACTCAAGTTTGTTGCGGTACTCGCGAGTCTTTTTGCTGCCCAAGATGGGCGACACTTCGGGCAATTCCAAATGTCCGATACGTGTCAGGTTATCAATCACTTGTTTTTGTTTCCACGCGGTCTGCATCTCGTATGGCAGAATCTGCCACTTGCAGCCGCCGCAGGTCCCAAAATGACGGCAGAACGGCTCAATGCGCTTGTCGCTCAACTTTGCGTAGCGCACAACACGGCCTTCAATGTAGCGGTTGTGCTTTATTTTCCCTTCAACGTCAACCACATCGCCAGGAATGGCCAGCGGCACAAACACCACCATCCCGTCGTATTTGCCCATCGCCATTCCTTCGGCGGCAATATCGGTAATCTCAATATTCTCAAACAGTTGCTTCTGATTTTTCTTGCGCGACATAATTCTATCGGTTTTTTGCGACGGCAAAATTAACGGAAAAAGGCGATTGACGCTAATAATGTTATCTGCAAGCGGATAATGGTTAGGGTATCGCTGCGCGAGAAATTTTTAGAAAATTAAATTTAAAAATTAAACAAAATCAATAATTGATTGAAATTGAACAATTTTATAAAATTTTGTTTTAAATTTTCTTTCAATTTCTGCCCGCAAGGGCATACAAAAAGATGTGTCGCTTTCGCGAGAAATGATTTTTTCTCTAACCAAACTAAACCGAATATATCCAAACTTTGCGTCTTGGGGCGCTAACCGATTCTTTCCGATTTAAACCGAATTTTATCCGCAGGCGGATAATGGTTAGGGGGTATCGCTGCGCGAGAAATTTTTAAAAAATTACATTTAAAATTTATAAAAATTTGATTTTAAGAATTTTATAAAATTTTGTTTCAAATTTTCTTTCAATTTCTGCCCGATAGGGCATGCAATAAAAAAAGGGGCGAATGATTATTCGCCCCTACATAAATACGATAATAAAATACCTATCAATCGTTTATCATCACGCGTTTGGCCGCGGTGCCAACCTTGACAATGTAAACGCCTGCGCCGTTGACATTGATTTCTGCACGGACGCGATGAATCGCGTCCCTACAAACCAATGCGCCCATTGCGTTGTAAACGCGGATTTCGTCGGTGGCGTTTTCAACAATTATGGTGTTGTGGTGGGCGTAAACTTGCAGATTATCTGCGGCGGATTCGGCAACGGCGGTGCCAGGGTTGTTTTCATTCCCACCTTGGTTTTCATTGCCTTCATTATTTCCACCTTGGTTTTCGTTGCCTTCATTGTTTCCGCCTTGGTTCTCGTTGCCGTTTTGGGTTTCATCAACTTCAAACACAGCAGTGAATTCCAAATCACCACTTGCAACTATTGTACGAGGATTTTCTGTACTACCATCGCTCCATTTAACGAATATGTATCCAGCATTAGGAATTGCCAATATTTTTACCTGTGCACTATCGATATACGCACCCATACCACTAACTTGCCCATAAGCAGAGTTATTGACGGCAATATTCACATTAACCAATTGTGCTCCCCAAACCACAGGACACTCATTTATGTTCCATTGGTCACTCCAACCTGAATGTTTCACCTTTGCCTGACAGTAAATGGTAAGATTAACACAGTCTTTGAAAGCCGAAGCACCAATACCGGTAACCGAATTAGGAATTACGATTGATGTCAGGCCGCTGCAATTTTCAAATGCATTGCTGCCGATATATGTCACCGATTTAGGTATAGTTACCGATGTCAGTCCGCTGCATCCAGAAAACGCACAATCGCCAATGCTCGTTACAGAATCAGGAATACATACTGATGCTAAGTTGTTACAACCCGAAAATGCACTACCGCCAATTTGATTAACAGAATTACCAATAATTATAGACTTGAGTCCGCTGCAATTATAGAACGCAGCGTTGCCAATGCTTGTAACCGAATTGGGAATAGTGACTGATGTCAGGCCGCTGCAACCACTGAACGCACTGCCGCCAATGCTTGTAACCGAATTGGGAATGGTGACTGATGTCAGGCCGCTGCAACCACTGAACGCACTGCCGCCAATGCTTGTAACCGAATTGGGAATGGTTACCGATGTAAGTCCACTGCAACCATTGAATGCGTCATAACCAATGCTCGTCACAGAATCACCCAAAATTACCGTTTTAAGTGATTTTTTATCACTAAAAAACCAACTGATGGCATTTGTGTTGCATATAAGAGTTTCAATACTGTCACAGCCCGAGAACGCATAATTTCCAATACTTGTAACTGAATTGGGAATGCTTATTAATGTTAAGCTATTACAACCCGAAAATGCATAGCTGCCAATACTTGTTACAGAATCAGGAATACATACTGAGGTTAAGCCGTTACAACCAGAGAATGCACCTTCTTCAATTCGGTTAACAGAATTGCCAATAATTACAGATGTGAGTCCGCTGCAATTGTTGAACGCATTGTTTCCAATGCTTGTAACCGAATTTGGAATGGTAATTGTAGTCAAGCCATTGCAATTCTCAAATGCCTGTTCCCCAATACTTATAACACTAAATGTATTGCCCGCAACCACTGTATTGGGTATTACAACTTCGCCCGAATAGGTGTTGGGAACAACCTCGACCGAGTTTTTATCAAGTACTCGATAACGAATATTGTCTTTCATAAAATACAAATTAGCATGCCCAATCGCATCGCAGTCTGTTGTAACCGATGTTAAACTGCTGCAATTATAAAATGCAGAACTGCCAATAACTGTTACAGAATTAGGTATGGTTATTGTTGTCAAACTGCTGCAATCATAAAATGCCGAGTTGCCAATGTTAGTTGCTGAATTAGGTATAGTTACTGAGGTAAGTTTCGAACAACCATAGAATGCACTATTGCCGATACTGTTTACATAATTACCTATAGTTACTGATGCTAAACTACTGCAATTATAAAATGCAGAACTGCCAATGACTGTTACAGAATTAGGTATGGTTATTGTTGTCAAACTGCTGCAATCATAAAATGCCGAGTTGCCAATGCTAGTTACTGAATTAGGTATAGTTATTGAGGCAAGTTTCTCACAACCAGAAAATGCACTATTGCCGATGCTGTTTACAGAATTACCTATAGTTACTGAGGTCAACCTACTGCAATCCTTGAATGCATTGACGCCGACGCTTGAGACATTAAATGTATTGCCAGCAACCACTGTATTGGGTATTACAACTTCGCCCGAATAAGAATTGGAAACAACCTCAACAGAGTTTTTGTTAGACACCTTGTAACGAATATTGTCTTTTGTGAAATACAAGTCAGAATTTGAAAAACTAGCATCACATTCAATATTTACTGATGTCAGGTCACTACAATCGGAGAATGCATTACTTCCGATGCTGGTCACAGAATAAGGAATAGTTATTGATGTCAATCCGCTGCAACCCTGGAATGCATTACTTCTGATGCTGGTCACAGAATAAGGAATAGTTATTGATGTCAATCCGCTGCAACCCTGGAATGCACTAACGCCGATGCTAGTTACAGAATTAGGAATAGTTACTGAAGTCAGACTACTGCAACCAGAAAAAACATTGTTGCCAATGCTTGACACTGAATTCGGAATATTTACTGATGTCAGGTCTCTACAATTTTTAAACGCTCCATTCCCGATGTTAATTACAGTATTGGGAATAGTTATGATTTGTGCAGTGCCATTGTAAGAAATAAGCTGTGTGTGCGCACCATCAGAATATGTAAATCCATTCATATCTGTAACAGATAATGCCCCCCAAGGACTACCACTGGCACTCCCAGAATATACTATATTATTTACATAATCAAATGCATCTCTGCCAATCTCAATTACTGAATTAGGAATGGTTACCGATGTCAGTTTGCTGCAACCCCTGAACGCTTCGGAGCCAATGCTTGTTACTGAATTAGGAATGGTTATTGATGTCAGTTTGCTGCAACCCCTGAACGCTTCGGAGCCAATGCTTGTTACCGAATTGGGGATTGTGACTGAAATCAAGCCACTACAGTTTTCAAATGTGTTGCTACCGATGCTTGTCATTGATTTTGGAATAGTTACCGATGTTAAACCCGTGCAACCATTGAAAGCTTTACTGTCAATTTCGGTAACAGTATAGGTCTTATTTTCATAAGTAATGATTTCAGGTATTACACAAATGCCCGTAGGTTTGGGATAATTTTTCCCATAATAATTTATTTTATATCCTGTTACCAAATCTCCACTCACAGTGTATGGCGCAGTTACTCGAACTGTAGAATCACTTGTTTTGTCATAATACAAATTGCCATGTTTAAAGAATCCCATAGCTGCCCACGTTTGCCCCGCAAGTATTGTGGCGAAAAAGATTGCAAATAACTTTTTCATTGTCTGATACACTCGTTTGTGTCGTGCGCAACTTCTTGTAAAACAAAAAAATGTGCTTGCGACTCCCCAGTCAGGCAATGAAAAAACGTTTATTGGCTATACATATAAAAAAACGTGGGAATCTTGTTACTCGCTCCCACGGTTCAAGGCCTTCGCATTGCCCTCTGTCGTATGATTGAGCAACGCGAAAACCCACGATAATATGATATAATACAACCTATGGTTGTAAGTATAACATACTCCATAGGCATTCACCGCTGCTTTCTTATTGACGACAGAAATCAAAATTTGCGAAGTTTTGAACCGCCAAAGAGAAACGTCAGTAAACGTCTTTCTATATGTCACTCTGCAAATCAGCCCTTGCGGCCAAACGGCAGAGCAAGACAAAAGTATAAAAAGTAGGTTGGAAAAGGAAAATGTTTTTTTCCCGTGGGGCGAAATCGATTAATTTTTTACCGATTTCGCCCTGACGGATGTCCTCAATGATTCAATTAGGCAATAGTCCGACAAACAACTGAACTATATTTTTGCATTTATCTGAAAGACAATATTTCCATAACCGTAGGCGAGAGAATCGTAACCTACGGTTTGCAGATACCGTCTTTCAGACGGATTCACAAATTGCCATAATATGTGAGTTTGCCCAATTCCGCAGAAAATCATATTTTTGCAACAGTGACACATTAAACGTTTTACTGCTATGGCACGTCCAATTAAAGAGACACCGATTCTGACAGGCAAAGACGCTGAAAGATTTGTCGAAAGAGCAGAACGCGTGGAAAAAATGAGCAACGAAGAACGCACCGCCAACCGTACAAGGCTAATGGAACGCGTTAAGGAAGCGAAGAAACTTATTACTTTCTGCTGGTAATGAAAGTTGTTCGCTTAACACCCGATTATGAGTTGACTGCTTTCGATTGCGGCGACAGCGACTTGAATGAGTTTTTAATGGATGATGCAAAACATTTTCTTGAAAAACGCATCGCCAATACATTCATTCTTGAAGACAACGGGCGTATTGCAGCCTATTTTTGTCTGCTAAACGACAAGATTAGCCGCGTTGAAGTTACAAACAGCCAATGGAAGAAGGTCAAGGACAGTTTCCCCGACGGGAAGAGGTTTCGCAGTTATCCTGCCATAAAAATCGGACGTTTT
>JAFVGW010000029.1 GCA_017474765.1 Salinivirgaceae bacterium | reverse complement strand
CCTAACACCCAATACCTTACACTTTACACCCTACACCTTACTTCTTTTTAATTATATACCTAATCGCCACAACCGACAGCACCGCCGTGAACACCAGGCCGATTGAGTAGCCCCAGACGGGCGGCAGGCTGAGTCCTTCGGGCGCCAATAATATATAGGTACTGCAGACCGACGTCATAAAAATGGCGGGAATGAGCGTGATTATGTAGCGGCGCCCGTGGCGGTAGAGATAGGCCGTGATTGCCCACAGGGTGAAGATTGACAGCGTTTGGTTGAACCATCCGAAATAGCGCCAGAGCACGGCGAAATCGATAAGCATCAGCACGGCCGAAATGGCGAAGATTGGCACCGAAACGGCAAGACGCTTGGGCACGGTGTTCTGCGGAAAGTGCAGAAAATCAGCGGTTATGAGTCGAGCCGAGCGCAGAGCGGTGTCGCCCGAAGTGATTGGGGCGGCCACAACACCCAGAATGGCCAGAACGGCGCCTATGCGGCCCATCCAGTCGTTGCAAATGAAGTTGACAATGTTGGCGGGGTTGCCGTTCATCTTCAGCGCCAGCCCTTCCGACGTTCCGCCAGCGTACTTGATTGCGGCGGCAGCCCAAATCAGAGCCACAAAACCTTCGGTAATCATCGCGCCGTAGAAGGCAATGCGGCCGTAGCGCTCGTTTTTCAGGCAGCGGGCCATCATCGGACTCTGCGTGGCGTGGAATCCGCTTATGGCGCCACAGGCAATGGTTATGAACAGGAACGGAAAGATACTCAGCCCTTTAGGGTGGTGAGTATGGAAGGCGTCGGTGATTTCGGGCATCGGGCCGCTATGGCTGAAAATGCCAATGAAAACGCCTGCGGCCATAATGAGCAGCGCCAGTCCGAACACGGGATAAATCTTGCCAATGAGCGTGTCGATTGGCAGCAGCGTGGCCATCATATAATAGCAGAAAATGATAATGCACCAGAACGTCTTGCCGCCAATGAATCCCGACGTCGGCGTAAGCCCTTCGAGCAGACCAGCGGGCGTGGTTACGAACACAGCACCCACCATCACCATCAGCAACAGCGAGAAAACGCGCATCACCTGACGCACGCCCAAGCCCAGTTCGTCGCCCACAATCTCGGGCAGCGACGCACCGTCTTTGCGCAGCGAAATCATTCCCGACATAAAATCGTGGACCGCGCCGCCGAAAATGCAGCCCAGCACAATCCAAAGGTAGGCCGCGGGGCCGAACAGAATGCCGCCAATGGCGCCGAAAATGGGGCCCGTGCCAGCAATGTTAAGAAACTGAATCAGAAACACTTTCCAGAGCGGCATCGGAATGTAGTCCACGCCGTCCTGACGCGTATAGGCAGGCGTCTGACGGTTGGCGTCAACCCCCAGCACCCGCTCAACAAAGGCACCGTAGAACACATATCCGAGCACGAGTGCCAAAACTGATACAATGAAAGTTATCATAATTGGATATTTTTTAAAACAATGTGCGAAGGTAGGGATTTTGGTGAATTGGTGTATTAAAAGTTTAGGGGTTAGTGTTTAGGGGGAAAGTTTTTTTGGGGGACGACGGACTACGGACAACGGACGACAGAGTTTTGGTGAATTGGTGAATTGGTGTTTATTCGCTTCGCTGTTTAGAAGTTTAGTCGCTTCGCTGTTTAGAAGTTTAGTTTAAAGTTTAACATGTTTAACATATTACCAACACATAGTGCCTAGTGCCTAATGCCTAGAGCCTGATCTCTAACACCTAACACCCAATACCATTTGCTAATTTTTAAATCTTAAATCCTAAATCCTAAATAACTAATGCCTAATGCCTAGTGCCTAATGCCTAGTAATCTACTCCTCTTCCACGCCCCATTCAACCAGAATGTTATCAGGATTCCAGTCGTCGCTCCAGCCTTCGGGCTGCGACATGGCACGGCAGCAGATTGTCAGACTGTCGCATCCGGCAAAAACTTCATCTTCAATAATCTGAACCGATTCGGGAATGGTAACCAACTCTAGGCTGCTGCAGTCGGAGAATGCACACTCATCGATGCTGACAACAGAATCGGGAATATCAACCGATGTCAGGCTGCTGCAGTCCTCAAATGCGCTGCCACCAATGCTCATGACCGATTTGGGAATGGCCACTTCCGTGAGGTTGCGGCAACCGCGGAATGCGTTGCTGTAAATGAAACGGCACCCTCCGCTAATATTGCAGAATGTTATGTCGTCTGATTTGGCCTTAATCAGGCATAAATACGGATTCCGGGCGTTTCCTAAATACAAGGCATTGTCGAATTCGTTGTATTTCAGACATGTGCAATCTTCAAACGACTCCCAGCCAACGTTTGCCACTGAATCGGAAATAACAGCCGATTCCAGTTTGCGGCAACTCTTAAATGCCCAATTGTCGATGTCGGTGACCGAATCCGGTACAACCACCGCCAACAGGCTGCCGCAACCGGCAAACGCACTTTTCCCGATGTTGGATACCGAATTTGGAATGGTAATGGCTGTCAATCCGTAGCAACCGCGGAACGCGCTACTGCCTATTGTTCTGACCGTGTTCGGAATGCTATAGGGGCCCATTTTTCCTGCCGGATAGCAAATCAGTCGTGTTTTTGCCTTGTCGAACAAAACACCTTCGTCCGATGTGTAGTTCGCATTCTTGCGGTCGACGTTGATGGTTTTCAGAAGGCTGCAGACGCGGAACGCACCGCCGCCGATGGCCGTCACGGAGTCGGGAATGTTGACCGATTTCAGTTGTCCGCAACCTTCAAATGCATAATCGCCAATGGTTGTCACCGAATCGGGAATGGCAACCGATGTGAGGCCACTGCCGGCAAAAGCCTCGTTTCCAATGCTTTTGACCGATTTGCCGATGGTTGTCGAATTCAGACTGCGGCAGTTTGAAAAAACTCTGTGCCCTATGGCCGCCACCGAATCGGGAATAACAACCGACTCCAGGCTGCTGCAATTGACAAACGCGCCATCATCGATAACAGTCACTGAATTTGGAATATCGACAGAAATGAGGCCACGACAGCCGTAGAAGGCATTGTCGCCGATGCTGGTGACCGAAGTCGGAATTTTAATCGATGTGAGTCCGATGCAGCACGAGAACATGTTGCTGCCGATGTTTTTTATTGAGCCTGAGATGGTTGCCTGTGTCAGCCCGCTGCAGTTCTGAAAGGCATAGTCGCCAATCTGCAGAACCGAATCGGGAATCGTCACCGTTGCCAGGCTGCTGCACCCCATAAAGGCACCATCGCCAATTTTGCGGACCGCGCGCGGGATTGAGACCGATTTCAGGCCCACGCAATTCTCAAAAGCGCTGTCGCCGATGCTTGTCACCGCATGTCCGACACCGTCCACGCAAAAACTGTCAGGAATTGCAACCGTATCATCTTCGCCAGTATATCGGGTCACAGTCACTTCATGGTTGGCCTTGTCGGTGATTTCAAAAACCAATCCTTCTTCAGAATTTTGGGTTGAACAATTTCCCATATTGCTTTGTTTTATTTTGGTTTTAAAGATATGAATATTTTTTATTGCGCAATAGTATTCGTAATTATTTGCAGAGTTAAAACCAAGGCATGAAGCCCGGGCATGTCTCATAATACGTTGATAACTTATTCCGTCGGCTATCGATTTTTAGATATTTTTGGGGCAATAAATAAAACACATCTATGAGCGGATTTTTTGGGGCAGTCACCAACACCGACTGCGTTTCCGATGTTTTCTACGGTACCGACTACCACTCCCACCTTGGGACAAAACGTGCGGGTATGTCGATTTACTCGACAAAATTGGGCTACCAGCGAGCCATCCACAGCCTTGAAGACGGCTATTTCCGAAACAAGTTCGAGAACGATATGAACGGTTTCAGCGGCGAGTCGGGCATTGGCTGCATCAGCGACAACGAGGCGCAGCCGTTGGTCATCTTCTCGCACCTGGGGCGCTTTGCCATCACCACAGTGGCCAAAATCAACAATGCCGATGAGCTTGCCGACCGTTTCCTGCGCGAGGGAAAAACGTTCACCGAGACTAGTCAGGGCGGCATCAACCCCACCGAGCTTATTGCAATGCTCATCTGCGAGAAGCAGAGTTTCAAAGAGGGCATTGAGAACGTCTACAACAGCATAAAAGGCTCGTGCTCAATGCTGATTCTGAACAAGGACGAGATTATTGCCGGCCGCGACAAACTGGGCCGCACTCCTATCGTCATCGGCAAAAAAGAAGGTGCCTACTGCGCTGCGAGCGAGACATCGTCGTTCCTGAACCTTGACTATAAGATTGAGAAATATATTGGCCCGGGCGAGATTGTGTCGATTCGCAACAACGGCTATTCGGTTCTGCGTGAGGCAGATAAGGAGATGCAGATTTGCTCGTTTCTGTGGGTTTACTACGGATACCCGCCCGCTTGCTACGAGGGCATCAACGTTGACCAGACACGTTACCGCTGCGGGCAGAAGCTTGCCGAGAACGACGATGTGAAAGACGCTGATTTTGTGGCAGGTATCCCCGATTCGGGCGTCGGTCACGCAATGGGCTACAGCGCCGCCACGGGCATTCCGTATATGCGCCCATACGCAAAATACACGCCAACCTGGCCGCGCAGCTTTATGCCGCAAAATCAGAAACAGCGCGACCTGGTGGCCAAGATGAAGCTGATTCCGAACGCATCGGTCATCAACGGCCGCAAGGGCATTTTCCTTGACGACTCGATTGTGCGCGGCACGCAGCTGAAAGACAATGTGAAAGACCTGATGGACGCCGGTATCAAGGAAGTGCATATGCGCGTTGCCTGCCCGCCGCTCATCTACCCTTGCGAGTATCTGAATTTCAGCCGTTCGCGCTCGTCGCTCGAGCTGGCCACACGCAAGGCCATTGTCAAGCTCGAAGGCAAAGAAGATGTCGATTTCTCGAAGTACGCCGACCCCGACTCGCAGGAATACAAGAATATGGTTGAGCAGATGCGCAAGGATATGAACCTGACATCGCTCAAATTCCAACGGCTCGAGGATTTGATTGAGGCCATTGGCCTGCCGAAAGAGAAGCTCTGCACCCACTGCTGGGACTGCTCAAGCCGAGGCTAACAGAAGGATTGAAGGATTGATTGCTTGAAATTAATGATTAGTAATTGGTTGAAGCAATGGTTGAAGTGAAATATAGTAATAACCTTAAAAACTTAATGTTATGATTTTTAGAATTTTTATCGTAGCGCTTATTTTTGCTTGCGGCTTGTATTATTTGGCTTGCTTTCTTGAGTTGTTTGGAATAATCAAATTCACATCAGAAAAGCAGGAAATCACGTTCCCTAAAATGTTGATACCATTTTACTATTTCTTTAAAATATGATAGTTGATGACTTTGTAAATCTTATTGTTATGTTAAATGTTTCAAGAAAGCGAATTGTTGGCGCCGTATGCGCCGTGTTCGCAGTTGTTGTTCTTTCAATGCTTGGTCGAATTGGCGAAGATGTTAAAAATGAGACTATTGTGGTGAACCAGTTCCCCTTTACGGGAAAAATGGACTATTGGACAACGCCTGGATGGCGCGGTCAGAGGTTTGGTAAGACAACTGTCTATCACAAAACTGAACAGCTTTGGTTTGGCGCCACCGACGAGGGGAATCGTCCGAACGGCACTCCTATTCCGGTCATCTTCAACGATGCCTCTGATGGTTTGATTTACGGCTCACTTCGCGTGAAACTGCCGACCGATATTGAGCACTTGTCGCGAATCCAAACCGACTACAACGGTATGGACCGCCTGATGAACGACCTGGTAAAACAGACTGTTACAAAAGTAATCTATGCTTCAGGTCCGCTGATGTCGGCTTTCGAGAGCTATGCCGAGAAAAAGAACGACCTGATTGAGTATATCACCGACCAGTTGAACAATGGTGTTTACAAAACTACCGTCAAAACCGAGGAAACTGTTGACCCGATAACTGGTGAAAAGAAGACAACAAAGGTTGCAACGCTCATTCCTGATGAGAATGCCCCTGGCGGATTCAAACGTTCAGAGTCTTCGCCATTCAAATACTATGGCATTGAGATTGGCCAAGTGTCTGTAAGTAAGATAGATTACAGCGACAAGGTTAAGCAGCAGATTTCGCAGCAGCAAGAGGCCAATATGCTTATCCAGACTTCGAAGGCAAAGGCCGCTGCCGCCGTGCAGGAAGCCATCCGTGCCGAAGAGGAAGGTAAGGCAAAAGCCGCTCAGGCCAAGTGGGAACAGGAACGCATAAAGGCTACCGAGGTTACAAAGGCCGAGCAGGAACGTGAGGTATCGCGCCTTGCCGCCGAAAAAGCAGAGTTCGACAAGAAGAAGATTATTGCCGAAGGTCAGGCTGAGGCCGAAGCCAACCGCCTGAAAGTTGCCGCCGGTCTTACCCCTCAGGAGCGCGCCGAATGGGATTATAAAACCAAAGTTGGTGTGGCTGAGGCAATTAGCAAAGTTCAATTGCCGCGTATTGTGACCGCTGGCGGTGCCGGTAACTCAAACGCCATGGATGCCATGGGCTTGAAAATGCTTCTTGATGTGAGCGAGAAATTAAGTAAGTAACTTGAAATTAAAGTATTAAACGATAAGGATTCCTGCAGGAATCCTTTCGTTTTTTTGATATTGAATCAGCAATAATGTCGGTACGGAGTTTATTTGCGGCGTTACTTATCGTGCTTGTTATCAGCAGTTCTGCTACAGGTGCTGAAAGTGGGGCTTCAAGTCAGTCGAAACGCCCCAAAGTGGGACTTGTGCTGTCGGGAGGCGGTGCAAAAGGCATGGCGCACATTGGTGTTCTGAAAAAGCTTGAGTCGGTCGGGCTTTACCCCGATTACATTACCGGCACAAGTATGGGTAGTATTGTAGGCGCCTTATACTCAATAGGTTATTCGGTTGAAGAACTTGAAGATTTTGCCCGCAATTCTAACTGGCTCGAGTTGATGTCGAACACTCTCGACACTCGCTTTATATCAATAAATCAAAAAGATGACCTTGGCTGCTATCCTGTAGAGTTCACATTTGAAGGTGGCAAGCTGATACGCTCGTCAGGTGTGATTGAAGGACAGAACCTTTCGCAGTTTTTCTCGCGCCAGACGTGGTGCACAGCCGGCATAAACAGTTTCGACGACTACCCCATACCGTTCCGTTGCTATGGCGTTGATATTCTGAAAGGAAGACTGGTTGAATTCAAGGATGGCGACCTTGCGCAAGCCATACGCAGCAGCATGGCCATTCCGCTGGTTTTCTCGCCCGTACTGATTGAAACTCTTGCCGATACGATGCTCATTGTCGATGGCGGCGTGATGCACAATTTTCCGGTTGAAGATGTGCGCAGGATGGGTGCCGACATTGTGATTGGCTCCTACACTGGTTATGATGAGTCAGTTACAGCAGACGAAATGAACTCAATTGCAAAAATAACTGGCCGTGTGCTGATGTTTGGCGGTGTGAAAGATTCGAGAGACCAGGCAAAAATGGTCGACCCGAAATACCTGATAACGCCCAATGTAAAAGGCGTGCAGCCATCAGATTTCTTGCAGGCCGACCTCATCATCAAACGCGGCGAGGATGCTGCAGAGCTCCATATTGCCGACCTGAAACATCTTGCCGACTCACTCAACGCCATTGAGCCGCGCAAACGCCCTGCTCCGCTTGTCAAGCACGACTCGATAAAGGTTAGCCGTGTTGTAATCTGCGGTATTGAAAATACCGACAAGGAAAACGCCTACGGCATCATCGGCATCAGTGAGAATCAGTATGTTTCGGTGGCTATGATTGAAGAGGGAATCACTCGTCTGTATTCAACACTGCTCTATAAATCAATCAATTACTGTATTGAATCGACACCCGACGGAAAAATCGCATTGGTTTTCACAGTCAAGGAGAAAGGTCCTGCGCAACTCGATTTGGGAATCTACTACGACGAGACTTACAACATCGGTTTTACAGTGAAATACAGCCGCCGCAACTTTTTGAACAAAAAGTACGATGCGTTTGTTTTTGCCAACATCAACCACTATCCCGGCATGCAGGCGCAGATTAGCCGTAACATCAGCAAAAACAACACGTTGAGCCTTAGCTCGCAGCTGGAGTATTTCTTTGATTTTAAAAGACTTTACGACAATAACTATAAGCTCGGCGAGATAAAATTCAACCATTTCAACTGGGATGTCATTGGTATCAATAAGGCATTCGGAAGTTATACAAAATTGTGTGCATCAACATTTTACGAAACGCTATACACAAAAGTTGACCATAATATCTATTCGGCTCTGCCCGACACCAATTCAAACATATACTACCAGTACGGCATGCGCTTGAAAATGAAGCACAACTCGCTCGACCACAACATATATCCAAAGACGGGCGCACGCTGGGATATTGAGGCTAAGGGCGTGCTGGGTTCGCACAAGAGAGTTGAGCTTTATGGAAGAGAAGACTCGATTTGTGACCGCACCAGCTACTTGAAATTCAGCACTAATTTCCAGTATGCGTTCACGGTTATGAAAGACCATATCACGCTACTTCCTTCGGCAAGTATCGGCATTGGCACTGACAATATGAATTTTGCCGACGAGTTCTTTATTGGAGGCTATCGTCACAACAATCGATATGGCCAGATACCGTTTGCAGGATTGAAACTGAATCAGTACAGTACGCATAATTACTTCATGACGGGTATCTCGCTTCGTTTACAGGATTATACCCCATTTGGCATCGAGCTTTTAAAATTTGTGAATGGCATTGTCGGTGTGAACGTTATGTCAGCCTATGACTCGCTTTCCAACATCGATTTATTGAACCCAGCGTATATCAACGGAGCCATCCATGAAGGTTTCTTAATCCGTACGCCCATTGGCCCAATCACATTTGTTTGCGCTAATGACTATAAGACGGAAAAAAGATGCTTGTATTTCAGTGTCGGATTTAATCTGCCGTATATCAAATAGTTAATTGATATTCGGTTCGATATTATTTCAAATTGCTGCAACTTCTGTATCTGTCTGCCAGATATTCCTGCTCCCATTGCCCTTTGGTTGGGAACAAGATGGCGCGGCGGCCGATGCGGTGCAAATCCATTATGGTTGTGTAGCCCGAGCGGGCGATAACGTGCGGCGCGAGTTTTAGTAAACTGTTCAATTCTTGTGTTGATAGATGGTTTATAACCAGTGCATTGCCGTTGGTTATTTGATATTTAGATTAGGTTCGGCACCCACCACAAGAATCCGTTTTGCAACACCATTCAGGCGGCGCAGTATGCGTTTTGTAAACATCTTTTTCTGTCTTCCGGGCCCTGAAAGCACAACCAGCACCTGCGGCACGGGCAGCGACGGCTCGTCCATTGTGTCGGCCGAGAAGCGCGAGAGCGGCCCGATGTATTCAACCGCAGCATCCATCGCCCCGCCGTGCGATAACGCGCCCGAGAGCGACTTTTGGGCATCGGCATAGTCGGGAACCCAGATGTGCGCGAAACGGCGCAGCAGACGGGCTGTAAATGCGTGCAACGGCTTCCCGAACAGTCGCAGACAGGGCGGCAACTGAATGTAGAGTTGGTGCGTGATAATGGTGCAGTCGGCACGGCGGCTCCAAAGGCCGTAGCGGTTGTCGGAAATGACGCGGCTCACTCCCATTCGCTTGATAATCTGCTGCAAACGCCAGTGCTCCAGCAAGATGCTGACGCCGAAGAACGGCATTTGCAGCGCAAGAGCAAGCGGCAGCGGCCAGAAATAGCGCATCCGCCAGCCTTTCAGCCTGATATGCGTAAGGTTTGGAAATTCTTGTTTCAGGAATGCTGCGGCAGCACCGTCGGCAGCAATAATGACCTTCTCTCCTTTTGCCAGACACTCGTTAATTATTGGCACACAACGTGTTGCGTGACCTAATCCCCAATCGAGTGGCGCGATGAGAGTCATTGATAGGTAGGATTTAGAAGTTAGGATTTATGAGTTAGATGTTGGAATTTATAAGTTAGAAGTTAGTAATTAGTGGCAATCAGCGATTAAATCCTAATTCCTACATTCTAAATCCTAAATAAAACTAAACCAAACGCTTAGACAGCGTATCGTGGCGCATTTTGCTGTTGACAAAATCGAACGGATAGAGCAAAACCACGCCTGGTTTGATGCCTTTTTTGAAGCAGCCGTACTCGTTGTCGATGCCAAGAGCGCGGGCGGCACCAATGGTGGCATTGGCCAAAGCGTCGTCGAACGATGCGCCGTCGGTCTGCATATCAAACATTTGATTGACAACAAGTTCCTTGGTATTGAATGGCAGTTGGTTCGGTTCGGTGTAATCGATTTGAACACCCGAAAGGAAGCGGATACGCACACCTTTTTCGGTCATATCTGCATTGACTGAGTTAACAATGAAGCCAGGAACCAAAACGCCGTTGTGGTACTCAAGTCCTTCTTCTTCAATCAGTTTGCCGCCTGTATCGACAATGTCGAGAATTGTTCCGTCGTCGTCAACCACCAAATGTCCGAATTTGATTGGCTTATCGATGCACGGATAAACCACGTTTGCTGCTATCTTTCTCATATTGTTGCTGATAAATGCAATAATTTGTTAAATTTTTTCAGGTGTAAATTTATTATTTCGCGCTTTCGTTGGATTCAACGGCGGCAATTTTATTCCACAATTTTGACAAATTTCAGTGGAATCCGTAGTGCGCGGTGTGCCGCAGGCAGGACAAACATCGGTATTGCTCATCCAAACCATCTGATTATGTTGTACTTGCGCTTCGCCTTCGAAAGTAGGAAGACAAATGGCGTCGGCTATCGCCTTGCGAATGAATGAGTTCTGAACTGATGCCGTGCAAAAACCAACGGCCACCGCGGCCGCTGCGAGCAGATATGTTGCTGTTTTGCAATTGTTTACACCGACCAAAACAGCAGCAATGGCAATCATCGCCGCCAAGAAAAGCGCGTTTTTCAGGCTGAACCCATAACCGACAACCGCCTTCGACGGCTCGGTGCGCACACTGACGCTGATGGGCGTCGGCACAAGAAACAGCCGTCGCCAGTTGTGGATAAACTGCTGATTGCCTTCGGTTTTCAAGTCGAGCATCTCACCTATCGCATCCGCGGCATCAGGCAGCAGAAGGTCGGCTGAGTTGTAGAACTCAACGCAGTCGGAATACCAGAATAGCGGATGGGATGGCATTTTTTTCAGACTTAAGACTACGGACAACAGACTACGGACAATTGAGAATTAACAATTAACAATTAACAATTAACAATGAGCGAGTTAGGTGGATTTGGAATTCTAATGCCTAATGCCTAATGTTTAGTGTAAAGTGTAATGAATCGTAATTCATAATTCGTAATTCACTAATGCCTAGTGCCTAGTGCCTAGTGCCTAATACCTAAACTACTTATTAATGAAGTAACTACGCAATTCTTTCTGCACCACGCAACCCAATGAGTCGTGCGGATTGTTGACTTCAATCTTGACCAAACCGACGTTTTTGGCGTAATACTCGCGAAGGTTCCAATGGTCGATATTGTCCAGACTTTCAATGAATTCGGTAACGCAATAGACGTCTTTATAGACCGAATCGCCCACGGCCAGCGAATCGATGGCAACCTCAGAGCGCTTCAGTTTGTCGCCGTTGTTCTCATCCACAATCCACACCGCACTGCCCTTGGCCCTGAGCAGCTCCTTCATCGGATAGAGCGGCGAAGGCTGATAGATGCTGTATTTGTAAAGGTAGTGGCCGTCCCAGACGGGAACGTAGCACTCGTCGGTGTAGTCGGTTGATGTGGTTGACGGGCGGTAGCTGTGCAGCTCGTAGGCTGTGGCGCGCACGCGGGTACCGTCGGTGTAGTCCCAGTAAGAGCCTGGATAGGCAGGCAGATAAGCCTCAGGGGCGATGTATTTCGGGTCGGACCCGTCGCCGCAAGCCGCAAAAACGGCCAGTCCTGCAGCCACAATAAACGAAAGTCTAAACGGTCGCATTTTTATCTCTTTTTAATGATAACACAATGAATGTCAAGCCCAGAATCACAAACGGAATGCTCAGCCACTGCCCCATATCGAGCGTCATCGATTTCTCGAACTCGACCTGAGTCTCTTTAGTGAACTCGATGAAGAAGCGGAACGCGAAGATGAGCGCCATTGCAAGGCCAAAAATGAGTCCTTTGCGCTTGGGGGCGTCGGTTTTGAAGTACATCCAGAGCAGCGTGAGCCCCATTGCAAGGTAGCCCAGCGCCTCGTATAGCTGCGACGGATGGCGCGCGAAATCCTCGCCGTTGTTCTCAAAAATGAAGCCCCACGGCTGAGTTGTCGGGCAGCCCACAATCTCCGAGTTCATCAGGTTTCCCATCCTGATAAAGAATCCCGAAAGGGCAATCATTATGGCCAGACGGTCGAAGAGCCAGAGCGTATCGACCTTGTATTTATGCACGAAAAGCCCCAAGGCGATGAACAGCCCGATGCCCGCACCGTGACTTGCCAAGCCGCCCTCCCATATTTTCAGTATCTGCAGCGGGTGGCTCAGGTAGAATTGCGGCTCGTAGAACAGGCAGTGCCCCAGCCGCGCGCCAACAATGGTGCCAACAAAGAAATAGACCAGCAGAGTGTCTATATAGTCGAGCTTGACGCCTTCGCGCTTGAAGATGTGCTTCATCAGGTAGTAGCCCAGCACGAAAGCGATGGCGAACAGCACGCCGTACCAGCGCGGCCCGAAGGCTCCAATGCTGAAGATTTCGGGCGACGGATGCCAATGAATGTATGCAAGGTTCATTTTGAATGATTTTGCGCAAAGTAAAGCAGAAAACAGTGAAGTTACAAGGTTTCTTGCACGGATGACAATGATGAAAGGGCTTTTTTATGACTGCCTCTATGTTAAAAACCAATTTTCGGAGACACCATATCTTCTATAAGCACGCCAATGCAGCCCTTGGTTTCACTGTCAACATCAAGGCGGTTGGGCGCAGTGATAATCAGTTCAACGCTGTTGTGCTTTCGGCAAGAAAATTCGATGTCGGTCTGGAAATCATCCTGTGAATTGTCATAAAGAATACGGCCGTCGGTGTTTTTGATTACGAACGAAATAATGCCGTTGTAAAGGGAGTCGGAACAAATTGTCATTCTATAGTCCTTACCTTCAAGCAATTCCATATACACGCATTTGCTCTCGCCTGGTTTGAATGCGAAACTAACCGACGCCTCGTTGACCGAATATGCAAAATCCCCGTTCTTTGGGCAACAATTCTGTTTATGGAAATTGAAACAGTCCTGCGCCTTCAGATTGCAGCAGACTCCTAAGAGCAGCAACGATAGCAGGACGCGGAAAGTCATCAGAATCCTTTGACAGGGGTGATCATGTGTTCAATCAAAATTCCGATGCAGCCCATCTCAGTGTCTTTTCTGACAAAAATCAAGTCGTTCTGACCTTCTGCCTCCGACATGCGGCTGCTTCCTGGAACTTCTATCTCAATATATATTTCACTCGTTTGGGTGACTGTGAATTCGAATTCTGACGCGAAACCGTCTTCCGAGTTGTCATACAATACGTTTTCGGTTGCCACATCAATGATTCTCATTATGATTCCTTCGCCAAGAATTGCATCGTGACAGAACGATATGCGATAGTCTCGTCCGTTGTAGATGATTGATTTTATGCGAGATACTTGTCCTTTGACAAACAATGCGCTACGCGAATCGTCAACCGTGCGGTAATAGATATTTTTACTTGTCGGACAACTATCCCTATGGTAGCCCCAGCAGCGGCGCATTGAATAGTCGTGGGTTTGTGATACTCCTGCAAACGGAAGCAGAATAATAAACAACAAAAGAATTTTTATCGATTTTCTATTCATCGTGTCAACCTGTGTATTTTAATAGCATATTGGCAGAAAGATTCCCTTCTATCCAACACCGCAAAATTATATCTTTTAACTAAAAAAAATAAAAATGGTTTCATTATTTGTTGTCGCACTATCCGAACTCGCTCAAACTCTCTAGTTGCTGCTTGTTCAAAATCTTGACATTCTTTCCTTCTATACTGATAATCTTGTCGTTATGTAATTCTTTCAAAATTCTGATGGCGCTCTCGGTCGACATTCCGCAGAAGTCGGCCATGTCGCGGCGGGTAATCTGCATATTGAACTCGTCGGAGCCGTAAATGTTGCGGGCGAAATGCAGAATTGCGTCGGCCATGCGTCCGTTCAGTTGCTTCTGCGTGAGGCTGACAATCCGCTCGATGGTGTTGGCATACTCCTTATTCAACTGAATTATAGACTTTTCGGCAAAATCGGGATATACCCTGATTTGGTTTTTAATGATATTGATGTTGACCGAAAAAACAGTTGCAGGCGTTAGGCTCGCGGCGGAAAAGAGGTTTGTTTCGTTGTTGTAAATCGATGACAGCCCGAACATCTCGCCCTTGCGGACGAAACTCATAATCAGATTCTCGCCTTTGTACTCCTTGTAAACCTTCAGCATGCCGCTGACCACGAAATAGACGTTCGTGGCGAAAGCCCCCTGCTTGCAAATAATCTCATTCTTATTATAGTCAAGACAGACGCTGTTTTTCAACACGTTAGACCAATGCTCATCAGTCAGTTGGCCAAACCAGTTTGGGAAATCTTCTTTTTTCACTTGCATTTTCCATGTTTTAAGTTGCAAAATATAAGGAGGATTCATCCCCCAAAATTTTATGTGAAAATAAGGAGTATGATTTAATTTCACAAATTTTTCTGACGCAAATCATGTTTAAAACCTTTTTCGGCAATCGGCAGCCATTATTTGACTTTCACATCAAGACTGACTATCTTCGCCGCCCAGTAACAAACACATCACAATGAACTACTTGCAGGCCGAAGGCATTACAAAATCGTATGGCGACCTGGTGCTTTACAACGGCATCAGTCTGAGCGTTGAGAAAGAGCAGCGCGTGGCCATCATTGCCAACAACGGCGCGGGAAAGACATCGCTGCTGCGCATTCTGGCGGGCGCCGACACCCCCGACAGCGGAAGCGTTACCATACGCAACGACCTGCGGCTGGGCTATCTTGAGCAAAGCCCCAAACTGAACCCCGAACTCACTGTTATTGAAGAAGTTTTTGAGTCATCGGATGTGACGCTGCAAACCATCAAAGAGTATGAGATGGCCTGCCGCGACAGCAACACCGAACGGCTGGCCAACGCCACAAGCGCAATGGACGCCGCCAAGGCGTGGAACTACGAAGCACGCATAAAGCAGATTCTCTCGCAACTGAATATCAACAACTTCGAGCAAAAAGTCGGCCAACTGTCGGGCGGACAGAAGAAACGTCTGGCGCTGGCAAAAACGCTCATCGACGACCCCGACATCCTGATTCTTGACGAGCCCACCAACCACTTGGACCTGAATATGATAGAGTGGCTCGAAGGGTTCTTGAACTCATCAAAATCGACACTGATAATGGTGACGCACGACCGCTATTTTCTGGACCGCGTGTGCGACATCATCTACGAAATCGACGACAAGCAGATATTCAAATACCGCGGCAACTACTCGTATTTCCTGGCCAAGCGCGAAGAGCGTATCTACAACCAAAACAGCGAGATAGAGAAAGCCCGCCAACTCTACAAAAAGGAACTGGACTGGATTCGGCGGATGCCGCAGGCGCGCGGAACAAAGGCCAAATACCGCATCGACGCGTTTGAAGACATCAAGGCCACGGCCTTCAAGAACACCCGAAGCGAATCGATGCAAATCGACATAAAAAGTTCGCGGCTGGGTACGAAAATCATCGACCTTTTCAGCATCGACAAGCGGTTTGGCAACAAGGTGCTGCTCGACGATTTCACCTATCAGTTCCGCCGCGGCGAGAAAATCGGTGTGGTGGGCGCGAACGGCGCTGGCAAGACCACGCTGCTGAACATCATCACGGGCAACGAGCCCTACGACCGCGGCCGAATCGAAATCGGGACAACCATCAAAATCGGCTACTACAGGCAGGAAGCAATGTCGTTCGACCCCAACAAGCGCGTGATTGAAGTGATTCAGGACGTGGCTGAAGACATTGCCGTTGGCGAAGGCGTGCGGCTCTCGCCCACCCAATTTCTGAACTATTTCTTGTTTCCGCACTCAATGCACTACGCCTACGTAAGCAAACTGAGCGGCGGCGAGCGCAAGCGGCTCTACCTAATGACGGTGCTAATGCGCAACCCGAATTTCCTGATTCTCGATGAGCCGACGAACGACCTTGACATTGTGACGCTAAACGTGCTGGAAGATTTTCTGTCGAAATACGACGGCTGCGTGCTGATTGTGTCGCACGACCGTTTTTTTATGGACAAGGTGGTTGACCATCTGTTTGTGTTTGAAGGAAATGGAAAGGTCAAGGACTTTCCTGGCAACTACACGCAGTACCGCGAGTGGAAGAACCTGCAAACCAAAGCCGAGACGGCCGCCGCCAAGCCCGAGCAGCCGCAGAAAACCAAAGAGCGTCCCGAAGCCAAACGCCGTATGACATTCAAGGAACGCAAAGAGTTTGAACAACTTGAAGCCGAAATTGAGCAACTCGAGACTGAAAAAAGCGAGATTGAAGCGGCACTGTCGGGCGGCGAGAGCGACGCAAAGCGAATCACCGAACTCTCAACCCGATTCGACGAAGTAAGCCGCCTTCTCGATGAGAAAACCGACCGCTGGATTGAGTTGAGCGAGATAGAGAGTTAGGTGTTAGGCACTAGGCATTAGAAAATTACGAATTATGAATTACGAATTACGATTAACCATCCCGATAGCTATCGGGACACCGATTATCCAAAATTCTGTAGTCTATTGTCCGTAGTCTGTAGTCCCCAAAAACGATTCACCAAAAAATGAACCATTTCACTCATCTGCAAGAGTTTATCCGCACCACAGAAAACTGGAAGGATGTGATTCACCACAAGCCTTACTGCGTGCGAATATCGCCCTGCCCGTTCAACGACAGGTGGAACTTGCTGATGTACAATATGCACCACTGCGATTTCAGTTTGGATGTGGTGCGTGAGTGCCGCGGCACGGTGGTCGATGATGACGGCAACATCATCTGCGCCCCGTACACCAAATTTTTCAATTTCGATGATGAGCACGCCGACGCAATCGACTGGCAATCAGCCATTGTGCGCGAAAAAATCGACGGCGTGCTAATCAAGATGTTCAAGCACGAAGGCAAGGCCTATTGGGTGTCGAACGGCGGTTGGGACATCTGTCACATCGACCTTACGGGAACACCTTTCAATAATGCTGAAGAGATGCTCAATTCGCTTCTCGACGCTGCTGACCGCCAATGGATTGACCGCATTCCCGACGGCTATACGCTTATGTTTGAGATGGTTAGCCCGTTCAGCCGCATCATCTGCTTCTACAACGAGACCAAACTCTGGTTTCACGGCATCCGCGACAACAACGGCGATGAAATGACACCCGAAGCGGCCAAAGAGCGTTTCGGCATTCCGTTCGACATTCCGCGGCAGTATCCGTTCCATTCGCTTGAAGAAGTTCAGGCCGCCATCGGCAGTTGGAAGAGTTACTCGCAGGAAGGCGTGGTGGCGTGCGATAAGGATTTCAAACGTCTGAAAATCAAGTGCGAAGACTACATCAACAAGAAGTTCGGCAACGATGCCAACTCGCTTCGGCTGCTTTGGCACATTTGGGCCGATGGCAGTTTCGACGACCTGCCCGAAGGCGAGCAGCGCTGGCGCGTGATGCTGATGAAGGATGTGGTTGACAATCAGCAATATCGGTTTGAACAGATTTGGGACGCAGCCAACCGCCTGCTGGCCGAATGCGGCAACGATTACAAGCAGTGCGCCTGCAAAATCAGCGAAAGCGAAGAGTCGCCCCTGCGCAAAAATCTGCTGTACACGGCCGCCCGCAACACCAAAGACGATTTTCTGCAAACCGTCGAGACCGACTTGAAGCAGAACTACGGTCATTTTCTGAACATTATGGCCGAATGTGGTGCAAACTTGACAACAATTCTTTCGCGGAAATACGAATCCAATTTTTGAAAAATCATGACACTCACCGAACGCTACCGAAACGTGATTGACTGGTTCAGCCGCAATATGCCGACGGCGCAGACCGAACTGCACTACTCGAACGCCTACGAGTTGCTGGTGGCGGTCATTCTTTCGGCACAGTGCACCGACAAGCGCGTGAATCAGGTCACCCCTGCCCTTTTCCGCCGTTTCCCCGACGCCAAATCAATGGCGCAAGGCTCGGTTGACGAGATTTTTGAGTTGATAAAAAGCTGCTCGTTTCCCAACAACAAGGCCGCACACCTGCTCGGAATGGCGCAAATGCTCACCTACCGCTTCGGCGGCGTGGTTCCCGACAATCTTGAGCAGTTGCAGCAGATGCCAGGCGTTGGCCGCAAGACCGCCAATGTGATTCTGTCGGTCATCTACAACAAGCCCGCGCTGGCTGTTGATACGCACGTGTTCCGCGTCTCGGCCCGCATCGGCCTGACCGTGAACGCCAAACGCCCCATCGACACAGAACGGCAATTGGTCAAAAACATCGCGCCCGAACTATTGCCGATTGCGCATCATTGGCTAATTTTGCACGGACGCTACGTCTGCACTGCACGCAAGCCAAAGTGCGAAAGTTGCGGATTGTCAGGCTGTTGCGCCTATTTTGAGACCGAAAACAAAAAGTGATGAAACGTCGTCTGCCGAAACTGTCAATCGCAACCTGCTTTCTGCTGATATTGTGCGTGTTAGCCACATCGTGCGCCACACAGAAGAAACGCTACAAAGGCTACGCGCCCTGCCCGTGCGAGAAGAATCATTAAAAAAAGGCTTCACCCCCATTCTGGTTGCAAAGCCTTTGATTTATAACAGCTTGCCGCTTGTTAGCAGCAGCCGCTGCATCCGCCGTCCTTGCCTTTGTCGCCGCAGTTGCAACCGCCACCGCAGCCACCGCCGCAGTTGCGCTCAAGTTCGTCCATTGTGGGATTGCGCACTTCAATAACCTTGCCTTTGAAGTGCAGGTCGGCACCTGCAAGCGGGTGGTTGAAATCCATTTTCACCGCTTCGGCAGTCGACGACACAACAACGCCGTGCAGACGGTTGCCGTGAGCGTCCATCATTGGAATGGTGTTGCCAACGGTTATCAGTTCCTTGTTCACCTTGCCACTCTCATCCTGAAAAACATTGATTGGCACATCGACAATGGCTTCTTCAGTGACCTGGCCGTAAGCCTGGTCGGCGGTCAGCACAAAGTCGAACAGAGAGCCGTTCTCAAGGCCGTCGAGATTCTTCTCGAAATGCGGCAGCATCATGCCCGCACCGAACAGGAATGTCAACGGACGGCTTTTGTCACACACTTCTATCAGTTTTGCGTCAGCGTCGTCATACTTCAACTCGTAGGTCACTGACACCATTTTTCCGTTCTCAATTTTCATTTTTATTGTGTTTTAGATTCGTTGGCAAAGAAACGGATTTTTTCCCACTTTTTATGATTTTCGCACTGATAACACAGAAAACACAGATTTCCAAAATCATATATCCGTCCTGATAAGCGACCTTCAGGTCGCCCCTAAACACCATAACCGCACCCGACGCACCCGCGGTAGGGACGCAATGCTTGCGTCCTTTTTTTTTCGCAGGCGGCACGGGTTAATTCTCTCACAGTGCACAGAGTTCAGTTCAATGCATCGCGCACCAACAGCAAAAGTGCAACATAGCGTTGCAGTTTTTCGGCCAAAACTCACGCTACACTATACAACTGCCGCTGAAAGTCAATGTATTGCGACTGAATTTGCGAAACTTCCATATTCAGGTTTGCCTTGGCATCGGCTACGGTGCCGTACTTCATTTTAATGAGTGTTGCAAGGTTGTCGGTGGTGAACTCGCGGTAACTGTTGCGCAAATATTGGTCGATAAGGAAATCGACAAAGGCTCTTTGGGCGGCGCTTTGCTGCTTGTAAGGACCCTGACGCACCAACTCAACGCGCTGCTCACGCTCCTTGGGCTCGGTTTCGTAGGCAATGTATTCGAGCACATCGAGCAGGTCGCAGTCGTCGCGGTCCATCACGCGCTGAATGGTTTGCAGTTTGTCCTCGTGAAAGCCTTCCTGCTCCAAACGGCTGAGCAGCGCCTGGCGAGTGTCGGGGTGCTCCCACTGCTTGCGCAGGTCCTCGGGGCCGTTGAAGAATGACGGCAGACGGCCAAAAAGTTTCTGTATGAACTCTTCAATCGAGATTAGTTCGTCGCCGTACTGGAACTTCTCGGTCCAAGTGGTTTTCAACTCCATTGTGCGGACGGCCGACAAGCGCACCGTCACCTTGTCGCGGCGGCGCTGACCGCCATCGCAGGTGCAAGGCAGGTGGCCGCACACGGGGCACGGCTCGGGCTCAGACTCACGGGCTTCTGGCGAACGGTCGTCAGGCAACGGATATGTTTTCGACTTGTTGCAGGTGCACGGATAGTTGCCGCAGACGGGGCAGAACGGGTCGCCGTCCCACTCGGCGTCTTGGAAGTTGCGGCTGGCGCCCACAAAATCGTAAATGGTGAAGTAGTACTTATCGTCGAAAAGACGGGTGCCGCGACCGATTATCTGCTTGAATTCCACCATATTGTTCACAGGACGCAGCAGCACAATGTTGCGCACGTTGCGGGCATCGACTCCCGTGGACAGTTTCTGCGACGTGGTGAGTATGGTTGGCAGTTTGCGGTCGTTGTCCTGAAAGAGTTTCAACGTCTCTTCGCCGTCAGAGCCATCGTCGGCGGTGACGCGCTGGCAGTAGTTGGGCGCTGGGTTGCGCTTGTGCTGGTTTATCATATCGCGGATAATGTGGGCGTGCAACTGCGTGGCGCAGAAAACGATAGTCTTCTCATCGGGGTTGATTTGCGACAGCAGTTCCTCCACTCGGTGCTCATCGCGCTGGCGAATTTCAATCCTGCCATTGTAGAAATCCTGCTCGGTGTAGGTTTTCTCGGTATCTATCTCACCTTCAATGTCATCGTCGGGGTTGTAGGTGTACTCATCGATATTGCTCTCGGAAATGCGCACACGGAACGGCGTCAGGTAGCCGTCGGCAATGCCCTGCTTGAGCGAGTAGGTATAGACTGGCTCGCCGAAATAGCGGTAGGTGTTGGCGTTATCGGTGCGGCGCGGTGTGGCTGTCATACCAAGTTGGCAGGCCGACTCGAAATAGTCCATCAACTCGCGCCACTGGCTCTCGTCGTTGGCTCCGCCACGGTGGCACTCATCGATTATTATGAAATCGAAAAAGTTGGGCGGATACTGCCTGTAGTAGGGCTGGCCGCTTCCATCGTCGCACATAAAAGTTTGGAAGACAGTAAAATACAAATGCCTTGCGGTTGGCACCTGACCGTGTTTTTTGCGCAACTCGTCGGGGGTAATGCGCACCATAGCATCCTCGGGGAACTGCTCAAAATCGTTGATTGCCTGATTGGCGAGTATGTTGCGGTCGGCAATGAAGAGTATGCGCGGCTTCTGGTTGCTGCCGACAATGTTCCAATTGGTTTGGAAAAGTTTCCAACAAATCTGGAAGGCGGTGTAGGTTTTGCCCGTGCCCGTGGCCATTGTGAGCAGAATGCGCCGCTGGCCGTTGGCCACTGCGGAGAGCACATTGTTTATGGCGTTGGCCTGATAGTAGCGCGGCTCGCGGCCGCCGCCACGGTTGAACGGCTCAAGATTGAAACGGTCGCGCCAAACGTTTTCGAACGGGAAGGTCATCTGCCACAACTCCTGCGGCGACGGGAACTTATCGACAAACCGCTCGCTCGACGGCAAGGTGTAGTTGCCGTGCACGTCTTTCACGCCCATATCGATAAAATAGATTTGATTGCCGTTGGTTGAGTAGGCGTAGCGAATCTGCAGCATCTCGGCGTAGAGTTTGGCCTGCGGCACGCCCACCGCAACGTCGTTCTCATCGGATTTCGCCTCAACAACCGCCAATTTAATGCCCTTGTATTCAAGAATATAATCCACCTTTTTGGGGTGGCGGGCCTTGAGTTTCTCCACACGGCCTGGCGCTATAAGATAGGCGCGCTGCTCGTTGAGAATCTGACTGTCGGGCACGTTCTCCCAACCCACGGCATAGAGCGCGGGGTCAATCTTTTTTCGGCGTGTTGTTGATTCGTCCATAATTATTCAAACACTTTTTTCAGCAGCGCCTGCTTCAGGTCGTTGCAGAGAGTTATGGTTTCGGTGTAGTTCGTTTGCAAGGCTTTTACTTTGGCAGAAATTGCATCGAGTTTATTGGCGATTTGCTGTTGCTCGGCCATATTTTGGGGAAAATATATAACCAAACCATTATATTTCTGTGCACTAATATTTGGTTGTGCGGCTGCAGCTTGATTGTTTTTTACCCATTCATAATATTTCGTTGAATGCGTATAATAAAAAAGATATTGTGGCAAAATGATATTTGGATTTGTTCTGTATCTAATTAAGTAACCTGCAAATACACATTTTCCAAATTCTTTGCGATAAATCAAAGTCTTGCCCACAGTGGCTCCTGTTCGAGCAAATAAAATATCACCGACTTCTAAACTTTCTTGATTTTTATTGCTGTCGTTTTTAGCCGATACCTTGTCGCTATTCAATTCCCCATCGTCTGTAATATCTGTGATACGTAAGTATCTAACTCCGTTATAATCTGTTGCAGATTCGTTAAGTCCATATTCTCCACGAATACTACACAACTCTCCCAACTTCTTCTCCACCCAACCATCTTTCGGTGTCAACAACTCTTTTAGAGCGGCTTGGGAAAGGTCTTTGGCGGCTTGCAGTTGCTTTTCGGCATTGGCTTTAAGGGCTTCTATCTTCGCAAACTCGGCATCAAGATAGGTGACTATGCGCTGCTGGTCATCAGGGTTTTCTTCAACATTAACTTCATATTCGCCATAATCCCTAAAATAGATATGCGGTATGGCTGCGCCTTGCTTGTAATTCGCCAAATCCAAACTTTGAAGGCAATACGAAATGTATTTTATGTTGTAGCCTTTTTTGGGCAAAATATATTGAAGCGTTCCTATAACCGAAGAAAATGCTGGCATAAACGAAACTCTGCCTATACCCGAACCATCCTTAACAATTGCTATATATTCCTTATTTTGGTGATATGTGTCGATTTTTCCTATCAACCCACTCGCTCCAAACACGGGATACTTACCATTTTGATTCTCAACATCTTTCTGTTTTAGACTAGAAGAACCTTTATCGCAAATGTCTTTTATTTTCAACGTTTTCATAACATCTGCTTTATTTCGTTAATCAATCTTGCGGAATCGTTGTTCAGGTTTGAAATGGCGCCGAGAATGTCGGCGGCGGTGCGGTTGTCAACCACTTCGGGGCGGTTGGGGTTCTTCACCGAAAGGTCGCAGTCGGCGCCAAGTGTGGAAACATCTATAGTCCACGAGTTTTCGGTTTCGGGCTTGGTTTTCTGCAGCGCCACAAAATCTTCAAGGTCGGCCTCCGAGAGCGGATTGGTCTTGCCGAGCGTGCGGTTCAGGTTGAGTTGGTAGTACCAAATTTTGCGCGTCGGCTCGCCCTTGTCGAAGAACAGCACCACGGTTTTCACGCCCGCGCCCTGAAATACGCCCGCAGGCAGGTCGAGAATGGTGTGCAGGTTGCATTCCTCAATCAGTTTGCGGCGCAGTGCGGCGGCATCGCCATTGCTCAAAAAGGTGTTTTTGATAACAATTCCCGCGCGGCCGTTCACTTTCAGCATCTTAATGAAGTGCTGCATAAACATATAGGCGGTTTCGCTGGTGCGAATGTCGAAGTTTTGCAGCACCTCGGTGCGCTCGCTGCCGCCAAAAGGCGGATTGGCGAGAATCACATCCTTGCGGTCGCGCTGCTGAATGGTGGCGAGATTTTCGGCGAGCGTGTTGCCGCGGATAATGTTGGGCGCGGCCACTCCGTGGAAAATCATATTCATTGTGGCGATAATGTATGGCAGACCCTTCTTCTCTTTTCCGAAGAAGGTTTGCTTCTGCAGGGTATCGGCGTCGGCCACCGAGTCAATCTGCTGCTGCATATAGGCGAAAGCCTCGCAAAGGAAGCCCGCCGATCCGCAGGCGGGGTCGTAAACGGTTTCGCCAATGCGCGGGTTGACCACCCTGACAATGGTGCGAATGAGCGGGCGTGGTGTGTAGTACTCGCCGCCGTTGCGCCCCGCGTTGCCCATACGCCGAATCTTGTCCTCGTAGAGCACGGTCATCTCGTGCTTGTCGTCGGCGCTCTGAAAGTGCAGCGAGTCAATCTTGTTGATAATCTCGCGCAGGTTGTAGCCGCTGCTGATTTTGTTGCGCAGTTCGCTGAAAATCTCGCCAATCTTATATTCGAGCGTGTCGGGCGACACGGCGGTGTCTTTGTAGTGCTTGAGCGACGGGAAAAGTTTCTGGTTCACAAACTCCACAAGGTCGTCGCCTGTCATAGCATTAATGACGTCGAGTTCGCCTTTGGCGTTCTTTGGCGCGGCCCACGCGTTCCAACGGTTGAAGCCCGTAATTATTCGGCGATACTCCTTGCCGTTGAGTTCGGCTTCCTGCTCGCGCTCGGTTTCAAGGTCGTCGAGATATTTGAGAAAGAGCAGCCACGAAGTCTGCTCAATGTAGTCGAGTTCGTTGCTGCATCCCGCCTCGTTGCGCAGAATGCCGTCAATCGCATTAAATGTTGATTCGTATTTCATTGTTCTTTGGTTATGAATACGAATGCTATCTTTCTATTTTTTGATTCCGACAGCCACAAAAAAAACGCGAGCGAAACTTGCTCACGTTGTGGCTGTAGGAAGGCCAAGAAAGAATACAAGTACGCCGCGCAAAGCGCAGTCGCTCACTCTGTGTATATTCTTTCTTGCTCACAAATTGAAGTTTCCTACATTTCAACGTGAATAGAACAAACAGCAAACGCTGATTATCAATATGTTAGATTATATTTCTTTTCTGTTTATCGTTACACAAATTTTAAAATTCAACTTCAAAACAATCGACAATTCATTTGTCGGCAACGAATATAGCAAAACATTTCTGTCAGTTTGTTTCTTGCAAGAAACAATTTTTATTGTTCCGTTCAGTTCGGCGGCCTTCAGGTCGACGTATTTCTCTTCCTTATATTCCTTCCATCTCGCATCGTGCCCATCACATGCATTTCATTCATCCCATCACTCCCATAATTCACACATCTTCAATTCCCCAACCGCCCCATTTGTCCTATCAAGTCCTATCCCGTCCTATTGCGTACAATTCTCCCCAACAACAAGAAAGCCGCAACTTCTTACTATTATAGAGTCACGGCTTCCAATATTTCGGGGTATCTTTTTTTCCTATTTCGTTTGTTTCTAATTTTTAACACTGTTGGAACAATGTTTTTGTGTAGGAATCAACCCCGAAACGCCTTTTTGCGCCTACATTTCGTCCTCATACAGGTCAATGCTGTACTCCTCACAAACATGCTTCACTGCGCACGGCGGCAGCATCTTAGCATTACGGCTCACGCCCATCTGCCTCAATGCCTTCTCGCAGCGCCTTAACCATTTGCGCAGCGTTGTCCCCGAAATGCCTATCATTTCAGCCAATTTAGCCTTGCTAATCGCTTTAACAATGCGTATGCTCATCCTTACCTCCTTTCTGTTTTAAATTGTTCGACATATTATTCATAAAACTATTTAAATCTGACATTTGGGTTAAAATGCCTGATAATCGGTCCGTATTTATCAATTTCGGATTGTGTCATAGGGCGTGCCTGTCTACGCATAAAATAATCGTGATACTTACCGTCTTTATCTTTCTTCTGTGTAACTGTATACTCCTGAACGTGTACAGTTCCTTCTGGAAAGAAAGTTCCATCACTATTTCTATGTGGGTGACTCCAATCAAAATCTTTTAGCATTTTACCATTGGAATAGACTTTACATTGTATCGCCAATCCATCAGTCCCTTTTGCAAAATATACTTCCGAAGTGCCGTTATATGCAGGCAAAGTATTGTGCTTCTCGTTGTGATAAGCCTTTTTTTCAATCATTTTGCCAGTCACGCTGTTTATTGTAATCCGCTGCGACACAGTTTTATACAGGTAAGAGTAGAAGTCATTTCTACCCTTTTCGTATGTTCGTTGGTCTCCCATCACACATAAGCATTATTATGGTTATACACTATGTCTTTATAGTCTCGCTCTCGCAACCATTGCAGCATTGTAATATCTCTGTCAATCAAATTTTTCAGATTGGCTGACAAAGTTTCGCTTAAATTCATATAATGCTCTTGTTTTAAACCGTCTTTTCTGCTGCCAACAATAAACTCGTCGTAGCCGTCACGGGTGAAATAAATTTTGTCCTCATTTTCAGAGTTCCAAAGCAATTCCTCTCCGCACGGTGCGCATTCAGTAAGCATCTTAACGTGCATAGTTTCAAAGAAAATACGCTCATTCTCTGACGTATAACTATTTTCCATTGTTTCAAACAGTTTCTCGTCTTCTGGCCATAACTGGTTCTCAATTTTTAATTTAGTAAAATCAATCATTTCTGTAGTTTTTTGTAATGTTATCAATAATAAAATTAACTGGAGTGTGAAGTTTGGGTAGTTCAAGTTTATCGCTGCCATAAATTATGATTTCGATAGGCCTAACCTGCTTTTCCAACTCCAAAAGCCCCATTTGCCATAACTCCACGGCTGCTGGCGACCAACTTACACCCACTCCGCAGACTGCTATCACACTGTTTTGGGGCAATCCGACAAATGCGAATTTAAAAGAATCTGCATTGCTCCAACTAGCCGTTGGAATCACATTATATCCGCATTTCTGCCAATATGCGCCCACAAACCTTGTCATAAACACGGCCAGCAATCCGTAGAACGACATCAGGTCAACATACATCGAAAAGTCTGGCGTAAGCAGCACGTCGAATTTCCGCAGGTTGTAGGTGGTTTGTTCCAATTTGTTCCACACCGCGGTGCGAAATTCGTTGTCATTCATAAAAAAATGAACCGCCTGTCCCTCGCCGTTCAGTTTCTTCCATAGCGAATATGGTTGATAATCAAGTTCGGTCGTACCCGTGTATGGTTTCAGCAAAGGTATTTCCAAACCATGATATTCAACCATTTCCATTCCGTCCGACAAATGCATATTGTCATACTTATACATCGGATTACCTTTGTGTGGCTCTTTAATAAATGTTGGCTTGCCTTTTGCTGTGTGCGCCATCACATACATTTCTTTTTCAGAAAATAATTTTTCCATAACTATTTATTTTACAACGATTCCTTTATATCGTTGAAATAGTGATTAAAATGAAAATACTTCCGATTTTTTCTGCGGGCGTCAGCGCATTGCGATTTTTATTATCTTCGCAATCCATTTTGATTCTGGCATCCCTTTATGGACGCAAGTTCGGAAATCGGTTGCCAAAACTTGGGTCTCCTGTCCGTCCTCCAAGATATACAGGAGATTTTTTTCGCCCTTTTCTATCTTAACTTTTCATAGGCATTAAATTATTAATTAAACATCATTTAATATCTGTCTCAAACACTCGACGCAGCCTGTAAAGGCCAGTCTCGTGCATGTATCTCCCGAATAGTATTTGTGGATTTACGCCAATCTGGTCTGCTTCTTTCTTTATTAACACATGCGCGGTATACGGATTCCATAATCGCGCCATCAGTGCAGCCCATTCTCTTGGGGCAATAAAAACATTGTTGGCAAAATTGTTGGCTTCCTTTTCTTTATCATCAATATCTCCTCCATCCACATTTATCATAGCCTCACCGTCATCCTCCAAATGCAACTTAACGTGACCCAACTCATGCATTATTGTAAATGCAAAATTGTCAATGGTTTTAAGCCTCTTTGTATATACTATTGTCGGATTAGCGCCTTTCCAAAACGACATTCCGTCAACAGGAACCTGACCTGCTTTTTCTTCATGTATCAGTTTTATTCCACATGCTTCTACAGCCTCTTGCGTCCTTTCAATAGTGTTTCGGTTTTCTCTGAAAATAGTTTTAAGTTCTTGTGCCAAACCATCTATTGCATCTCTGCTGAACGGCTTGTCCATTTCCAGTTTTTCCGATTGGCTAATACACAAATATTTCCAAGTAAACAATGCCTTGGTATCTGTCGTCAATTTTGTCGATTTTCTATATAAAGCATCGTGCTCTTTTTCGTACCGACTTTGAATCTCATCCTCACTTTTGACACCGAAAACATCGAAAACTCTTTGCACGTTACCTTTCATGTCCCCGTCATTAATCAACCCTTTGCTTTTAAGAATTGAAACCGACACACAATCTTTTACTAACGACCATGCTGTGGCACCCCCAACCTTGTCTGCTATTTTGGGGTTCTTTCTGGCCCTTTCCAAATCAATATTGGTCTGAATGTTCATCAAATAATCTGCACTCACACCTAATGCGGCCTCAAACAGTACGGCAGTTTCTGCCGTCATGTTGCGCTTGCCCTTAATCAAGTCATTTATTATTGGCTTTTGAATACCAGTCATTTCCGCCAGTTCACTCTGCTTCATGGCACGTTCTTCAAGAATTTGCATGACAACCGAACCAACGGTTATCAAACCATCTTGCTCCATTTCGCCGTTTTTAGATACATTATTCATATCTTTATTATTTATAACACAAAAATAATAACTTGCGAACTAATAAATATCAATTATGGCTATTAGTTATTAACACACAATAAACATAACAATTATCTAAATTTGATAATAATTTTAATATCATGTTGATAACCTAATCATTGCAAGCAACATCATTCTTCTCATCATATCCCATTTGTCCCATCTTCCAGCATCCTTGCCGCAATCTTTGGCTTTCTGCTTCTGCTCAGCACCTTTAGGTGCATCCTATCCATTCAAATGTTCTGTCTCTTCTGGCGGATTCCATCCGCATCACTATCAATCTTTCTTTCTCACTCTTCTCATCATATCCCATTTGTCCCATCTTCCAGCATCCTAGCCGCAATCTTTGGCTTTTCTGCCTCTGCTCAGCTCCTTTAGGTGCATCCTATATCCATTCAAATATTTTGTCTCTTCTGGCGGATTCCATCCGCCTCACTATCAATCTTTCTTTCTCATTCTTCTCATCAGTCTCATTCCGTCCCATTTGCTTCATCAAGTAATCACCAACAAAGCCCCTCGTAGGCCCCTCGCGGGGTTATCGCAAACTTTCCCGCAGAATCCAACAGAATCCGAGAGGAAACTATAAGCAAACCGCACAAAACAACTTTATCGCAAAGAAAACAACCGTATCCCAAACAAACCAACACCCGCCATCTGCGCCACCATACCTTTGTCACGTCATCAGCAACGTCGCTGGTGATTAAAAAATAAGTTTTATGTCTAAAATTACATTTGAGACTCCTGTAAAATTCGTTCAGGGGAAGCTAAGCAAGAGCGACAACTCTTACTTTTCAGTACGTAACGGTAAGGGCTGCCTTACCAAGTGTTATAATCAGTACGACGGTGGCAACACTGCCCAACAGCAAGCCGTCCGCCAGCGTTTTGCCAATGTGCAGCGGCAGGTTTCCGAAGAACTTGCCAACGCTGAAAAGCGTGCTCAATGGGAAGTTCTATTCGCCGAGCAAAATCGGCACGCCACACTGCGTGGTTTTGTCTTCGCGTCAATCTACAACTCGTAGTTGTGTCTCCACTGGTTGTTGCAAAAAAAAGGCTTGTTTCGACAAGCCTTTTGTATTTTCCCGACACTGCACGGATAATTGTTATCCTATTTTCATAGTAAAAATGTCCGTCCCGCAATCGCCCTTCAAGTTGTCCGAAAAGCACATAAACACGTGCCGTCACTCCCCTTCGCTGTTTCTGAAAAAACTGAAATTCACCGCGCCGTAGTGCTTGTGCATGTAGAATTGCGGCATCTGGTCGAAGTTGTTTTTTTCGGAATGTTCCATAATGAAGAGTCCGCCATCGGCAAGTAACTCGTTGTCGATAACCATTTTAGGTATTTCGGGCAACTGCGGCAAATCGTATGGCGGGTCGGCAAAAATCAGGTCGAATTTCTCGGCACAGGCTGGCAGGAATTTCAGCACATTGGCGCGAATCACCTTCAACCCCGTCATCTTCAGGTCGGCGGCCGTCTTTTTAATAAAACTGAAATGATTGTAATTCAGTTCGATACAGGTAATGTCGGTGCAGCCGCGCGACGCGAACTCGTACGATATTCCGCCCGTGCCGCCGAAAAGGTCGAGCACCTTAATCTGCTCAAAATCAATCGAATTTTCAAGAATGTTGAACAGACTCTCTTTGGCAAGGTCGGTTGTGGGGCGTGCCTTGAAGTTCGACGGCGGCTGAATCAGCCTGTGCTTGTATTGTCCGCTGATTATCCGCATTGGTAAAGGTTTATCATGTTGGTGAAATAGTGCGACGGAATGTCGTTGAAGCCGTAGGCGTACTCAAAATGCGACGGCATGGCAAAATAGCCGATATTCCGCACGTATTTCTTCATCGATTCCATTATCGGGCTGTTGGCGGGCAGAATGCCGCAAACATTCACAGGAACGGTCGTAGGCGGCAGTCGCAGGCTGTCGACAGCGTTCAGGAAGAAATAGTTGAAATCGTCGGTCGATTTGTAACTGAACGTGTTGTAGAGCGCGATTTCGCCGTTGTCGACAAGCACAAAGTCGAAAAACGCTGGCATCAGGTTGACATACACGCGTTTGTCGCCGCTGTCGAGTTTGCCGCGCAGTGTCAGGTCTTCAATCATCGGCACCGACTGGTGGTAGAACCGCACCGACTCGAACCGAGCGCGGAAAATGTCGGTCAACACCGTGGGAATGCTGAAAACCACATACGACGAGTTGCCGAAAATGTAGTTCGACATCAACTCATGGCCGCGCTGCAGTTCCTGATTGAAGCGGAACCACACTTCTTTCTCGTTTTCAGCGAAATAGGCGGCTGGCACAAAGGTGTAGTCGGTTGTGGCAAACAGCAGTTTGACATGGCTGAAGCGGCATTGCAGCAGCGGCTCGCTGTCGAAAATGGCGTCAATCTGCTTTGCAAGCGTGCGGAACGACGTCACCCTATTGAACTGATAATGAGCCAATGCGACATATTTGTTCCGTTCGCGGTCGAGCACGGAAAACGAAAATCCCTTCAGGAAAACCTGAAGGGACATATGGTATTTGTCGACATTGACGTAGTCGAACGATTTGTCTATGAAATGAATGTTCTGCAACAAATCAGTATGGTTTTTATTCCCAGTTGCCTGCGCCGTTGTTGACTTCGGTAACCGAACCAACCTTCAAACCTTTATAATCAAGGCCGTCGTTCAGATTGATAATCTCTTGCTCATCAAGACCTTTCAATATGTATTTCGACGGTGCTGATGCTTCAAACACTTTAACCTTCAGTTTCGATTGAGTCTCGATAACGCCTTTCTTCAAAGTGAACTCACGACCGCCCGAGTAAGGGATAAAGCGCAGTGAGTCAACCTTATAATTTGCAGGATAGAGAGAGTCGAGCACCGAGACTTTAGTGGTGTCACGGATAATCATACCCTTCTGAATGGCTTCTTTTTCAGAGATTTGGCCAAGCAAATCTTCAGGAATTTCACCAATCTTACGGATAATTGAGAATTCGCCTGTTTTCAAGAAATCAATCAAGGTGTCGAAACTTGCGGTATAGTCGCCGTTCACTTCCTTGAAAGCGCCTTCGGCTGTACGGATGTCTTTCAACTTCTGAATGGTTTCAGCGTAGCGTTTCTGCTGTTCTTTCTGAAATTCAATAGGTTTGACAATGCTTTGAACTGTGGCGTATGCCAAAAAAACAATCAATGCTGCTAACAATACGTGGATAAGTGCTTTCATTACAATAAGAATATAAATGTTTAATTATTAACTATTAAAAGCAAAACCGCAAAAACTTTCGGCGCAAGCCCCGACTGCCATGCATGCTCTGCAAACGAGTGCAAATATAAAGGTTTGTTCCAAAAATTAGCCGATTGGGGCTTTTTTTCGTTATAAAATTATTTTTCCGCCAATAAATCACAGATATCCAAAGGATTAATATTTCGACAACAGACTACGGACAAGATTGGTGAATCGGTGAATCGGTGAATCGGTGAATCGGTTAGTGTTTAGTGTTTAGAGTTTAGCGCTTCGCTGTTTAGAAGTTGAGTTTAAAGTTTAACAGGTTTAAAATGGACTACAAACTACAGAATTTTGATAATCGGTGAATCGTAATTCATAATTCGTAATTAACTAATGCCTAGTGCCTAATGCCTAAAACCTAATGTTTAAAGTGTAATGATTCATAATTTTCTAATTCCTAGTGCCTACTGCCTAGCACCCAACACCTAATGCCTAATGCCTAATGCCTAGTGCCTAATACCCAAACTTTTCTCTTGTCAAATCCGTTTGTTTTATTTTAGTTCGTGGCCATGATTCAGAGTGTTTCGGAACGGATAAAAGACGCCTTGGGCTACATGCCGACAATCGACCAGCAAGAGTTGATTTCGCGCATCAGCACGTTCATCGGCAACTATTTCTCGCCCGACCACCGCGACGACACACTTATAATAAAAGGATACGCGGGAACGGGAAAAACATCGATGGTGGCGGCTCTAGTCAAGATTCTGCCGAAAATCGGACTGAAAGCCGTTCTGCTTGCCCCCACGGGCCGCGCCGCCAAAGTGCTTGCAGGGTATTCGGGCCATCAGGCGTTTACAATCCACAAAAAAATCTACCGCCAGAAATCGGCCACAGCCAACGGATTGGGCAGTTTTGCTCTCGACAACAACAAGCACCAGCGCACCATATTTATTGTTGATGAAGCGTCGATGATTTCGAACGACCAATCGGAAAACTCCATTTTCGGCAGCGGCCGCCTGCTCGACGACCTTTTCGAGTATGTCTATCGCGGCGAGATGTGCAAACTGATTCTTGTTGGCGACACCGCGCAGTTGCCGCCCGTTGGACTTGCCATCAGCCCTGCGCTCGATGTGAAGGTGATTGGCGAGATGGGATTCAGCGTCAGCGAATTTGAAATGAAGCAGGTGGTGCGGCAAACGCGCGAATCGGGCATTCTACACAACGCCACGCTCTTGCGCCAGTCGCTTGCCGAGAACCTGCAAGGCTATCCGCCCCTGACAACTACAGGCTTCGCTGATGTGCGGCGAATCACAGGCGGCGAACTGATTGAAGAGATTGAGAACTGCTACGATGAGTTCGGCATCGGCAACACCATGGTGCTATGCCGCTCGAACAAGCGCGCCAACAAATACAACGAAGGCATCCGCCGCACCATTCTCTGGCGCGACGAAGAGATTTCGAAAGGCGACCTGCTGATGGTGGTCAAGAACAACTACTTCTGGCTCAGCGACGAAGAGAAGGAAACAACGCCGTTCATCGCCAACGGCGACATTGCCGAAATCACACGCATCGGCAAATACCGCGAACTCTACGGATTCCGCTTTGCCGACGTTGACTTGCGGCTGGCGGACTATCCCGAAATCGAGATACAGACAAAAATCATGCTCGACACGCTCACGTCGGAATCGCCGTCGCTCACGTGGGACGAGAACCAGCGGCTGTTTGAAGCCGTGATGGCAGATTACGCTGAAATTGGCAACAAGCGCGAGCGAGTGAAAAAGGTAAAAGAGAACCCCTACTTCAACGCCCTGCAGGTGAAATTCAGTTACGCCATCACCTGCCATAAGGCGCAGGGCGGCCAGTGGCAGGCCGTTTTCATCGACCAGGGCTGGCTCACCGACGACATGCTCAACACCGAGTTCCTGCGCTGGCTCTACACAGCCTTCACTCGCCCCACTGTGCGGCTCTATCTGGTCAATTTCAAAGATGAGTTTTTCAAGTAGCCTATGTGTGACAACACAAAACAGCCTGAAATTCTGATTGTTGACGACATTCTTATCAACCGCATGCTGCTGGGCGACATTTGCACATCGCTGGGTTGCCGCTGCACAATGGCGCGCAACGGCGAAGAGGCCATCGGCCAGGTGCGGGAGCGGTCATTCGATATGATACTGATGGACCTGGAAATGCCTGTAATGAACGGAATTGAGACCACCGCAGCCATCCGAGCAATGGGAAACAAAAAATCGCTGACGCCCATCATCGCCATCACCGCCCACAACGCCGACGAGATTGCTGACGAACTCACCTCCGTCGGGTTCACCGATATGATTACCAAACCTTTTCATATCAGTAAAATTGGAAAATTGATTGATGAATACTGCCGCTGATGTCAAAAAACGAACCGCAAAAAATGATTTTATAGAAGCTATGGCTACAATTGTTTTTGCACATTTGGTTGTAAATCAGTTATATATGATTCTTAAAAAAAAGAACGCATTTTTGTTTTCAGTAATAATTATTCCTCTATATTTGCAGACACAACGAACGAGAATTTAATTTGTTGATTATAAAATATTTTAAGCTATGACAAAAGCAGACATCGTTAGTGAAATCTCAAAAAACACCGGTATTGAGAAAGTATCAGTTCAGAAAATTGTTGAAGCTGTTATGGATAATATCCAAAATTCAGTTTCAGCTGGTGAGAATGTTTATCTGAGAGGTTTTGGCAGCTTTATCACAAAGAAAAGAGCTAAAAAGACTGCCCGCAACATCTCAAAGAACACCACGCTGGTGATTCCGGAGCATTTCATTCCGGCTTTCAAACCTGCCAAAGGATTCATGAATAAGGTGAAAACTAATGTAAAATAATAAATTGTTACGATTATGCCAAACGGAAAGAAACACAAAAGGCACAAAATGGCTACGCACAAGCGTAAAAAACGCCTTCGTAAGAATCGTCATAAGAAGAAATAATCTCTTTTAGATGATAAAACAATAAACCTTAAGAGCCCGCTCTCAAGGTTTATTGTTTTTTAGGGATACCGACACGGAAAATATTCTGATACAATAAGCAGAACCATGGCTCCATCCCACTCTTTTCGGCATTTTTATTGATGCGCCCCCAATT
Source organism: Salinivirgaceae bacterium (assembly GCA_017474765.1). Lineage (GTDB taxonomy): Bacteria > Bacteroidota > Bacteroidia > Bacteroidales > SZUA-534 > RUG13583. The sequence continues at coordinate 48,039 of JAFVGW010000029.1, read as the reverse complement.
TCATGCGGGGTTTGAAATTCATTGTTTTAAATCATTGATGGTTGCATTTTTGCCGAAAACCATCGGCATAAAACATTTCGAACCGTGAATAAGGAACTGGTTATCAGTGCAACACCGTCAGAGGTTGTCATTGCACTGGTTGAAGACAAAATACTCGTTGAACTGAACAGAGAAAAGACCAACACAAATTTTTCTGTTGGCGACATCTATTTGGGCAAGGTGAAGAAAATCATGCCCGGACTGAATGCTGCCTTTGTTGACGTTGGCTACGAGAAAGACGCTTTTCTGCACTATCTTGACTTAGGACCGCAATTCCGTTCAATCAACAAGTTTGTACAGAGCTCCATTGAAAACAAAAATCCGCTGCGCTCGATTGCCAATTTCGACATGGAAGAGGAAATCGACAAGCATGGAAGAATCAATCAGGTTCTGCGCGACGGGCAGACCATTCTGGTGCAGATTGCCAAAGAGCCCATCTCGACCAAAGGTCCGCGTCTGACATCGGAAATATCGATTGCCGGGCGCAATCTGGTGCTCATCCCCTTCTCAGACAAAGTCTCCGTATCGCAGAAAATACAATCGCAGGCGGAGCGCGACCGGCTGCGTAAGATGGTGCAGAGCGTGAAGCCGAAGAATTTCGGTGTGATTGTACGCACAGTTGCTGAAAATGCCCGTCTCGAGGACCTTGACGCAGAAATCCGCGAACTCGCTGAAAAATGGCAGTCGGCATTTGCCAACATCAAAAGCCAGCCTCCCAAACTGCTCATCGGCGAACTCGACCGCACAACAGCCATGCTTCGCGACATGTTCACGCCTGAATACAACAACATCTACGTAAACAACGCAAAGCTCTTCGAGGAGACGAAGGAATACATACGCAACATTGCACCTGACTGCGAGAAAATTGTAAAACTATACGATGGCGCTCGGCCGATTTTTGAGCATTTCGGACTTGAAAAACAGATTAAGTCGCTGTTCGGCAAGACTGTGGCAATGCAAAAGGGTGCCTATCTGGTGATTGAACGAACTGAAGCACTGCATGTTATCGATGTCAATTCGGGCAACCGCACACAAAACAACACCAATCAGGAGGAGAACGCCATTGATGTGAATATGGTGGCTGCCGCCGAAATTGCCCGCCAGCTGCGCCTGCGCGATATGGGCGGCATCATTGTTATCGACTTCATCGACATGCACACGGCCGAGAACCGCAACAAACTGTATGAGTACATGAAAGAGTGCATGCAGAACGACCGCGCGCGCCACCATGTGCTGCCACTCAGCAAGTTCGGTCTGATGCAGATTACTCGCCAAAGGGTACGCCCAGAGACAACTGTGCGCACGCTTGAGAAATGCCCGTCGTGCAACGGCACAGGCGAGGTCACTCCCACTTTCCTGTTGATTGATGAATTGGAGAACATTATCTGCTGGGGGCTTAAAGCATACAAAAACAAACGGATAACGCTGGCCGTTCACCCGTTTATTGCCGCCTACCTGAACAAAGGTCTATTCTCAATCAAGCATCATTGGAGACGCAAGTATCTGCATCGTCTGAGAGTTGTGGCTACAAGCTCTTACGCTTTCCTCGAGTATGCTTTCCTTGACAAGGACAACGAGAAGATTTATTTGTAAACGAATTGTTTATGTTATAAAACGCAGTCTACAATAATTGTGGGCTGCGTTTTTTTCTTTTATGCCTTTCGATTCATGGCTTCTGACTATAGACATGATTTGTTGAACTGGAGAATCGACTAATCAGCGAATCGGACGCCACATTGTGACGTCCCTACTTAAAACTTCTAAAACTTATAACTTAAAACTTTCTAATCCTTCAATTTGATTTTCAATATCACATTTGCCTCGTTACGTTCCGCTGGTTCAAGGCCTTTGATGTATTCGGCATTGCGTTCCAAGTATGTGCGGTATTCGGCCTGAGCTTTCTTCAAACGGGCGTCGAGAAGGTTGTCGTGGCCTTCGAGCATTTTGTTCATATTGCGGATTTTGCACTCCGCATAAATGTAATTATCGTAGGTGTGGATAATGTTTGTTTTCTTGAAAAAGTCAACAACAATATCGGTTGTGCTGACGGCAGGCTCTTTATTATAAACTATTGAAGTAACGCTATTTGTGCGTTTGTCGAGCATTGCTGTGTAATCATCGTGGTTGTAATGATACGCGAAAACGATAAACCGTCCCGATTCGCACAAAACGCCGAATATCCCGTCATACTCAAATGCTTTGGCAAAAGCGTTTGGGGCATCAATAATTGCTTCAAGAGTCAACGGATTTGGAACAATTAGTTCAATGGTTTGTTCCGTGTCACCGCAAATTGAGTAAAGGTGATTGTCGAATGACAAAAAGCATCGAACTGTATCGCCTTTAACATAGTGAGTAGGTGTCATCTCTATAAAACTTGGTTGTGCAATAGAATATTTAGATATAACATTAAACGATTTGTCAGTCAGGAATATACCAGGAGCCGAATCCAAAGCCATTGTTAAAGGCGAATTCATCAGCGCATAATTCCCGTTATTCAGCCGAACGGGTTGATAACCTTGCATATCCATATCAAATTCGTGCAAATCGCCCAAGTAATTTAAGTCGTGGTCGTATTGTTTAATATTTTTGCCCGTGCATACACAGATGGTGTCGCCAATACAAAATGTTGTACTTAAAAGTGTTATCTCGCCTGGGCCACGACCTTTTATTATTCGGTCCGACAATTTTTCACCCGTTTTCTTATCGAAGCAAGCCAAACGAATCTGTCTTGGTTCTGATATGTATATGTAGTTATCGGCAAAAGCCAATCTTCGGTAATCGGCAATTGTCCAAGCATCGTCCATCTGCAAATTCATCACCGAGATTGACTCCACATTGGCGGCAAAAGCCTCTTCGTCAACCGTTCCAGGGAGTTCAACGCGGGTTGTCGATGTTGTGTTGTTGCCGCTGTTGCAGGCCATCATTGTGGCGCAGAGTGCGGCGATGGTTAAAAGTTTGTGGTTCATAGTGTTTTGTTTTTAGCGCCCTGACGGGCGGGATTTTTAACAATCAATTTATTATGAATTTTGTTTTTAAATTTTCTTTCAATTTCCCGCGAAGCGGCATCCGTTCATTTTCAATCTTTCAGTTTAATCTTCAGCAGCACATTCGCCGTATTAAGTTCTTCGGGTTCTAAATCTTTAAGATATTCAATGTTTTTCTTCACGTATGCGTGATATGAGGCTTGCGTTTCCTTCAATCGTTCATCGAGAAGGTCATCGTGGCCATTAAGCAATTGGGATAGTGTATGAAGCCAACTCCTAACATAGATGTAGTTGCCATCGGTTAGAATTATTGTTCCCCTTTTGAAAAATGAGGTTATAATGTCTGCGGTGCTTGCGTTCTGACTGAAATCGAATTTTTTAATCGACACAACGCTATTTGTGTGTTTGTCAAGCATTGCCAAATGTCGTACTTTGTCGATATTGTAACCAAAGCACATAAAATCGCCCGACTCACAAAAATCATTATAAAAACCATCGTACTCTCGCAATATGTCAATGGATTCAGTACCGATGTTTTCTGCCGTTTTAATTGTCAATGGGTTAGGTAGTGCCAATTCTATGCACTGCTCTCTGTCACCACAAAGCGAATAGATATGATTGTCGAATGGGTGAAAGAATCGAACCGTGTCGCCGTTGGCATAGTATATATCGGCATATCCTTCCAAATGGTAACGTATATGTGCTGATGAAAAATGCCTTGATTTGATATTAAACGATTTATCAGTCAATATTATGGCTGGGCACAAGGTGTCGGCCCAAATATTGGCGACTGAAACAAAGGCATAACCGTTATTCAATCGAAGTATATTATAATGACGCGCCCAATCGCCGAATTGACGCATTTTGCCAATGAATCGGCAGTTGCGGTCATATTGGCGGACAACACCTGGATAATCGACAATACAAAGTGTATCACCGATGCAAAACATTGATTCCGCACTTACTATTTCGCCAGGACCATTCCCATTAATTGTTCTGCTTGATACCATTTCTCCTGTTTGTCCGTCAAAGCACATCAGGTGCATCCCCTTTGTATTCAATAAATAGGTATAGTTGTCGGAAAAGACGATTTTTTGAAAGGCGGCATATGACCAGTCAGCAAATACCCAATAGTCATCCATCTGCAAATTCATCACCGAAATCGACTCCACATTGGCGGCAAACGCCTCGTTGTCAATGGTTCCAGGGAGTTCAACGAGGCTGGTTATGGTTTCGTTTTTGCTGCTGCAGGCGGTCATAAGAGCCGCCAACGCAATGGCGGCCAGCGAGAGTTTGTTTTTCATAATTGTACGTTTTAAAGGTTTGTTGATTGCAAACACAACAACAAATATATCGGAAACAATTGGAAAAGCAACAGCGTGCCGATGGCATTTGCTTGGAATACGGGAAGATGTCACCTCCTAAAAATAGCAAAACCCCTGCAAACTATTGTCTGACAGAGGTTTAAAAAACTTGTGACCCCGGCGGGATTCTAACCCACAACCTTTTGATCCGTAGTCAAATGCTCTATACAGTTGAGCTACGGGGCCCTAAAGCGGTTGCAAATATAGATACTTTTTCAATTGTTGCAACTCTTACTAAACTTTTTTTAATTAAAATTTTGTATGGTTGCAACATTTTGTCAATCAACTATTTAATGTTGTTGTTCAGCACCTTTATCTTCTCATACAGCCCATCGCTCACCGTTGCAAGCGGCAGACGAACGACATTTTTCGCCTTCCCTTGCAGTTCAAGATAGGCTTTTACGCCCGACGGACTGCCTTCGGCAAACAGAGTGTCGATGACTGGCAGGAACTTCAGATGCTGCTCGCGGGCTTCGCTGAAACGGCCGTCGAGAGCAAGGTGGACAATCTTGCTGAACTGAGCGGGGAACGCGTTCTGAAGCACCGAAATCACGCCTGAGAATCCGCAGGCAATGAGCGGCAGAGTCAGAGCGTCGTCGCCCGAAATGAGCAGAAAATCCTTCGGACAACGGCTGGCAAGTTGCATACACTGTGCCACATTGCCCGACGCCTCTTTCACGCCCACAATGTTGCGGCAGTCGTTGGCAAGGCTCACAACCACGTCGGGCGAGATGTTGATGCCCGTGCGGCCAGGCACGTTATATAGAATTATCGGTTTATCAACATTGTCGGTCAAAGCCTTGAAGTGGGCGTACACGCCGCGCTGGTTGGGCTTGTTGTAGAACGGCGCAACCGAAAGCAGTGCCGCGATTTTGTCGTTTTTGGCATATTCCTTGGCCTGCGCAATCACGTCGGCGGTGTTGTTGCCGCCACAGCCCACCACAATCGGGATGCGGCCCGCGACCTTGCCGATAATGAAGTCGAGCAACTCGTCTTTCTCTGATTTTGAGAGAGTTGCAGGTTCGCCTGTGGTTCCTAACGCCACAATGTAATCGGTGCCGTTGGTCACTTGCGACTCAATAATGTTTTCAAGTGCCTGATAATCAATTTTTCCATCGGTGCTGAATGGCGTTACCATTGCCACGCCCACACCTCGCAATTGTTGCATCATATTGATAATCAATTAAATTTCTTTAGATAAAACTGTATCTGTTCAAAATAGTATTTCGCGTCTTTTGTGTCGTCGATGCTCAGCATCAGGTCGAACGGCTGACGCTCGGCAAAGCGGCCGATGCGGAATCGGGCAGCCGTACGGTGCAGCATCAGCCTTGTCGGATAGTAATCGGCCGAATTCAGGTCGATGAGAATGTCGAACGCTGTTGCCTCGAAATCGGCCACCAAACCGCTTTTGGGGCGGTACAGAAAGTCAAGGTCGGCATCGGTGAACAGGCTGAAATGGCACTGTTGCTGATAGGCCGACAGTTCCTTGCGGTTCGGCACGTAACCCAAAGCCGTCACACCAGCCTTGAATCCAGTGAGTTGGCTGTACACGTAGTTGGCGTCGGCAAGGTCGGAATCTGACGAAATGGCAAACAGCAGCCCCACTCGTGCGGCCTTCTCGAGCGGGCACGGCACGGCCACGCGATTGGGCGCATCGTGCTCACCAACAATGAGTTGGCTCAGTTTTAGCCGAATGGGATTGTACCGTTTCTGCATAGTGCTGTTATTCAGGCAGATTCATTCCGTGGCAGTTTTTGAACTTCTTGCCGCTGCCGCAGGGGCACGGGTCGTTGCGGCCAACCTTCTTGTCCACTCTCACGGGCTGTACCTTGCGGTCTTCGGGGCGTTGGCCCTGACCTTGCTCGGTGCGGCCTGTGTTGAAGCGGCTCATATCGAGTTGGCGGCGCTGCTCAACCTGACGAACCTGCTCGGGGTCCTGAATTGGCAGATTGCCCTTCATAATTATCGAAACAAGTTCGGAATTTATCTTCTCAATCATCGCCTTGAACAGGTTGAACGACTCGAATTTGTAAATCAAAAGCGGGTCTTTCTGCTCGTAGGTGGCGTTCTGCACGCTCTGCTTCAGGTCGTCCATCTCACGCAAGTGCTCGCGCCAAGCGTCATCAATAGTCAAAAGGCTAATACTCTTTTCGATAGATGTTACCAAATCTTTGCCTTCCGACTCGTAGGCGCGTTTCAGATTGGTGACGATGTTGTAGGTCTTGCGGCCGTCGGTAATCGGAATAACAATGTTGGTATATGTCTGCCCCTGAGTCTCATACACATTCTTGATGACAGGCCAAACGCGCTGCTGTATCTGCTGCGATTTGCGTTTGTATGCGTCGATGGCAGCCTGATAGAGTTGGTTGGCCAGTTCGGCGGCACTCTCGCGGTTGAAGGTTTCCTCATCAAACGGCGTATCGATTGAGAGCGTGCGCACGTTTGCGAGTTTCAGTTCCTCGTAGTCGTTGGCGTCCTTATACTCATTGGCCATCTGCTCGCACACATCAAAAATATTGTTCACGATGTCGACCTGCAGACGGTCGCCAAACAGAGCGTGGCGGCGGCGTTTGTAGATAACCTCGCGTTGGTTGTTCATCACGTCATCATACTCGAGCAGGCGCTTACGGATGCCGAAGTTGTTCTCTTCCACCTTCTTCTGCGCGCGTTCGATTGATTTCGAAATCATTGAGTGCTGAATCACCTCGCCTTCTTCAAGTCCCATCTTGTCCATCAGGCCTGCAATGCGGTCAGAGCCGAAGAGTCGCATCAGATTGTCCTCGAGCGAAACGAAGAACTGCGACGAACCAGGGTCGCCCTGACGACCTGCACGGCCACGCAACTGACGGTCGACGCGGCGTGACTCGTGGCGCTCGGTGCCCAGAATGGCCAGACCGCCAGCCTCACGCACTTCAGGCGTCAGTTTGATGTCGGTACCACGGCCTGCCATATTGGTAGCGATGGTCACCGTGCCGCGTTTACCAGCCTCGGCCACAATCTCGGCCTCACGTTGGTGCTGCTTGGCATTCAGCACGTTATGTTTGATGCCGCGCATTTTCAGCATTCGGCTCAAAAGTTCTGAAATCTCGACCGATGTGGTACCCACAAGCACAGGGCGGCCAGCCTCGTTGAGTTTCACAATCTCGTTGATGACGGCGTTGTACTTCTCGCGGGCCGTTTTGTAAACCAAATCGTCGTAGTCGATACGCTGCACGGGGCGGTTGGTCGGGATGACCACAACATCGAGTTTGTAGATGTTCCAGAACTCACCAGCCTCGGTCTCAGCGGTACCAGTCATACCCGCAAGTTTCTTATACATACGGAAATAGTTCTGCAGCGTGATGGTTGCGTAGGTCTGCGTTGCGGCCTCGACCTTCACGTTTTCCTTGGCCTCGATGGCTTGGTGCAGACCGTCGGAATAGCGGCGGCCTTCCATAATACGGCCCGTCTGCTCGTCCACAATCTTCACCTTGTTGTCCACAACCACGTACTCAACGTCGCGCTCAAACATCGCGTAAGCCTTAAGCAACTGATTTATAGTGTGGATACGCTCGGTTTTTATTGAGTAATCCTGCAGCAGTTTGTCTTTTTTCTCAACAAGTTCGGCTGTTGGCAGATTCTGATGCTCAAGTTCGGCAATCTCTGCGCCCACATCGGGCATCACAAAGAAATTCTTATCTTCCAAATCGCTCGAAATCAAATCGATACCTTTATCAGTAAGTTCGATGGCGTTCTGCTTCTCTTCAATGATGAAATACAGGTCGTCAGTAATCAAGTACATATTCTTGCTGTTGTCCTGCATATAGAAGTTCTCGGTCTTCTGCATCATCACCTTCACGCCAGGCTCGCTCAGATAGCGGATGAGCGGCTTGTGCTTAGGCAGACCTTTGTTTGCGCGCAGCAGCAGTTTTCCGCCCTCTTCCTCGTTGCCTTCGGCGATGAGTTTCTTGGCGTCGGCCAGAAGTTTCGTAACCAGGTCGCGCTGTGCCTGATAGAGTTTCATCACCTGCGGCTTGAATTGGTCGAACAGTTGGTTGTCGCCCTTTGGCACGGGGCCCGATATAATAAGTGGTGTACGGGCGTCGTCAATCAACACCGAGTCCACCTCATCGACGATGGCGTAGTTGTGGCGGCGCTGCACAAGGTCGTCGGGGCTGATGGCCATATTGTCGCGCAGATAGTCGAAACCGAACTCGTTGTTTGTTCCGAAGGTCACATCGGCCTGATAAGCCTTGCGGCGCGGCTCGCTGTTGGGCTCGTGCTTGTCGATGCAGTCCACGCGAAGACCGTGGAATTCGTAGAGCGTGCCCATCCATTCGGCGTCACGTTTTGCCAGATAGTCGTTCACGGTGACCATATGCACACCTCTGTGTGTCAGTGCGTTAAGGAACACAGGCAGAGTGGCCACAAGTGTCTTGCCCTCGCCAGTGGCCATCTCGGCAATCTTGCCTTTGTGCAGTGCCACACCGCCGATAAGTTGCACGTCGTAGTGCACCATATCCCACGTGATTGGCGAGCCGCCAGCGGTCCAGGTGTTGAACCAGATGGCCTTGTCGCCGCGGATTTCAACGCTGTCGCGGACGGCGGCAATGTCGCGGTCGAACTGCGTTGCCGTAACCTCGACCTCGGTGTGCTCTTTGAACCTGCGCGCGGTGTCCTTGATAATGGCGAAGGCGCGCGGCAGCAACTCGTCGAGCACATCGGCAATTTTGGTGTCGATGGTTTCCTCAATCTTATCTATCTGATTGTAAAGATTTTCCTTCTTCTCGATGTCTTCTTCCTGCTCAATCTGCTGACGCAAATCGGCAATCTGTTTGTTCTCATCGCTGATGCGGTCTTGTATAATCTGCTGAAGTTCAATGCTTTGCTGACGCAACTCGTCGTTCGAGAGATTAGCCAGTTTGGCGTATTCCTCGTTGGTTGCGATAACGTATGGCATTATCTCTTTGATGTCTCGGTCGGATTTGTTCCCGAACAACTTTGTCAGGAAGCCGTCAATTATTCCCATATATTATTGTAATTATTTGTTTATCAAATGATTAATTATCAAATACATTTTTTTTGCAAATACGGCAAAAGTAAAAGAATTTTGGCTCGAAAATCCGTTTTTGGAAAATAGTATATATTTATTGGAACAAACACGCGCGAACAAGGCATTTGTGCAGGAATCTGAGTCTATCAGCACAGACATTTATTAATAGGTGTCGCCTTCAGCGAATCTACAGAGTAAAAATAAATACTGGCTTCTACCCTTTCACCCCCAAAATATACCCTGTTCCGTGAACGTTGGTAATCTCAATGTTCGGGTCGGATTTCAGGTATTTGCGCAGTTTGGTGATGAAAACGTCCATACTGCGGGCGGTGAAATAGCCCGTCTCGCCCCAGATTTTCTCGAGCGTCAGGTTGCGGTCCACAACATTGTTAACGTTCTGATTCAGAAAGCAAAGCAGTTCCGCTTCTTTGGGCGAGAGTTTGGTTTGTGAGCCGTCTTCAAACGTCAGGGTGCGGTTCTTCACGTTGAACACATAGCGGCCAATCGTCAGTTCCTCGACGGAATTATCGGGCTGCTGACTTGCGGGCGTGCGTTTCAGAATGGCTTTTATCTTATAGATAAGCAGTTCAGAATCAAATGGTTTTGTGATATAATCGTCGGCACCAATCTTGTAGCCTTTAATCATATCTTCCTTCATATTCTTGGCAGTCAGGTAGATAATCGGCGTGGCAGGCTTCAACTGCTTGATTTCGGCACCAATGGTGAAGCCGTCGACGTGGGGCAGCATCACATCCAAAATGCAAAGGTCGAACTGACCTGCCTTGAAGGTGGACACTGCGTTCAGGCCGTCATCGACAAGCGTAACGTCCAAATCGTTCATTTCCAGGAACGAACGCAGCACCGAGCCGAAATTCACATCGTCCTCAACCAAAAGAATCTGTTGCTTTGACATATCTGTAAGTATTTATGATTCAACGTTTTCATCAATTGTCGGCAGCCAGATTTCGAAGGTGCTCCCCTCGCCTTTCTGACTCGACACTTTGATTTCGCCCTTGCACGAGAGCACAATGGCCTTCACGTAACTCAATCCAAGTCCGAACCCTTTGACTGTGTGCACGTTACCCGTCGGGTGGCGGTAGAACTTCTCGAACACCTTCTCCTGCGTCTCCTTGTCCATACCTATTCCCTTGTCGCTCACCGAGATAAGCAGGTCGGTGCCAATGTTGCGGGTGGTAACGGTTATGTCGGGCGGCGTATCGATTGAGTATTTATTGGCATTGTCCAACAAGTTGTAAATCACATTGATAAAGTGCGATTGGTCAACGCGGGCAAAATCGTTTTTGGCATTGTTGACAAGTTTGATTGTGCCGCCACGGTGCTCAACCTGAAGGCTGATATTGCTCACCGCCTTCTCAATAAACGGCTGAACGTGAGTGGGTTGCAAGTTCAGATTAAAGTCTTTCTTGTCGAGCATCGACATTTGCAGCACCGTCTCCACCTGACGGTTCATTCGGCGGTTCTCCTCCTTGATAATGCTTGTGAAACGCTGAATTTTCTCGGGGTCGCCAATCACCGACGGCGACGTGATTGAGTCGGCGGCCAGTTGGATTGTGGCCAGCGGCGTCTTGAACTCGTGCGTCATATTGTTCACAAAATCGGTCTTCACCTCCGACGTGCGCTTTTGGTCGACCATTGTGCGGATTGTCACCCAAAATGTTATCAATATGATAGTTGTGAACAGCACCGAGCCCCAAATGGGCAGCATCACCGAACTGTAAATCACATTGCGGCGGTCGGGAAAATAGACCGAGAGTTTCTCGTCGTGCTGCGCGAAATCGTTGGGAAACAGGCTTGTTTTGAAGGTCCGCTTCTGACTTTTATAGCCCTTCGATTTCAGATTCTCGTAAGGCACGCCCTTGCTGTCGGTGACGGCGAACTCAAACGGAAGGTCGATGCCCGCGTTGCGGAACTCGAAAGCCAGCGTGGGCTTGATGGTTGTGAAATCGACGCGCTCGCTGATTGGGCGGTCCTTGATGTTGAACTCGAAAAGCATCTGCTCCATCAGTTGCTCCATACCCGCGCGCCCCCAGCCGCCTTGGCCGTCGGGCTGCGTAACCGACGAGTATGCCTGAAACGACACATTGCCACCATCGACCACAGTATCAATCTGATAACTATAGGTTTCAGTATTGCCGTTTCTCTCCTTCTTCATTTTAGAAAGGTCGATGACGTGCTCCTTGCTGCGGTTGCCGAAATCGCTCAACGTCATAATGAGCGACTCCTCCTGACGGTTGCGCGCCTTGCCCGCCATTCCCGACATAAAGTTCGAAATGAAAAAGGCGTTCTGATTGCGCTCGATGCGGAAAGCCGCATTCTGCAAAGCAAAGTTGACGTGCTGCGCAAACTGCTCGTCGCGCACCGAGATTGCCTTGCGCACCCAGAAAATCTGCACGGCAATGATGCCGAAAAGCGATATAATCATCAGCGCCAGAATGCCCGAAAAACGTTGTCGTTTCACTGCTTTAGATTTTTTGTCAAAATTAGTCAAAAGCCGATTTTTTCGGAACCGGCGATGCAAATTTATCGTTCCTGCGGCACTTTCCGCACGGTTTAACGTTTTGTTAACTCTTTTTAACCAGACCTTAACCACCGCGCGCCGTTTGCCGGCCTACATTTGCATCGTCTGATTAAGACAATATTTTCTTCATAATAGGTTTTTAGTTGCTATGCGGACTCCCCGTCCGCCACAATCAGAAACGGCTTCCGACTCCCCATCGGAGGCCGTTTCACTTTATTCCAAAAAAAGAAGACACAAACCTAATCAGTCTGTGTCTTCGGTGGTGGTGAGCATCAAAAAATTATTTCTTCTGGTTACCCATTATCATATTGTATTGCACAGTGATATAGCCATCGTTGGGGAAAATCTTGTTGGCCAGCGTGATGACAGCCTCAGCGTCTTTCTTGCGCTTGTCGGCCACCAAATCCTGCGTATACTTCATTATGCCGTCGACAATCATGCTTTTGACAATTGGGTCGGCCTTGATGGAGCCTCCGTTGACAATCTGCTCGGTCAGTTTGGTGCGGGCCTCGCTCATTTCGTGCTCGCCCTGAGTCATGTTGTTCGACATACATTTGAGAATGCCTGAATAATACATGAACAGATAGTCGGTTTTCTGGTTCAGTTTCTCGTAGTTCTTGGCTGCAGTTGCCGCTTTCGAGTAGTTCCCTTTGTCGAAATTCGTCTTAATCTCGGTTTTAACGTGTTTCTTCAGTTCGTTGATGAAATCGAGATTCTGCGCGTAGAGTTCGCCTTCAACGTCCTTGCGGATGAATTTTTGTGTGTACTTGATGGCCTGGCGCATGCCGTCCTTATAGTCGGCGGCAACTTCGGCATCGGGCGACAGATAGAGTTTCACCATGCACATGGCTGCATAGAGGTGCGGCTCGGCCTCGCGGCTTGCTGCTGGGTCCTCACACATATCTTCGGCCTTGAACAAGCAAATCTCATATTTGCCTGAATTGTAGAGTTTCGCCAATTTCTGATTGTGCCCGCCCTTCACCTGCGCAAATGCATTGGCACAAACAATCAGGCTTAATGCCGTATAAACAAGACGTAAATTCATTGGTTTTAAATTTTATTTCACAAAAGAAATCAAACGTCGCTAAATAAACAATTTTTTTAAGATGATATTGTTGGAACGCATCCTAAATAATCAACATTAAATGCACATGGATGCCTGAAAATGCAGCAAACCGACTTGTTCATCAATAGTTTCATTTATTCAACATTCTGAACTTCAAATATCAAAATTCTAATAATTTTGTCGCAACTAATTGAACTTTTATGCAGAAACCTATACAAGACTTCTCGATTGGCTACACACTGCTGAAGCACTATTCGAGATTTTTCGTCAGGAAATTCTTTAAGACGACCACCATTGTCGGGCTCGACAACATTCCGAAGGACCGCCCAGTGATTATCACGCCCAACCATCAGGACACGCTGATGGACGCTCTGTGCATTATATACAATGTGCACGGCCGTGCGGTTTTTATGGCTCGCGCCGATATTTTCGGCAAGTCGAAGCTGATTGCCAACACGCTGAGATTCTTGAAGATACTTCCACTCTATCGCATCCGCGACGGCGTGAAGGAACTTAAGAACAACGACGCGTCGTTTGAGGAGGCCGTGGGCGTGCTGCAAGACCGCCAGAAACTGGTTGTGCTGCCCGAAGGAAGCCATGTTGGCGAGCGCCGTCTGCGACAATTGAAGAAAGGCGTGGCGCGAATTGCCTTCATGGCCGAAGAACGCAACGACTTCAAACTGGGGCTTGAGATTGTGCCCGCCGGACTCGACTACACTCACTACATCAATGTTGGCGCACGGTTTATGGTGCAGTACGGCAAGCCAATCCAGGTGGCCAAATACAAGGATTTGTATCACGAGAATCCGCAGAAGGCCATGGCCGCGCTCATGGAGGAAATCCGTGCGGGAATGCTGCCGCTGATGCTCAACTTGGACAACGAAGCGGAGTACAAAACTCTTGAAACTCTGGACGATATCTACATCAACAACCTTTATCAGGGCCGCCAGAGCCGCCGCAGCGTGAAGCACACCGACCTGCTTGCCCAAAAGCAGCAGACGGGGCAAAAACTGCTCGATTTCGCACAGTCGCAATCGGCTGAATACGAAAACGTTAAGTCGCTGGCCGATGAGTTCCGCACACTGTTGAAAAAACTCAATCTGCGCCTTTGGGCTGTTGCCCGCGATAAGTACTCGGCCATTGGAATCTTCTTCAGCCGCCTGCTGCAACTGCTGTTCCTGCCTGTTTTCGTGGCTGGATTTGTGCCGAACATTCTGCCGTTCGCTCTCCCGATGCGCCTCTCGCGCGGCATCAAAGACCCGCAGTTCCTGAGTTCGGTGCGGTTTGTGATTGCCGTGGTTTTGTTCTTCCTATGCCATCTTATCTACTTGATTCCGTTGCTGATATTCTTGCCGAAATGGTGGATGGCATTTGTGGTTCTGATTGTGCTGCCCTATCTGGGCTCACTGGCGTTCCGCTACTACGTCTGGTTCCGCAAGACCACTGCCCGCGCCCGCGTCAACCGTATGCGCCGTCGCAAAAACGCCGACTGGCTGCGCCTGACCGAGTGCCGCGACAAGATTTTAAGCGTGCTGAAAACGCTGTAATAAAGCAATTTAAGCCATGGCAGACAATTATTTAGAACGGCACTACGAAGAGTACGAAGCCAAAAAAGCCGCTTGGGAAAAGGCGAAAAAACTTGGCAAATACAGGCCGAAACGAACCGCAAGCGCACCACAGCAACCGTCGGCAAATGCTTGCAAAAGTGCTGATGGTTCGTGCCAACAGAATTGAACTCTTGCTTTAAATAACTACTTAAAACAACAATAAATGAATAATTTAAGTTTAAAAATCCGCCTTATTGCAATGAACCTGATGATATACGCCGTTTGGGGCGCATATCTGAGTTCGCTCGGCATTTATTTGGGCAATATCGGGATGGGCACAAGCATTGGCGCATTTTTCGCCGTGCAGGGCATAGTGTCGCTTTTTATGCCAGCCTTGATGGGCATTGTGGCCGACAAATGGATTCCTGCCCAACGTCTGCTCGGAATGTGCCAGGGATTGGCCGCCGTCTTTATGGCTTTGGCGGGATTGATGGGACTGCGATATGGCGCCGATGTCACTTTCGCGCAGATATTCCCGTTCTATGCCGCCAGCGTGGCGTTCTTTATGCCGACAGTAGCGCTGGGAATCTCGGTGTCGTACAATGCGTTAGAGCGCGCGGGGATGGACACGATGAGCGCCTATCCGCCAATTCGCGTTTTCGGCACCATAGGTTTCATTGTGTCGATGTGGATTGTCGATTTGACTGATTTTAAGGAAGATTACCGCCAGTTGTTCATTTCGGCGGCGTGGTCGCTAGTGCTGGCCGTTTATGCCTTCACGCTGCCCAACTGCCCCACAAGCGGCGGCAAACGCTCGGCGTCGATAGTTGAAGCGCTCGGGTTGCGGGCGTTTACGCTCTTTGGCAACCGACAGATGCGGCAGTTCTTCATTTTCTCGTTTATGCTCGGAATGTGCCTTCAGGTGACGTTCGGTTTTGCGGGCACTTTTATGAGCGACTTCGGTCAAAATCCCGACTATGCGGACGCCTTCGCAGTGCGCCACAACATAATGCTGAGTTCGCTCTCGCAGGTTTCCGAGACGCTATGCATTCTCCTTATTCCGTTCTTTCTGAAGCGGTTAGGTATTAAGAAAGTGATGCTGATTTCGATGTTGGCGTGGGTTTGCCGCTTCGGATTCTTCGGTTTGGGTGACCCCGAAGGCGGCGTTTGGCTTTTCGTCCTTTCGATGATTGTTTACGGCGTGGCCTTCGACTTTTTCAATATCAGCGGCTCGCTTTTTGTCGACCTGAACACCACCGACGACATTCGCTCGAGCGCGCAAGGCGTGTTTATGATGATGACCAACGGCCTTGGCGCAACGGTAGGCTCGCTGCTTTCGCAGATGGTGGTCAATCGCTTCGTTTACAACCGATTAGGCGACCCGTCGTTTGATATGATGCAGGGCTGGTCAGTTGCCTGGTACATATTTGCGGCGTTTGCATTGGCGGTGGCCGTTTCGTTCGCGTTGATATTCAAATATAAGCACGTGAAGAGTTAATAATTTGGATTTAGGAATTAGGATTTAGAAATTAGGAATTAAGATTTAGGATTTGGAAATTAGGTGTTAGGCACTAGGCATTAAGCATTAGTGAATTATGAATCATTACACTTTAAACATTACTCATTACTCAAATTTGTCTGTAGTCCGTAGTCTGAAGTCCAAAACTAAACTCTAAACGTCTCAACTCTAAACTTTTAAAAATATGAATCTTTCAGTTGGAATCGATATTGGCGGCACAAACACCGCTTTCGGCCTTGTGACTGACAATGGCGAGATACTCGCCCAAAGCAGCATACCCACTAGCGGGCACGCTGATTTTCAAGCGTTCGCCGACGCTGTTTCCGAAGGCATAAGGCAATTGCTTGGCACGATTGAGCAGCCTTGCAAACTTTCGGGCATTGGCATTGGTGCGGCCAACGGCAACTACTTCAGCGGTTGCATTGAGAATGCCGCCAACCTGCCGTGGAAGGGCCTGGTGAAGATTGTTGAAGCCTTTAAGAATCAATTCGGTGTGCCCGTATTCCTTACTAACGATGCCAACGCAGCCGCCATTGGCGAGATGGTGTACGGCGGTGCAAAGGGAATGACCGATTTCATTGAGATTACCCTTGGAACGGGCCTTGGCAGCGGCATTGTGACTGGTGGCAAGATGCTCTACGGCCACGACGGATTTGCAGGCGAGTGCGGCCACGTGATTGTTGAGCGTGGCGGGCGCGACTGCGGTTGCGGACGCAAAGGCTGCCTTGAGACCTACGTGTCGGCAACGGGCGTGGTGCGCACAGCAACCGAACTGTTGGCTAAACGTAATATTGACAGTGAGTTACGCTCAATCCCGAACAGCGAACTGACGGCTTTGAAAGTGTCGCAGGCGGCCAGCCGTGGTGATGCCATTGCCAAAGAAGTTTTTGAGTTCACAGGCGAAATGTTGGGCCGTGCGTTGGCTGATTTTGTGGCAATTACAAGCCCGCAAGCAATATTTTTGTTTGGCGGTTTGGCAAAGGCTGGCGAGATTCTGTTTGAGCCTGTCCGCCGCTCGATGGAAGCCAATATGCTGAATATCTTCAAGAACAAAACGCAGGTGCTGCCGTCGCAGTTGGGCGACAATGCCGCAATTCTCGGCGCCAGCGCTCTTGTTTTGGCTAATCTGTAATATGGTGTTGGGTGTTAAGTGTTGGGCACTAGGCACTAGGCATTAGGCACTAGGCATTAGGCACCAGGCATTAGAGAATTATTAATCATTGCACTTTAAACATTACTCAAATTTGTCTGTAGTCCGTTGTCTGTAGTCTGTAGTCTATTTTAAACCTGTTAAACGTGTTAAACTTTAAACTCAACTTCTAAACAGCGAAGCGCTAAACTCTAAACACTAAACACAAACCGATTCACCAATTCACCAAAATAAAACACTATGTTCGCTACCAGCACTTGTCTATTAAGCACCGCTTATTGGGCGCCAGTTCAATGGTTTACAAAGATTGTCAGCCACAGCCAGGTGCTGATTGAGCAGTTCGAGACCTTTCCGAAGCAGAGTTACCGCAACCGTTGCGCGCTCTACGGCCCCAACTGTGTGCAGACGCTGCAAGTGCCTATCCTTAAGAGCGATAAGCACAATCCAATGACGCGTGACATACGCATTGCATACCAAACGCCGTGGCAGAAGAACCATTTCAACACCATTCGGTCGCTCTACAAGTCGTCGCCGTTTTTCGACTATTATGCCGACGACATTCTGCCGTTCTACGAGCGCCGTTTCGATTTTCTGCTTGACTATAACCGCGCAATACTCGAAGTGTGCTTAAAATGGCTGAAAACGCCCGATAACACGACTTTGACCGCCGATTACGTTCACACACCCGATTGTCCCGACTATCGCAACACAATCCACCCGAAGCAGTCGCACCAATCAGCCGACCCGCATTTTGCGCCGCAGCCCTACACGCAGGTTTTCGGCGAGCGATTCGGCTTCATTCCAAACCTGTCGATTATCGACCTTGTAATGAACTGCGGACCAGATGCGCTGCAGGTGCTGAAGGAAAGTTGTGTGTAATTTGTTGTGTATATGAATGTTGTAGAGGCGCACGCATTGTCTATACCCAAATATATTCAGCCGATTAAAACCGTTCTGCAGTTTCTTCTGCGCCCACAATTGCCACGTTTCGGAAGACTTTTTCAGCAATGGTCGAGATCATAGAAAATATCATAATGTTCATCGGCATCAACATCATTTTGTATCAGCCCCTGTTTCTTCCAATCGGCCACATTACTTTGCGCTTCGGCGTTTCCTTGTCTGGCGGCTTTCAACCCCCACTTAATGGCTTTTTCAATATCCCGCTTAATGCCAAGCCCCTTCATGTAGCAGACCGACAGTTTGTTTTGTGCGTCGGCATGTCCCTGCTCAGCCGCTTTGGTGAACCAATTGAAGGCCGTCACATGATTCCGCGACACACCAAGGCCTTGCTCGTAGCAAGTGCCTAAACTGTATTGAGCCGCCGCAAATCCGTGTTCAGCCGCTTTGGCGAACAGTTCGACGGCTTTGGCATAATCCTGCGCAGTGCCTTTCCCCGATAAATAGCATTGGCCCAGATTGACTTGCGCCTCCTCGCACCCCAATCCAACGGCTTTGGTGTAATATTTCACCGCCTGCGCATAATGCTGTCTTGCATCGGAACGAAATCCCCTGTAGAAGTTAAAAACCGCCCGCAACTGATTAAACGCCATATTTTCAGGATTTTACAATTATTATCCTTGTTCCATGTCATTCAATCGATTCTGCGCTTCGGCAGAGCCTTGTCTGGCGGCCTTGGCGTACCATTCGGCGGCTTTCTGCTTATCTTTGGCAACGCCGAGTCCGTCTTTGTAGCAGTTGCCCACGTTGAACTGCGCCTGCATGTTGCCCTGCTCGGCCAATTTCAAGAAGTTGTCGAATATGTTTTTGAATGTGGCTTGTGCGCTGGCGTATCCCTGCTTGGCCGCTTTGGTGAGCCATTCGGTGCATTTTTCATTGTCTTTTGCCACGCCTTGTCCGTTGGCATAACAAATGGCCAGATTATACTGCGCTGTTGCGTCGCCCTGCTCGGCAGCCTTGGTGTACCACTCAACGGCTTTCTTGTAATCCTGTTCAACTCCATTTCCGTTTTTGTAGCAGACTCCAAGATTGCACTGCGCGCCCGTATTGCCCTGTTCGGCAGCCTTGGTGAGCCAATAAACGGCCTTCTGATAATCCTGTTCAACGCCCCTTCCGTCGAAATAAAAACCGCCCAAACTCGACTGCGCCAATGCGTGACCTTGCTCAGCGGCTTTGGTGTACCAATAGGCAGATTTTTCAATGTCCAGAGCCACGCCTTTGCTGCTTTGGTAGCGGTAGCCCAGATTGTTTTGTGCTTCGGCAAAGCCCTGCTCGGCCGCTTTGGCGGTCCACTCAAAGGCCTTGTCGGAATTTTGCGCCACGCCAAGACCCTGCTCGTAGCAAATGCCAAGATTGTATTGCGCCTCGGCATGCCCTTGTTCCGACGCCAAAGTGAACCACTCGACGGCTTTCCGATAGTTCTGCGCCACGCCCTGTCCTGCTGCATAATAAAGACCTAAAGCGAATTGTGCGCCAGAGTGTTTCTGTTTTGCGGCTTTCTCGAACCATTTGACTGCTTGGGCATAATCCTGCGCCACACCGTAGCAGTTGCCCAAATTGAACTGCGCTATTGCGTAGCCTTGCTCTGCCGATTTAGTGAACCACTCGAAGGCTTTGGCAAAATCCTGCTCCACGCCGATTCCGTCTTTGTAGCAGGCACCCAGATTGTTCTGCGCGCCTTGGTTGCCCAGTTCGGCGGCTTTGGTGTACAACTCAACGGCCTTCGCGGTATCCTGCGCCACGCCATTTCCCCTCATGTAGCATACCCCCAGGTTGCACATGGCGTTTGTGTTTCCCTGCTCTACAGCCAGATTGTAGTATTTTATGGCTTCGTTAATATCCTGTTCCATGTATTTTCCTATCTCGTAGCAAACTCCCAAGCCATAGTTTAATTTTGCTTTAAAACGCTGCAGTATTCCCATGTTTTCAAAAGATTTATTTATCCCAAATACTTCTCAAGCAACGACAGCATCTTTTTCAGCTTTATCGGCTTGGCAATAAAATCGTTACAGCCCGCATCAAGAGCCTTGACAACATCGGCGTACATGGCGTAGGCGGTTTGTGCAATAATCGGGACAGTTGTGTTAAATGTACGAATCTGTCGGGTAACCTCATAGCCGTTCATGTCGGGCAACTGTATATCCATGAGTATCAAGTCGGTATCAGGATTCTTGCGGATAAAGTCGAGTGCATGTGCCCCATCAACTGACCTTGACATAACCGGCGGCCCCTGCATTTTGAGCATAGCCTCAATCAGCATATAGTTGGCATCGTTGTCTTCAACAACATGGATTTTCTTGGTTACCCATTTTTTTGTATCGACATTCGATGGACGGACATTTGGCTGTAGAACGCCTATAGGAAGTGTAAAGAAGAACTGCGCACCCTCGTTGGCCGATGAGTAGCACCAGATTCGGCCTTTGAGATGCTCAACACAGCGGCGTGCAATGCTTAGCCCAAGTCCGGTGTGCTTCTCCTTACCTTCAGTATAGAATGGCTCGAAAATCTTTTCCTGCAATTCGGCAGGAATACCCTTGCCCGAATCTTTCACAAAAAAGACAATCTCTTCGTTGTCAGTGGTACCGTATCCCAAATCGACAGATGTCACACCGTTTTCTTCGAGCGCATTATTGACAAGAGCATCAAGGACATTAGTCAGAATTTTGGTATCAGTGTATATTTTAACCGTTGTATGCGGAATCTCAAGCCTCAGTGTGATGTTGCGCGCCATGGCCGCGTTTTGCCAGCGGGCGTGATATTCGGTTAAGAATGCGCACACATCGATGGTTGACGGTTCAAGTTTGAGCAGCCGTCCGCTGATGCCTGTCCATTCGGCAATTCCGTTGAGAGCCTCAATGAACTCAGAATCCTTCAGTTCGGCGCACGATTCTTTCAATTTGACTCCCAACAGTTTAATGTTAGATGCGATTTTGTTGTTGTTATCAATTATGCGTTGCTTCTCGTTGTTGAGTTCGTATTCATAATTCTTAATCTGAGTGATGTCGCGCGACACGTTGAGCACAGTGTTCACAGTGCCGTCTTTCGACATCTCAGGCACCATGCTGGCCTGGAAAACTCGTTGCTGACCTTCAACAGTCATCTTGAACTCAAACTTCAGATTGCGCCCCGTGCGGAAAACCTCAAGGTGCATTTCTTCAAGGAATGACGCGGTGTTCTGGTCGAAATCGATATCCATGGTGTTACGCCCGATGAATTTTGCTGCGGGGATTTTTGTTATCTCCTCCACGGCGCGGTTCACATAGGCGTAGGTCAGATTGCGGTTGTAGCGCGAAATCAGGTCGGGGCTGTTGTCGGCCAGCATCCTGAACTCCTCCTGGCTTTTGAGAAGGGCTTTTTCAGTGATTTTCTGCGCCGTGATATCGGTTATGACATTGTAGGATATTGTTTCGTTCTGGGTTTTAGTCTTGCTAAAGACACATTTTATGCACTTCTCCTGTCCTGCCCTGTTCAGAATCCACACTTCGGCGCTGAAGAAATTCGGATTGATTTTCTGCTGCTCAGCCATTAGTTTTCCCAGGCGCTCGCGCTCATAATCGCAGATGAGCGACAGCGGCGAGGCCGATTTCAACTGTTCTTTGGTGAAGCAGGTGATTTTGGTGCTTGCCGAGTTGGCGAACATCAGTTTTCCGTTCTCATAAATCATTATGCCGTCGGTGATGTTCTCAGCCATCATCAGAAAGCGGAACTCGCTGTGGCGCAGCGCGGTAAGTATTTTCGTCAGATTGCCTGAATTCTGCTGAAAGGCCGCCAGATAAGTCTGCCCGTCGGGCGAGTGCATTTTGAAGAGCGTAATCTCCGATGATATTGTCGGCTCAATGAGAGGCACAATCTGTGCCGAGTAAGTCACGCCCTCTGGTCCAATCTCGGCATCGATGTATTGCTGAATGTCCGTTTCTGACTTGAAGAGTCCGATTCCGACTGGTGATAGCGAAAGGTAGTTCTCCTCTGTGCATTTGAGCAATTCGCAGGCGCTGCGGTTGATTTTATGCAGCACCAGACTTCGTCCATCGACCCGCATAATGAAAATTGGCTGCGGACTGTGGGCAAACCAATTGTTGCAATCAATGGCCTGGATAATATCAAAACTGTTGTCAATCATGACAATTTACTGTTTGTGAAACAAATGCTTTCAATTGATTATATATGTGGGTTAAATATATTGAAAATTCTGTTTGCTCCAAATAAAATTTCTTTTGTTATTTTGCCGTAAACATCCGAATGATAAAAAACTGGATTTTGATATGCTTCCGCGACTTTTTGCAATCATCAGATATTACTTGTTCTGGATAGCGTTTTTTGTGGCTGTCCGCGTGTTTTTTGAACTTTACAACATTAGGTTGACTGCCGATTTGTCGTTTGGCACGGTGCTTGGCACTTTCTGGCATGGCTTGCTGCTCGACCTATCGATGGGCGGTTATCTGACTGCGTTTGTGGCTCTTACACTTGCCGCCACAGTCAGATGCAAAGGCAGCCTGACGGCAAAGATTGTTGGAGCGGGCACCATTGTTTTCATCATAATCTTCTCGATGATAGGCATTTGCGACTGCGAACTCTACCGCAACTGGGGCTTCCGCATGGACAGCACCGTGCTCATGTACTTGAAGACGCCCAAAGAGGCCGCCGCCTCCACTCCCGTCTGGCTCACAGCCATTTTCCTTCTTTGGATTGCCGTTTTCTGCTGGCTCAGCATCAAGGCATACCGCAGGTTTGTTGGCGAACGGTTGCAGCAGTTGCAGCCCGAATCGTGGAAGGCTCTGCCCGCTTTGCTGTTTGCGTGCGCTGTTCTTGTGATACCAATCCGCGGAGGCTTTGGAATGCCAATCCGCTCTGGTTCAGTCTATTTCAGCGACCAGCAGTTTGCCAATCATGCGGCCGTCAACGTGCAGTGGAACTTCTGCAACTCGCTGCGCTACCTCAAAATGCAGCAAACCGACAATTTCATGCCTCAGGCTCAAGCCGACAGCGTTGTTGCCGAAATGCTGCACACAGATTCGTTGCAGCACCGATTGCTCAAAACAGGCCGTCCTAACATTCTGATAATGATAATGGAAAGTTTCACGGCGAAGGTTGTTGGCTGCGTGGGTGGCATTGAAGGTGTCACCCCCAACCTCGACAGCCTTGCCCGCACGGGGGTGCTGTTCAGCAACTGTTACTCCAACGCCGACCGCTCCGACAAGGGCATTGTGAGCATTTTGAGCGGCTATCCTGCGCAGCCAACCACATCAATCATGAAATTCACCGACAAGGCCGCAAAACTGCCGCATTTGAGCCATAAACTGAACGCCGAGGGTTACACATCGTCGTTCTACTACGGCGGTGACATCGGCTTTGCCAACATGAACTCGTATTTTATTGCAGGACAATACAATCCGATAGTCTCGAAAGACGAATTCCAGCACAGCGACATGAACTCGAAATGGGGTGCTCACGACCACATCGTCCTCGGCCGCTGGCTCAACGACATCAACAACTCGTCGGCGCCGTTTTTCAGCGTGCTGTTCACCCTGAGCAGCCACGAGCCCTTTGAGGTGCCGCACACAAGCCGTTTCCTAAAAAACAGTTTCCTTGGCAAGGCTGAACCTGGCAAGTTTATGAACACCATCCACTACACTGACAGTTGCATTGGCGATTTTGTGCGCCGTGCCGCGGCTGAGCCTTGGTGGAACAACACTCTGCTGGTGCTTGTTGCCGACCACGGAAACCGCCTTCCCGACTATTCAACGCTTTTTGCGCCCGAGCGTTTCCACATTCCAATGATTTGGCTCGGCGGAGCGTTGGCAAAGACCGATACCGTGATTGATAACTATCTGTCGCAAAACGATATACCGCTGTTACTTTGCAATCAACTTGAAGTGGACGGCAGCGATTTCAATTTCAGCAAAGACATTTTGAGCGGCGGCCGTTCGTGGGGTTTCTACGCATACAACAATGGCATTGGTTTTGTCACTGATAATGAAAAATTTATCTACGACCGTACATCGAAAAAACTGATAAAAACCGATGTGAATCATACTGCGCAATTACACATCCCCATGACATGGATTGATGCCGTGCGAGCAAGGACCGATACTGTCAAATACGAGAATATCAGCAAATTACCGCAAATTTTAAGTCGGGAGTTAGGAACAAGCGGCAGTTTCTCGTTCAGTGCCGACACCACAAGCGGCAACCTTCTGTTCGAAATTTATTTATACAAGAAAGGAATCGGATTTATTGCTGAAAATGAAGATTTTACATACGTAAAAACCACGCCAAAACCATCAAAGAAAGATATAAGCGACGACGCAATTATGCAAAGTCAGGCTTTTTTGCAAACTTTGCTGCACGATTTCAATCAAAAATGAGACGATGATTGAGAAGAACAACCGCAAGGTCATAAACGCTTGGTGCTCATACGATATAGCCAACTCGGTCTATAGTCTGATAGTTGCGTCGGCACTGTTTCCCATTTATTATCAAAACGTTACGGCAGAGGCGTTTGGCAGCGGACTGGTCAGTCTCTTCGGTTTTCAAATAAAAAACACCGTAATCTACGACTACGCCATCGCTCTGGGCTACGCCATTGTGATTCTGATAACCCCGCTCCTTTCGGGCATTGCCGACATGGGCGGCTACCGCAAGCGCTTTATGGTGCTCTTCACCACGCTTGGCGCGGCTGCCTGCTCGGGTTTGTACTTTTTCACTGGCCCAAACATTGGTTTCGGCCTGCTGATGACTGTTTTGGCCGTCATTGGCTGGGCGGGCGCAACGGTCTATTACAACTCATTTCTGCCGATAATAGCCACCAACCGTCTGCATAACATTGTGAGTGCCAAAGGTTTTGCGTGGGGCTATCTGGGCAGTATGGTGCTGTTCATCTTCTGCATAGCCATCATCTACACATGGCAGTTCTGGGGCTTTGGCAGCGAAGATGCCGCCTATCGTTTCTCGTTCTTGCTCGTCGGCTTTTGGTGGATTGGCATCGCACTGGTGGCTTTCAAGCATTTGCAAGAGTTCAAGCCCAAAAGCAAGATAGATTCCGAGATTCTTTCAAAAGGCTTCAAAGAGATTGCCGAAGTGGCGAAAAACCTTTTCCGTCAGCGGATTATGAACCTCTTTTTGGTTTCGTTCCTGTTTTTGAGCATGGGCGTGCAGACCATCATTCTGGTGGCCACGCTGTTTGGCAGCGTCGAACTGCACGTCGGCACCATCGAACTGATAATTGTGATTCTGTTGATACAGTTTTTGGCGATGTTCGGCTCGGTTGTATTTGCCAGAGTTTCAAATAGATTCGGCAACTTTACATCGCTGCTGATAATGCTTTCGGTTTGGGTGGCGATATGCGTGGCTGGCTATTTCATTCAGAACACCATCCAGTTCTATATTCTGGCAGTTTTCCTTGGCTTTGTGATGGGCGGCATACAGTCGCAGGCGCGCTCAACCTACGCCATGCTCATTCCCGAAAACACCACCGACACAGCCTCTTATTTCTCGTTCTACGACATCACCGAGAAGATTGGCATTGTTATCGGAATGTTCGGTTTCGGGCTGATAGAGCAGATTTCAGGCTCAATGCGCAACAGCGTGGCGCTCCTCTCCGTCTTTTTCATGATTGCCTTTGTGGCGCTTGTTTTCGCTGCTGGCAAACGGAAACTCAAAGGAGATAACTTATAGATATTTAGGAATTAGAAATTAGGAGTTATTTATTTAAAGTATCACTTTAAGTAAAGATTCCAAATATTTAGACATAAAATCTAAAACGATATGAAAACACCTATCCTATTCTTGGCTGCGGCCTTATTGACCGCCTCTTGCGCCAGCAACAGCGGCAAATCCACCATCATCAATCTTGACCCGAGGAACTGTAGTCAATTGGAGGATGTTATAGACGATTGCAAAGTGATTTTTCTCGACAGTACTCGGAACGCCTTAATCACAAACCCTGGTAAAATACTGTGCGACAGCAACTATTATTACATTCAAGACGAAGAAATGAATTGCATTAAAGTGTTCGGCAAAGACGGGCATTATGTGTCGCAAGTGAACCGAGTTGGCCGTTCAAACCAAGAATATCCTTGGATTACAAATTTCGATGTCAAAGACGAAACCGTCTATATTCTATCAACAGCCACCCAAAAACTATACGAATATGACATTCGCGGCAAATACCTGAATTCATACGTATTAGACGATAATTATTACGATATTGTTGCAGTAAACAACAATACGGTTCTGCTGTTCTCAAACTACGCGAACAACAAAATGAAAAACTATGTCTTGTTCGACTTGAAGCAGCGGAAAATTGTTGCCGAGTGCGATGATTTCACGGTGAACGCAGGTTGTCGCGTAGCCGAATCACATTTTATCAGAACCGATGAAGGAATTTTCACCGTAAAGCCATTCGATTATACTATATATCAATATGATAACAATTCAATCAATCCTGTTTTGACCCTTAATTTCGACACCGAGGACGCGCTACCTAAAAACGACGACATTAGAGTTATTTACGAGCAAACCGAGAAGAAAAAAGTGGTTCGATATTACCAATCATTCACCAAGGTTAGTGACAATGTGTTTGTCCTTTATAACCTTACAAGAGTCGTTATGGGAGATTTTCCATTGGGGCTTGAATTTTTGACGGCAGCCAACATAAAGGACACCACATCAATCACAGTAACCACAGCCTTTGGTAACGAAAAGTTTCCGTTCGGATTTAGCAATGCTTTTCTATACAACGATGCTCTTTTCGCTTTGATTACGCCACAGGATTATAACAGACACGTTGATGCGGCGAATGCTGTTGACGAAGAATCAAACCTGATATTGCTTGAATACAAACTGAAATGTAAATAGCAAATAAAATCCGCCCCCAAGCGCCCCACCATTCCAATAAATGACTACATTTGCACCGATGGAGCACACTTTAGATTGTTAGAGTATTTCCATTTTATTGATTTGCACTTAAATGTGCAGTTTTTTTAAAGTTGGTTACTTATAACCACCCGACTTGAGAAACGGTCAATAAGAGTAGTAAAAGTAAATATTTACTATATAGACTCTGACAATCTGCCGAGGTTCACCACAAGCAGATAAAGTAAACAAGAAAGGTAGTATTGTTTAATTTTTTAAAACGCTTGAAATGAATCAAGACCAAGCACCTATCTACGAGGCTCTGGAAGAATTCCGAAGAAAACGCATTGTACCGTTCGACGTACCTGGCCACAAACGCGGCCGAGGCAATCCCGATTTGGCCAAACTATTTGGAAAACAGTGTGTTGAGATTGACGTCAACTCAATGAAGCCGCTCGACAACCTTTGCCACCCAATCTCGGTCATCAAGAAGGCTGAAGAGTTGGCCGCCGAAGCCTTCCACGCCGCGCACGCCTTCCTAATGGTGGGCGGCACCACATCGTCGGTGCAGACAATGGTGCTCACGGCCTGCAAGAAGGGCGACAAAATCATTCTGCCGCGAAACGTGCACCGCAGCGTCATCAACGCGCTGGTGGTGAACGGCGCCACACCCATCTACGTCAACCCCGATATGGACCGCCGTCTGGGTATCGCCCTTGGAATGAAGATTTCGCAGGTTGAGAAGGCCATCGAGGCCAACCCCGACGCAGTGGCCATTCTGGTGAACAACCCCACCTACTACGGCATCTGCTCGAATCTGAAAAAAATTGTTGAACTGGCGCACGCCCACAATATGCTGGTGCTGGTTGACGAGGCGCACGGCACGCACTTCTATTTTGGTGAGAATATGCCAATTACGGCAATGGCGGCTGGCGCCGATATGTCGTCAATCAGTATGCACAAATCGGGCGGAAGCCTGACACAGAGCTCGTTTCTGCTCATCGGCGAAAGCGTGAGCGCTGGCTACGTTAGGCAGGTGATAAACCTGACGCAGACCACAAGCGCGTCGTATCTGCTGCTGGCGAGTCTCGACATATCGCGCCGCAATCTGGCCATCCGCGGCAAGGAAGCCTTTGCCGAAGTGCAGCGCATTGCCGACTACGCCCGCACCGAAATCAACAAAATCGGCGGCTATTACGCTTATGGCAAGGAGTTGATTAACAACGACAGTATCTACGATTTCGACACCACCAAACTGACGGTCTTCACCCTTGACATCGGCTTGGCGGGCATTGAGGTTTACGACCTTCTGCGCGACGAGTACGACATTCAGGTTGAGTTGGGCGACATCGGCAACATATTGGCATACATATCGATAGGCGACCGAATGCGCGAGGTTGAGCGGCTTGTGAGCGCACTCTACGACATTCAGCGCCGCTACCGCCGCGAGCGCACGGGCCTGTTCGACCACGAGTACATCAACCCGTCGGTGGTTATGACGCCGCAAGAGGCCTTCTACGCGGCCAAAGAGGAAATGATTCCCATCCGCGAGACCAACGGCCGCATTTGCACCGAGTTTGTTATGTGCTACCCCCCAGGAATCCCGATTCTGGCACCTGGCGAGCGCATCACGCAGGAAATCATCGACTACATTCTGTACGCCAAAGAGAAGGGCTGCTCAATGACTGGCCCCGAGGACGAGAAAATCGAGCGGCTGAATGTGATTCGGGAGCAGACGATTTATTAGTTAGGAGTTAGAAGTTAGAAGTTAGGAATTATGATTTTGGAGGTTCGACATACGGAACATATTGTAGAGACGCGGCGCGCCACGTCTCTACCACCCGCAGGAACCGATTCACTGATTATCCGATTCACTGATTAAACAAAAATTTGTTACATTGCAATCAAACATTAATGATATGGAATTGAAAACAGAAGAACGGATTTCAACGAAGAAAAAGGTAAAACTTCGTGTTAATGCGACTGAAGATAGCGGAACCGACTATCAGTTTGACATTTCGTTTTTTGTGTTTCAGGAAGGCGACGTGCAGATTGCCTATTGCCCGTCGCTCGACCTTTCAACATCGGGCACAGATTATATTGACGCTGTGAAAAACTTCTACGAATGCTTCCAATTGTATATCGAGAGTTGCCTTGAAATGGGGACGCTGACCGCCGATTTGAAAGCGCACGGCTGGAAAGTGACAAAAAAATCAATCACGCCACCAACGGCACGAATGCAACTGAAAGACAAGCCAATGATTGAGTTGCTGGAGAAAAACGTTAATTTTCAGCGCATTGTGGCACCTGTCAGACTTTCAGCCTTGGTATGAAAAAACTATCGAACATAACCATCGGCGAGTTTAAGGCTGTGCTTGGCAGTTACGGACTCAAAGTGTTACGAACAAAAGGCGGACACGAGGCCTGGGTGAAAGACGGTATGCTTCGCCCGATTATTTTTCAAACACACGTGGAACCTGTGCCCGAGTTTATTGTAAAGAACGCCATCGCAGGGCTGAACACAACTCGACAGGAATTTCTTGAAAGACTTGAGAATATTTAGAAATTAGAGATTTAGGAATATATGAATGGTATTGGGTGATAGGTGTTGGAGGTTAGTTAATTACGAATTTTGAATTACGAATTACGACCACTGACTGAAGTCTGTTGTCTGAAGTCTGTTGTCAAAAAAAACGATTCACCGATTATCCGATTAACCGATTAAACAACAAAAAAATGGAATTCTGGTTTTCTGAACATCACACCGAAAACGTAAAGTTCTCTGTGAAAGTGGACAAGCACCTTTACACGAACGAGACTGACCTGGGGCGCGTCGATATTTTTGAGTCGCTCGAATTCGGGAAGTTTCTGGCGGTTGACGGCTACATCATCTTCACCGAGCGCGACGAGTTCATCTACGACGAAATGTTGAGCCACGTGCCAATGGCCGTCCATCCAAACCCGAAAAGCGTGCTGATTTTTGGTTCGGGCGACGGCGGTGTGGTGGAGGAACTGCTCAAATACAAGAGTCTGGAACGCATTGACCTTGTGGAAGTTAACGACGGCGTGGTGGAAGCCTGCCGCAAATTCTTCCCCGAGACGGCGTCGAGCCTTGACGACGAGCGCGTGACCGTTTACACCGAGAACGCCCTGCGCTTCATCCGACACATCGAGAACGAGTATGACGTGATAATTGTGGACTCGGCGGGATTCTACGGCCCTGGCGAGAGTCTGCTCACCCGCGAGTTCTACGGCGGCTGCTACAAAGCGCTGAAGGCCGACGGCATAATGGTGAACCAACATCAGAGCCCCTTCTACGAGGAGGACCGCATTGAGACGCAGAAAGCCCACAAGCGAATTGTCGACAGTTTCCCGATTAGCCGTGTCTATCAGGCACATATACCGTCGTACCCGTCGGGTTACTGGCTGTTCGGATTCGCGTCGAAGAAGTACCGCCCCGTGCTCGACCTGAACGCCGACGCGTGGAACAAACTGGGCATCAAAACCGATTATTACACCACCAACCTGCACAAAGGCTGCTTTGCGCTGCCCGCCTACGTGGAGCGAATGCTGGCCGACGTGGAGAAGATAAAAGACTGACCGACAATGCTTAACAAGAACATTGAGACATTCATCGGCTGCGACGCCGAATACAGCGAGGCGCGGATTGTGCTCTTCGGAGCGCCGTTCGACTCAACCACGTCGTTCCGCCCTGGCACACGGTTTGCGCCGCACACCATCCGCAGCGAGTCGTTCGGGCTCGAAACCTACAGCCCCCTGCTCGACCGCGACCTTGAAGACATCAGCGTGTTCGACAGCGGCGACCTTGAACTCTGCATCGGCAGCAGCGAGAAGGCGCTTGCGCAGATTTCGGAACGCACGGCTACCATATTGGCCGACAACAAGTTACCGCTAATGATTGGCGGCGAGCACCTTGTCACTCTGGGCGCTTTCCGCGAGGTGATTAAGAAGTACCCCTACGTACACATCATCCATTTCGACGCCCACACCGACCTGCGCGACGAGTATCTGGGCGTTGGGTTGTCGCACGCGTGCGTCATCCGCCGCTGCCACGACCTGACGGGCGACGGCCGCATCCATCAGTTCGGCATCCGCTCGGGCGAACGCTCGGAGTTCCGCTGGGCCGCCGAGGGGCACACCAATCTGCACAAGTTCAATTTCGACGGTCTGGCCGAAACAGTGAAGCAGATTGGCAACAAGCCCGTCTATTTCACCATCGACCTTGACGTGCTCGACCCGTCGGTTTTCCCTGGCACGGGAACGCCTGAGGCTGGCGGCGTGACGTTTATGCAACTGTTTGACGCTATGCGAATTGTGTGCCACGGCTGCAACATTGTGGCCGCCGACGTCAACGAGTTGTGCCCCACCTACGACCAAAGCGGAGTATCGACGGCTGTGGCTTGCAAGGTGGTGAGGGAACTTTTATTGAGTATTTAGGAGTTAGGAGTTAAAAATTGAAAATTGAAAATTGACAGTGGACAATTGACAATTAATTGAAAATGAACAAATAACAATTAATAATGAAGACAGAATGGTAAGAAAATCGCTAACCGATTCAATCCGATTTTAACAGATAACTTATTCTGATTGAATCTGATAAAATCGGTTAGAAACTATAAAAAAATCTGTGATAATCAGTGTTCCCGATAGCAATCGGGACTGTGTCATCTGTGCGAAAATAAAGAAATCGAAAATCATAAATCAAAATTCAAAAATCTATCGAAAATGGGAAAAGTTCTAATCATCGGCTGCGGAGGCGTTGCTAGCGTGGCCATTCAGAAATGCGCGCAAAACAGCGACGTGTTTAACGAGATTTGCATTGCAAGCCGCACTGTGAGCAAGTGCGACGCGCTCAAGGCCAAAATCGAGGGCTCGACAAAGGCGAAAATCACCACCGAAAAGGTTGACGCCGACAACGTGCAGGAACTTGTGGCGCTCATCCGCAAGGTGAACCCCGACGTGGTTCTGAACCTGGCTCTGCCCTATCAGGACCTGACCATTATGGACGCCTGCCTTGAAACGGGCGTGCACTACATCGATACGGCCAACTACGAGGCCGAGGACACCGAAGACCCGACGTGGCGCGCCATCTACGAGAAACGCTGCCGCGAGAAGGGCTTCACGGCTTATTTCGACTACTCGTGGCAGTGGGCCTACAACGAGCGCTTCAAGGCAAAAGGCATCACTGGCCTGCTCGGCACTGGCTTCGACCCTGGTGTGACGAGCGTCTTCTCGGCCTACGCGCTGAAACACTATTTCGACGAGATTCACACCATCGATATTCTCGACTGCAACGGCGGCGACCACGGCTATCCGTTCGCAACCAACTTCAACCCCGAAATCAACCTGCGCGAGGTTTCGGCCAACGGCTCGTACTGGGAGAACGGCCACTGGGTTGAGACCAAACCAATGGAAATCAAACGCGAGTACAACTTTGACGGCGTGGGCCCGAAAGATATGTATCTGCTTCACCACGAGGAGATTGAGTCGCTTGCAAAGAACATTCCTGGCGTAAAGCGCATCCGTTTCTTTATGACCTTCGGACAGAGTTATCTCACTCATATGAAGTGTCTTGAGAACGTTGGAATGCTGCGCACCGACGCCGTCAATTTCAACGGTCAGGAGATTGTGCCCATTCAGTTCCTGAAGGCGCTTCTGCCCGACCCCGCATCGCTCGGACCGCGCACCGTGGGCAAGACCAACATCGGCTGCATCTTCACTGGCGTGAAAGACGGCAAACCGCGCGACCTTTACATCTACAACGTCTGCGACCATCAGGAGTGCTACAAGGAAGTGGGCTCACAAGCCATCTCGTACACCACTGGCGTGCCCGCAATGATTGGCACAATGCTGGTAATGAAAGGTTTATGGAAGAAACCTGGCGTGTTCAACGTTGAGGATTTCGACCCCGACCCGTATATGGAGGCACTCAACAAATGGGGCCTGCCGTGGGTTGTGAGCGAGAATCCTGTGCTGGTTCCGTAAAAGTTTAAAGTTTAAAGTTTAAAGTTTAGAAGTTTAGAGGTTTAGAAGTTTAACGGGTTTAAATGGTTGGACTACAGACTACAGACTACAGACTACAGACAAATTCGAGTAATATTAAAGTTTAATGATTCGTAATTTTCTAATGCCTAATGCCTAGTGCCTAATGCCGATAGTTATGGACCAACACCCAATACCTAACACCTAACACCCAACACCCGAAAAAAATGAACCTTCGCACCCCGTGCTATATTATTGACAGTGAACGAATTGAAGACAACTTGAAGATTCTTCGGGGAGTTATGGACCGCACTGGCTGCCGCATTCTGCTGGCGCAGAAGGCGTTCAGTTGCTATGCGTTTTATCCGCTGATTGCCAAATATTTATGCGGCGCAACGGCAAGCGGGCTCTACGAGGCGCGGCTCTGCCACGAGGAAATGCCTGGCGGCGAAAACCACATCTTCTCACCTGCTTTCAAAGAGTCTGATTTTGAAGAGATTACAACCATCTGTGACCATATTGTCTTCAACTCGGTGCGACAGTTGGAACTCTACGGCGCACGGGCTCGGCAGCGCGGATTGAGCGTGGGTTTGCGGGTGAACCCCGAAAAATCGACGCAGGAAGGCCACGCCATCTACGACCCTTGCGCCCCTGGAAGCCGTCTTGGCACCACTCTGCAGGAGTTTGAAAACGGACTGAAGCGGAATCCGCAACTATTGCAACTACTTGACGGACTGCACTTTCACACTATCTGCGAGCAGGATTCCGACGCGCTCGAAGTGACGCTCGACGCCTTTGAAGCCCGATTCGGACGCTGGCTGCCGCAAATGAAATGGGTGAACTTTGGCGGCGGCCACCACATCACACGCCCTGGCTACGACATTCCGCGCCTTGAGCGCTGCATCGGCCGTATGACCGCCCGCGGTCTGACGGTCTATCTTGAGCCTGGCGAGGCCGTAGCGCTGAACGCTGGCTATCTGCTCACCACGGTGCTCGAAGTGCAGCGCAAAGAGCAGCCTGTGGCCATCATCGACGCTTCGGCGGCGTGCCATATGCCCGACGTGATTGAAATGCCCTACCGCCCGCCACTCGAAGGCAGCGGCGAGCCTGACGAGAAGCCCTTCACCTACCGTCTTGGCGGCCCCACGTGCCTTGCTGGCGACATTGTCGGCGACTACTCGTTCGACACCGAACTCACCGAAGGTCAGCAACTTACATTCGGCGATATGGCCATCTACTCAATGGTAAAAAACAACACCTTCAACGGTATGCCCCTGCCCGACATCTACATCAAGGAAGGCACCAACTACCGACTCTGGAAAACGTTTGGTTACGAGGATTTTAAGGTGCGGATTTAAGTGTGACGATTGGCTCGCGCTGAAAACTCGCACAGACGACACAGCCCCGATAATTATCGGGGGCACAGATTAACACAGATTTGTAGGGACGCAATGCTTGCGTCTTTTTTTGAACGCTGATAACGCAGATTTAACTGATTTACGCAGATAAAAAAAACGCCCAATCAGTTTCGGCTGGGTGGGCGAATTTTCATTTTTCACACTTACCTTATCGGATATCTTATCACCGTTTTCAGTTTGTCGGGGGCGGTTTTGCGCGGGTCCGACAGGTAGATTTCGTGGTGGAAACGGTTGGTGTTGTCGATATCGACCGTGCAGCCGTTCTGTTCAATAAATTGCTTGAGCAGAGCGATTGTGGCGGGCTCGTCATCGTAACTGCCATTGTGCATCACCTGGGCGCAGCGGCTTTCCCGAAGGGTGAAAAACTCGGCCGCAGAGCAGACGATTTTCTTCTTGCGCGCGGCTTCGGCCACAGCCCAATCAAAATCGCTTTGCGTGACAAATTCGGGCAGGCGGATTAGGCTAATCCAATGCAGATTGGCCTTGTTGCTGTATGAGAATCCCGCAACGGTCTTTCCGTCAACCACTTCCCACCACAGACCTTCGAGCGGCGGCACCACAAAATCGAAATAGCCATTGATACGGTAGTCGCCCATCTTGCTCATTTTTATGGTGTAGGCAACGCCGTAAAGTATCTGCAGCGCATCCTTATACGCACCATTGTCCGCGTTCGGGTCGCCTGTGCCGCGCACGGCAATGTAGTTTGCAGCGGGCACATCGACAAACGACGGCTTGCTGCTCGGAAGGTAGAATTCCTTGTATTCTTTTTTGAAATCGAATGCCATAATAGTTTGATTATAAATGGACTATCAGCACAAAACTGATAGCCCATTGTTGGTGTTTACTCTATTGGAATTTGAATCACCGACAGCCATTTTTCGGGGTCGTCCTGATTCCACGCGCCATCGACGTAACTTGTGCGCGGCTGGCCGACTACCTTGTAGCCGTGCTCTTCAATGTAACGGAAGGCTTCGGCGAACGACTCATAAAACTTTTCGTATGGTCCGATATGCTTCAGACACAATGCTTTGGGCACGGCAGGCAGACGCTTGAACTGGATAATGTCGCTGTCGGTGCCCAAGGCTTCCACCTGCTCGCAATACTCAATGTCGACGTCGGTGGGCTTGTACTCTTTGTTGTGCTCAATGGTGAAGCAGTAGCCTGGTGGCGGACATTTGCAGCCGAGCCGCTGCATTTCGGGACCGATTTTGTTGACGCACAACGGGCCGAGAGCCGCATAGTTTGGAATGATTTCGCGGTGGCTTGCCACAATGATTTCGGGCAGCCGTTGAATACCGAATTTTTCCATTTTCTTAATTTTTTTGCGAGAGTCACACCATTCGAGCAGTCGGTCGCGACGGGTTGTCAGTTGCCGCAACAGCCGTTCCGTTTCCCGAATCTTCTCATCAATCTGCTGAATTTCAGGTGTATGCGAATCGTCTTCGTACAAATCCCTGATTTCGTCGAGCGAGAATCCGAGTCGTTGCAGTTCGCGAATTGACTGTAGTTTCTGCATCTGGCCCACCGTGTAGTAGCGGTAGCCCGTCCACTCGTCAACTTCATTGGGCTTGAGCAGTCCTTTCTGCTCATAGTGCCGCAAAGTCTTGACTGTGACCTGCATCATCTGCGAGAACTCTCCGATTTTTAACTTTGTTTTATTTCCCATCGTACGATATTTTGCTTAAGCACCCGCAAAGTTACACTATGCCCCAAGGGACGAGTCAAGAGTTTTTTGCAGTTTTTTTCTGAAAAGTATGATTTTTTTGCGACTATATCGCCATTTGTGTCAGTTTCAGCAAATTACAAACCGAACAAAAAGACCTTCCTATTCGGCGGAAATCGCTGTCATTGAATTTTTTCCATATGAATGGCCCAAAGACCTTCGCAGACCAAGTAATCGTCGTATTTGCGGAAACCTTCGCTTGAATAGAAACTGCAGGTCACATCGTCGTCGCGGTAGGAACAGAGCCACTCGCGGGTGCAGGGGAACATCGATTCCAAATGGTGCAGCAACTTGCGCCCTATGCCCTGCCGCTGGCAGTCGGGCGACACCATCAGCCGCCCAATGTAGAGCGAGCCGCCATCCATCTTTCCGCTTACTGAACCGATAATTCGGCCATCGTCCGACACCATTTTCAGCGTTGTGTGGCTGTCGAAGTGCGCGTAGGCATCGTCAATGGTGGCGGTCATTTGCGGAATGCCTGCAAACTGCAGTTTTTGCGCCACTGGCGCGAACGCCTTGTATTGCAGTTCCAAAAGTTCGGGAACATCGTTCCGTGTTGCGAGTTCGATTTTCATAATGAGTTGATAATGTTTGTGTTAATCAGACAACACGTTTGGCTTTCCACAATCATTTTCCACTGACTTCAACAATGTTATCTTTCAGTATTTCAACAATATTGTTATGAATGTTGCGTGCGATAAAATGAAAAAACAGACTGTATCCTATCCCATTCTCGTAATTATCGATTCGTATGGGGGTGTTTGTCACGCCCGTTACCTGGTGGCTTGCCATATAAGTATCGAAAATACGGGTGAACAATTTGCTACGATATTCATTAACAGGCATATTGCGGTTGCCACCGCGCTTGTTTCGGCGTGGTATCGGTGTCATATCGTCGCACGAATAATAAACTATCAGATTTGGATTGGCGAAAAACAATTCCGCAACCCAGCCTGTTATGTCGTGCAGAACATCCTGTCCTGTAGCACTTTTGCCGCTGACTCGCTCTATCATCAGTTCGCTGACATCAATATTTTCGTCGGCAAGAACAACACGAATATGGTCAGGCAATGCTTCCTGATTGACAGAAGTCAGCGAAACACGATATTCATTTTCTTTTTTGATTATGGAATATGACGCTTCCATTATGACAATATCACGCGACGCGAGAACTCTTCTGGTTTCATATTCCGAAGTTTATCCAACTTCGCCTGCTTGTTCTCTCGAAGTTTTTCAATCACTTTCAGCAACTGTTCCGAAGGGTTGTTTATCACCAATGTCTCTTTCGTGTATGCCATAAATTTGACGGTTTTTACACTACAAATGTAGTGATTTTTTACAATCTAAATATACCTTTGATAATCTTTGTGTTATAAGATTACTATTCAGAATCTTTTACTCTCAATCTGGCCATAATTGCGGTCGAAGCACCAATAGACGGTTTTCTCGGTAACGTCGAAAACCATCGAAATCACTGTTGGACAGACGGTTTGCGACACTTCTTTGAGCACTTGGAAACAGTCGGCGACATCGAAATCGTCGGCAGCGGCGGCGAGCAGACTGTCGGCCTTCCGATAGCGGTCGAGCCCCATCCACGGGTGCTGCGGCGGGGTTGGCACAAAGGGTGGAAAATTGGTCATTATCTGGTAATCGGGCTTCTCGTAATACTTGAACCCGTGCCCTGGAACAATGTGCAGCACATTGCCGTTACTATCTGATAATGAAGACATAAACGTGAGTCCTGGCACACTGCAGACTCTGTTCGTCTGCACAAAATCGCGAACCTGCTGCAAGGTCTTTTTCATCAGAAGTAGGTCGATATTCAGCATTATGATATTGGTGTCGCCGCCCGTGGGATTGCTGCGCTCGTTGTGCGGCCAACAGGTCGGCATCCCGACAAAATCGCCGCGGCGGTTGGCCCCGAATAGCGGCATCCAGCCTTCGGTGGCATCGTTGATTTCAATGTAAACGCCATCGTCGGTCGGTCGGATTCGGTACTCAAAATCCATAATGTCGAGATTCCACCCGACAATGGTCTTTCGCTTGTTAACTACTATGCTTGTGCACATTGTTTCTGGTCGATTTCGTGCTTCATATCTAATTTTGTTTCAAGCGGTTGAGTGCTTCAGCGTTGTTCGACGTGACCATTGCCAATTTTTTGCAGCCGCCCGTTTCGGCACAAGAGCCGCAGGTGGCGTAGCCCCGCCCTTTGGCGCACAGCCTTATCGGGCACATCGACTCGCAGAATGGCGTTTTGGCGCCCGCAATTCGGCAGCCCGTGCAGTTTATCATTTCGGGCGTGATTTCCACGTGGTTCAGTTCCGACCAAAGCCGCGCCACTTTCTCGCGCAGACGGTCGTCGTTGTTGATTGTGGCCAAACGCGCTTCGCACTTCTCGCAATCCAATCCGCAATAGGCAATAAATTCTGTCATAATAAAACTGCTTGTCAATCACCTTCTATCATTACAGATACAAGAATAGCCGTTTTTCTCTATTTTATGATATGTTGTGAGATTTTTTTCGCCCCAACGACAAAGACAAATATCGCCCTCCCCCAATTTTCCACAGTTATTCAGTTATTCATCCCGATAGCTATCGGGACTTCACACATTCAATCCTTCAATTATTCAATCCTTCAGTCCTTCACTTGCCCCCAAACCGCCAAAGGCCTTCCGCTCGCGCGAAAGGCCTTCGTCTTTCAAACTAAAAACTAATTAATTAAGCGACAAATGCTTATTCACCAATTCAATCGAATTCTCGACGGTCACAAGTTGACGAATCTCGTCGTCACCGAGAAGAATGTGGAACCGCTCTTCGACAAAGCAAAGGAAACATTTCCAATCAATCTCGTCAAAGAACAAATCATTTGAAAATGAAGCTTCTGGCATAATATCCTGACGGTTGACACCCACCTTGCGAAGCACTCTGTACATTCCTAATCTAACTTGACGTTCCATATATCGTGTCTTTTTTGTTATCGTTTTTACACTTATAAGACAATCAAACCGCACATTACCCTACCTTGAAATGCGATTTTTTTGCAAAAATTTTTCAGTTTTTAGTCAACAGCTTGATTATCAACATAATAAAATATTCATTTTTTCGCTTTCGCGATGTGGGGCAGCCGCCGAAGTGGCATATTTTTGCACCGCAGAACGAGAAAAGCGATGAATCAGCACGAAAAATTCACGAAAATCACCACCCAACCCGTCGGCCGACTGGTTTGCGAGTTTGCCGTGCCGTCGATGGTGTGTATGCTCGTAAGCGCTTTCTACAACATTGTCGATACCTATTTTGTGGGCCGCATCGACACACAATCAACAGCCGCCCTGGGCATCGTCTTCTCATATATGGCTATAATTCAAGCCGTTTCGTTCTTCTTTGGCCACGGCTCTGGCAATTTCATATCGCGGGCTCTGGGCGCGCAGAAGTCGGAACAGGCCGCCACAATGGCTTCGACAGGCTTCTTCACCGCCATTGCGCTCACCACGGGGCTGGCGGCCGTCGGGATGGCGCTGATGGAACCCGTGCTCACCATGTTCGGCTCAACCCCCACCATTATGCCGCGCGCAAAAGAGTATTTCTTCTGGATTCTGGCTGGAACACCGTTCATTACGGGCGTTTTTGTGATGAACAACCAAATGCGCTTTCAGGGCAACGCGGCAATGTCGATGGTGGGCGTGATGATTGGCGCCGCGCTCAACATTGCTCTCGACCCGCTGTTCATTTTCTCGCTCGATATGGGCATTGGCGGCGCTGGCCTGGCCACGGCCCTGTCGCAATTCGTGAGTTTTGCCATAATGCTGAAAATGACAGGCCTGCGTGGCGGAATCCGACTCAAAATCGGCAATTTCAAACCTTCGGCCGAACGCTACGCCGAGATTTTCGCGGGTGGCTCGCCGTCGCTTGTGCGGCAGTGCCTGATGGCCGTTGTGAGCATTTGCCTGAACAACTACGCAAGCCATTACGGCGATTCGGCGGTGGCGGCTTTTTCGGTTGTGGGGCGAATAATGATGTTTGCCACGGCCGCGCTGCTGGGCTTCGGTCAGGGATTCCAACCCGTGTGCGGATTCAACTACGGCGCGGGGCTCTATCAGCGTGTGAGCCGCGCCTTCAAGTTCAGCGTCGCCGTCTCAACGGCCTACTGCGGTGCGGTTGCCGCTGCGGGAATCGTCTTTGCCGACGGCATTGTGTCGCTCTTCAGCGTTGCCGACGCCGATGTGATAAGCCTTGGCACCCTGGTGCTGAAATTCCACTGCTGCACCTACATCCTTAACGGCTTTATTGTGCTGACCAATATGTATTTACAGACAACCCGCCATACCGCTGGTGCCTTGCTGGTGGCTG
This sequence comes from Salinivirgaceae bacterium, assembly GCA_017474765.1. Taxonomy (GTDB): domain Bacteria; phylum Bacteroidota; class Bacteroidia; order Bacteroidales; family SZUA-534; genus RUG13583. The sequence goes on along the minus strand of JAFVGW010000029.1, from coordinate 7,497 downwards.
TTGCCCGCCAAGGCCTGTTCTTCCTACCGCTGCTTGTTGTCGGCGCGCACTTCTACGGCCTGATGGGCATTGTCGCCGCCCAACCACTGTCCGATGCGCTGACGTTTGGGTTGGCGATTCCGCTTTACAGGCGGAACCATAAATAAGAGTTTCAAATTCAATTTTTTAGTCATAATTTTACAAAATCTTAATACATTTAAGCAAATGGTTATTTATGTAATATTTGAAGCGATTATTTGCATTGTTGGAATCATACTGATAATTGCTTATTTGATATACACTTTTAATCCTCCAGCACCCTCTGGCGAAACAAGTATAAGAGTAAAACTTGAAGATGGAACAGAAAGAACCGTTACCATTGAGTTAAAAGAAATTGCAGAAGCAAGGAAAAAGGCAAAGAAACTATTTCCGCCCAAAAACATAACCATAAATGTGAAACTCGAAGATGGGACTCCAAAGTCAATTGTTTTTGACACTGAAGAATTGGCTAAAACAATTGAAAAAGTTGAAAAAGAGAACAATTATGTAAGTTACCACGAATTGTTTGGTTAGAAAAATAGAGTACGCTTCGCACAGATGACCCTGAAACACATCGTATTTCATAGATTTTTTTAATACTCCACCTCATAATAATTAATTCCGTTTTCCGTAACCATAAGAACCATATCATTTATCACTTTTATATCCAGATAGATACATCCCGAAAAATCTGCAGCGAATTGTCGACAATAGCCATACCGATTACCCTTTTTAAACAAGTGGAAACCTTTTTCGTGAATGCCTTCAAGTTTTTTCTTATACTTATAAGAATAGCCCAATACGTTATTATGCCTGTCAATGAAACATCCATTATTTATATCAATAAGTGCATAGCATATGTCATTTTTATTGAACCTACGATAAATAGACCAATACAAAAATGGTATTATCACATTGTTATTACGGTCGATATAACCAAATTTCTTTCCCTTTTTGGCCAAAGCCATACCCTTATCATCAAAATTCTCCATTCCACTGTATTCAAACGGGATAACTATATCCTCGCTTAGATTAATCATTCCCCACTTTCTATTCTTCTTGGCTGGCGCTATTCCTTCGCTTGAAAAAACTTCCAACCTATCATACTTTTGTTTCAGCAACTCATTTCCTTGATAATCAACACACCATTGTTTAGTCTTGTATGGAACAAGAATCCTTTCTATTGGGTTTGGTTCATCCGCTTCGGTCGTTTCAAAATCGTCTTGCAAATAAACCCTACCTTCTGAATCAAAATCATAAATTCTATCATCCTCGATTAATAACTCTTTTAAATCAGAACTGTAAATATGTCTGTGAACATAACTTCCAGTAATAACTAAAACCGCTTTGTCAATAATAAACCGAATGTCATTAACCAATGCGGGATTAAAATATTTGTTTTTGTATCGGTCAATAATGTTAACGAGCCCTTTTTCCCCTTCATAAATCCAAAAAAGAGTTTTCTCTGAATTTATCGGACGGAAATTATATGGCGGATAATCAGCAGCCAATTCTTCAATTGTATATTCGTGTTTCAAATTTTCAGGCTTGGGCCATATAAGCAATTGTGGCGGTATTGGTTCTACATAAATATCTCTCAAATATGGTTCTTTCTCACCCCTTAAATACAATGTGCCTTTATCTGAATAGAAATATGGATTGTTCTCTGCTACATCTATACGGGGAATTGAACAATCGTTGTCTTCGTCTTGGAAAAAATACTTACCGATTTCCCTCAATGTCGAAGGTAGTATGATATGTTTTATATCTGCAAATGCAAAATCTTCAATGATTTCAACGCCTTCAGGTATTTCTATAGAATCTTCTGCATAGTAAAACGCATAACGCGCAATACGTTTTATTGAATGAGGAATATGATAATTGCGAATGACATTCTCATAAAATGCGGCTGTATCAACCAATTTCACAGATTCAGGTATGACAAGTTCCCATATACTTGCATTGTAAAAAGCATATTTACCAATAATCTCTATCGTATCGGGAATGACGGCTATATTTGATTCTGAACAATATACAATTACTTTTCGGTCGGCAGTCAGAACCATTTTATCCTCGAAAATGAAACAACTTCCATATTCGCGATTTACAACAAGTCGCTGAAGTATGCCCGTTCTCTCGCACCACCACGACCAAGCACTTGGTCCTGTTATTTCACTCTCATAAAAATCATATATTTCACCATCACCATACTCATCGCCTTCTTCTGGTAACACTCTAATATACAAATCGTTAATATCAATCTGTTTCAAATTGACGCCCTTTATTATTTTATTGTAATACTCCAAATCATCGCTGTCATATATTATTGAAATACAGCCTTTCAGAATCAGTTTCTCACAATCAGCGTGCGTAGACATCCATTTATCAAATGGTTCCTCGCCTACATTATAAATGTATGTTTTCATAGCATAATCCATCTACCACAACATTTAAAACGCAACTATTTACCTCCGAACCATTCATCCCACCAATCGTGTTTTTTCTTTGTTTCTTCGTCAGCCCAACCCATACACAGCCAAAGTGCGAAGAAAAAAATAGCAACAAGTAAGATTGACATCAACATAAGAGTTCTGTTTTAAAGGATAATACGCATTATATGAAATAATGTTTGCGTATATAATCATTGAAGACGGTGCATTATTTATAAAAACATCGCCATATAAATCGGCATTGTCACCTTCTTGCCATCGACACCAACGTTATAGTTGCCGAATTTGTAGCCCTGCTCTATCCCGCTCCACGTAAGTGCTGTATTGAGCGACTGTGTTCGGCCTTTTTTCGATTTCACTTCAATCGGCAACGGTTTGGCGTCTTGTGTCAGCACAAACTCAATCTCCATCGACGAATCGTCTTTCTTGTAGAAATATAGTGGCAGTTTTTTCTTGTGCAGAATATCCGCCATCAGATTCTCGAAAATTCCGCCTTTGGCTGGCCCGCTCAACGCGTCGGTCAGCAATGCGGCTTTCATCTCAAATCCGTACATCGAAACCAAAAGGCCAATGTCAGTCAAGTAGATACGGAACTGGTCGTCGCGGACGTATGCCGACAGCGGGAACTGCAAGGTGGACAGATTGTAGCAATAGGCCACAATGCCCGCATCGCGAAGCCAATCGAGCGAATTTCCAAACTTTCGCGCCGTGCCGTTGTGCTCCACCACCGAATATTGGAACTTTGTGTTATCCTTGGCCAACTGTCGCGGAACCGAAAGGAAACAACCCCGAGCCTTTACGCGGTCTGCCGATTCGGCATATTTGGCTATGTCATTCAGGTATGCGGCAATAATTTTCTCTTGCTCTTGCTGAACAATGCCGAAATTTTTTGTGGCGACAAACTGGCTGACGACCGCTGGCATTCCGCCAACTACCATATATTCACGAAGATACTCCATCATTTTAATGTGAATCGCATCATCGATTTTGCTTCTGTTGATAAAATGCTCTCGAAGCGAACTTATTACGTCGTCGGACAGACCGACGGCCCACAGATATTCTTCAAAATCAAGCGAGTACATATTCACTTGCCTCTCATATCCCACAGGGAACGAAGACACGGCCTTATAGTTTACGCCCAACAGCGAGCCTGACGCAATCACGTCGTAAGAGTCGTCGAGAGCCCAAAATTTCAGCGACGTACGGGCTTGCGGACAAGACTGAATTTCATCGAAGAATATCAGTGTTTTATGCGGTATGAATCGGGCCGACGGAATGAAAACCGAAATACGTTTAATCATCTCTGCCACAGTCAGTTCGCCATCAAATGCCGATTTCAGCGCAGGAAACTGCTCAAAGTTGAGTTCAACAAACGACTCATAGTTATTCCGTGCAAAATCTTCGATAATGAACGTTTTGCCGATTTGCCGCGCCCCACACACCAAAAGACACTCCTTTTGCTTGGTCGCTTTCCATTGTTTCAGATATTCGGTATATTTGCGTTTCAACATAATCTCATAATCATTTGATTGCCGCAAAGATAAAAAACATTTTGCAGATTTTTGGACGTTATTTTTAGCAAAAATGCAGATTTTCGGACGTTATTTTTGAAAGAAATGCAGATTTTTGGACGTTATTTTTAGCAAAAATGCAGATTTTCGGAAGATAGATTGAGCGACTAAAAACACTTTGCAAATGCTCTGCACTTGCTTTTTTAATTACCTTTGACTGTTGCGGACATTTGACAAAACCGACAACAAACCGCTATGGCACAATGGAATAAGATACGAATCGAACGCGAGAACGGCACCGCAGCCGAAGCACAAGCACCTGTGATTGTCTCGGCAAGCCGCTCGACCGACATTCCCGCATTCTACGCCGACTGGTTCTTTCACAGGCTCAAGGTCGGCTACTCGGCGTGGACCAACCCGTTCAACGGCGCGCAGAGTTTTGTGTCGTACCAAAACACGCGGTTCATTGTCTTTTGGTCGAAGAACCCCGAGCCGCTGCTGCAACACATTGATTATCTGAAGGAACTCAATATCGACTGCTACATTCAATTCACGCTGAACGACTACGAAACCGAAGGGCTTGAGCGCGGTGTGCCGCCCCTTGCCCACCGTATCGACACCTTCCGAAGGCTGGTTGACACCTTGGGCAAAGGCCGCGTCGTCTGGCGCTTCGACCCGCTCATTCTCACCGACAGAATCACGACGGAAACGCTTTTGCAGGAAATCGAACACATTGGCAATCAAATCAATGGCTATGCCGAAAAACTTGTTTTCAGTTTTGCCGACATTGCGCTCTACAAAAAGGTGAAGGCCAACCTTGAGCGCAACCGCGTGAACTATTCCGAGTGGACCGTTGAGCAGATGGACCAATTCGCGCGCCAACTGTCGGAACTCAACAAACGTTGGGGTTACCAACTCGCCACCTGCGGCGAAAAGATTGATATTGAGCAATATGGCATTCGTCACAACCGCTGCGTCGATGATGACCTGATGATTCGTTTTGCCCACCACGACAAAGCGCTGATGGACTTTCTGGGTGTGGAAATCAAAACACGCGAGATTTCGCTTTTCGGCACCGAGCCGCTACCGCAGAACGCTCTGATTATCAATAATAATCTGTATGCCATAAAACGCAAGGACAACCGCGACAAAGGTCAGCGCCCCGCCTGCGGCTGCATAATGAGCAAAGACATTGGCGAGTACAATACCTGCCCCCACCAATGCGAGTACTGCTACGCCAACACAAGCAAGGAAGCCGCCCTGCGCAACTTTGCCCGCGCCCGCGAAACAGGCTGGAAATCAGAGACTATCACTGGAAGGTAATGTGTGGTGTTGGGTGTTGGGTGTTAGGTGTTAGGCATACTCATTACTCATTAGGCACTAGGCATTAGTCATACTCATTACTCATTACTCATTAGGCACTAGGCATTAGTCATACTCATTACTCATTACTCATTAGGCACTAGGCATTAGTCATACTCATTACACTTTATACATTAATCATTAATCATTAAACATTACTCATTGTCCAAACTCTTTTCTCCGTAAAACATTTTTCTCTTATTTTACGCAAAATTTGCAGATATGGCGGCACAAAACATACTCGACACTGACATAATGTACCTGAAGGGCGTCGGCCCGCAGCGGGCGCTGACGCTTGCCGATGAGTTGGGCGTGAAAACCTACGCCGACCTGCTCTACTATTTCCCCTACCGTTATCTTGACCGCACGCGCTTCTACACCATCAACTCGATAAACGAAGATTTGGGGCTGATTCTGGTGAAAGGCCGAATCACCAAGACCGAACTCGTGGGCGAAGGCCGCAACCAGCGCTTTGTGGCGTGGTTCGCCGATGAGACCGCCGCCCTGCCGTTGGTTTGGTTCAAGGGCATCAAGTGGATTAAAGACCGATTCAAGGTCGGGGCCGAATATGTGGTTTTCGGCAAGCCGACGGAATTCAACCACCAGTTGAATTTTGTCCACCCCGAGATTGAAGATATGGCCAAATACCAGGCCAAGCCCGAGTACTCGCTGCAGCCGCTCTACAACACTTCGGAAAAGATGAAAACCAAGATGGTTACGTCGAAAACCATCCACCAGCTGCAAATCAATCTGCACGAAGCGATTAAGAACGTGGCCATTCCTGAAACGCTGCCGCGCCAACTGCTCGAAAAACTCAATCTGCCAAACCTGACAACCGCTTTGCGCGATATTCATCTGCCTAAAAACCAGCACGATTTGCAGCGGGCACAGTTGCGGCTCAAATTTGAAGAACTATTTTATATCCAACTCAAACTATTAAGACTCAAAAAGATACGTGCGCGAGCCAATGGCGGGCATCGATTCGAAGTTGTGGGCCATTTTTTCAACGATTTCTACAACAACCATCTGCCCTTCAGTCTGACCAACGCCCAGAAGCGCGTTCTGCGCGAGATACGCCGCGACACCAACACGGGCCTGCAGATGAACCGTCTGCTACAGGGCGACGTGGGCAGCGGCAAGACGTTGGTGGCGCTGATGTCGATGCTGTTGTCGATGGACAACGGCTTCCAGGCCTGCCTGATGGCCCCCACCGAGATTCTCGCGCAGCAGCACTACAAATCGTTCTGCGAGATGCTTGCGCCGATGGGCATCGATGTGGCGCTGCTGACGGGTTCGACAAAGCAATCCACCCGTACCCAACTGCTTGCCGACCTTGCCAGCGGCCAGTTGAAGATTCTCATCGGCACGCACGCGCTGATTGAAGACCGCGTGGTTTTCAATAATTTAGGGCTTGTCGTAATCGATGAGCAGCACCGTTTTGGCGTGGCGCAGCGGGCGCGTCTGTGGTCGAAAAACAGCATTCCGCCGCACGTTTTGGTGATGACCGCCACCCCTATTCCGCGCACGTTGGCGATGACGCTCTACGGCGATTTGGACGTGTCGGTAATCGACGAGCTGCCGCCAGGCCGCAAACCCGTCAAGACCATACACTACAACGATTCGCGGCGTTTGCAGATGTTCGGATTCCTGCGTGAGCAACTCAGGCAGGGACGGCAGGTTTACATCGTCTATCCGCTCATCAGCGAGCCGAAAGCGTCTGATTTGAAATACCTTGAAGACGGCGTCGAGAGCATATCGCGCGCCTTTCCCCCGCCCGACTACGCCATCAGCGTTGTCCACGGGCAGATGCCGTCGGCCGAGAAAGAGAAATCGATGACCTATTTTGCCAAAGGCATCACCAATATAATGATAGCCACCACGGTGATTGAAGTTGGCGTGAACGTGCCCAACGCATCGGTGATGGTGATTGAGAACGCCGAGCGGTTCGGCCTGAGCCAGTTGCACCAGTTGCGCGGGCGCGTGGGCCGCGGAGCCGACCAGTCGTACTGCATTCTGATGACTGGCGACCGCCTGACCACCGAAGGCCGCAAGCGCATCCAGACGATGGTCGAGACCAACGACGGCTTTGTGATTGCCGAAGCCGACCTGAAACTGCGCGGCCCAGGCGACATTGAAGGCACGCAGCAGAGCGGCAT
>JAFVGW010000028.1 GCA_017474765.1 Salinivirgaceae bacterium | reverse complement strand
TGCCTGGTAACTATTATATTGTCGACTTCAACGGCGACGGCACTGTCGACAGCAAGGATAGCGCACCATACGGATTTACCAGCACTCCGCAGAACACATACAATGCTATGTTGGGATTTCAGTGGAAGGGATTCAGCTGTTTCGCCCAGTTCTATGGCGTTCGCAATGTAACGCGCGACGTTGTGTTGCAGAGTTTCGGTCAGAAACTGAACACCGTTTACGATATGGGTGAAACTTGGTCGAAGGAGAACCCCAATGCCGATGTTACCACCTACCGCTGGATGACTGCTCCGGTGAGCAAGGAGGGTGGACAGTTCCCCGCATACGGAACTCAATACATCTTCGACGGCTCTTACATCCGTCTGAAGAATGTTGAGTTGGCTTATGAGTGGCGTGAAGGTCAGTGGATTAAGAATATAGGTCTGAAATACCTGAAGGTGTTTGTCAACGGCAACAACCTTTGGTTGTGGACCAAGATGCCTGATGACCGTGAGGCCAACTTAGGTGGTGGCGGTTATTTGGGAGCTTATCCGACTGTGAAACGTTTCAATATTGGTCTTAAAATATCACTCTAATTCTTGAACCGATGAAAAAGATAAATAGTATATTATTCGTTGGGTTGTTAGGATTGGCATTATGTGTAAACTTCACATCGTGCAAGGATTACCTTGACCGTGAGCCCAACACGACAGTGTCGGAAACCGATGCCTTCAAAAACTTCACCAACTATCAGGGTTTTGTTGAGTTGATTATCAACTGTATTCCTGATAAAGAGAAATGTAACTGGTGTCCGTCGTGGAACTGGGGCGACGATGAAATATTCAACCCAGAGGCCGACGACCGTATGACTCACCAGGCCGACCTTGGAAACTTCCGTGCCTGGAGACAGACTGGCAACTGGCTCTATAAGGACAATAGCAATCCAGCAAGTAAAGGTCCGAAAGACCACTCGTTGTGGGGACACGCCTGGTTCTGCATCCGTCAGGCAAATATGGCTCTCGAGCATATCGATGAGATGGATGGCACTCAGGAAGAGAGAGACCTTATTCTTGGTCAAAGTTATTTCTTCCGTGCTTGGTGGCACTTTGAGTTGATGGAGTATTTTGGAGGTCTGCCTTATATCAATAAGACACTCGACCCCAACAACGTTGAAAAGTTGCCGCGTTTGTCGTTCCAGGATTGCGCCGACAGTTGTGCCCGCGATTTCCAGCGTGCTGCTGATTTACTGCCTATTAATTGGGATGATACTGAAACTGGTATAAAAACAAAAACCAAAAACCAATTGCGCCCCAACAAGATTATGGCGCTTAGCTACAAAGGGAAATGCCTTTTGTGGGCAGGCAGTCCGCTTATGAAAGCCATGAAAGATAACGCGCCATTACTTGGTGCCATTGCAAGCGGCAGAACTTACGATTATGATGATGCATACTGCCAAAAATCGGCTGAGAGTTTGGGTGAAGTGCTTCAGCTTGTTGAAGACGGGAAAACTCCGTACGCTCTTGTTAAATTCGAGTATGACGATATTTACAACCATACTCCTACAAACGAGGCGAAGAACAACAGTTTTTCTGACTTGTTTTGTACACAAGTGTCGGGGCATACTATACCAGGCTCTACCGAGGCCATTATGCGTGGCCCGTCATCTGATTGGAACAGCTCCAACTGGAATACAACAAAGGTGTTCGGACCTAAAGTGGCAGGTTTGGTTGAGCACGATAATGTGATTCATCAGCCAACAGCCAACTTGGTTGAAATGTACGGTATGGCCAACGGACTTCCGATTGACGACCCTGCTTCTGGTTTCGATCCAGAGCATCCGTTCAACAACCGTGACCCTCGTTTCTATCACGATATTGTTTTCGATGGTTTCAAGTATCTTAATGGTGCAACAAGTGATAAGGAAGCTTATCGTTACTGCGAGTTGTTTACTGGTGGTAATATGCGTCCGGTTGCAAACGGCAGCCAGACCGGCTATTTCATTCAGAAACTTGTGCCGCACACTTGCAACATTGTTGACAAGGGGTATGATTGGAATAAAAACACTCACACATATCTTCCATATATGCGTCTGGCCGATGTCTATCTGATGTATGCCGAGGCTTGCGCCGCTGTCGGAGGTTCTGAATATTCCGCTTCGTCGTTCTCAAAAACAGCAGAGGAAGCTGTGAATGTTATTCGCGACCGTTGCGGTTGCGGCCATGTGGCAGTGAAATATACGTCAGAAAAGAATAAGTTTATTGACGAGATTCGCCGTGAGCGTGCTGTGGAGCTTTCGTTCGAGGGCTTCCGCTTCTGCGACCTGCAACGCTGGCTGCTCTTGACCGAGTATCCTTACAACACCAAGTTCCGTCAGGAGTTTGACCGTTTGGAGGATTTGGATTTCTTCAAGAACAACGACCCGCGTGAGGCAAAAGTTGCAAACTACCGCAAAGAGGTTATTCTTACCCGTAATTTTGGTACAAAGCACTATTGGTTCCCATTCCCTGACGATGACGTTTATCTCTATCCAGAGTTTAAACAGAATCCAGGATGGTAATGGCGCCATAAATAATTGTTGAATTAATAAACGATAAAAGATGAAACATAAACATAATATATTAGTCATGAGTGCCGCAATGGCCGTTGCGCCATTTGCATTGAGTGCCCAGACCGATGTTCAGGCAGATGATGTGCAAGATTCTGTCTATATGGTCAAAACGGCATTCCGCAGTGTGGCACAAGACGACCTGCTTGGCGGTGTTTCGTTTGTCAATGTTGAGGAGATGCTCAATAAGAACTACACCACCTACAGCCTCGACCACATGGAGAGTTTGGTCAGCGGCTGGAATGGCAAGTCGTTGTGGGGCATGGACGAGGATAACGGTCAGGGCTATTTAGTGCTTATCGACGGTATTCCACGCGATGCCAACAATGTACAGCCATCTGAAATTGCGCAAATCACTTTCCTGAAAAGTGCCAGCGCTGTCGCCCTTTATGGCAGCCGTGCCTCAAAAGGTGCTATTCTCATCACAACCAAGCGTGGCCAGGCTCGCGAGGGCTTGAAAATTGACTTGAATGTAAACGCAGGTATCGATGTTATTAAGGAACTTCCTGAATATCTGAATGCTGCCGATTACATGAGATGGTACAATCAGGCTTGCATCAACGACAGCAAGAAAAAACTTGAGTATAGCGATGAAGTTATTGAAAAGACTGAGAGTGGAGTGAATCCATACCACTATGTTGATATTGATTACTACTCGCCCGACTATATCAAGAAAACCAAGAGCCGCAAGGAGGCTGTTCTTGAACTGTCAGGTGGTAATAATCGTGCCCGTCTTTATGGTAATGTCAACGCTTACACATCGAACGATTTTGTGAAAATTGGTGATGCAAAAGACACCCGAATCAATCGTTTGAGTGTCCGCGGTAATGTTGATATTAATTTCAACGATTTCATTGGCGGTCATATTGATGCCAACGCCACTTTCTACGATTCAAAGCATCGCCAGTATCATAGCGATCCGAGTCAGAATATGACCTATTGGAGAATGGTGGCAAACGCCCGTCCGAATTTCCCTGTAGAAACTGCCCAGCTCATTCCGCTTGACAAAGTTGCTGAGGATGCCGAAGGCCGTGAATTGGTTGAGGCCACAAGCAATATTTTTGATGGTTGTTTCCTGGCTGGAATAAAGGACGCTGGTTTCTACACTGGTGATGATAAGTCAAAAACACTTTTCGGACAGATTTATGCCGGTGGTGAGCTGAAATTCACCAGCCGTCAGTTCCAGTTCGATGGCGGATTGGACTTCAACCTTAGCAAAGTGGTGGAAGGTCTTTCGATGAAAACCAATTTCGGTATGGATTTTAAAACATCGTATAATACAAGGTTCCAGCCGAATTATGCTATATTCACGCCAACTTGGGGCGATGATGAGATGATTCATAAAATCGAACAAGTGGATGGTACAGCTGACGAGAATACTGGTCAGAAGAAGTTGTGGGGAACAAAAGATACCCGTACGCTTGCTCTTTCGTTCCAATTCGATTATGTACGCAGTTTTGGCGACCACAATGTGTCGGCAATATTGTTAGGCAACGGATTCCAGCAGATTAAGGACGGTGAGTATCACAATACCACCAATGCCAATCTCGGTTTCGATTTGAGCTACAATCTTGCTCATAAGTACTATGTTCAGTTTGACTTGGCAATTCCTCATTCAGCCAAACTCGCTCCGGGACACCGCAATGCCTTGTCGCCATCGTTGACACTTGGTTGGAATCTGGCTCGTGAGTCATTCCTCGATGGCTCAATCTTCGACGATTTGTTGCTGTCAGTTTCGTTAAGCTCGTTGAACGAGGATATTGACATTAGCAACTATTACCTGTACACAGGCACGTGGAAGGCTGACGGCTATCAATATCAATGGCACGATGGCTACCAGATGGGCAAAACACATCCGACCCGTGGTGAGAACGAAGTGCTTGAGATGATTAAGCGTAAGGAGGTTTCGGTCAACCTGCGCACATCAATGTTCGAGCGTTTTGTAACCGCCGATTTCACATTCTTCAAGAACCGCATGGAAGGCTATTTGGTTAACACAACCGGAGATTGGCCAAGCCACATGAAGGATTTTATTTCTTATTTGAACAACGACATCAACGGCCGTCAGGGTTTTGATTTCGCAGTCAACTTCAACAAGGACATCAACGAGGTTGGTGTTTCGTTGGGCGTTGTTGGAACATATTATGACACTAAAGTCATAAAGAAAGAGCAGCCGGACCTTGACAAGGAGAATCAAAGCCAGCTCGACAAGGAGGGCAGACCAATTGATGCTATCTGGGGATACAAAAACCTTGGCATATTCCAGAGCCAGGAGGAAATTGACAATGCAATTCAGCAGAAAGTTGGTGGCAAGTTGCGTCCTGGCGATCTCCGCTATGCCGACTTGAGCGATAATGGTGTTGGTGATTCCACCATCAATAAAAACGATATGGTTTATTTGGGCAAGGAAGGCAAGTTCGGTGCTCCGTTCTCTTTGGGTGTCAATATGACTGTCAAATACAAGAATTTCACATTCTATGCATTGTGCTCGGCCAAGGCTGGCGCATACGCCAAAAAGAACAACACTTACTATCAGCCAAAGAAGGACGACAAATACTCTGTCATAGTCAAAGATACCTGGACTCCGGAAAATCCTGATGCCAAATATCCTGCGCTGACCACATCAACTGGCTCCAACAACTATGCAGAGTCTGATTTCTGGTTGTATAAAGACAATGCGTTCCAGCTGACCAAGGTTCAAATCACTTACGACTTGCCGAAGGAATTGCTTGGCGACAGCTTTGTGAAAGGTGTCAGCGCATTTGTGAGCGGTAAGGATTTGCTGACTATCTCGAAGGAGCGTAAGGTGATGGAGACAGTAATTGCGGGCGACCCCAAGACCCGTTTCTTCCAGGTTGGTGTGAAAGCGACTTTCTAATGTCTGACTTTAATATGAATTGAGATATGAAACTGAAAAAAATAATAAAATTAGCGGTCTTGATACCGGTTGTTGCAGCTTGCGACGACATGTTTGAACCGACAATCGAGAGTATCGAGGATTTTGAGGCAGTTACCGCAAAGCCGGCCAATGCTCTTGGGCTAATGTCGTATGGCTATCAGAATCTTCCCTATCAGGGAGGTGCCGGCTCATTCACTGATGTTGCAACCGACGATGCTGTCACCAACGATGAGGGGAACAACTATTGGAAAGTTGGTAATGGCCTTTGGAGTTCTAAGAATGGCGGTGTCAATCCATTTAACGAATGGACCAACAGACGCACAAATCTGCAATATGTTAACCGTTTCATTGAACAAATGGATAACTTCACATGGGCAGGAAAGGAAGTGGTTAACACAATGTTCAAGGACCAGGTGAAAGGCGAGGCATACGCTTTGCGTGCCCTGCAGATGTTTGCTTTCTTGCGTGCTCATGCAGGTTATGTCGGTGGTGAACTGATGGGTGTGCCTTGTCTTACTCATTCTGAATCAGCTGGCGACGACTTCAATGTTGGGCGCTCGTCATTCAAAGATTGCATCAACCAGATATTTAGTGATTTGGAAGAGGCACGCAAATATCTGCCATACGATTATGCCGACATTAAGGATGCTGACATACCGGCAAAATATGCTGCTATAGGTGTAATTAATGCTTCGGATTACAACCGCGTGTTTGGTGAATCGAAGACAGGCCGTATATCGGGCAGAATTGCCGCCGCAATTGAGGCTCAGGTAGCCTTGTTTGCCGCTAGTCCAGCCTATAGCGACCAGTCGGGTGTTACGTGGGATGATGCAGCCAAAAAAGCATCTGAACTGCTAAATACTATAGGTGGTGTAAGCGGTTTAGCACCTACGGGTAATCACTGGTATAATAATCTTGAGGAGATTCAAGCAGCAAATGGAGGTAAGATGCCAGCCGAAATTATCTGGCGTGATAATATCGGAGCTAATAAAGCAGGAAGAGGTGGATTGGAAGAGGATTGTTATCCAGCATCATTGTCTGGTAAGGCGCGCATCAATCCTACACAGAATTTGGTTGACGCATTCCCGATGGCTAACGGGTATCCTATTACAGCATCAGCCAGTGGCTACGACCCGCAGAATCCATACGAGGGCCGCGACCCGCGTTTCGATTTGTACATTGTTCACGATGGTTCTGATTTCGGCCCGTACAGGACAACAGAAAAGAAACAGAACGAAGAGTTGATTAACACAACAATCGATGATGATAGCAATGTTGACGGATTGGATGCAACCAAGGGAGGTGCTCCTACTCGCACTGGCTATTATATGCGTAAGTTGCTTAATGAGGATTGTATTCTTCAAATGGATGGAGGTAGCGGCTATAGTAATCAGCCGTATTACTTTGCCCGCATCCGTTACACCGAGATTTTCCTTGATTATGCCGAGGCGGCAAATGAGGCATTCGGTCCCAAGGGAACAGCTTCGGGCGCGAGCTATAGTGCTTACGATGTGATTAAGGCCATTCGCGAGAGAGCGGGAATCACTGATACAAAATATCTGGATGAGTGTGCCGCTGATAAAGACAAAATGCGTGAGCTTATCCACAACGAGCGCCGCATTGAGCTTTGCTTTGAAGGTCACCGTTTCTGGGATCTCCGTCGTTGGAAGGCAAATCTGAACGAGCAGGTTATGGCAATGGAAATAAAGACCGTGGATGGCAAGAAAACATACACTGTTGTTGATGTGAAAAACGAAACCCGCAATTATGACGATTGCATGTACTATGGTCCGGTTCCAGAATCTGAAATCAACAAATGGTCGGCTCTGAAGCAGAACGATGGTTGGGAGAAGTTCTAATCTTAAAAAGTTATTATGATGAAAATGAATAAAGTAGTATCAATTTTATCAATAGGCGCGGTTGCTGTGGCATTCGCTGCTTGCCACAACAGTGAGCAAACGTTCCCCGATTTTGATGGCGGAACAACAGCCTATTTCGCATACCAATATCCTATTCGTACTTTGATATTGGGTAATGTTGAGACTTACGACAACACCAGCGACAACGAAGGACGCTTCACCATCTATGGCACCTTCGGAGGTTCGTATGACGGCGTGGATGCCAAGATTCCCGTCAAGGTTGATGAGTCTCTCACAGATAACTTGTATTTTGAGGACGGCACCAAAGTGAAAGCAATGCCTCAAGATTACTATGAGTTGAGCGGTGAAGAGCTTGACTATGGTGGTGGTTTCCGCGGCGGTGTTGAGGTTAAACTGAACGAGAAGTTTTTCAACGACCCGTTGGCAGTGAAGAACACTTATGTAATCCCTGTGGTGATGGGTGATAACTTTTCTGGCGTTGACCACATCAACCGTGGTAAACCGATGATTGATGGTTCATCACCTATGCGTCAGGATGAAAACAAGTGGGACAATCTGCCGAAGGACTTTGTAATGTTCTGTGTGAACTACATCAATGAGTATACAGCAACATATCTTCGTCGTGGCGTCGACAATTTCGACAAGCTGAAATATAAAGACGTTACAGAAACCGTAACGGGCGACGATATGTGCATTGTGGTTCATGCCGAAGCTAAAAAAGAGCAGGTATGGGATAACCAATTCTGGATTGATGCCGTTGATCCATTTGAGGAAAAACAGACGATTACTATTACGATGGATGTGAAAGCAACAAAAGAGGCAAAAGCCACATCTCAGGTTCATGAGGCGCCTGGCACTTACAAAGGCGGTGGTTTTGGCGATGTTAATTTCACAACCGAGTGGAATACAATCACTTTGAAAGGAACCATCGCGAGCGGTCAGGCTGGCGGTCATTCAATTGCGTTGAACCTTAGTGAGTTCGCCGATGCAAACGATTATTATTTCGATAATATCAGCGTTAAGGTTAACGATATTGAAAAGATTGCGAACGTCCGTTGCGACAATGTTCCTAACTCTAACTTCTACGCTAAGACATATAGTGCTGGTGCTGCAGGAGCATGCACTTACGAATCGACTGGCAAAACTCAGACAATTACCACAACATATCAGGTTCCTGATGGTTATGGCAAGGTTACAGAGAACCGTCATTGCGGTGAGTTTGTCGAAAATGGAGAAGTTGTTTACACAACATCAGAATCGAGAAATCAGATTTTGCTCCCGATTGCAACAACAGAGGTTGCCGGTGTACCGACATCTTGTGAGTTGCTGCTCACATTCGACGGCGACAACTGCACCATTGTATCAAACAATGAGGCAATCTGCAAGGCATCAGGTAGTGGCCAATACGTGAAGAATGGTGCTCCAAAGGCTTGGGGTAACAAAGACCGCGATGTGCTTTATCTCGATTACACTATTGATTTTGTACAAGATGACGTTCACTACGCCACCAAAGACACACTCGTTTGGCGTGACCGTGGCGCAGCGGCTGGAATCCAGACTTTCAAACCAGTTTATAAAGAGGACTAAAACTCTGATTCTATAACAAAAAAGGCTTTGGGCATTGCTCAAGGCCTTTTTTGTTGTTTGTACGCATAACCTAAAAACCTATTTTTGCCAAAAACTGAACAAAATGGAAGTAAGCATAGAGCAATCGTGGAAAGAGCGCTTGCAGGGCGAGTTCGACAAGCCATACTTCAAGACGCTGACCGATTTTGTGCGCGATGAGTACCGCACTAATGTCGTTTATCCGCCAGGAAAACTGATTTTCAACGCTTTCAACCTTTGCCCGTTCAACGATGTGAAGGTTGTGATTATTGGTCAGGACCCTTACCACGGGCCAGGGCAGGCTCACGGTTTGTGCTTCTCGGTGCAGGACGGAGTGGCTTATCCGCCGTCGTTGCGCAACATTTTCAAGGAGATACACGACGACATTGGCTCACCAATACCCGCATCTGGCGATTTGACGCGCTGGGCCAAGCAGGGAGTTCTGCTGCTCAACGCTACGCTTACCGTTCGGGCGAATTTGGCAGGCTCGCACCAAAAGCGCGGCTGGGAAACGTTCACCGACGCTGTTATCAGCGCTGTTGCCAAAGAGCGGAAGAACATTGTTTACATTTTGTGGGGCTCGTACGCGCAGCAGAAAGCCGCAATGGTCGACCGTAGCAACAATCTGGTGCTCGAATCGGTTCACCCGTCGCCGCTGTCGGCTTCGCGCGGATTCTTCGGCAACCACCATTTCAGCCGCGCCAACCAGTATCTGACTGAGCACGGAATGACGCCGATAGAATGGTAGGAAGGATTGAAGGATTGAATGCGTGAAGGATTGAAGGATTGAATGCGTGAAGGATTGAAGGATTGAATGCGTGAAGGATTGAACTAATGCCTGTTGCCTAATGCCTTAAAACCAACCCCTAACACCATAGAAAATGTTCATTACTATAAAAAACTACCGTCCGCGCATCGATGATGCGATTTTTCCAGAGCCAATCAATTGGGAGATTCGCGAGGGCGAGGTGTGGACCATTGTGGGTGACAACGCCAGCGGCAAGACGACGATGGCAAACATCCTGCGCGGAAAATTTTTTGCCGACGAGGGCGAAATTGTCTATCATTTCCTTGAGGCGATGCGCACGTCGGAATACCAAACGCTTTGGCCCGACAAATTCATTAAGACAGTGAATTTCAAATCGGCTTATTCGGCCGACGATTTCAAGCAGATGTACTATCAGCAGCGGTTCCACAGTACCGAGGTTGAGGAGTGCCCGTTTTTGTCGGAGATGTTCAAAGCGGCGCAGATTGAGGAACTTAACGGCAATCCGCTGTTCCGCTCGCTGAACATTCAATCGCTGCTCAACCGCCGCATTATTCACCTTTCGAGCGGTGAGATGCGCCGAATGATTATCGCGAAAGCGCTGTTGGAAAAGCCGCGAATGCTGATTTTCGATAATCCGTTCAACGGTCTGGATATCAAGATGGTACCGCAAGTCGATGAGTTGCTGTCGGGATTGCCGCAGACGGGCGTGCAGATAATGTTCATCAGCCCAACGGCCGACCGCATTCCGTCGAGCACAACGCATATTCTGCAGTTAAACGGTTGTCGGATAGCCTATTGCGGGCCAGTGTCGGAGTTTAAGCCGCAGCCCGAAACGCTGCCATCGGCGCCAGCCATCGACTGGAGCCGCATTCCGACCATCGAACCATCGCAGAGCAAAACGGTTGTTGAGATGCGCGACATCGAGATTTCTTACGGCAAACACATTGTGCAGCAGCATCTTAACTGGACAATAAAGCGTGGTGAGAAATGGGCGCTGCAAGGGCTTAACGGCACGGGCAAATCGACGCTGCTGAGTTACATTTTTGCCGACAATCCGCAGGCCTACGCCAAGGATATTGCTCTGTTCGGGCGCCAGCGCGGCACGGGCGAGAGCATTTGGGACATCAAAAAACGCATCGCGTTCACGTCGTCCGAGATGCACCTTTATTACCGCGAACCAGTTGATTGTCTGAAGATTGTGGAGTCGGGCTTTTTCGACAGTATCGGACTTTACCGCAAGTGCAGCCCCGAGCAGGAGCTGACGGCGCGTTACGTAATGCAGGTTGTCGGCATCAGCCATCTCGAAGGACGGTCGTTCCTGAAGATTTCATCGGCCGAGCAGCGGCTTGTGCTTTTTGCCCGCACGCTGGTGAAAAATCCTGAGGTTCTGATACTTGACGAGCCTTTCCACGGACTCGACAACCGAAATCTGCAGCGTTGCATCGGCATTGTCAACGATTTTTGCGGCCAGCCTGGCAAAACGCTTGTGTTTGTGACGCATAACGCTCACGAACTGCCCGCGTGCGTCAATCACACATTCGAACTGAAATATTTTGAAAACCAACGATAATGGATTTTATAACAGATAGATACAAGGTTGTTTTAGCATCGAAATCGCCGCGTCGGCAGGCGCTTCTGAAGGAAATTGTGCCCGAATTCTCGATTATGCTGCGCGACACCGCCGAAACCTATCCGCCCACGCTCAAAGGCGCGCAGATTGTGGAGCATCTGGCCAATCTGAAAGCATCGGCTTTCGATGGCGAACTAGCTGACAATCAGCTGCTCATCACCGCCGACACCATTGTCTGGATTGACGATATGGTGCTTGGCAAGCCGAAGGACAGGAGCGGAGCCATTGCTATGCTTCGGCAACTTTCGGGGCGCAAGCACACGGTTTTCACGGGCGTCTGCCTGAAAACCAATCATAAAAAAAGCGTGTTCAGCGTTGCCACCGACGTGTTTTTCCGTCCGCTCGACGATAGTGAGATAACTTATTATGTCGATACCTTCAAACCATTCGACAAGGCTGGTTCGTACGGCATTCAGGAGTGGATTGGCTACGTGGGCGTGGAGCGCATCGAGGGGTCGTACTTCAATGTGATGGGCCTGCCTGTTCAGCGGCTCTATCAGGAGTTGAAAAAGTTTTAAGTTATAAGTTATGAAGTTTTAAGTTCAACTATCTGTTCGCGAAATATTCTCAAAAAATTCGCGTTTGTTAGATTTATGTAGTTATTTTGCCGCAAATGCCATGGCTGTGTTGATGCGGGCATTTATGGACATTTAATTTTGAGCATCCTATTCGTAAAAAAAGAATATGAAATTTCGCATTTTATTGTTAGTCAGTGCAATCGCTGCAATATTCTATACTTGCGACAACGATAGCGACTCATTCGACGTCGGCAATGTTTTCTTGGACAATAAAGCGGTTATCGGTTATGTTGATTCGTTCTCATTGAAATTGTCAACCATCAGGCTCGACAGTTTTGTAACCACCGGCGTTTCCGATATTTTTCTTGGTTATTTGAAAGATGATGACATAGGCAACGTTCAGACGGAGGTTTATGTGCCGATAAACTTCGCCATGAAAACCAATGTGGCCGAAGATGCGGTTTATGACAGTATGCTTGTTTGTTTCAAGCCTAACGGAAAATGGGCTGGCGATACAGTGTCGCCGCGTGAGGTTAAACTATATGAGGTGCTTGAAGAAATGAAACCACCATATAATTCGCTTCGGCAGACGATGTTCAATAATCAGAGACTATTGCGCGGCGATAAGGAATTGGCAACGGTTAGTCTTAATCCAAGTCCCAAAATCGGAGACGTGTCGTGGGCACGAATGTCGGACAGTGTCGGGCAAATGTGGTTCAACATGCTGAAACAAGCCGATGACGTGATGGACAATAACGAATATTTTGAAGAATTCTTCCGTGGCGTTTGTATAGTGCCGCAAACCAAAGATTTCACTTGGGGGCTGGGATTTGTCGGGCTGTCGGAGTCGGCGCTAATTTCTTACGCAAAAAAGATTGAAGATGCTGGTGAATTCGAAATCAGACTCTATTATCACGAGTCGGGTGATGACGAGGATGGTTCATATATGAAGTTCATTGCCAAGCAGGGCGCATATCAGTACACATATTTGAATAACGACAGAAGCGGTACGCTTTTCGAGAATCTCGACGGCTACGGAGAAATGGTAAATTCTTCGCTTAGCGGTAATAAAGCTTACATCCAGACGGGTAGTGGACTGGCCTTGCGTATCGATTTTCCTTCGCTTCCGGTATTGCGCACAGCATCGGAATATATGACTGTGATTGACGCCCGACTTATGATTAAGCCCAAGGAATATTCATTTGATGAAACCTATCCGTTGCCATCCACATTGTTTTTGGCTGTCACCGACGACTCAAACGATCTTTTGTCGAATCTGACAGACATGACAGGAAACATTGTAAGTTCGCCGATTTACTATTCTGCTGAGGACGGACAGCCTTTTTATTCGTTCTCGCTGTTGCGTTTTGTGCGAAGCCGAATACTTACTATTGCAGACTCGGAGCTGGCATTGATAGTTCTGCCGGGAGATGATGAAAATTCTACAACGTTCAAGCGGCTTGTCGTTGACGACAATTCGACGTATGCCGAGAATGTACAACTGATGGTTTATTATATTACATACTGATGGCGCTATGAGTGGAAAAATGAAATTTACGGTTGTGGCGCTTTTAATGATGGCGGTGACGCAAGTGTCAGTATGTCAGAACAATACGATTTCTCCATATTCAAAATATGGTGTCGGTCTGTATGAACAGATGGGACATGGGCGAAACTCGTCGATGGGTGGTGTTGGAATTGCCTTACGGTCAGAACGTTACGTCAATACGATAAATCCCGCATCATACGCCTCGCTCGATTCTACAATGGTCTTGTTCGATATCGGTGTGCACTTGGACTATGAGCATATTGAGACTCACCTCGACTCTGGCGACAAAATGAATGGCAATGTGTCGTATTTCTCGCTTACCATGGCCCCAAGCGACCGTTTGGGTATATCGTTTGGTCTGGCACCATACACGAGTGTGGGCTACACCTTGGAGTCGAAAGAATACGTGTCGGGTGGTGGCGAAAATAAGTATATGTCACGAGTTGAGGGGCTGGGTGGCCTCACGTGGGCTTATGTCGGTCTGGGTGTCGATTTGTTCAAGCACACGTCGTTAGGTATGAACGCATCGTTGCTCTTCGGCCCTAAAACCGAGCGGCAGTCGATGGCCATGTCGTCTGCAGACGAATTTTCAATCTACATCGAAAAAACAGATTACTACACTGGTGGAAAACTCGATTTTGGTTTGCAGCAAGACATTCCGCTGTCGAAAAACAAAACACTGACAGTCGGTGCCATAGCAAGCACTCCGGGTATTTTGCGTTGCAGCCGAAAAGAAATCGCCACAAACACTTTCTATCGTATCGGTCTGATTGACACGGTTTATTTCGATGACGATGACTACGACCGATACACAAAACTTCCGCCAACGTTTGGTTTCGGAGTCTCATATTGCAAGGCTGGCAGATTCACCGTGTCGGGCGATTTCAACTATAATCCGTTGTCGAAATTCGATGTTGAGGATTTGCGTTCCAAACTAATCGATAACAAATCGCTCAATTTGGGCTGCGAGTACATTCCTAATAAACTTGGTCGCCAATTTGACCTTGTTTTCCGTGCAGGAGGTGGATTTGAAAGCGGCATTTGCCGAGTCGACCATTACACGCTCAAATCATTCAAATTGTCAGCAGGAGTGGGATTCAGAATCCGCGCCATCAGGTTCAACACCTACTGCATGTATAAACAGCAGGGAACCCTCGACAACCTGCTTGTGCTTCATCAGTCGCTGCAGTTTGGCCTGAATCTGACCTACATCGATTACTGGTTCCAGAAACGTCGTTTCTATTGATGCTTGAACTCAATTTCAGCGGATTGGCCAATGAGGCGGGCTGCGATGAGGCTGGGCGCGGATGCCTGGCAGGCCCTGTTTTTGCGGCCGCAGTCATTCTGCCGCCCGATTTCAGCAACGATAAACTTAACGATTCAAAGCAACTGACTGAGAAACAGCGCTATCAGTTGCGCGATGTCATTATGCGCGAAGCCGCAGCCTACGCTGTAGCCAAACTCGACGCCGAAAAAATCGATGAAATAAACATCCTGAACGCATCAATCGCGTCAATGCATCTTGCTCTCGACCAACTCACGGTTCGCCCCGACTTCATAATTGTGGATGGCAACCGTTTCCGCAAATACCACGATGTGCCGCACCAGACGATTGTCAAAGGCGATGGGAAATATCTGTCGATTGCGGCGGCATCGGTACTGGCCAAAACCTTCCGCGACGATTTTATGAAGCAGATTGACAAGGAATTTCCACAATACAACTGGGCAAAAAACAAAGGTTACCCAACCGCCGACCACCGTGCGGCTATTGCCAAATACGGAATCACGCCATATCATCGGCGTTCGTTCCGCCTGCTCGACCAGCAGCTGTCGTTCGATTTTGGAATTTGAAATTTAGGAAGTGTCGGGATTCCAACTGGTTAAACTTGTTCAACAGCGCAGCGTAACCCGTTCGTCTTTTATTTGAAAATCAGCGTCGAGAACATCTTGTCGTCAAGCGTCTCGTTGGCCACTTCGAGCAGGTCAGTGCTGGTGAGTTTGTTGATTTTGTCGCAGACTTCGCTGAGCGGGTCGATGGTGTCGAAAATCAAGCAACTGCGGCCAAGGTTGAGCATCAGACCCGAGTAGTTCTCGGTACTGATGGCAAGTTGGCCAATCATTTGCTTTTTGGCGCGGTCGAGTTGCAGTGTGCCCATGCGTTCTTCGCGCAGGCGGCGCAACTCGCGGCGGATGATGGTCAGGCATCGGTCAATCTTCTCATAATCAGTGCCGAAATAGATGCCGAAGGCGCCCGTGTCGGAGTATGGGGTGTAGAACGACTCGATGTTGTAGGTGTAGCCGTGCTTCTCGCGCAGTGCAAGGTTCAGCCGACAGTTCATTCCAGGGCCGCCCAATGTGTTGTTAATCAGTTCGAATGCTAAACGGTTCTGATGGTCGGTTGGGTAGGCGCGGTTGCCGAAAATGCAGTGCGACTGGTGGGTATCGAGCTCAACTTCAAGCAGATGCGGTGAGTAAGGGTTTACAGGTATTCGCTTGAAATCGCGTTTTTTTGTGGCAATCGGGCCGAAATGGCGCTCGGCAAGCCGCACAATGGTCTTGAAATCGACTGGCCCCACAGAGCAGATTGCAATCTGGTCTGTGTTGTAGGTGCGGCCGATAAAACGCAGAATATCAGTGTGGTTGTAACGGGCAATCGATTCGGGCGTGCCCAAAATGTTGCGGCCGATGGTGTGCCCGCTGAAAATCAGGTCTTCAAAATCGTCGAAAATCAGGTCGCCTGGCGAATCCTTGTAAGAATTTATCTCATCCACAATCACTTCCTTCTCTTTCTCGCACTCGTGGTCGGGGAAGGTTGAGTTGAAGATGATGTCGGCAAACAGTTCCATCGCGCGGCCGTAGTAGTCTTTCAGAAAAGTACCATAGACGCACGTCTCTTCCTTGGTAGTGTAGGCGTCAATCTCGCCGCCAACGTTCTCAAGGCAACTTATCACGTTGTAAGCCTTGCGTTTGCGCGTGCCTTTGAAAATCACGTGCTCAATCATGTGCGCAATGCCGTGCTCATTCTCGAGTTCGTCGCGTGAGCCAGTGTTAATCACCACGCCCATATGAGCCACGGGTGTGCTTGACTGACTGTGGATTACGCGGATTCCGTTTGCTAACCTATGATATTCGTATTCGGCCAAAACTGCTTGTTTTAACGAGCCGCAAAGGTAGCAAAAACTAGCACCTAATACATAACCCCCGACACCAAATAAATTACGCTTTTTCGGGCATGAGCAAATCGCCAACGCTTTGCCCAATCAAGTTGTTGTAGAACAAGATGTTGAGCGACAGACCGTCTTTTGCGTCGCGTTCAATGCTGATGAAACTTTCACCGTCGCCGATGGTCCAGAACAGGTCATATTCGTCGGCTGAATAGAAACTGATGTCGGCGCTGCTACTTGTGCCCGAATCGTCGAGACCGAAGATACCGGAAATAGTTTTTGCAAGTTGCATTACCGATTCGGCCGAATAGCAGTCGCTCAGCAGTTTGACGTTGATGGGGTTGGAGCCCGTAATGATTTCCTTGTCATAGAAAATGCGGAACTGCAGGCGGTCGAACAAATCGAATTCCTTCTGCGCAAGTTTCTTTTCGTACACAATCATGAATGTGGCAGGCGTTTCGATACTGTCAATCTCAGTGTAGTCATCGTGAAAAAACGACGAGAGCCTGTAATTGAATTTGCTAAAAAAAACTTCCTCGCGTGTTTTGCATTCCGTATCCATGATGTGCAAACTTTAAGCGGTTTTCAAGAAAAAAACGATTTAATCGATTGCATAAAATTAGGAATAAAATGTGTTGATTGTCCTTTTGATTCTCAAAATCTCAAAAAAAAGTGAAAAAAGGGCACAAAAAAAGCCGTCCAGGCAGGGCGGCTTCAATCTTTTATCCGTTAGAGGATTAGGCAATGTTAGTGTAAACGGCCTGAACGTCGTCGTCCTCCTCAAGTTTGTCAATCAGTTTGTCGATGTCTGCAATCTGCTCTTCGGTGAACTCCACAGGATTCTGCGGGAAGCGTTGCAGAGTGGCTTTCTTAATCTCGATGCCAGCCTTTTCGATGGCTTGGGTGAGGTTTCCGAATTCGGTGTATTCTGCGTAAGCGTAAACGGTGTTCTCGTCAACGTCGAAACTCTCCAGTCCAGCGTCAATCAACTCAAGTTCAAGGTCTTCGAGGTTGAGGTCGGGCTTTTTTTCGAACTCAACCACAGCCTTGCGCGAGAACATGAACTCAAGTGAGCCTGTCGGAACAAGTCCGCCGTCGTGCTTGTTGAAGTACGATTTAACATTGGCTACGGTGCGGGTTGTGTTGTCGGTCATGCACTCCACAAAAACCAGCACTCCGTGAGGCCCTTTGCCCTCGTAGTTGACTTCAGTGTATGCATCAACATCCTTGCCTGCTGCACGTTTGATGGCGGCATCGATGTTGTCTTTCGGCATGTTTTCGGCTTTGGCATTCTGGATGGCGGTCCTCAGTTTCGGGTTCATGTCGGGGTCCATTCCGCCTTCTTTTGCTGCGGCAGTAATCTGTTTCGCCAGTTTCGGGAACATTCTCGACATGTGTCCCCAACGTTTCTCTTTGGCTGCTCTGCGGTATTCAAACGCACGTCCCATATTGTATTCTGTTTAGATTTTGTAATTTTTTTTGACGGCGCAAAAGTAAGCGTTTTTTACGAAAATCCGCAAGATTTTGATTGAGCGTTTTATATGGTTTTGGTGTTGCGAAATCACACAACAAACTGTATGATTTGGCTGGCAAGAACCGAATACAGTCCGCCCAACACCATTACTATTTTGATAAGTGCGCTGATTCGTTTGTAATGTTTTACCTCGCTTGCGCGGATGGTCATGAAGGCGGCTGCACAAGAGGGGGCTATCAATAGCGCGGAGATGTATGTCAGCGTCAGAAAATCGTGCAAAAATAGTTGGTAAGCGGCCAACAAACTGGCTATCATAAGTAAGAACAGCGACACTACAACAACTTTCGATATCCGCATTCCGAAGTGGATGGGGAGTGTGTCGCAGCCGCAGTAGCAGTCGCCTTCAAC
This sequence comes from Salinivirgaceae bacterium, assembly GCA_017474765.1. GTDB lineage: Bacteria > Bacteroidota > Bacteroidia > Bacteroidales > SZUA-534 > RUG13583. The sequence continues at coordinate 25,409 of JAFVGW010000028.1, read as the reverse complement.
ATCTTCCATGTCTTTTACAATCTCACGGATAAGATTGGTCAGGAAGGCAAAAAAGGCGAATCCCGCCGTCCAATATAGTATTGGTTTGAAAGTCAGTCCTTTGGCGATTATGTCGATTCCGTATGCGCGGGCCAGTTCAGCGCACTCGAAAATACCTTCTTGTATTGGTATTGAGGCGGTTACTAATGCCACAACAATGTTGCCGACAAGTAATTGCTTTTTGTAAGTGGTTGAATATAACCAATATAATCCCGAAACCATCAGGTAAAAAAGCAGAATAGAGATTCTGCCGAAGTGCCACGCAAATGCCGCCGCAAGCAGAATGGCCAATGCGTTGAGGACGGAGTGGTAGATTATGGCGTGCCGACGCGGCAGCGTGCGGTCCACAATCACCTCGTCGGGGCGGTTGATGTTGTCAATCCTGCGGTCGAAATAGTCGTTAATGACATATCCTGCGGCACCTTGCAGCACATTTATTAGTATCAGAATGGTGAAATAAATCCCTGATAATTGTAAGGTTACAAGTTCACCCAACTGAATCGAATATTGGTAGTCGAGTATCGGCTTGATGATGCAGTAGCGCATCAGAATCATTGTGAACGGCACAATCAGTAGATTCGGCCATCGTATGATTTTTAAATATTTGTACATAACTAATAATGTGATGTGCGTTGTCATTTCAGTATGTGGCCGCACTTATTTGTGCTTCAAAGATAATATGAAAATCTTGATGTGGCGAACCTTAAAGTGACGAGTCATCTTTTCTGCGAAAAAAACTTTTGTCACCCTATTGCAACAAACGGAAAAACCACTACTTTTGCACCCGTCAAAACGACAAACTAACTGGTCGATTCGTCTAACGGTTAGGACGAGAGATTCTCAATCTCTAAATAGGAGTTCGATTCTCCTATCGACTACCAAAGCTGCGGAAAGGCAGCTTTTTTTGTTTAAAGCAGTTTTTGTGCTGTTTATGAACCTTTTAACGATGTATTGTTATGGAAAGACGTGTTAGGGTGCGCTTTGCACCAAGTCCCACAGGAGCCCTTCACATTGGAGGCGTCCGCACCGCTTTGTACAACTATCTGTTTGCCCGCAGCCACGGCGGCGATTTTATTCTTCGTATCGAAGATACTGACTCTCAGCGTTTTGTGCCTGGAGCCGAAGCCTACATTATTGAGGCGCTGAAATGGTGCGGCATAAAAACCGACGAAGGCGTAGAGCAGGGTGGACCGCACGCACCTTACCGCCAAAGTGAGCGCAAGGCAATCTATCTGCAATACGCTCAGCAACTTATCGATTCGGGCAACGCCTACTATGCGTTTGATTCGGCAGAGTCGCTCGACGCTATGCGCAAAGAGGCAGAGTCGAAAGGACAGACGTTTGCCTATAACTATCAGGTTCGCAATCAGTTGGAAACATCATTGCAACTCTCTGCCGACGAGGTTAAGCAACGTATTGAACGTGGCGACCAATGGGTTGTCCGTTTCAAAATGCCTGAAAACGAGAATGTTGAGATGGACGATATAATCCGCGGACACATTACCATAAACACATCGACATTGGACGACAAGGTGCTCTACAAATCGGCCGACCAACTGCCGACATATCATTTGGCCAATATTGTCGACGACCATCTGATGGAGATTTCGCACGTCATCCGCGGCGAGGAGTGGCTGCCGTCGCTGCCGCTGCACTACCTGCTTTACCGCGCTTTCGGCTGGACCGACACGCAGCCGCAGTTTGCGCACCTTCCGCTGTTGCTTAAGCCGCAGGGGCAGGGCAAGCTCTCGAAACGCGACGGCGACAAGTTCGGTTTCCCCGTGTTCCCGTTGCGTTGGGTAGCACCCGACGGCGAGGTTTCGGCTGGCTACCGCGAAGATGGCTATCTGCCTGAGGCATTTATAAATATGCTGGCTCTGCTGGGCTGGAACCCTGGCACCGAGCAGGAGATTTTCTCGATGGACGAACTCATTTCGGCCTTCTCGCTCGAAAAAGTGAGCAAGGCGGGAGCGCGTTTCAATCCCGAAAAGGCAAAATGGTTCAACGCTCAGTATATCCGCAAGTGCGACGATGCGAAACTTGCTGAATTACTGCTTCCTATGCTCGCCGAAAAGGGCGTTTCAACAACCGCCGAACGTGCCGCCAAGGCCGTGTCGCTGATTAAGGAGCGCGCCACTTTCCCAAAGGATTTGCTGCCGCTCACCGAGTATATGTTTGTTGCGCCAAGCAATTACGACGAAAAGTCGGTTGCCAAGTTCTGGAAGCCCGAAAATGTTGAGAATCTGAAGAAACTGGCCGCTAAACTGGCTGAATTCGATAAGATTACCGCCGCCGATACCGAGCCTGCCATTCACCAATGGATTGTCGATAACCAAATGTCGATGGGGCAGTTGATGAACACTCTGCGCATTGCCATTCTGGGTATCAGCCAAGGTCCGAGCATTTTCGATATCTGCGAGTTTATTGGCAAGGAAGAGACGCTGCGGAGGATTGAGGCGGCGATGAAGGCTAATGGGTGATTGTTTTCGCACAGATTACACGGAAAACGCTGATTTTCACAGATTTTGATTTTTACAATTAAGGCTGTCCAAATTTGGACAGCCTTAATTATTAATAGTGCGTTCTGTTGTCAACTGTTTTCGGAATCATATCACGGAAACCTGTTTATGGACAATTATGTCATAATCAGTGGTGTAGCCATTTGTCTGTTTTACATTTACGAGATTGTGCGTGGAAATTCCAAGTTTTTTCATCTCATAAATGACACTGCTTTCTGTTGCCAACAAGAGTTTCTCAAAGTCGATGTTTGCGGGCATTCCGTTTGAACCGAATTGTAATTTTTGAATTATGCCAAAACGCACTTCAAAATCACCGTGTTTATGCAGAAATGGAGTGCCTTTTGAGTAATGTTCATAGTCGTAGAAATGCTCATAAAACCGTTCGCTGAAAGTTCTTGCCGTTTTCCCGATATAAACAGGCGATTTATTGTCACCATTCTTGTAGTGTATGACACGTGTTATGTAATACAATCCACAACTGTTAATCAGCGGATTATCTTTGTAATCTTCCAATGGCCGTGGGTATGACCACTTCATCGTCACGTTGATTGGTTCCATAGTTTATTCGTTCACCTGTTTCGACATTTCGTTCATAAAACTGAACACTAATTTGTCTTTGCCGCTCAATTTTTTGTTGTAGTAATCTTCGTAATATTCCTTCAGAGAAATCATTTTTGGGTTGGAAAGTTTTGCTACATCGGCCCGAGTGTGGATATCGTCTTTTTTCCAAAATGTGTAAACTGCATCAGGAATTTTTAGGTCGTCCATACTATAGTTCTTGCCATTTATTCGCATATCAACAATTTCAATAAACATATCGTAGGCATTTGTAAATGATGCAGTTGTCGCATCTTTAAATCTTTCCTTCTCATCATAATCCATTTTAAATGCGCCTGTTGTCGCAGAGGGTAGAGGTTGGCTGAAAATGCATACGTGCTCTTCTAAATTGCTTCTATTTTGCTCTATTTTATAGCAATACGAGTATTTAAACCTGACTTGCTCAATGCCTTTGACTTTGGGCGTGAATTTGAATTTGAAATAAACATCTTCTACAAAATCATCCCAATAGTATGATTTTGCGATACTGAAAAATTCAATATTAATGTATCTTTCTATTGATTTTTGCTCTTTGTACTTTTTCCAATAGTCTGATATTGAGTCAACTTTAGCCATTTCAACACGGTACTTTTCTGTCCATTCGTCGTATAGTTTACGGTATATTGTGGTATCATTGCTAAGTTTGTCGCGGTATTCAATGTAATTGAAAAGTTTACGCCACGTTACATTTTTATACTGCTTCTTGTCAATGTTTGACGAATACAATGTTAGGGCAAGGCTGAAATTAGTGTAAAATTCCTTGAACTCAGGATTTTCCATCGTGGCTTTGGCAATCTCGTCTGATTCCAAATCTACCCATATTGGTTTGTCGGGAATGTTGCTGCAACTCGCAAGTAATCCAACCAATGCTATGAATAATACTCTTTTCATATTTCTATACACTTATCCGTGTCGTGCGCAACTTCTTGTTAATTTAATATCGTTTAAAGTTTATGAATAGTCCTGGATTTGGAAGGGGACAATAAAAAAGCGCGGACTATAACTTCGTCTACGCTTATCGAGGCATCGCCAAACGCCTTGCACCTATATACGAGTAAAGCCCACGCTAAAAGCGTGAGTATTACTTTATATCTGGTGCTTGAAATTGGCGATTTTCGATAAGCAGAAAATAAAGCAACGCTTATTTATCTATATGTCATACAATTGATTTACATAAGCAAGACGTTTTTATATTCAACAATAGTCCAAATATATGAATGTTCACTGTGATATGAAAATGTTTTTTTTTGGGGGGGGGTATTGCGGATATGAATTAAAATCTGTGTACCCGCGAAGCGGGGCGGTGTCATCAGTGCGAGATGTAATGCTAAATCCGCCTATTCCAAAATCAATTGTCGCAAATTGTTATTTTTCAAGAACATAACGCTATAAACGGGCAGATAAGTTATGCCGTTTTTCGTGCGGATTTCACGGTCGTTGTTCAGTACAAAGGCTTGGCTGATGTTGTATTCCTTAACTTCAAGAATGTTTGATAGTGCGCTGTGCACGTAGTAGTCTTTCCCCGATTTCACTTCGATGGGAGTCACCGAAAAGTGTTCCGCGTCGTCGATTAGGAAATCCACTTCGCCCATTTTTTTGTTATCGTAGTAGCAGAGCCTGAATCCGTGGGCTGCAAGTTCCTGAGCCACAACCGCTTCGTACACCGAGCCGAGGTTTACGCTGCCAATGTCGTTCATAATGGCCTGAATTTGATGCTGATACAGTATGCCCGTGAAAATGCCCACGTCATTCAAATAGAGTTTCAGCAGGTTTTTGCCGCTGTTCTCGACAATAGGGTACGACGGTTTGCTGACGGCTTGCACCTGCAAGGCTATGCCCGCACTGATAAGGTATTCAAACTCATCGGAATAGTTGCTCATCCGCGCTTCTTTTTTTCCGTCAATTTTCGCTGCCATCACTCTTTTCTTTTTGTTTTCCAAATTCGACGGAATCATTTCGAAAATGCGCTGAATTTTCAGTTTGCGTTGGCTTTCCTGCTCATAACGGGCGGCGTCGAGCCGATATAGATGGTGTATTTCCTGCTGAATATCACGCACTTCGACAATGTTTTTTCTGCTGATGAAACTATTTACCGCATCGGGCAAGCCACCCACAAGCAGATATTTCTTGAACAAATCCATCATTTTCGCGTGAAGCGATTCGGAAAGACTTTCGCGTTTGCCGATTTTCGATTCCATAGTGGCAATTGCGTCTTCGCCCACGCCGTTTGCCCAGAGAAATTCTTCAAAATCAAGTGGATACATATTTTTGATTGTTATGCTTCCGACAGGCATTGTGGGCGTTTCTTTGAGTGTTACGCCCAGTAGCGAACCGCTCGCGATGTATGTGAAACGGTCGTCTTGTTTGAGGAATTTTACCAAACTCAGCAAGTGGTCGTAGGTTTGTATCTCATCAATGAAAATAAGCGTTTTTTGCTTGTCTTTCAGTTTGTTGCCTGCTATGGTGCTTAGGCTGAGATAGAAATCATCCAGAGTTTTTGCATCGGCAAAAATCCTTGGACCAAAACTGTCTTCGGCCATATTTATTTCCACATAATTGGGGAATAGCCGTTTGCCTACGTGGCGAATGATATACGACTTTCCAATCTGCCGAGCACCAGCCAGAATCAGCATTTTGTTTGAGTTGGATTTCAGATAATCTTCTAAATATTTTTCAATCTTTCTTTTAAGCATAGCGTTTTACACTTTTCTTATAAAATTTGCTCTACAAAAATACACTTTTCCTATAAAATCCAATACTTAAAAATACACTTTTCCTATAAAAATGTGGCTCAAAAAATACACTTTTCCTATAAAAATCGTGCTTAAAAAATACACTTTTCCTATAAAATCTATTTTCAGGAGCGTTCGGTTGGTGTTGTCAGCCTTTAAATAAAAACAACAAATTCTCGCCAACTTGATGGAACAAATGCCAATCGGTTTCTATCTTTGGCGAAAATCTGAAAGACGTGCATTTTCTCTTTTCAACGGTTTTGTGGGCATTGGCGGCGCTGGCCGTCCCTGTGGTGGTGCATTTGTTCAATTTCCGCCGATACAGGATTTTGCCGTTCAGCAACACGCAGTTTATCAAGGCGATACAGAGTGAGCAGCGCACGCGTTCCACTTTGCGCCAATGGCTTTTGCTTGTGTTGAGGCTGCTGGCGGTGGCACTCATTGTGCTGGCATTCGCGCAGCCTTATATCCCTAAAAACGAGGACGATAACATTCAAAAAACACGAGTGGCTGTTTACATTGACAACTCGTTCAGTATGGAGGCTGGCGACGACCACGGAACGCTGCTCGAACGCGCTAAAACGCAGGCCTGCCAATTGGTTGACGCATTTCCCGTTGGAACGGATTATCTGCTGATAACCAACGAGATGGAACCGCAGCAACAGCGTTGGGTGGGAGCGGAGCAGTTCACCGATTGGGTGCGCCGCGTGCAGTCAACCCACATTGTCGCCGAAATTGACGAAGTGATTCACCGTCAGCAGATTATCGGCCGCGACACTAATGCAGTGCTCTATTCGTTCCTGTTCACCGACCTGCACAAGCCGTCGTTCGTGCTCAAAAATTCGCAACCCGACGGCCGTCAGCATATTTTTCTAACACCCGAAGCCAATGGCTCGCGCAACAACATTTCAATTGATTCACTGTGGTTTAGCTCGCCTGGATTGTATGTCGGCAAGGTTGAAGAGATGACCGTCCGCCAGCGCAACCACGGTAGCGAGCCGCTCTCGAACATTAATTTGCAGGTCTTTGTCAACGACACAATGAAGAACACCGTGCCGTTCTCGATTGAGCCCAACAGCGCGCTCGACGTGAAGTGCACCTTCCTGCACAGCCGTCAGGGCTGGAACAGCGGCTACGTGGCCATTCAGGATTACCCAATCACGTTCGACAACCGACTATTTTTCAGTTTCAACATTCAGCAGCATACTAACGTTTTGTGTATCAGCGATAAAACCGATGTTGATTATCTTGCCGCGCTCTACCGAACCGACAGTGCGGTGCTTTACCGCCGCGTGTCGCCGTTCAGCGTTAAGTATGACAAACTTGCTGACAATCAGTTGATTGTACTTGATTCGCCCGTGCAGTTGTCGTCGGGAGCGGTGGAGCAGTTGGCCAAGTTTGTGGCGTCAGGCGGACATTTGGTGCTTCTGCCGTCGCGTGAAGGCGATTTCGACCAGTTGCTGCGAGCCACCAACGGTCCGCAAATGAAGGGGTGGATTGCGCAAAACGGTGTGGCGGCCAATCTGAACACGCGCCACAGCCTTTTCCGCGACGCCTTTTCCGACCGCCCCAAAAATTACTCAATGCCCACTTACGACGGATTTTTTGAGGTTGCGGCCACTTCGCGCCAGCGCGTAACGCGCCTTTTCGACACCGAGCCAGGCGGCCTGCTGATGTTTGAATACGGCTGCGGGCAAGGCAAAATCTACGTTTCGGCCGTTCCGCTCGCCGCCGCCCACACCAACCTGATGTTCCACCCCGTTTTCGTGCCGCTGTTCTACAATATGGCCATTCAGAGCACCACGCCAGGGCGGTTGTATACCACGCTTGCCGCTGATATGCAGTTGCCTGTCAATGTGCAAGATGCGTCGAAAAACATATCGCTTGTTCAGGCCGATGGCGCGTCGTTTTTCCCCGTCAAGCGGATAGATGGCGGCGGAGTTGTGCTCTATCCCGATGCTGCCGAACTGACGGCGGGAAACTACTCGCTCAATGCTGAAAATGAAATGGTTGGATATGCTTCGTTGAATTTCGACCGTGCGGAGTCGGAGCAGCAGTTCTACGAGCCCGACGATGCCGCCGAAATGCTGCGGCAGCGCGGGTTCAATGTCGATATTTTGAAGGCGGGCGACTCATTTGCCGATTCGGTGGCAGCCACCCAGACCGACTTTGGGCTTTGGCGGCTGTTCGCCCTGCTCGCGTTGGCGGTTCTGCTTGCGGAGACGGCGCTGTTGAGGCTTTGGAGAAATTAGAATTTTAGACTTCGGACAACAGACTTCAGACAACGGATAATTTGGCGGTAGATAAATAATTCGGGTAAAATCGGATTGAATCGGTTAGAGGTTACATAATACATTGATAAAATGATAGAGATATGCGCATTGGCGTCGGGGAGTAACGGTAACTGTTATTATATTGGTAATGAGAGCGATGCCGTGCTGATTGATGCGGGCATTAACTTTAAATGTCTGATAGATAGGATGAAAACTGCAGGCGTCGATATTGGCAAGGTGCGTGCAGTCTTCATTTCGCACGAGCACACCGACCACGTCTGCGGCGCATACGGCATTGGCAAGCGGCTCAGTCTGCCGTTCTACTTCACCCGAAAGACGTTTAACAACACACGCAGTCAGTTCCGCCCTGCCGAAGTGCGCTATTTTGAGCCTGGCGATGTTTGCGATGTGTTCGGCATTCAGGTGCACACCTTCGGCAAGCGCCACGATGCGTCGGACCCGTGCAGTTTTGTGGTTGAGACAGGCGGCCGCAAAATCGGCGTGATGACCGACATAGGCATTGTCACCGAGGCCGTTACCAACCATTTTTCGCAGTGCGATGCTGTTTTTCTCGAGTCGAATTACGACGAGGATATGCTTTGGCACGGCTCGTACCCATATTATCTTAAGCAACGCGTGGCTTCTGAAGTTGGACATTTGTCTAACAATCAGTCGTTTGAACTGGCTTCGCAACACGGCTCGCCAACGCTTTCGCACCTTTTCCTGTCGCATATTTCCGCCGACAATAACACCATAGAAAAAGCATTGGCCGCCTTTGCACAAATCGCTCAAAACGTGACAGTTCTGCCCACGTCGCGGCACGAGGCTTCGGCGGTGGTGAGGTTGTGAATTTGACAAATCGGATGAGCGATTATTTGCAAAAAACAAATGTATTTCCGTAATTTTGTAATCAAAACGGAGTGTTATGGAACAAGAACTTACGCTGCACGAGGCCAAAATGGGCTTGCTTCGGGTAATCGACCGAATTGATAATGTCGATGATGTGCAAATCATTCGACAGATTATCACCAATTACTACGCGAAAAAAGTTGATGACGAAATGGACCGTCTTTGGGAGTCTGGTGAATGGAATGAGCAGAAAATCAAAGATTTGGAAAACGCTCACTTGAGAACGCCGTACCGCTATGCTAAATAGGGTGGTGCTTGACACGAACTGCCTGATTATGGCGCTTTCAAAGCATAGCGTCTATTATCCAGTATGGAAAGGCATAAGGGCGGGGCAGTATGTTTTGTGTGTATCGAACGATATTATTTCCGAGTACCGCGAAATTATTGAACAACTGGTCTCTGCCGATGTCGCTGAAAGTGTGGTGAGTTTGCTTTCAGAGTGTCCGTTTGTCGAATTTTTCGACCCACATTACCACCTTGAATTGATAATTTCCGACCCCGACGATAATAAATTTGTCGATTGTGCCTTTGCTGCAAATGCTACATATATTGTTTCCAACGACCACCATTTCGATGTGTTGAAAGCCATTGGTTTTCCACGGTTACAAGTTGTTCGGTTGGTTGAGTTTCTGAAAACCTTGCAGTAATAGTCCGAATCTGCGGATTTTGTTCCACAGTTTTGTTTGAAATATGCGGAGTTAAATCTGCATTTTTTAATAAATGTGCGGATTTTGTTCCGCCTTTTTCCCATAAAAAGAAATTTTCCCCAGTTAGTTTTTTCGGAATCTATTTTATAAAATTGTGTCAGTATAAATCTAAAACGAATTGATATGTAAAAGAACTGTTGATAAATAACATATTTTCAGAGCGTTAGCTTTTATTCTCGCAACAGAAATTTCGCCAAAATTTTAAAATAGTAGAATAAGAAGAAACAGCAATAAAAGATAACCGACGTTTCGGCGTGGGTTTTATCTTGTTGTTTCTTTAGGTGTTTGGCGACACCCCTGTTGCGGACAAGTTTAGGCTCGCGCCGCTTGTTTAAACAAAATTATTCAGCAACAGAAATTTCGCCAAAAATGACTGTACAAGAACAACAAAAAATCCGTATCCGCGAATTAGAAAAGGAGATTGCGCGGCTACACGCACAAATCAAAGAGCAACGTTACGGCCTGACGTGGCTCGATGTGCCCGAAGCATTTGAGGCCGACAGTGAAAACAAAATCCCTATTCTCGAAGAGGTAAAAGAAAAAGCCATTGATGTGCCTTGTAGAGACGCGGCGCGCCACGTCTCTACTGAACCACACATTATTATTGAAGGCGACAACTACCACGCCCTGACGTGCCTGAACTACACCCACCGCGGGAAAATTGATGTGATTTACATTGACCCGCCGTATAACACTGGCAGTGACGGATTTACATATAAAGACAAACGCATACTCACACAATTTCCCGATGGCTCACCCGTTCCAAAAGAGCACCCATTGCGCCACTCGTATTGGCTCTCGTTTATGAGCAAACGCCTTGAGTTAGCGAAGAATCTGCTTTCAGATAACGGAGCCATTTTTATTTCAATCGACGAAAACGAACAAGCGAATCTTAAATTATTATGCAACAAAGTGTTTGGCGAAGATAATTTTGTCGCAGAATTCATTTGGAAAAAGAAACAAGGCGGAGGTAATGATTCTGGTTTTGTTATAACCGAGCACGAATATGTATTGTGTATAGCGAAGAATATTTCAAAGTTTAAAATGGGTTTAGATAAAAGTTATCAATTGGATGACAAACTTTATCCATTGAAAGACGAAAAAGGAGAATATGGTTTAATTACGTTAGATAAGGCTTCAATACAAATTAGTCAATCTTTGATTTATGAAATAATTGGTCCTGACGGTGAAAAATACTATCCACGAATTGTAAAAGGAAAACAATCTTGTTGGCGTTGGGGTAAGGAAAAAGTAAAAAATCAATACAATGAACTTGTTTTCAAAAATGGTAAGGTTTACACTAAATACTATAGACCACAAGGAATTACCCCAAAAAGTCTTTTGATAGATGCAGTATATGGAAGAACAGAAAGTGGAAATGATGATATAAAAGAGATATTTCAAAATAAGCCATTTGCATACCCCAAGCCTGTGCTTTTGATAAAACATTTATTGTCAATATCTTCCCAAAGCAACACACGCATTCTCGACTTCTTTGCTGGCAGCGGCACAACACTTCACGCAACTATGAAACTCAATGCCGAGGACGGCGGAAACCGCCAATGTATTTTGGTGCAGCAGCAAGAAGGTGATAACAACATTTGTGAGAACGTAACCTACGAGCGCAACCGCCGTGTGATGTGCGGCTACACCAACGCCAAAGGCGAACAGGTTGAAGGCTTGGGAGGCCGTTTGAAATACTACCGCACTGCTTTTGTGGGCAAAAACGCAAGCCGCACGGCCACCGATGCCGACCGCGTGGAGTTGTCGCTCAAAGCGGGCTATCTGCTGGCGTTGGGCGAGAATACGCTGGAGGAAATCAGCCATACCGAGTCGTACCAGATTTTTGCCGATGGTGAGAACCCGCAAAAATACACTGCCATATTCTTTACCGAGAACTACGCAAAACTGCCTGATTTTGTGGCAGAAATCGAGCAATTGCGTGCGAATGCTGCGACGCCAGTGGAATTCGCCGTTTACATTTTCTGCTGGGGACAGCCCGATGTTTTTGAAGGTGAGTTCAACAGCCTTCGCGGCATTTCGCTCAAAGCAATCCCCCAACCAATTCTCGATGTGTATAAATCTATAAATCAGTAAAATTATGGCACTATATAACGCATTTCAATTTCAGCAGAGAGCAATCGACGAGATGCTCGAAACCTTTAAACTGCTTTGGCAAAACAACGAATCGACCGTTGAACTCACACTGAAAGCCCCAACTGGCAGCGGTAAAACATTCATTACCACGCATTTTATCGATGCACTCTCGCGTCAGCCCGATTGGGACGAAGATGTGGCTTACGTCTGGATTACTTTCAGCGATGACCTTGCAATGCAGAGCCGCGACAAGTTCTACGAATACTTTTTCCCGACTTTCAGCAACCAACTGCTCACCATTGCCGATTTCAAGCAGGGCAAACTCAACAAAAACGACATTCTGTTTCTCAACTGGCAGAAATTGGTGTCGCGCCGCGCGTCGGACCGCACGCTACGCCGCCCCGATGAGCCCGAACTAATGAAAGAGACGGGTTTCTATTTTGAGGATGTGGCGGAAAACACATTGGCCGAAGGCCGACAAATTGTAATGATTATCGACGAGAGTCATAAGAATGTTACCGAATCGGCTTATCGCGATGTAATCAATCCGCTGAATCCGCGAATCATTGTCAAGGTGAGCGCCACGCCCGAAAAAGAGCCGACAGCCAGCCAAGTCAAGAACCACCAGGCAGGTTGGGTTGAGGTTGGCATAAAAGATGTGATTGACGAAGGACTGATTAAAAAGGAAATCGTCAGTCAGACCGAAGATGACCTGAAACGTTACGACAATCAAGATTTGGACAAACTGATGCTTGATTTGGCCATAGAAAAGCGCGAGCAGTTGATTCAAGAGTGGCAGGCATTCGGTGCCGATATTAATCCGTTGGTACTCATTCAGTTGCCTGATGATGACAAAGATGCCGAAGCCCGCGGAGTGGAGAAAAAAGAAACAGTGGTGAAAAAATATCTTGCCGAAAAAGGATTTGCACAAAACCAGATTGCGGTGTGGTTGAGCGATGTTCCGAAAACCGAGGCGCTGCGCACCATAACCGACAACAAGAGCCAAGTGGCTTTTTTGCTTTTCAAGTATGCGGCAGGAACGGGTTGGGATTGCCCGCGCGCCCATATTTTGGTGATGTTCCGCGAGATAAAGTCCGACACCTTCCGCACACAGACATTGGGCCGCATTCGCCGAATGCCCGTCCACGACAAGCGGCTGGCCGAATTTCCCGAATTGCAAACTGGCTATCTCTACACAAACTACTCGCGCAACGAGGTGGATAAAATTCCGCCAACCGACCCCAACAAGCCGAAAACAATAACTGCCAAAATGCAGACTGCCAAACGAATGAAATTTGCCGTTTCGGCTTTGAGAGAGAAGGTTAAAACAGAACTCGAAACGCGTCTTGTCCCCAAAAACGAAGAAAGCCAGAAAACTGTGGCTATGGTAATTGCCGAGGTTTGTCAAAAACTTACCGAGGTTGAGGAAAATATGTCGGAATCAACGCAAAAATCGTCGATGGTGGCCGAACCGCAAGCGGAATACGGAGGAAAAACGGCAGAGAAACAGGCGATTAGCAAAGTCGTTAATGAATGTGCCGCAATTATTGAAAAGGCGAAAGAGCAAGTGAACGAGGCTGTTCCCGAGGACGAGCAAAATATGGCGGAGGCAATGCTGAAAATATCTGTTGTGAACTTCAAAAACGAAATCAGGGGCTCAAAAACCGCCAACTTTGTTCTCGACCCTGTGCTAAAAACAGAGTTCATTTCGCGCGCTGGCTATGGCGATTTGGGCAAAGCCAGCGATTTCCAGCATTCGTTCATTCACTCAATGAACAAATGGTTCGGAATACCCGACGGCGACAGTGATTTGTCGATGGACAACACTGAAAAACTGCAAGAAAAAGGTGTCGACACGTCGCGCACTTTGAGTCAGGACATTATGGTGAACGCGCGGTTCAAGACAATCGACAAATCTGCGGCAACCGATACCGCCCAATATGAGGTGTCGGCCAACGATGTGGAAAAAATATTTACCAATTACTGTTACCAACTAATTGTTGAACAAGACGATGCGGAAGCCACAATAGGCAGCGCCGCTCGCTCTTATTCCATTCTGAAATCGGCCTTGCGGTTGTGGTTTAAGAACTATGCTCTGCAAACATACGTGGAAACAGATTATTACAAGGTTTTCATAAAAGACATTAACCGAAATGCCGACAGCAAATTTCGCCCAGCCATTACACAGGCAATCAAAGACTATTACCCCGTTTTGCAGAAAGCGTTGGAAGCAAGGCGAAAGAAGGCTTTGGAAGAAGCGCCCACGCCGTTTGTTGTTTGCACAGAAAAAACCTGCCCCGATGATTATGAATCATACAAAAGCCAATTGAGTTTGGTTGATTTGTACCTGCCAAAAGATTACAAAGGAAAATCTAACGAGACAAAATTCATTGATTATCTGGAGCAAAAATCGGACAGCATTGAGTGGTGGCTAAAAAATGGCACAGGCAAAGAAGATTTAGGTTTCCGATATATGGACACCACTATCAACGATTGGCGAGTCTTTTATCCCGACTGGATTATCAAATACAAAGATAACCGCATAGGTATTTTTGACACAAAAGGTGGCATTACCGCTAAATCGCAGGAAACCAAAGATAAAGCGGAATGCCTGGCCGAGCACATTGCCACGCTGAACAAAACAAGCGACAAGTTCAAATACGTTGGCGGCATTGTTGAAATGCGCAGCGGCGTTTGGTATTGCAATGGCGCACCAAAATACGTGTATGAAAACGATGGTGATTGGAAACTGTTTGAACAATAAAACTGAATTTAACAGTTTGTAGGGCTGCTCAAAAGGCAGCCCTACGTGTCTAAATTCGGATTAAAATCTGTTTTAATCGGTTAGCGGGAAATAGCATTTGCATCCCCAAATCGCAATAAATTCAAATATTTTGCGATTATAACCGCAGAATATTGCAATGTTTTGCGATTTTGTATCGGGCATTAATTAAAAAGAGCCGCAAGAAAAAATCCTGCGGCTCATATTATTTCCCTAATAATCAGTATCCTATTTCTTCAGCACAAGGAACAAATATTTATAAATGTTTTCCAATTCGGCTTGCAAGTCGGGCGAGTCGGCGGTGATGGCAATCACGGCGTCCTGGTCGGGCATTACAATAATGTATTGTCCGCGGGCACCATCGGCTCGGTAGGCGTTGTCGGGGCAGCGCCACATCTGGTAGCCGTAGCCGAGCAGCCAGGCGCAGTTGTCGGTGGTTAGGCCTTTGGCTTCAACTTCATCGGGGCGTGTGCCAGCAGGAACCGACGGCACTTGATATTTCGACGCTTCGGCCACCCATTCGCGGCTCAGCAGTTGCTTGCCTTCCCATTGGCCTTGCTGCAGAAACAGTTGGCCGAATTTCAGCATATCTTCAGTCTTGATGTAAAGTCCCCAGCCGCCGCAGTTGATGCCTTGCGGGCTCTCGTCCCAGCGCGGTTTGTCGATGCGAAGCGGCTCGAAAAGGCGAGGGGTGAGGAAGTCCACAACCTTCTGGCCTGTAATCTTTTGCACGATGGCTGACAGCATATAGGTGCCTATTGAGTTGTAGCAATACCACGTGCCTGGCTCTTTGGTGACGGGGTGCGCAAGGAATGCCGAAACCCAGTCAATATTTTCGGAATCCACACCGCGGGTCCGAGGTTCGGTCTCGTGGCCGCAGTTCATTGTGAGCAGGTCGCGAACGGTCATAGCCTTCAGATTGTCAGATACTTCGGCGGGCAGTTGGTCGGGGAAGAAACTGATAACCTTGTCGGTAACCTTCAGTTTGCCATCGTCGACAAGCATTCCGACGGCTGTTGCGCAGAACGATTTGCTCACCGAGTGCATCACGTGAGCCGAGTCGGCCGCACCGCCGTTCATCCATCGCTCATACACCACTTTCCCGTGTTGGGCAATCATCACGCTTTGCAGCATGACGCCATCCACAGAGTCGGTGTGGGCGATTAGCGCATCTGCCGCAGCGGTGATGTCAGCCACTGCTTCGCCGCGCGGCATTTGTCCGTTGTTTGTTGCCTGTTTCGGCGAGTTTGCGCACGATTGCGTCAGCACCATTGCCGCCGACGCGATGAAAAGAGAAATAGCTCTCATAGTAAGAATGTTTTAGACGGAAATTCAGCCGCATCGGCCAAATGCCCAGTTATGAATACGTTAAATCGGCTCTGCAAAAACCTTCGCAAAACCGACTTTAAAAGTTGTGATTGTGTGGAAATTTGCAATTCACAAAAGCATCAGAACACTCCTTCGGCATTCACTGTTTTATGTGTGTGATCGGTATCGTAATCAAAAGTCAGATTGCCCGATGTGCGATAGAGTTTCAGGGAGTTGAGTGGCCGCCACGCCTGCTCGCTGCCGTACTCCGAGCCCGACAGGAACTCAATTGTTGCGTTGCCTGTGCTGTAAACCGAAATCTTCAGTTTTGAGTTGTTCTCAAGTTTCACGGTGTTCAAAACCACTGGTTCGCGGTTGCTGGTGCGCACGGTGACAATGCCCATTCCGTTTCTAATCAGTTCAATATTGCCGAATTGGTTGTACAAATCGGGCGATTGGCTGCTGAATTCGGGGTTGTTGGCTGTCAGGTCGTGTTGCATGGTCTTGCCTGGCAATGAATTGGCTCTGACTGCCTGTTCAACAATGGTCATCAGTCCTGCAATGGCGGGAGCGGTGGGCAGGGCAGGGTCAACATCGTTTATGTCGGAAGCATGAATTTCGCCGTGCCGCGCCATCGATTCATACGATTTGTTGCTCAGCCCGACAGCCGCCAGCATTGTTCCGCAAAGAAACGGATTGCCATCGTTGTCGACATGGATTCCGTAGTCGGTCATATCCTCCGATTCAGCGTAGGTGCGCGTCCAAAGCCTTTTGCCGTTTTTGTCGAATTGTGCGGCGAATGTGTTGTTGATGCTGTCCATCTGCCCGATGTTGGTTTGGTTTATCCAAGCCAGTTTGCCGTCGCGCGAGCATTTGGCAATAAAGAAATCGCCGTCGCGAGTTTTTAGCCGTTGTCCTGCCACGGTCATCTCGCCGTTGAACGAGCCCGAGAAATAGAAACAGTCGTCGTCGCTCAAAACAATGTTGTAGGCCACATCGTCCGACTTGCTGCCGATTCGGTAGAGGAATCCGAGGTCGTTGTCCGATGTGATTTTTGCAATGAAAATGTCGGTTCCGTCGGCGCTCAGATGCCGCCCCATAAAATCAACATCGCCCTCAAAATATCCGCACATGTAGGCGTCGCCATTGCCGTCGAAGACGATGTTGTGCTTGTTGTCGCCCTGATGGAGTCCGTATTTGTTGGCCACTTTCCATAGTTTGACGGCTCGTGAGGCCAGATTCGGTTGCGATGCGTTCTCAACAATTTTTGCTGCCACTTTGGCAAATTGCGGCATTGCCAATCCCACGGGCGCGCCAATGTAGGTGGGGTCGCAGATGGTGTAGCGGCGGCCGTTGTGCTCAATGTAACTGCCCTCGACATTGCTGTTGAAGCAGACGGCGGTGGCCATGTGCCCAGGATAATTGAGGCCGATAACATCCAGACCTACAAGTTGTTTCACCAGATAGGCGAACAGCACCGAGCGGTCTTCGCAGTCGGAGTAGGGGTAGTAGAACATCTCGTCGGGGAAGAAGAATTTCTCATGACCAAATTGCTGGTCATCAGTCTTATAGGCGAACGACTGCACAAATTTCAGCAGAAATTCAGTGGCGTCAACCGCACTCATGCCGCTCATAACGGGCATCAGCGCTTCGGTGAGCGACTCCTTGGTGGCGCGGCTCACAGTGGCGTCGAAATAGATTTTGATGTCGGCCTGCGGATAATCGTTGTAGAAATTGATGGTGTTCTGGTCGTAGCGTATGCTGAACTCGTACTCCTCGCCCTCGTGTTTGAAATCAATTTTGCGATTTTTTAGCGACTCGTTGCCGTTCAAAGGTTTATAAATATTCAAATCGACAATTGAGCGTGCCTCTGGAAAATCACGATTGTAGGTGTAAACGTTATTTGCCTTGCCTTCAAGCAGATAGTAGCGCTGGTTGTCGAAAGTGAAGTAGGGCATCCCGTAGATGTTGTTGGCGGCGGCCAGTAGCAGGTAGAGATTGTTGCCCTTGTAGGCCAGACGGGCCTTGTAGTTGGCCTTTGTCAGCAGGAACCAAGTGAGCAGCACGCGGCTGTTCTGATTGCTGGTGATGTCGGCAACCGTCTGTTTTGTAAGCATATAGAAGCCCCAGTCGTTCATGTTGAGTTGGCTTTGCCATTTGAGTAGGTCTGTCACAGTGCAACTGTAGTTGGTCTTGCTCAACTGGTCCCACATGTCGCTGATTGACTGCTCGTTGATGGTGCCAATGCGGACCGATTCGTTGCGGTCGTAACGGACATCAACGTTGTTGCCATAGAAGTTGAAACTTGCAGTGGATGGTTTGAAACCGCTGGGTTCCGATTTGGCCATAACTGGCAATTTTGGAGCCTCGGCGCACGATTCCACTTTCTCCACCTGCTCAATTTGCAATTGCTGTGTCTGCTTCGGTTCTTCCTTATACACAGGGTTTTCGACAGGTTTTGGGGCATCGGGTTTTTGCTCATCTTCCTTCAGTTCGTAGTTTTTCCACTCCTTTTACAGAAACTCCTTGAACTCCTCGTCCATTTTGCGGATTTCCTCGTCGCGCTCTTTCACAAACTGCTCGAAACTTTTCCTTTCGTTTTCGATAAACTCCTTTTGCTCAGCCTGTTGCTGCTTGGCCCATTCCTCGTAACTCTGTGCGTTGGTGTTGGCCGCGAGACCGATTAAAGTTGCTGCCGCAAGTGCGCGGACGATGTTCTTTCTGGTTTCCATATTATCAATGATAAAGTTGTTGCAATTTATTGATTTCAACGTTCAATTGATGAATCGGGAGCCGAAAAAGTTGCGTGCGGGGTGAATTTTATTGCAAATTGCCAATGATGCTATGAATTAAAGCATAAATAATGTCAAATTACGCAATGATTATTAATATAGTTCATAAAATGACTGTGCATTGAAATTTTTGCTACCAATTTTAATATTATGCTTTATCTTTGAATATCGTTTAACAATTAAAAAACATTTTGCCTATGGTATAACCGTATTTGGATAAAAAAATATATCAACATATTAAAGCATAGGGCTTTTTCTTTCTTGTTGTAAAATTTGGCGATTTTAGTATCTGAAAGAAATGAGTTGAAAAGTGCGCTTTGGCGTGCACTTGACTTATTTCGTAGATACGAGGTTACGCCAATACCTACAACAAGCGGGAGACAGTTGAGTTTCACGCTTTTTTTTATGTCATTTTATATAAACAATTGTAAATATGAAAAATAATAAAAACCACGAGGCTTTTGCAAAAAGGCAAAGCAAAGCAAAAATATATTGGGAAAAGAATAAATGGTGGGTTATTGGTTTGACGGCAATTATCTTTGGTAGCACTATTTATAATATCTACAAGCTTGATTATAAGGTTTTAAGCATTGTTGCGCCAATTATAGTTTCTATTTGCTTCCAGTTTTATGATTCAGCTAAAAAAGAAAAACCTAACTACCAAAACGAATTTGAAAAACAATTCTACAACAGAATCAGCGCGTTTAGAAAAATATCCGATACAAGCGATTCATTTATCAACGACTTTTATGAGTCCGCACAAATATGCAAATCCAACCCACAAGGCAGTAATGATAAAATAAACGGGCTGTATGTGAAATACGATTTAAATACATTATATCTGCGTATAAACGAAATATTTAAACATTTAGAGACATACGAATACACACCGTCCGATATGGCAAAATACATAGATATTCTGAAATCGGAATTAACAATGGCGGACCTTTATAAACTGTTGTTTTTGTACAACTATTACGCGGAAACAGACAAAACATTTACAGAAATTGTTAAAGAGGAAAAACTGTTAGACGGTTTGATAAGACACACTTACCCTTACGGAACTATATATGAAATCAAATGGTACAACCTGCCTTCAATAAATACGGATTCAAATATAACAATTTACAAAAAACAATTAAATGTCTAATTCAAAAACACTTAAAAATGAAAAAGTTACTATTATTCTCAGCCTTGTTCATAGCAGCAGGCACAGCATTTGCCACCACGCAAGACGATGTGGCGGCCGTTTTGGCAAAAACAAAGTACAAAAACATTATGACCTTTTTGGGTGAAGTTTCTATCCGCCCCGATTTTTGTGCTAATGGAATTGTGTATGAATCAGTTTGCCCTCTCAGAATATCATATGGAGACGGTTACACGTTAGGCCGCAATTGGCTGTCAGATACGGTATCGGTTTGCAAAGAAATAATGTGGGTGACTGCAGAAAACTATTACTTTGATTCTGACCATAATTATGGTTATTGGGATGCTGAAAATTGGCACTTTTATTCCGACTACGTAAAAGATACTATTTATTATAGTGATGGCTTTTCTAGCGAAGAAGTTCTCCAAAACTTTGTCTATTATGGCGATTCATTATACTATTTTGGTGATAGATTGCAAGATATTGAGTTAACCTTCTCTACTGGTACAGATAATGAATTGTTTTTCATTCAATTGAGTTATTTTAACGACAAGAAGGTACACATCCGCTACCGCCGCAATGTGGTGCGCAATACAAACAATGCGCAGGAAATCAAAGTTAAATACGAACTTATAGACAACGATATTAAAGGACGCGTGGCTTTAACTAATCTGACAGTTGGCGATTCGATATTTTTCAAATATTGTGATGCTAATTACAATTATAGCGAAAACCAAAAATTCACTAAATACTTGTTTTTTGATACCATTCCAACGTGTGTTCATATTGAAAACTACTATAAAGGCTGTATGACAGGCTATGGCCTTTCTGTCGACAGTGCCACCGAAATGCCCCGCATTCATGACACCGTTGTAGAGTATGTGAAGGACACAATAGTAGAGTATGTGAAGGACACAATTTATATTACAAAGACAGATACAATCTACATAACTAAAACCGACACTGCCACCGAAATGCCCCGCATTCATGACACCGTTGTAGAGTATGTGAAGGACACAATAGTAGAGTATGTGAAGGACACAATTTATATTACAAAGACAGATACAATCTACATAACTAAAACCGACACTGTTTACATTGAAAAAGAACCAAACAAGACTGCGATAATCAATAAACAGACAAATCTGAATGTCTGGCCGAACCCAACAACAACATTTGTAAACGCAGAAGCCGAAGAACCGTTCTCATACACGCTGCTTAACAATGTAGGAGTAATACTGAAAAAAGAAGAAGGCGAGCCTTCATACACAATTAGCATGGAGGAATATCCCGATGGGGTTTACTACATTAAAACATCAGATGGAGTGATACGGAAGATTGTGAAGAAATAATCAATTGATATACACCAACAAAAACTCCGAGGAACTTTCCTCGGAGTTTTTATTATTTTTATACATTACAAATGCTAACAAGAAATAATGGCGTGGCACATTAAAAAAATAGAGACGCAATTATGCGCCTCTAATTTTTGCTAAATTTTTAATCCGATTTTCTTAAAATTTCTCGCGAAGCGACACACGAATATCCTATTGCAGGAAATCCAAGTTTAATTTTCCTCTTCTGTCGGCTCCTTGTCAAAATCGTGCAGAATGCCGAAAATGTCCATAATCGACGATTCCTGAACCATCGGGATGGTGAAATCGGAAATGCTGGTACTCAGCGCTTTCGACAGCACCTCGTAGGCGTCTTTCACATCGGTGGCCTGCACCAGAATGCTCGACGATGTGCGGCGCTCCTTGCCCGATTTTTCATCGAACGATATGAACACCGCCTTGCACTTGAACCAGCGGTCGCCTGACTCGTTGGGGATGATTTCGGCATAATTCGTGGTCTTGATTGAGGCCACAATGAACTCGCCCAGTCCCGCGTAATCTTCCAACTCTTTTGTGATGCGGCTTTCAGCATCGGTAAACGACACTGCATCAACCATATAAAGTTCCGAAACGCCTTTCTGCTTGCCGTTTTCGTCAACTTTCTGATACTTTACTTTACATTCAAACCAATTGCTCATTTTGTTAAATTTTTAATCGCGTCAAAGATATGTTTTAGGTCGGTTTTCTAAACCGAAGTTTATAACTTGCGCAAAAATTTGAGTTATGGAATTTTCAGAATTGATACGCGTTCGCCGCAGCCATCGCAAGTTTACGGCACAACATGTTGAGCGGCAGAAGGTTGAGGCGATATTGAAAGCGGGACTGCTGGCGCCGTCGGGCAAATCGGTCTATCCGTGCGAGTTTGTGGTGGTTGATGAGCCCGATATGCTTGCTAAAATTGCTCATGCCAAGGCTCATGGTGCGGCACTTGTTGAGAACGCTCCTTTGGCCGTGGTTGTGGTTGCCGACACATCAAAATCAGATGTCTGGGTTGAAGACGCCTCGATTGCAACAACTTTGATAATGCTCGAAGCTGAAAATCAGGGGCTTGGCGCCTGCTGGGTGCAGATGCACTTGCGCGGCACCGATGATGGTGTTGCCGCAACTGATAATCTGCGCAATCTGCTGAATCTCAGGCCTGAACATGAAGTTTTGGCTGTGGTTGCCATCGGTTACAAGGCCGAAGAGAAAAATGCTCGCACCGACGACGATTTGAAATTCGAAAAAGTTCATCATCTGACATTGTAAACTTATGACTATGAAACGATTATTGATGATTGCGGTGTTTGCGGCCGCAGTGGTTGCTTGCAAGGAACCTCGCAGTTGGTGCCCCGTTGAAGTGAGTGTGCCTATTCTGAGTGCCGATATTCCCGACACCGTTGAGGCCGGCCAGAAGTTCACAGTAGATTTTGTAATGTACAAATGCCTGTGCATCAAGGAGTACCGCGTGCGTCCACAACTCAAAAAAGATACCGTTTATTTCTTTGGCGAAGCCGTTCAGGACTTATGCGATGAATTTCCCGACACAGCCAGCGTTGAGAAATCAGTATTGCTGTCGCTTGGCGATTATGAGCGATATACAGTTATTTACAATACAATAGATACGCTTAGCCGAATTATTGGTAACTCGTATGATTGTATTGTGGTTCGGAAAAAGTGAGCCTTGTAGTATTGTTTAATAAGTTCAGTTGTTGGCAGATAGAAAAAACGCCGGCAAAATAACATTGTCGGCGTGTGGTGAGTGGGTTTTGTCGAATTCAGAATTTGCTTGCGCTGCTAATATGAAACAGCCGGCGGAAATCCATCATTAATGCGGCTTTCAGCCCAATGGTTGCCAAATGAGCTTTGTCCACCTGGTTTGAGTTGAGGGTGCCGTTGTAGGTGCAGTCGGTTGTGTTGCGGCTTACAACGGGCACATCGTCGGGTTTGGCAATGTTCAGCGGGCAATAGCCGAAGTAAAGGCCTCCGCAAAACTCCATGTTCCGGTTCAGACTTTTGTGAATCATCATCTCGCCATAAACCGACATGTTGAATCCTGCCACATTGGTTTTGCCTGTTTGCTTTTCGGCCTTCATTGTAACAAATCCGTGATGCTCCAAATCGCCGTCTTTGCCGTATTCCTCGCCAGTTGACGGATAATAGCCTGTTATTTGGAATTCACCTTTTTTCAGTTTGTAGTTGCTGGCAACAGGTATGCCGAATTTAAGCCCCAGCCCCAAATATAAATCGGCGTAGGAGAGGAAATGGTTGATTCGGTATGTCGCGCCAATGGGTATTTCCACTTGGTAGAGATTCAGCTTCTCAACAAATCCCTTGTAGTTGGTTATCAGAGTGTACGACTGATTGTTCTCGGTGTCGAAATCATCTGATTTGTCGGCCATGTCGTATTTTGCCAGGGCGCCATAGTTGGCAAAGCCGATGCCTCCGCTCAGACTCAAAACCTTATTCAGGTGGCGCATGTATTTCACGTCGAGCATTGTTCCGAATCCGGGGCTGCGGTCGCCATCTTGTGGCGAATATTGAATGTTGTGCAGACCACCGCCCAGTTCCACCAAAAGCCATTCGGGTGTCGCCTGGGCAAAGGTGCTGCCTGAGAAAGCAGCGGCCGCTGCAATCATTGCGCTCAAAACTATATGTCTTCTTATTTGTGTCATGATGCTAAACTGTTTGTTTACAATTTGATAACGTTTGCTGATTCATTGCCGACTTTTATTGTGTAGATGCCTTGTGGCAGGTTGCTGAGGTCGAATTCCTCGCCGTCAGGATTGCTCACAATAGTGCTGCGCCAAATTTTGCCATTGCCATCGGTTATAGTCAAGCGGTCTCCAATCTTCCAATTGCCTGACTGAATGCGGATTTTGTCGGCAGTCGGGTTGGGGTATGCCTTGATGGCTACTGTGGCGGGTGCGGCAAAATTTTCGGCGCATGAGTTGTATTCCTCACCGTCGGCAGTGGTGGCAATCAGATAGTAGCTGCCAGTCAGGCCGCCTTTTTCGCAGTAGTATGCATTATCGCTGACAAACACATCGTTGTGATACCATTTGAATGATTCAAACTTGCCCGCAGTGTCAACAACCGTGATGACATCGTCCCACATGGTTGTGATGATTCTCTTGCGTAGAGTGTACGGAATCTCGTGAGACCATGAACTGCTTCCTTTCTCGGAAAATGCAGTGCCTGTAACAGTTATTACACCTGATACAGGTGCATCTTTCGGGAAGTTGAACGTCAGACCAGTCTGGCTCTTGTCAACAACTCCATTGATGCTCCATTCGAACTTGACATTGGTTGTCTGGCAATTGGTTACTTCAATGCTCATGTTCTCGCAGCCGTTAAAGACTTGAGGCACAGTGAAGTCGAAGTGCTCGTCAATTGGTCCTGGAGTCCAAATGGGTGAGAGAGTTATGTCATTGGCAGGCATGGTTTCGGGCATGGTCTCCCATATGTATGCGTAGTCTTTCAGTTCTAAGTCAGGCGCTACGATTGGTGTTCCAAAAGCCACTTGTCCGGCTTTCGTGTAATTGCTGCTAATGATTGTGCCGCCGTTCAATTCCCATTTCAACTCATACTTGTTGCGGCTGTAGTTGATGTTGATAACAGTTGAGCTGTCGGCAGCAATGCTATCCTGCTCAAACGCCAGAGCAGTAAAGCCTTCGAATGTGCGTGCCACGGCAGCGGTCAGAGAGTCGGCAAGGCCTGCAACGATTTCGGTGTCAACTGTCAGGTAGCTGCCGTCGAGGGCTTGCTGGTTATGGTTGACAGTGTATGTTGCGACTTGCGGCTGAGGCTGCGGTTGCGGCTCAGGAGTGCTGTCGGCTGTCCAGACGGCGACAGCGGTGAAGTTGCTGTCGGGCATGGCTGTCGGGATTTCAGCATTCCAAACATAGCTGAATCCTTCGCGCTCAAGCACAGGCGCTGTTATCGGCGCGCCGAACATTACAGAACCATCGGCGGTGTATTCAGTTTCTGCATCGATGTTGCCTTCGCCTATGGTCCATGTCAGTTGGTGGATGTTGCGGTTGTAGTTGATGTTGACAACAGTTGAGCTGTCGGCAGCAATGCTATCCTGCTCAAACGCCTGAGCAGTAAAGCCTTCGAATGTGCGAGCCACGG
>JAFVGW010000027.1 GCA_017474765.1 Salinivirgaceae bacterium | reverse complement strand
GCCTATTTTTGTCTGCTAAACGACAAGATTAGCCGCGTTGAAGTTACAAACAGCCAATGGAAGAAGGTCAAGGACAGTTTCCCCGACGGGAAGAGGTTTCGCAGTTATCCTGCCATAAAAATCGGACGTTTTGCTGTGTCGCTTGATTACCGAGGACAAAATATCGGCACAGAATTAATAAAAGCCATCAAATATTTGTTGAACACAAATCAAAGCCGCTCTGCATTTCGATTTCTTACTGTTGATGCATATCTCTCTGCCATAGATTTTTATCGCAAAAACGGTTTTAAGGAACTCTCGCAAAAAGAAGAAGATGAGCACACTCGCCTTATGTTCTTCGATATGATGGAAGTTGGTTGATTATTCTCCTAACGTTTTTTGCGTTTTCAATCAATCCTCCCGATAAATCATCTAGCATCAATCCTCCGTTGCGCCTCATCGGCAA
Organism: Salinivirgaceae bacterium; assembly: GCA_017474765.1. Taxonomy (GTDB): domain Bacteria; phylum Bacteroidota; class Bacteroidia; order Bacteroidales; family SZUA-534; genus RUG13583. The sequence continues at coordinate 63,096 of JAFVGW010000027.1, read as the reverse complement.
GCACGGCAAAAAAGTTGTATTCCAGAATTTCCGACAGGCGCATAAGCATTGCGGGGTCGATGTTTTTGCGCCTCATGATGTCGTAGATGTTGGTGCGGTTGGTAGGCACCTGCGCAGCAAGCCAACGGGCGGTGCGTCCCTGCCGCCGTAATTCGTCTTTCACCAATTTTCCGATGTGGATTTCCACCACCGCTGCCGCTTGTTGTCCGCCGAACTCCCCAATTGCGGTAACCCTAAAAAGAAAAAACGTGGGATTCTGTTACTCGCTCCCACGATTCAAGGCCTTCGGATGCCCACCACTGTAAGATTGAGCAACGCGAAAGCCACGTTTGGCCATATAAAAGACATAACACCTTAAATAACCCGATGTTACGAATTACATACACCAAAATAGGCGTCCACGATTGCTTTCTCTTTGACACCCCATTTAAATCCTGCGAGATTCAGAAAGGCCAAAAGGAAAACGTTAGTAAACGTCTTTCAATATGTCACTTTGCAAATTACGCTTTGCGGCATAAAATGCATTACAAGACAAAGGTATAAAAAGTAGGTTGGAAATGGAAAAAGTTTTTTCGAGGAGTAGCAGAAATCAGAGAATGTATGCTGCAGTGTTTTATACCCCTTCCTTTAGTGATTCAATAAACTCATTCAGTGTGAGCACAGAAAAAATCAATACGTTTGTATTGAGAACAATTCTTTTATCTGGCATATTTGTATGGGGTGCGAAGGTGTGTTTTCAGAATTTCTTCATCTTTTTCGCTATTCCATTGCCCCGTTTCCCAAAGGCGGTCCATTGCTTCCTCCGCCTTGCGGGCATAGAAATCGCTGACAACCTGACGAAGTTCGTCCAATTCTTCGGTGGTTTTAATATGCCCCAACAACCGTAAAAAATCCAGTTGCGCTTCGTTTAAAGGTTTTGCTGTCAGTTCCATACTCGCCTCACTTTCATTGTTATACCGCAAAAATATGCATTTTATTTAAACTGCATCGGTCTTTATTCATTTGCATATCAAGACAAAAATATAAAAGAAGATTGGAAATGGAAATGATTTTTGAACTTGTCGGAAATCGAAATTCATTTTTACCCCGAAATCGCAAAAAACAACATTCGTTTGTATCAACCGATTGATTATATTTGCAGCCCAAATGAATTTGGGTCAATAAACTGATGAGTTTTACGTTATAATTGACGTTGTAAACTGAATTTATGGGCAATAGAGCAATATCGTTTTTGGTTGTTTTTGTGTGTGCAATGCTGTTCACCGATTGTAGCGAATACTACAAAATCCAGAAGAGCGGCGACTACATGATGAAGTACCAGAAGGCCAAGGACTATTACGAGTATGAGGACTACTATCACGCCAAGGCTCTGCTCGACGACGTGGTGAGCGTGCTTCGCGGAAGCGACAAGGCCGAAGAGGCGCAGATGCTCTACGCCTACTGCCACTACAAGATGCACGACTACACAATGGGTGCCTACTATTTTGAGACGTTCTACAAGACATATCCGTTTTCGGAGCGTGCCGAGGAGGCTTATTATATGAACGGGGCGTGCTACTATAAGGATTCGCCGCGAGTTGAACTCGACCAGGCTTGCTCGTTGAAGGCCATCAACGCAATGCAGTTGTATCTCAATAAATTCCCGCAAGGGCAATACATTAATGAAGCAAACAATGTGATTGATGAGATGCGGCAGAAACTTGAGGAAAAATCGTATATAACTGCAAAACTATACTTCAAACTGCGTGAGTATCAGGCGGCTAACGTCACTCTGAAAAACTCGTTGAAGGAATTTCCCGACTCGCGCTATCGTGAGGAGTTGATGTATATGGTTGTGAAATCGAACTTTATGCTGGCCGAGAACAGCGTTGAGGACAAAAAGGCCGAACGCTACCAGAATACGGTGACTGAGTATTACTCGTTTATCGACGAATTTCCTCAATCACAATATATTAATGAAATAGAATCAATGTATAACCAGTCTGTTGAACAGATTAAAAAATTATAAAAATGGATTACAAAAAAAGCAATGCGCCTGTAACAACCATTACACGCGACGTTAGGCCAATCGAGAACGAAACAGGCAACCTGTACGAGAGCATCGTTGTGCTTTCGCGCCGTGCAAACCAAATCTCGGTTGAAATCAAAGAGGAACTGCAGAAGAAACTCGAGGAGTTTGCATCGTACACCGACAACCTTGAAGAAGTTTTTGAGAACCGCGAACAAATTGAGATTTCGAAGTTCTACGAGGCTCTGCCGAAACCAACATCGATGGCCATCGACGAGTTTGTAAACGACAAGGTTTACTGGCGCAAACCTGAGAAGGAACTTGAATAGTGTCTTTATCGGGTAAGAACATATTACTTGGCGTGACGGGTGGAATTGCGGCATACAAGGCTGCAAATCTTACCCGTTTGCTTGTAAAAGAAGGCGCCAGCGTGAAGGTGGTGATGACACCCGCGGCAAAGCAGTTTGTGGCGCCGCTCACGTTTGCCACGCTTTCGCAGAATCCCGTTCTCACAGAGTTCTTCAACCCCGAAAACGGCGAGTGGCACAGCCACGTGAAGTTGGGGCTCTGGGCCGATGCGATGATTGTGGCGCCCGCCACAGCCAACACCATCGCGAAAATGGCCAACGGCATTGCCGATAACCTGCTCACAACAACTTATCTGTCGATGCGCGGCAAGGTGTTTGTTGCACCTGCAATGGACCTTGATATGTACGCCCATCCCGCCACGCAGCGAAACATTGCGACACTGAAAGCCACAGGCAACATCATCATTGATGCCGAAGCGGGCGAACTGGCAAGCGGACTGAGCGGCAAAGGCCGTATGGCTGAACCCGAAACCATTGTCGGCGCGCTGGCGAACTATTTTGAGAGCGACCAACCGCTCAAAGGCCGCACGGTGCTTGTCACTGCGGGTCCGACCTACGAAAAGATTGACCCTGTGCGGTTTATCGGCAACTACTCGTCGGGGAAGATGGGCTTTGCACTGGCCGAAGCGGCCGCCGACGCAGGCGCAAGCGTGATTCTGGTGAGCGGGCCTGTCAATCTGGCAACCGCCAACCCAAAAATCAAGCGCATCGATGTGGAATCGGCGCAGCAGATGTTTGAAGCCTGCACCGCCAACTTTGCCAACTGCGACGCGGCAATTATGGCCGCCGCCGTGGCCGACTACCGCCCCGCCAACATCGCTGGGCAGAAAATAAAAAAGAGCGATGCGGCAATGACCGTCACTCTTGAATCGACACCCGACATTGCCGCAACTTTGGGCAAGGCAAAACGCTCGGGGCAGGTGCTTGTGGGGTTCGCGCTCGAAACTGAAAACGGCCTGGCCAACGCCGCCGAAAAGTTGCAGAAGAAGAATCTGGACTTCATCGTGTTCAACAACGCAAACGAAGCGGGCGCTGGATTCTGCTGCGACACCAATCGCGTGACCATCATCAAAAACGATGGCCAACAGATTGATTATCAAAAGAAAGACAAACACGCGGTGGCACGCGACATTATTGCGCAACTGGTGCCGCTGCTCAACAACAAACAGCAATGAACCGACTGATGAAACGTGCATATCTGATTGCGGCACTGTTTGTTGCAATATTCGCGCAAAGCGCTGCGGCTCAAGAACTTGAGATAAGAATCCAAGTGAGCCACTCGCAACTTCAGGGCGTTGACAACTCAAAGTACGAGAATATGCAAAAGGCTCTGAATGAGTTTGTTACCAATCAGATTTGGACCAACAACGTGTTCAAGACCGAAGAACGCATCAAGTGCAATATGCTGCTGAACATCACCAAAGAAGTTTACAGCGATGAGTTTCAGGCCACGCTGCAGGTGGTTTCGAGCCGCCCCGTGTATGGCACTGGCTACGACAGCCCGATGCTGAACATTCTCGACAAGAACATTCAATTCAAATATGCCGACGGTGAGACGCTGATTTTCAACGAGAACAGTCACGACGAACTGACATCGCTCATTGCCTACTACGTTTACATCATCATCGGTTTCGACTACGACTCGTTCGGCAAGATGGGCGGCACGCCTTATTTTGAGAAGGCGCAGAAGATTGTGAACAACGCGCAAGGCTCGAACTACGCTGGCTGGAAGTCGTTTGAGACCAACAAACGCAACCGCTACTGGCTGGCCGAAAACCTGATGAACTCGATTTACGCGCCCATCCGCGAGTATATTTATAAGTATCACCGCCTTGGGCTCGACCTGATGGGCACGCGCCTTGCCGACGGCTGCGCATCGATTGCCGAAGGAATGAACGACCTGCTGAAGGTTCACCGTCAGAAGTCCGACTCATACCTGATGTCGATTTTCTTCGACGCCAAAGCCGATGAGATTGTCAACATCTTCTCGAACTCGTCGGACCAGGCGCAGCAGAACAAAGTGTACAATTTTCTGAAAGAGATTGACGCTTCGAACCTGTCGAAATACGACAAAATCAAAAAGAAATAATCTGATAACCACCCGATTATGTGGATTGCCGACCGTTGGAAAGATTATCAAGTGATTGACAGTTCTTGTGGCGAAAAACTTGAACGCTGGGACAAATACACGCTTGTCCGCCCCGACCCGCAGGTGATTTGGGACACCCCGAAAACCGAAAAAGGCTGGACGCGGATGAACGGCCACTACCACCGCAGCAAGAGCGGCGGCGGCGAGTGGGAATTCTTCAATCTGCCCAACGAGTGGACCATCCGCTACCCGCTGGTTATTGGCAAAACGCTGACTTTCAGGCTCAAACCATTCAGTTTCAAGCACACGGGAGTTTTCCCCGAGCAGGCTGTAAACTGGGACTGGTTCTCGCAGATAATTGCCGCGGCAAAGCAGCAAAATCCCGACCGCAAAATCAGTGTGCTGAATATGTTCGCCTACACGGGCGGCGCTACCATTGCGGCTGCGGCGGCTGGTGCGCACGTCACGCACGTTGACGCGGCAAAGGGAATGGTGGCCTGGGCTCGCGAGAATGCGGCGGTGTCGGGATTGGCCGAAGCGCCCATCCGCTGGATTGTGGACGACTGCGTGAAATTTGTTGAGCGCGAAATCCGCCGTGGCAGCCGCTACGACGCCATTATTATGGACCCGCCGTCGTATGGCCGCGGCCCGAAAGGCGAAATCTGGAAGATTGAAGACAATGTTTTTCCGCTCATCCAACTCTGCTCGCAATTGTTGAGCGATGCGCCGATTTTCTTCTTAATCAATTCATACACAACAGGTTTACAACCTGCAGTGCTGTCGTATATGCTGAGCACGGCGCTTAAACGCTTTGGCGGCAATGTTGCGGCAAGCGAAGTGGGTCTGCCCGTGACTTCGAACGGCTTGGTGCTGCCCTGCGGCGCGAGCGGAAGGTGGATGACTGCCAAAAATTGAATAACTAACTGGCAGATTATTACATCCATACTTAAAAAGAAAAGGCATTGATAATAATGCTTCTCCTTAATTGTCAGTTGTTTATGTGTGATTTTAATTTACAACCACCCGTTTCACTGTGTTACTTGTTTTTACAACATAAACACCTGTGCCATTAACGGTTATTGTTGCCATTCCCGTTGTATGGACGTTGCGCGCAACGTCTCTACCAACAAGGCGGCCCATTGCATCATAAACATATATTTCATCGGTGGCATTTTCAACCACAATGGTATGACCATGGGCGTATATGTTGACTGCGCAGGCGGCAGATTCGTTGATGGCGGTTGGCATAGTTGCCCCCCAAACAACCGGACGGTTGTTGGGATTCCAATTTGAATTCCATCCGTCGGGTTGAGATTCCGCCTCGCAATAAATGGTCAAGGTATCGCACAATTTAAACGCAGACTCACACATCAAAGAGACTGATTTTGGTATGTATATCGAAGAAAGTTTTTTGCAACCGGTGAATGCCGCACTCTCAATGGTTTTTACAGAATTCGGAATCGCTAACGTTGTAAGTAAACTGCTTGAGAACGCATATTGAACAATGATTTTGCAACCATCGTGTATTGTGCGAGCACCCTCGTAAGGGAAGCCAGAACTCATTAAAGCAAGATATGGGTTTTGCTTATTGCCTAAATACTCACCATTATCATATCGGTTGTATTGCAGCAATCCGTCGCAATATCTAAACGCGTCTGGTTCAATGCCCACGACAGCATCTGGTATGTTCACTTTATCACCTTCGCCCAAGTAAGCGACAATCCAAGTCTTTTCATCATCGGCATACACATAAAAGTCATCGTAGGCCACACCATAAATAACTGTGCCTACCCCAAAATTTTCATTATCCGCGCCCAAAGGTTTGCTGGCTTTGATTATAAATCTTGCATCGAATGGTATATAACCAATTTTAGTGACCGATTTGGGAATAAATATCAAAAACAACTCACAATCATTGAATGCACGGTCGCAAATAGTTGTAACAGAATTAGGGATAAACACTTCCGACAAACCACGGCAACCATCGAACGCTGATTCACCAATTATTTTCACAGAATTGGGAATATCTATTGATGTCAGACCACTACAACCATAGAATGCTTTCTCGTCGATGCTTGTTACTGAATTGCCGATAGTGACAGAATCAAGACTGGTACAGCCGTAGAATGTCAATTCGGCAATCTTTGAAACAGAATTCGGAATGGTTATAGACAACAGGCTGACACACTCTTTAAACGCCTCGCTGCCAATACTCTTAACCGACTCGGGAATGGTCATGGAAGACAAGTTTTCGCACAGCCCGAATGCTCCGGTTCCAATGCTTGTCACAGAATCGTGAATTACAAATGAAGTCAGCCCAGTACATCCATAAAACGCATAATCTTCAATGATTTTCACAGATTTAGGAATGTATACCGATGTCAAATCTTTGCTGCCCGAAAATGCGTGCGCACCAATACTTGTGACCGTGTTGGGAATGGTTATCGAAATCAGACTATCGCAATTTGCAAACGCTCCGTTTTTAATGGTTGTCACCGACTCGGGCAGAGTCAAATCGCCGCCTTCGCCAATATAATCGATGACAACAGACCTTCCTGTACCATAATAATAAACAACTCCGTCTTCACCGAATTCGGCATTCATATATTGCGCTCCGCTTATGTATAGAATGTTGGCTTCACCATTATATATGATGTTTTTCACTCCTTTAAATGCACCATAGCCAATACTAATCGAATCGGGAATGACGACAGTTTCCAGATTAGTGCAATTCTGAAATGCCTCTGCGCTAATAGTTTTCACTGAATTTGGAATAGTCACCGATGAAAGGTTGGAACAGTCTGTGAAAGCCAACGACCCGATGCTGGTAACAGAATTGGGAATGACGATTGATGTAAGGCTGGAGCAACCAGAGAACAAACAATCTTCGATGCTGGTAACAGAATCTGGAATGTTCACCGATGCCAGATTGCCGCAACCATAGAATGCACCAGGTCCGATTGTTTCCACGGAGGCGCCAATAGAAACTGAGGTAAGGCCATCGCAATATCCGAAAGCATTAGATTCTATAATTTTCACTGAGTTTGGGATTGTTACCGATGTCAGGTTTTGGCACAAACAAAATGCGGATTCACAAATCTTTGTTACTGTATTTGGAATGGTCACGTCGCCACCATCTCCAATATATCCCGAAAGTTGTGTTTTCTCTGCATCTGCATAAATAAATCCGTTTTCGTCTGGCTCGACATTATAAAATCTGGCACCCCAAGGTGCGCCTTCGGCTTCACCGGAGTATGAAATGTTTGTTATCCCCTCAAATGCGTTTTCACCAATGTTTTTTACAGAATTGGGAATGCTTGCCGATTTCATGGCACAACCGCTAAACGCGCGTCCGCCGATGCTGGTAACTGAACTGGGAATATCCACCGATTTCAAACTTGAGCAACCGGAAAATGCACTGTAGCCAATACTTGAAACAGAATTGGGAATAGTTACCGACTGCAGGCTTGTGCAATTGTCAAACGTAGCATCGTCAATACTTTTAACCGAATTACTTATTGTTACGGATGTTAGCCCCTTACAATTATAGAACGCGCCTATACCAATGCTTGTTACAGTATTCGGGATTGCTACCGAAGTCAGACTGCTGCACCCCGAGAATGCGTAGTTGCCTATGGTTGTGACTCCATCAGGAATGGTTATCGAAGTTAGTCTGCCGCAACCTGAGAAAGCGTGTTCGTCAATTCTTGTTACCGAGTTTGGAATGTTCACTGAAGTCAAACTGCTGCAACCCGAGAACATATACATACCAATATATTTAAGACTGCTCGGAATGGTAGCCGAGGTTAGGGCGGTGCAATTCTCGAACAAGTTCCACCCAACGCTTGTCACCGAATTAGGTATTGTCACCGATTCCACATTGCTACAACTGTAAAATGCTTTGTCAGCAATACGTGTAACTGTGTTTGGTATTGTAACATCACCTCCCACACCGACATAACAGGAAATGCAAGTTTTTGTAGCATTAGAATAAATAAAGCCATTATCGTCGGGGTCATCAGAAAAATATAAAACGTCGCGTGCACCCCATGGACTGCCGTATGTGGTCATACCATCACTTACAATTCTACGAACATTGTAGAATGCGTCCCCACCAATACTTTTAACAGAATGAGGAATCAACACTGGTGCCAAACCGCTGCAATTGTAGAATGCTCCAGCTCCTATTTTTGTAACAGTATTGGGAATTGTGACCGATACTAAATCGGTGCAGTTTTCAAACGCATTAGCGCCAATGCTGGTAACTGTATAAGTTACCCCATTATTATCCACAGATGCTTTAAGCACAAGGGTTCCAACCAAGGAGGTATCTCCGCAACCAACAGAAACTTCGCGCTTGGAGGCGTTGGTCACTGTGTATTTCAAATTGTCAATAGTAAAAGTGGTTTGTGACCACACCTGCCCTGCAAGCATTACTGCGAACAAAGAAGTTGCAAACTTTTTCATAATGATGTGTGTTTATGTTTTTCCAATGGCAAATGTATAGTTTTAATTGCAAAATTGCTTTCCAGTTCCAAATTCTTCCTTTTCTGGTGCTGCTGATAAAAAAATGATTTTTGATGGCTATACATATAATTTGTAATAACCTGATTATTAGTGTAATGTAATAAAAAATAATTTTTTTTAAAAAAATAACCTACCAACACGGTGGGTAAATAGATTTTTATATATATTTGCATCGTCAAAAACGACAAAACAGTTTAAAACAATACATAAAAAAGGAGGTTATTATGACACAGAAAAACTACCGCTTCGAGACACTGCAACTTCATGTTGGCCAAGAGACTGCCGACCCTGTAACCGATTCACGCGCAGTGCCAATTTATCAGACAACATCGTATGTGTTCCATAACTCGAAACACGCCGCCGACCGCTTCGGCCTTGCCGACCCAGGCAACATCTACGGCCGCTTGACCAACACTACTCAGGACGTTCTTGAGCGCCGCGTTGCCGCTCTCGAAGGTGGCGTTGCAGCATTGGCTCTGGCTTCAGGCGCTGCCGCAATAACCTACACAATTCAGGCGCTGGCACAGAACGGCGATCACATTGTGGCTCAGAAAACCATCTACGGCGGAACCTATAACTTGCTGTCGCACACGCTTTCGCAGTTCGGCGTTGAGACGACTTTTGTTGACGCACACAACTTGAAAGAGGTTGAGTCAGCCATCCGTCCGAACACAAAAGCCATCTATCTTGAAACTTTGGGCAACCCCAACAGCGATATTCCAAACATTGACGCAATTGCCGAAATTGCTCACAATCATGGTCTTCCGTTGGTTATCGACAACACCTTCGGTACACCGTATCTGATTCGTCCGCTTGAGCATGGCGCCGACATTGTTGTGCACTCTGCCACAAAATTCCTTGGTGGTCACGGCACAACTCTGGGCGGAATCATTGTCGATGGCGGCAAATTCGACTGGAAAAAATCGGGCAAATACGCCCCAATTGCTGCACCAAACCCAAGTTACCACGGTGTTTCGTTTGCCGATGTGGTTGGTCCTGCGGCTTTCGTGACTTACATCCGCGCCATTCTGTTGCGCGACCAAGGCGCAGCCATCAGCCCGTTCAACGCATTCCTGCTGCTGCAAGGTGTCGAGACATTGTCGCTTCGTCTTGAGCGCCACGTTGAGAACACACTGAAAGTGGTTGATTTTCTGAAGAATCACCCCAAGGTGGCCAAGGTTAACCACCCGTCGCTGCCCGACCATCCGGACCACGAACTTTACAAAAAATATTTCCCGAACGGCGGTGCAAGCATCTTTACCTTCGAGATTAAAGGCGGAAAGGATGCGGCTTGGAAGTTTATCGATAATCTAAAGATTTTCAGCCTTTTGGCAAATGTGGCCGACGTAAAATCGTTGGTTATCCACCCTGCAACAACAACACACTCGCAGTTGAGCGACGACGAACTTGCAAGTCAGGGAATCAGCCAAAGCACAATCCGCTTATCGATTGGTACTGAGCACATTGACGACATTATCGACGACTTAAAATCGGCTTTCGACGCTGTGAAATAAGTTTGGTATAGGGCGTAAAGAGCAAAGTTAAATGAGCAATTTTTGAACACCCGACGCCAAAAACTGATAACTTGCGGCTTCTAACTTGTAACTAATAACTAAAACAGAAATAAAATGTCAAGAATTTACAAATCGGCCGACGAACTGATTGGCCACACACCACTTTTGGAACTGAGCCGAATTGAGTCGGCGCACAACTTGCAGGCAAAAATCATTGCCAAACTCGAGTACTTCAATCCCGCAGGCAGCGTCAAAGACCGCATTGCAAAAGCAATGATTGAGGAAGCTGAACGTGCCGGCAAACTGAAACCGGGGGCGGTGATTATTGAGCCGACAAGTGGAAACACAGGCATTGGTCTGGCCAGCGTGGCTGCCGCCCGCGGTTACAAAGCCATTATTGTAATGCCCGAAACGATGAGCGTCGAGCGTCGCCAACTGATGAAGGCCTACGGCGCCGAGGTTGTTCTTTCGGACGGCTCGAAAGGTATGAAGGGCGCCATCGCGAAAGCGCAGGAACTGGCCGAAGCAACGCCAAACAGCTTTATTCCCGGACAATTTGTGAATCCCGCCAACCCGAAGGCACACCTTGAAACCACTGGTCCTGAGATTTTTGAGGACACCGATGGCCAAGTTGACATTTTTGTGGCTGGCGTCGGCACTGGCGGAACGGTTACGGGCGTCGGCAAATACCTGAAATCGAAAAAGCCGGGCGTGAAGATTGTAGCAGTTGAGCCTGCTTCGTCGGCTGTTTTGTCGACAGGCGTGCCTGGGCCGCACAAAATTCAGGGCATTGGCGCTGGATTTGTTCCCGACGTGCTCGATACCAAGATTTACGATGAGATTATCACCGTTTCGAACGAGGATGCTTTCGCCACAGGCCGCGAGGTTGGCCGCACTGAGGGTGTTTTGGTTGGAATTTCGTCGGGTGCGGCTCTATGGGCAGCGATTGAACTGGCCAAACGCGCCGAGAACAAAGCCAAGACCATTGTTGTTCTGCTGCCCGACACTGGCGACCGCTATCTGAGCACAAGTCTGTTCTCAGAATAGCAATGAGTAATCTGCACACTGGCAACCGAGGCTTTCGGCATTGCCGGTGTGCGTTTTTTCATTTTTAAGATTATTCGAAAAAATAACTCAAAACAGATAAAAAGTAGTAACTTGCGATAACTATTCGGGATTATGATGATTTCAACACGTGGAAGATACGCCATCAGAGTGATGATTGACCTTGCAGAGCAGGGTTCGACGGGCTATACAAGGCTGAAAGACATTTCGGAACGGCAAGACATATCGCTGAAATACCTTGAGAGCATAACCACGGCATTGTCGAAGTCGGGTCTGATTGACGGCGTTCACGGCAAGGGCGGCGGCTACCGGCTCAACCGTCCGGCGCAGGAATACCGCTTGACTGATATTCTACACGCCACCGAAGGCTCACTGGCGCCTGTGGCTTGTCTGGGCTGCGATGCAAAACCGTGCGAGCGTACGCAAATCTGTCGCACGCTACCCATGTGGAAGAAACTTTATGAGACGGTGAATGATTTCTTCGACAGTTACACCATTGCCGATCTTATGCACAACAAGGTTGATTTTGAATATCTTAGCGCAGAGTTGTAGCTTCCACTTCTGCAATCACTCCATCCACCGCCGAATCTTGATTCTCATTGCGTTGCTGACGGGTTTTTCGGAAATCAGAGCCAGATAGCCGCCTCCGCCAGCTCCAGCCAATTTCCATCCCAATACATGGGGCTTGTACTGCTCTATTACGTTCAAAATCTTTTTATTAACCATATTTGGAAACATCGCCGTCTGCGCGTTGAACGAGTCGGTCACAGATTGACCGAAATCCGCCAGATTGCGCGCCATGATGGCAGCCCAGCAGCGATCGGCGGCAGCGGTCAGCGCGCTGATTTTCTGCGGTATAATGTCGGTATTGCAGAGCAGGTCGGTGCCGTCGGGGCGGGGCCAGAGAGTTACAAGGTAGATGTGGTCTTCGAGCCACGTCAGAATAGGTTCATCATCCACGCGCTCAATTCGTTCGGGCCAGTAAACACCGTTGTAGTAGTGCCGCACAAGTCCCGGAACGCATATTCCGATGGCGTCTTGCGCTCCCGAAATGATGGATCGTCCGGGCTCGTTCTCAAATCGGAACAGCAACTCGGCCAGTTTTTCGGGCTTTTCGAGCGGCAATTGGTAGGGCCAAAGTTGTCGGGCGGCGTTGCGTGTGGAGGTTGACATTCCGCTGCGCTCATTGTACTCAACAATCGGTTCAAGCGATATGGTAATGGCCCATCCCGGGCGTATTTTCGACAGTTGAGGCTGGTCAATCCAAGTGCCGGCAATGTCGAGTCGGTAGGGCAGTTGGCAGCCCGTGCCGCCGCGCAGTGCGGTTGTTGAACGTATTGGCAGACCCGCTTCTGGAGTGCGCTTCAGTACAATATATTCGATGCCCAACTCGCGGCAAAGGTCGGCTTTGGCGGGCGAGTGGCCGTCTTCGTTCACCACGTAGCGGTCGGGTTTCAGGCGGCGCAGTTCATCAACAAAATCGAGCAGTCCGCTACCACTGTTAATCCACGCATCTGTCACGTAGCGAATAGATTTGACCATATATAATCGTTCCTGTTCGGAATTTATGGTCTTGCGGCCTTTCAACTCTTCAATAGTCCGGTCGGAGCCGATACCAACGTAAAGGTCGCCATACGATGCCGCCTCTTTGAAAAATGCCACATGGCCGCTGTGCAGCATATCGTAGCAACCCGATACAAACACTTTCATACCCGATGTTTTTATGCCCCAAATGTGGCGAAAAATCTTTTGATTTTCTGTGGCGTGCATTATGATTTGTGTGGCATACTGCAGATGTAGGTCGTCAGCGGTCAGCTGCGCAACTTTCTCGACAATTTCCATCTATTCACCGATTCGCAGGCTCATTTTTTCCGCGATTTAATAATTACTTTTGCGGAAACAACACGAACAATGTCTTTGCGGAAGTTGATATTGCTGCTGCTTTGTCTCTGCCCGATGCTTCTGTCGGCGCAGCGGCGCGGTGCGCGGCGTGTAGTCCGCGAAAGTTGGGACCGGGAATTGATAAACAGCTATTTTCGGCAGAACCGTCCCGAAAACATCGTCGACTCTGCTTTTTATGGCGCCTACCACTATTTGAACTATCAGCTTTCTGCCGATACTACCAATATGAATTTCTCTGATTTCATGAAACTTGTCGACGATAACCGCCCTGAGATTGAGTTGGCCTGGATGCGTGCCTTTTACGACACGGTGCGGGTGCGCAACGAACGGTTTAATCAGGAGATGACCGAAAACCGTTTGAAATGGCACTTGCGGCGTACGCTCGACACTGCGGAGGTGTCGTCAACCGACTCTGTTTTCAGTGAGATTCTCGACATTGTGTCGGACAACAGCATCAACTACGACAGCCTTGTCTCGCTCACCACACCTTATACAGATACGCTTGTGAAGGCCATTCGCAAGAATCTTGCTGATATTAGGAAAATACCTGTGTTCAGTCAGATACGACGATTGCGCAACGACACTGCAATCTTTTATTTGGTCAACATCAATGGTGATTCGCTGCGTTTTCGTTTATACGACGGCAGTCCGCGTGTCATCCGCACAACAATTAAGGACCTTGCCGGGAACGATGAACCAGCTCTTATCCGCGATATTCAGCGCAATTCGTTCCGTCTGCTCATCAATGACTCGCCAGAAATTGAAACTGACGATATGGAGAAAACCCGCAGGCTGCTTCTTGACGTTTTGACAGAATCGCGTAATCATAGTCTTGTCAGGCTTGATCGCCCGAAACCTGAAGACCCGCACTATTGGAAGTTGGGTGGCAAAATCGGCCTCGATGCCACTCAGATGACGCTGCACAATTGGGTGAAAGGTGGCGAGAACACCATCACACTGCTTTCCACTCTCGAACTTTACGCCAATTTCAAACGAGGTGCGCATTCGTGGGAAAACAAAGGAGTGTTTAAATATGGCGCAATCCGTCAGGGGAAGAAATCAACGCGGACTAGCGAGGATAAAATCAATATCACATCGAACTATGGCTATCGCGCTTTCAAAAAATTCTATTATAGCGGGCAATTGGAGTTCAAATCGCAATTTGCGCCAATCTATGAGTATAATGGCAACGTCAAAACGCGGCTGGCGTCGCGGTTTATGGCGCCTGCAACGCTTACCATCGGTATTGGTATGGACTACAAGCCCGACCAGCATAACAGCATAACTCTTTCGCCGCTATCATCGAAAAACACCTTTGTTGTGAGCGACACCGTCAGCCACAAGCGTTACAATGTTGATGAGGACCGATATGTGCGCAGTGAGACGGGTCTCTATCTTAAATGGGTGTATAAGAACAAGTTCTGGAAGAATATTGAAGTCAATTCGGTTGCTGAGTTTTTCTCAAACTATTTCCACAAGCCGCAGAATGTCGATGTCGATTGGAACCTTGAGATGGTGTTCCCCATCAATTATTATGTGCGTGCCACCATCACCACTGAAATGATTTATGACGATGACCAGGAAATTCCCGTCAAAGACGAGAACGGTAAGCAAATTGACACAACCAAGGGATTGCAATTCAAAGAGTTACTAAAGTTGGGCATTGTATTCAGATTCTGAATTATTTATAATATAGGGCAATGAAAGATGTTTGTTGAAATAAGAATATGAATCTTTTTAGTTAAAAACGGAATACTTTACAAACTGATATTCAATGAAAACAGTTGTTCTCGACGGCTATTGCCTGAACCCTGGCGACCTTGACTGGTCTGTTTTTGAGCCGATTGGCCCGATAACGGTTTACGACCGCACGCCCGCCGCTCTCACCGTAGAGCGCTCGAAAGACGCCGACGCGCTGCTCACCAACAAAACGTTGCTGACGGCCGAAAATATGTCGCAAATGCCTAATCTTAAATATGTTGGCGTACTGGCCACGGGCTACAATGTTGTCGATTTGCAGTATGCCGCAAGCCGCGGAATTGTGGTTACCAACATTCCCGCCTACAGCACTGCGTCGGTGGCGCAAATGGTTTTCGCTCACATACTTAACATTACCAACTCGGTCGAGCACCACTCGCAACTTGTGCGTGGCGGCGCCTGGTCGGGCAGCGTCGATTTCTGCTTTTGGGACCGCCCGCAGGTTGAGTTGGCTGGCAAAACCATTGGCCTTGTGGGGCTCGGCAACACGGGAATGGCCACGGCGCGCATTGCGCTGGCTTTCGGGATGAAGGTGGTTGCCGTGACAAGCAAACAGGACTTGCCCGACGGCATTAAAAGTGTGTCGTACAGCGATTTGTGGGCGCAAAGCGATATTGTGAGCCTACACTGTCCGCTTTCCGACAACACCCGCCACCTGATAAACGCCGCCGTGCTCTCGCAGATGAAACCGTCGGCCATACTGATAAACACAGGTCGCGGCCCGCTTGTCGATGAGCAGGCCCTTGCCGACGCTCTCAACCGTGGATGCATTGCCGCCGCAGCCGTCGATGTGCTATCGACCGAGCCGCCCGCCGCCGACAATCCGCTGCTCACCGCCCGCAACTGCCAAATCACGCCGCACATTGCGTGGGCCACCTTCGAAGCCCGCCAACGACTGATGAGCATTGCTCTCGCCAACCTGAAGGCTTTCACCGAAGGCCGCCCTGTGAACGTGGTGAACGGGTAGCGCTTTCCGCAGGCACCGATTTTTTCGCAGCAAATTCCGTTTTGCCAATCGCAAAAGCG
Source organism: Salinivirgaceae bacterium (assembly GCA_017474765.1). Classification (GTDB taxonomy): domain Bacteria; phylum Bacteroidota; class Bacteroidia; order Bacteroidales; family SZUA-534; genus RUG13583. Next base: position 46,839 of record JAFVGW010000027.1, on the reverse strand, counting down.
TTTTCCGTATCGAACAAAATTTGTCCAAAAGTGTTTTCTGCGGAAAACACTTTTTTTGCTAAATGTGTTTTGTGCGGAAAACACTTTTTGATTTAATATGTTTTGTGTGGAAAACAAAATATTACCAAAATCGTTTTTTATTCAAAACGAATTATTACCTTTATGGCGGATAAAACATAAAGATTATGAACACGATACTGCAAAGGTGCCAAAGATTGCTCAAGAACACGTCGGTGAAATTCGTGCGCAGCACAATGGACGACGTTCACTGGAACAACCGACTAATTGCAATCCGCGGAGCGCGCGGCGTTGGAAAAACCACGCTTATGCTTCAGCGCATAAAGTTGGCATACGGCGGCAACGTCAAGCGGGCGCTCTATGTCAGCCTTGACAGCCTGTATTTCAGCCGCCACACGCTGAGCGACCTTGTGGCCGATTTCTATATGAACGGCGGCGAGTGCCTGTTTATCGACGAAGTGCACAAATACGCCAATTGGAGCATTGAACTGAAAAACGCCTACGACGAGTATCCCGAAATGCGATTCGTGTTCAGCGGGTCGTCGCTGCTGCAGATTCTGAACGCCGACGCCGACCTTTCGCGCCGCTGCATTGCCTACGATATGCACGGCCTGTCGTTTCGCGAGTATCTGCAACTGCGGCACAATCTGAAGTTCGACCGCATTGCGCTCGACGCCCTGCTTGCCGCCCCCAACGACCTGTGCAACGCGGTTGTGGCCCAGGTGCGCCCGATGGCCTATTTTGCTGATTATCTGCGCAGCGGATACTATCCGTTTGCGGCCAGCGGCGAAGACGATTACCACCAGCGGGTCGAGAACATTGTGAATATGATAATCGACATTGAACTGCCGCTGCTCTGCGGCGTCGATGTGGCGAGTATCCGCAAAATCAAGGCGCTGATGTTTGTGTTGGCTTCGGAGTGCCCGATGCAGGTCGACATTGCCAAACTTGCTACTATGGCCGAGACAACGCGCGGCACCTTACTCGCTTATTTGCAGTATCTTAGCCGCGCTCACCTGCTCAATCTTCTCTATTCCGACGTTCAGAATGTGAAGAAAATGCAGAAGCCCGATAAGATTTATCTTGAGAACACCAACCTGATGGCAGCGCTCTCGGTGGGCGAGATGAACAGCGGAACAATGCGCGAAGCGTTCATTGTCAATCAGTTGCGGCAGCAGCACCGAGTTGAATACGCCACTTCGCAGGCCGATTTCCTTGTCGATGGCAAATACACGCTCGAAGTTGGCGGAAAATCGAATGACGGCAGCCAGATTGCGGGCCAGCCCAATGCCTTTGTGGTTGCCGACAACGTTGAATACGCCGCAGGCAACCAAATTCCGCTCTACGCCTTCGGTTTTCTCTACTGACGCTGTCGGGGGTTATCGGAAAAATGTCCCGTTAGGGACAACAGATTGGTAGAAAGCACGTTACCCCGCAAAAAAGCGTGCCATAGGTACGCCACATTAAATGGCGTTGCGTACCTACGGCACGCTTGTTCTATTTTAATGCGTTTTTTCTACCAATCTTACGCACCTACGGCGCGTTTCGGGGGCACTAAACGGATAAATTATGTATAAAAAATAACTCATTTTGCTAAAAAGTGCCACTTGTCTCACGTTTTGGGACAAGTGGCACTTTTATTTGCTGACGAAAAGACAGTTGCGCAACAAACTTTTCGGAGTATTAACATTAAAAAAGTAAAGCAATGAAAAAGTTATTAGTTTCAATTCTGATGTTTGCCGCCGCAAGCACATTCGCACAAGAAAAATCAGCCTTTCCGACCACGGGCTACCGAGGTTCAGGTTTTGTTTATTACGTAGGAAACGCCGACGATTGGGAGTCGTACAGTGTCGGCAGCACTCACGGCTATCAAATCAACCCGAAATGGTTTGTGGGCGGTGGTGCGCAGTTGAACTTCGGCTCACTTCTTTATAAAAACGATGATTACTCGTTCGTCTCGGCCACCCTGTATGCCGATGCCCGACTTGATATGATTGAAAAACCAATCTCGCCATACCTGAATTTCAAAATGGGCATTACCGATGGCGACATAACGGGAGCCTACGTTGCGCCAGAGATAGGCGTGCGGTTCCGCCACTTCAATTTGGGTGTCGGTGTCGAATTGCAGAGCCACGAGGCAGTGTACGGGCTAGTTGTCGGCGATTCGGGCAGTGAGTTTTCCGAACTTCTGATGATTAGGTTGGCTTACGATTTTTGCGGACGTAAGAAATAGGCGGGAAAATTGCTTTTTTTGTCTCTTTTTAATGTGCCAATTGATTTTTGCCTATATTGCAATTGCTTAGCAATGTGTTATAGCTGCGAAAGCAAAGCGTTGACTTTAAAATAAATAATTGATTAAAAATATATTGATTTAATATTGTAAAAAAATAACATTAATTCGAGCTAACGCTCTTATTCTTTGGAAGATAAATTCTGGTAAAATTTTTTGACACAAGGGATAAGCGATGCGGAGAGGTTCACGCTTATATGGCGTGAGCCGTTTCGTGCTTATTGGTGTCACGGTTTACCAGAGCCTTTCTTCCCGATAAGCAATCCAAACGAACGGCTGACGCTTTTTTTATTGGATTGCTGAAAAACAGAATGTCCAATTATTAATTATTAGCAATTATGAGTGTAGAACTTATTGAAACAAAATGTGCGGGAACTGTCAAGCGACAGGAAGGAAGCAACCCGCGTCAATCGTATGAGCACCAGACTGACGCAATGAAGTGTTTGAGCATTATCGACCAATACGATGATTTCAGCACGCTGGTAGTATTGCCGACTGGCGGCGGAAAAACCTATACGGCTTCGTCGTGGCTGCTAACAAATGCTATTGACAAAGGGAAAAAAGTACTCTGGCTTGCCCACCGTCAGATGCTGCTCGACCAAGCCGCCGAATCGTTTCAGCGATACGCTACGGCCGAAACGATGCCGAACAAAACAAGTTTCGATTTCAGAATAGTTTCTGGCGCAAGTTACCACGACAACCTTATCAATATTGCTAAAACTGATGATTTACTTATCCTAAGCAAGGATTCTGTTGGCCGCAATATGAATATGTTAGACAATTGGCTCGATGGGCAGCAAACATTGTATTTAGTTGTAGATGAAGCACACCACGCCATTGCTAAAACCTATCGAAAAGTGATTAACTATGTGTGCGAAAGGGTTCCGCACGTGAAGGCTATCGGTTTGACAGCCACGCCTTTCCGTACAGATGAAGCAGAAAAAGGCCTTTTGGCAAAAATCTTCCACGATGGTGTTATTGACGGAAAAGCAGTAAAAAACGAATCGGGCATTGCTTATAGAATTGGTCTCAAAGATTTGATTGCCAAACGAATATTGGCAAAACCAATATTTGACTTAAAAGTTGAAAATGATGACGAGATATGCGAGACTCTAGGTCTTGAGGCTTTGAACAAAATTCAAAATTTTGACCAGTTGCCTGATGAAATTGCAGAAAAAATGGCTCAAAGTGCGACACGTAACTGGAAAATTGTGGATATGTATTTGAAGCACAAAGACGAATTCGCTCAAACAATTGTTTTTGTGCTTAACATTACCCACGCCATTCAACTGAACAAAGTGTTTGCTGATGCTGGAGTGAAATCGGCATACGTTTGCTCACAGATAACCGACAGAAGCACAGGTGTTGTCATATCGAAAAGACAGAACGAAGAGAACATTGAGAAATACAAAAACGGTGAAATACAGGTGCTTATCAACGTTAACATTCTTACAGAAGGTGTTGATTTGCCAAAAACCAAAACCGTAATTCTTGCCCGTCCGACTGTTTCGATGACGCTGATGACGCAAATGGTCGGGCGCGCGTTGCGCGGACCTGCCGCTGGCGGAACCGAGGATGCCTACATTGTTCCTGTGATTGACAACTGGAGTAACAACTGCATTTCGTGGGTCAGCCCCGAAACAATTTTCGATGGCGACAATGACTTCAAAGACGATACTGAAAACCGCTACAAGAAATATGTACGTTGGATTCAAATCGCTAAAATTGAGGAGTTTGCAAATATATTGAATAGTAGCATTGACACGTCAGCATTAGAGGCTCTGCCGTTTGAGGAGCGAATTCCAGTCGGAATGTACTCATTCAAATATGTTGACGACTGTGCAGGTGAAAACGAAGGAATTGACCACTTCTGCCAGGTAATGGTTTACGACAGCACCGAAGATTCGTACAAGACAATGCTTTCGGAACTGCCCGATTTGTTTAAAACTTATGATGTTGAGGATTTGAGAGGCTTGGCCGATGTTGTGGACGAAATGGAGCAACAATGTGCCGAATCGTATTTTACCGACAATATGATTCCGCCGTACGACCCACGCGATATAATCAACATTCTGAAATATTACGCCTATTGCGGCAGCGTACCCACATTCTATACTTTCGATGATGTACTGCGCCAACGACTTGATGTTTCAGCCATTGCGAAGCATATTGTTGATAGCAATATGGGCTTAAGCGACAAAAATTCGTATATGAATTCACTTTGGGAGGACGGCGATAAAAACGTTATTAGGCTGTTTTTCAGCAGAGAGATATTTTTTAGGAATCAAGTTGATATTGAGATAAATAAGATTATACGCCCCGATTTGTATGCAAAATCAGCAAATGTCGAATATGCAAAAGTTCCAATTGAAAGTTTGCCGTTGCACGAAATAGGTAAAATCAATCCGCGTTTAGAATATAATTTGCGCGAGGGTGCTTTTGCCAAGGCAAAAAATGCTGAAGGAAATTATGAGTGTGCAATGTGTCACAAAACTCAAAAAACAAGAAGATGGCTCGAAGTTGACCATATTGTGCCTATCAATAAAGGCGGTAAAAGCGTGCCAGAAAATCTGCAAATATTATGTCGTAGTTGCAACGCTCGTAAAAGTGACAAATTATGAGTTTGGAAATGGAAATAAATTTGGGCGAAATGCTTTATTCGCCCAAAGACATTGCCAAAATAATTTGCCAGCGTGATATGTCGAGCAAGCAATCTGCAGATTTAGTTAAAAAGGTATGGAAATACGAACGCGCTTTTTTGTCGGTTGATGATTACGACGATGAGAAAAGTTTTGTTCAAGAGGTAAATCGCTTGGTATCGGGCAATTACGACAAAAAAGACAAAGCAGCAGATGTTGAATACGCTAATCAGATGGGGTTTGATATTAAAAAGGAAGATTTAATAACTGATTTTCTAGGCGTGAACATTTACTTCAAAGACATTCGGTTGCAATACCTGTTCTATGGCAAACGGAATATTGTGTGGCGTACGTTGAGGCCGCTGCTCGAAATGTACGGTTTGCAACGCCGTTCTGCGCGATTCAATAGTTTTTTGCGAGAATGTTTGATTTACTATCATTTAAAATGCACAAGGATAGACGGGTCGGCCTGCAATTTGGAAACAGTCGGGCTTGATGAGCAGTTATCGTTTGTTGTGGTATGACAGAAAATATGATGCTTTATTTTAATTAATAACCTTAAAATTTATTTATTATGGAAGGTCCATTCACATTAAGAGTTGAAGACACGTTCTTCATTAAAGGGAAAGGCTTGGTTGTAACAGGCGTATTACGAAATGGTTCTGTTGATGTTGGTGATTATGTTTCTTTCAGCGATGGCTTAACAGCCAAGATTGACTCTATAATCATTGGCAAATCGCAGGTCAATTCAGCAAAAGACGGCGACAACATTGGGCTTTTGTTTAGTAATTTAACAAAGAAGGATGTTAAGATTGGCACGGAAATGACAAAGTGAGTTATGCAAACTTAAAACCAACAAAAAAGGTGGCCGCAGCCACCTTTTTTCGTTATTCTCAATCATTTCCGCTGATTCTGCATATCGATTACGACATTGGTCATAATCTCAAGAATCGGCGGGTATTGAGCAATATCGCGAAAACCGCGTTCAAGAATATCCGCGCGCGCCTTCAGAATGATTGTCATTTCGTTGTTTGCACCTTCGCTGAAAAGCGCAAAGTTGTTGTACGAGCAGATGGCATTCACGGCTTCTTGCTGCTCTTCGGTGAGTTCCACCTTTTGAAGTTTGTTTCTGGTATCGTTCATAGTTTTAAAATTTAAAATTCAACATACCCAAAGAAAAGCCGATGTTGTTCCAAATCGTGGTACAGGTGGCGCTTTTCTTTCAGGTCATAAAAAATATTGCACAAAAAGTGTTCGTCAAAATCCTTGTTGATTCAACATTTAGAGTCGCAAGGCTATAGAATTTGAAGGCGGTGAAGTAGAATGGATTTTTGCGTATCTTTGTGAAACACACAAAACACCACAAAAAATATGGGTGATGAAATCGTTAAAATGGAAGAAGCCGATTATGGCACAATACTGCTACGGGCTGTAGCAGTAATTGACGAAACCCGCACCACTGCGGCCCGAACGCTCAATTCCATAACCAACACAGCATATTGGAAAATCGGGCAACTTTTGCACGAGAAAAAGTTGGATAATCGCTATGGCAGTCAAATAGTTAGACGTCTTTCTGCCGACTTGAAACTGCGGTATTCCACAATGGGAATGTCGCCACGCAATTTGTGGTATATGAAGACATTCTATGAGAGGTATGCTTTGAGCGATGAAAAAGTGCAACGCAGCGTTGCACTTTTGCCGTGGTCGCATAATGTGCTGATTTTAAGTAAGGAACTGAATGATGAGCAGACTCTGTTCTATGCAGAGCAAGTAGTATCAAAAGGTTGGAATCGCGATTTGCTTATAAGCGCTCTCAAAATGGAGATGCACAAGAAGCAACTGTCAACAAAATCGGTCGATAATAATTTTGCGGCCACACTTCCTGCGGAGCAGGCGGCATACGCCAACGAGGTGTTCCGCGACAATTACAACCTGGGGTTTCTTGGAGCAACCGCACCTTTGGCCGAGTTGGAGTTGGAACAACGGTTGGTAGAGAAGATAAAATTGTTTCTTCTGGAATTAGGCAAGGGTTTTACATTCATTGGCAATCAGCACACGTTGGAATACAACGGGAAAGAGAGCCGTGTCGATTTGCTGTTCTTTCACCGCGGATTGAGGTGCCTGGTTGCAATCGATTTGAAAATAGGAGAGTTCAAACCTGAGTATGCTGGAAAAATGAATTACTATCTGTCGCTTCTCGACAGGTTGGAGCGCGGCGAAGGCGAAAACAGGTCGATTGGAATAATCCTTTGTGCCGAAAAGGATAATGTTGAGGTGGAATTGGCTCTTGAGGATATGGGGAAACCGATTGGCGTGGCCGATTATCAGTTGCTTCTGCCTAAAGATGAACTCAAAAAACTGGTCCAGGAAGAATTTAACAATTTTGAAAAGGGTTTAGACAACGAAAAAAAATCCCCAGTCCGACACATTGAATAATTGAGAGTTCCAACACTTTTGTTACATTTACATTTTAACTTTACGTATAAGTTATTATGACCACCCCTTCACTTTTCAAAGAGTATATCTGGCTCTTAAACACAATTCACAATGCGGGCCGCATATCGTTTAGCGAGATAAACAAAAAATGGGTGCGCACTGAGATGAGCAACGGCATTGAGATGGCGCGCAGCACCTTCAACCGCCACCGAATAGCCATTGAGGATATTTTCGGTCTTATTATCAATTGCGACCGTACTGATGGTTATTGTTATTATATTGAAAATGAAGAAGATTTAGATGAGAACTCAGTGCAGAATTGGATGCTCTCGACACTTACTGTGAGCAACGTCCTGAGCGAGAGTATGAGTTTGCAAAAACGCATACTGCTCGAGAATATACCGTCGGGTGGCGAGTATTTGCAGTTGATTATCAAGGCAATGCGCGAGAGCAGGCTTGTCAGGTGCGAGTATCGGAAATATGGCGCTGAAACAGCAAACAGTTACCAGTTGGCGCCATATTGCGTGAAACTCTACCGCCAGCGCTGGTATATGCTGGGCAGAAAGGGTAACGGCGATTTCCGAATTTTCTCGTTAGACAGGATAGTCGATTTGTCGCTCACCGACGATACGTTTGTGATTGACAGCCATTTCGATGCCGCCGAATATTTTGGCGAGTGTTTCGGCATTGTCATAGCCGACCCAGCGCCAGCGCAGCGCATAGTTGTCCGCACCTACAACACCGAGCGGTACTATTGGCAGAATCTGCCCGTCCACCATTCGCAACGTCTGATTGCCGAAACCGAAGAATATGCTGATTTCGAGTTGTATATGCGCCCAACAATGGATTTTTCGGGTTATATGCTGTCGCGGGCGTGCCAGGCAAAAATTATTGAGCCCCAATGGCTTGCCGACGAAATCCACGATATGCACCTTGATGCAATGCGGATGTACGAAGAAGAAGATTGAAATTTTCCGAAAACTTGTTTTGAAGCGGCCGTAGCAAGCCGCTTTTTTTGTGCATTATAACTATCACGTTTCCAGTCTTTTCGGATTAAACCCGTGCCGCCTGCGCAAAAAAAAGGACGCAAGCATTGCGTCCCTACAAATATATCTGTGATAATCAGTGTGCTATCTGTGTTCCCGATAACTGTCGGGACAGTGCAAAAACTCAACGTTTTTTCAGCCGTTCTTCCAGGTCCGATTTCAGCCAAGCCAAGCGCTTGCTCACGAATTCCTTAATCCATTCGAACTCTTCGGCAAACGAGCGGTGGGGCGTCGAGGCGCCGCCAAAGCCGAAGTTCGCGTCAAATCCGCCGAACATTGTGGAATCCATTCCAGGCATGGGGAAAGGGAAAGCGCCAAAGCCGCCCGCCGAGTCCATTCCAGGCATGGGGAATGGGAAAGCGCCAAAACCGCCCGCCGAATCCATTCCAGGCATGGGGAATGGGAAAGCGCCGAAGCCGCCCGCCGAATCCATTCCAGGCATGGGGAAGGGGAAAGCACCAAAGCCGCCCGCCGAATCCATTCCAGACATGGGGAATGGGAAAGCACCGAAACCGCCCGCCGAGTCCATTCCAGGCATGGGGAATGGGAAAGCACCGAAACCACCAGCCGAGTCCATCCCAGGCATGGGGAAACCGCCAATGCCCATATCCTCAAGGTCTTCCATGCTGAAATTCATTGCGTCGGGGTCGTTCATATCGAAACCCGAAGTGGTGTAGTAGTTCACCGTGTCGGCCGAGGCGGAGAGCGCCAAGCGTGCCTCACTCGCATCGATATATGCCATAATGGTGGCCGAATCGGCAATCATTGCATCAACTTTTTTCAGCAGCAGACTTAAGAATTCGGGGTCTTTGAACATCTGCACAAACCAGTCGGCTTTGGCAATGTGGTAGCCTTCGGGTTGGTTGTAGAACGCCATGTCGTTGCCTTCGGCGCCGCCAAAAAAGCCGCCGAAACCCCCCATAGCCGCATCGTTGCCGAACGGATTGCCGCCAAATGCGAGGTCGAAATCCCAAATCGGGCCCATTTTAATAATGCCGTCGGGCATAATGTGGCAGAAGCAACTGGTGAACATATTGCCGTCGAAATCCTTACTTAACTCTTTGATTAACAGCCAATCGACAAAACTTTCGACGTCGATAAGCGTTTTGTAGCCCGTTTTAGGGTTGAGGAAGTCGGGGCCGTAGAGCGTGGTCTCGAAGCGGTCGAGAATGCGCTTGGCTTCGGCAATCACTTCGGGGTCGTCCTCGTTTTTGCCCTTAATGGCTATATCTTTGACATTGAAAAAGTTACCAGTCTTAATGCCTGTAATGTCGCCGCGGCCTGCTTTTCGGTCGGCCTCAATCAGGTACTCGCCAGGCACGCGGCCTTTGGTGGTTTTGGCCTGCTCGCAGAGGTAGTAGTTTCCGCAGTGCTTGCCGTTCAGCACCAGTTCAACGTTCTGTCCGTGGGGCGTCCAGTCGAGGCTGGTGTAGTTCTGGCCCAGATAGTTGGCAAGGTCGTTGCGGAACAGCGACGGGTCGAAAAAGTTGGCCAGCAGGCACCAGCGTTTTCCTTTGGGCATTCCCAAAATCTCGGCTTTCTTTTTGATTTTCAGCGCATACGGTCGTTTCGCCTTGACGCTCCAAGTTGAGTTTCCGCGCCCTTTGATTTGCGCGTCGGGTTGCACGGTGTGGTAGTCCAGTTCGCCGTTGGCGCGATAGATTGTAACCGTTGTGCTATCTAGCCACGTGCGTTTGCTTGTTATTGGTTTTGAGCCATTTGTGTTGATAAAAACCACTGGTAGACCGCTGTTGTAAACCATTACGGTGTAGGTGTGGGCATTGCCTTTGGCCACCACTTTGTACTGCACGGGAGTGCTGAAATCGACGGTGTTTTTGCCGCTTTTTTGTTTCGCCCCGTCAACATATACTTTGGCGCTGCGTTCGGTAACGAATGTCGGTTTCAGTTTGAAATCAACAAGATAGGGGACAAGTATTTTTATTGTATCACCCGAGATTGTGGCATTGTGGTCGGCCAGCAACTGCTTGCCGTTGTCGGCTTGTAGCAGGCTGAAAGCCAGCATTTGATTGTCGGGAGTGTGGTTCTCGTTCGCCTCTGAGGCAGATATCGAGTTGCAGCCGAAGCCGCCAATCATGGTCACTATTGCGACAGCAATGTTCAGAATGCTTTTCATATCTTTTGTTTTTACCTTTTTTTTGACGCTGCAAATGTCGGTTTTTCCCGTTTCAAACAAAAATAAGTTCGATATTCAACTCAACTTTGCCGCCAATCGGTTGTTTTCGGTGGAAAACACTAAAAATGGGCGATTTTTGTGGACGAAAAACTGCAATAATGTCCAATACCGTCGGATGTTAGTTAAGATTCAGTCCTTAACACGCAACCTCTCAATACAAAAATCCAAACATCCAGATAGGAATTTTGTTTTCCACAGCGTACTCCATATTGTCGGCCACAATGTAGCCCTCGTCGGCTGTTAGAATCTGCTTTTTGCCTTTGCTTTAATAAACCTTCACTTCGGAAAGTGCAAGTTTATGATAAATTTTCACTTCCGAAAGCGCAATATTTTACAAATATCTCACTTTCAGAAGTGCAAATTCTTCTTTTCTCGGATTTTGCGCGAAAATCAATCCACACAAATCCCCGCCACCTTCTCTTTACCGTCCATCACAACGGTGACGGGGTGGTTGAATCGGATATGGCGGAAATGTTTTGTGGCGTGAATTGTTTCTTGATTGTCAAGCACTTCCCAACGGATAAAACTCTTTGCCGAGTGGTTCTGCACTGCAAAATAGCCAATGTTCATCGATGTGACATTGTGGAAGAAATGCGAGCCGAGCGAGAAATCGAGCGGATAGTCGTTCAGGCCGATTTCCACAATCACACGCGCGTTCGAAATCTGCGACCAATCGACGGGAACGCCCAGAAAACGGTCGCTCGAGCCCCAGCGCCCAGGACCAATCAAGATGTACTTGCGGCCTTCTTCAATCATCATAGTGTTCAGGCGATTGATTTCTTCGGCCATTTCAATGGTTTCCAACTTGTTAAACTTCTCGTTTTCAATGTAAATCACGTCTTCGATGTCGGTCAGCGTGCCATTGCCCAGACTCTGCTGCGTGTATAGCCACAGTCGCTCTTTCTGCTCAAAAATGTTGCGGTCGGTCTCGATGGTGTTTGCGCCTACAAGTGGCTTAATCTGAAGTAGATAGAATGACGGCTTGCCGTCAAGGCCTGGCGTCAGGTTCACGGCGTACTCAATTTCGACAGGCGAGCCGAATGCGTCGCGGACGGTGGCCAGAATGGTGTCGATGGTCTCGGCTAACGGGAAGTAGTTATATTGCAGAATATCAGCAAAATTCAGCACTCGCGGCCCGTAGCCGTCGGTGCCAGGCCTAACGGTGTCATTATCAGCATTGTAAACCGATGCCAGATGCTTCAGCGTGCCGTGCTCTTCGGCGTCGTAGATGTCGACCATTTTCACGGCCGCCAGTTCGCCGTCGGCCAGAAAATCGGGGTCGGTGTTGGTCAGGTCGAGCGCGTAGAACTGCGTCTGCGTGGTCTGCAGCAGCGACTGCGTGGTGTACATTGACACCTTCGGGTAGCGCGGCGAGAATCGGTAGGCCTTCCACCCGTCAACCACGTAACTGCCTAATCCCATTGCAATTACGGCGTAACCTTCTTCGGGCTTCATATCGGCAATGGGGTAGAAATTGTACGACTGCGCCACGCCGCTGATGTGCGGATAATAGTAGTTACCAAATTGCGTTCCAACAAGTTCCTGAATAATAACGGCCATTTTCTCGCCTTCAATCTTGTGGTTGATGGCGTTGAAATAGCCCCGCGCTTGGTCGGAATAGACTGACGCATAGACCAGTTTGATGGCGTCGCAAACCAGTTGGAAGGTCTTTTCCTTGTTTTCGCCGTTGGGCACGATGTAAGTATCGAAAACACCCGCAAACGGCTGATTGATAGAATCTTCCGACGTACTCGACGAGCGCACCACAAGCGGCTTGTCGATGTGGTTCACAAAATCGCGCACGCGCCGCTCAAGTTCCAGGCTCAAATTGCTGTAGTAGAACAATTCGCGCAGGCGCTGATACGATACTTCGGGGTCGATAACCTTGACATACAGTTTGTTGCGTTCCATAAACGTGTCAAACTCGTCGGTGCCGATGATGACCGTTGTCGGCGTGAGCAGGTTGATGCGCTTGGCCAGGTCGCCCAAATCAAGGTTGTAGATGAGCACGTCGATGAAGGCCAAACCGCGCCCCTTGCCGCCCATTGTGCCGCCCGCAAAGCGCACAATGTTGTGCTCGTCAACGGTCGAAGTCTCGTCGTACGAGAGCACCTTGCCCTTCTTTTTCTGCTCGCGATAGACGCGGATGGCGTTCAGCACGTCTTGCCGCGACTGCTCAATGTCGTTTCGGTCTTCCAACCGCATAGCGTTGATGGTCCGCGCCAGTTGGATTTCGCCGCGCGCCATAAGCCAGATAGAGTACTGATTCTTAATGGCGTGGCGCACAAACGAGTCCTGCGGCACGTCGTGGATGAGCATTTCAAACTCACGCAGCGAGTGGGCCACCCCAATGTCCTTGCCGTCCTTGGTTCGGAACAGAAAATCGCCGTAGCCCAGATACTTAATCAGGTGGCGGCGCAGGTCGTCGAATAGGGTTGCGCTGTTTTTGTTAATGAAGAAAATCTTGTTTTCCGATGCGTTCTCAAGTTGCACGTCTTCAGTCGATTGCAGAATCACAGGCACGCTGAAGACCTGCTCGCGCATATATTTCACAAACTTCAGCCCCGCCTGCTTGTCGGGCTTGCCGCCCCAGTCGAACTCAACGTCCGAAATCACGCACAGCAGAAAGTCCTTGTATTTGTTGAAGATAGCGATGGCTTCTTCGTAATTCCGCGCGTGCAGAATCTTCGGCCGCGACCGAATTTTTGTGATTTTATTCAGTTCGTTCTTCTCAACTTCGGGCAGCAGTTTCTGCACTTGGTCGAACACAATCGAGTACAGAATCTGCAGATAACGAGAGTAATACGACGGCGAGTCTTCAATTAGCAGAATCACGCGCACCAGGCCCACCTTGGTGTCGTTGGCCACGTTCACGCTGTCTTCTATCGACTTGACAATGGCGAAGATAATCGACGTGTCGCCCGTCCACACAAACATTTTGTCGACCGATGTGATGGTGGGTATCAGATTGTTGAAGTATTTCTCGTCATCCTTCTTATTTATAAGCAGATAGACGGGAATCGAGTCGTTCATTTCCTTTATTTTGGCGCTCAAGGCGATGGGCGATTCGCGGTCGATTCCCACCATTAGAATCACAAGGTCGATGGGCGTGGTTTCGAGAATCTCGAGCGCGTCTTCTTCCGACGAGACGCCCGTGATTCGCGGCAGCGAGAAAAGGCTGTATTGGTAGATTTCGCCCATAAACTTCTCGAAAAACGTGTCGTCGTTTTCGAGCAGGAAGGCGTCGTAAAGTGTTGATACAAAGAGAATATGCTTGATTTTGTACTTCATCATATCCAAATAGACGTACTTGTCCATCATTTGTTGGTTGAAGTACTGCTGAAGCGGCTTGTGCTCTTTCGACAGCGAGCGCCGAAGTTGGTCGGTGCGGTGCTGCTGCACGTCGATGACGGCCTTTTGCAGAATTATCTCGCTACCTTTGAAACTGTTAAGGTAACCCGTGATGAGCCTTGCAATGTTGGCAAGCAAGTTGCGCTCTTCGGGCAGGAAAACGGGCTCGCCGCTCTGCTCAAAATCGCGCAGATAGTAAATCTCAATGCTTCCTTTTTTATTGTCGATGGTCGCAAACTGCTCATTCATACCCCATTGCGTCACCATAAAATTCAGGCTCGTGTATTGTTTGTCCTGAAATTTGATGCGCGCCGCAGCCCAATCGTTGTGCAACCACGCGCGGGGCAGCATATTGCAGATGCTCTGCAGCGTCTCGTCGATGGGCAGTCCGTGCTTCACAATCTGCGTGGTGTAGTTGATGGCGTCCAACTCTTTGATTCTCTCGCGGTTCTGCACTTTAATGTCGGCATATTTGAGCCGCATCACCTGTGTGGCAATAATATCGGCAACGCACTCAATATACTGATTGTCAGCGGCATCGCTCACATTGCGCGCCGTCGGCCACGACACGTTTATCGAGCCCTTCACTTCGCCCACAATCACCACGGGCACCGATATGCGCTCTGCAGCTGCGGCCGCCAGTCCGTTGGTGTAACTGATGCCCTTGTAAACTATCGACACAAAAACACCGTCGGTTGCGTCGAAGCCAGCCGACACGGTGTTGGCCACATATTGCAGCATCGAATTGCGGTCGGCAAACTGCGACGCTTCGGCCGTCATCAGTCCGATGGTGGCTAACATTTTGTCGGTCAGGATATTGGTGGGGTGCTGTTCCATAATTATTGCAGATAAGGGTTGTTGGTGCGTTCAAAACCGATTGTCGTCTGCAAACCGTGGCCAGGCAGCACGGCGGTGTCGTCGGGCAGGGTAAGCAGTTGGTTTTTAATCGATTCGATGAGTTGCTGCTCGTCGCCGCCAGGCAGGTCGGCACGGCCTATGCTGTTGAAAAACAGCGTGTCGCCGCTGAAAAGCAGATTATCGGCCTTGCTGTAGAGCGCCACACCGCCCTGCGAGTGCCCAGGCGTGCTCAGCACTTTCAGTTCCGACTTGCCGAAACCAACGGTGTCGCCATTGCTGTAAAAGTTTGTGGGATAAGCCACTGCACGCTCGCCGAAGCCGTAACTCTCGCAGATGTGGCCGAAATTCTCAATCCACGCCAGGTCGGCGGCGTGGCAGTAGATTTGCGGCTGATACTGCTGCGCCACCCAGTCGAGCCCGAAAATATGGTCCCAGTGGCAGTGTGTGCACAGCACCGCCTTGACAGTCAGCCCTTTGCCACTGACAAAATCGGCCAGAGCCGCGTTCTCGCGCTCGTTGAAATTGCCCGCATCAATGATGACCGCTTCGCCAGTCTCGTCGTAAACAACGTAGGTATTTTCCTGTATCGGATTGAAAACGAATTGTTTGTATTCCATTGCCAAAATCAGTTTTGAAAACGAAAATAACGAAAAATTTGGCAAAGCAACCAAACTCTCACAAACAAACGCAAAACAACGCCATGCTTTGCGCAATCGTCGGCGCGGATGGCAAATTCGTGTTTTTAATTATGACTATTAATGCTATCTTTGCATGTTTGTGATTTATGGTATCAAAAAAATTAATTAACAGTATATCAAATAAATAAGTCCCATAAAATGAATAATTATTGTAGTCGCGAAATGCAGAAAAAACACTTTTAACTCCATATTTAAGATGAAAACAATGGTACGTAGGGTATTGGCAATGTTATGCCTGATGTTTGCAATTGTTGCAACCGCTGAAGCACAAAACAGTTTCGCCTATCAGGCGGTGATTCGCAATGCGAAGGGAGAATTGGTTAGTAACCAGGAAGTTGGAATGCAGTTCAGTCTCGTCTATGAAGGACAGGTTGTTTATAGCGAGACTCACAAACCCACAACCAACCAGTATGGCAACATTCAGGTGAATGTGGGTGAGGGCCGGAAAGTTAGCGGTTCGTTTGCCACCGTGCCATGGAGCACCATGAAGGTGATGATGAAGATAGAAGTCGACCCGCAAGGCGGAACCAATTATATTGATTTGGGAACCATACAGTTGCAGCCCGCGCCGTATGCCATGTATGCAACAGAGGCTGGTGCGGTGAGCACTATTCAGCCAGGCGAGCCGAAATCTGACGGCGATGCGCTTTTCGAGGTTAAGGACAAAAACGGCAACGTGGTGTTTGCTGTCTATCCCGACGGCGTGCGAGTGTTTGTCGATGACGCCGACTCAACCAAAGCCATGCGCACGGGTTTTGCGGTGGCTGGCCGCCGAGCAGCCAAAGAAGGTGCTGACGCCGACATTTTCAGTGTGACGGCCGATGGTACCCAGGTGTTTGTCAGTGAGGAGGATACCGCTGGCGGCAAGGCCATGCGCACAGGTTTTGCCGTGTCGGGACGCAGAGCGGCTAAAGACCTGAACTCCGATTTGTTTACAGTCAGTTCAACTGGTACTCAGATATATATCAACAACGAAGAAGACGGCGACAAGGCCATGCGCACAGGCTTTGCAGTGGCAGGGCGCAGAGCGGCTAAAGATGATGATAAATATTTGGAAATCAATACTGATGGTACACGTGTATTCATCGATGATGATTCAACCGAGAACTCGGGCAAGGCCATGCGCACAGGCTTTGCAGTGGCTGGCCGCCGAGCAGCCAAGGGCGATGCGGGCAACAAGTATATGGAGATTTCAGCCGACGGCACGCAGATTTATGTTGGCGACGATGAAAAAGCCATGCGCACAGGTTTTGCGGTGGCAGGCCGCCGAGCAGCCAAGGGCGAAAGCCTAAAACTCTTTGAGGTTAACGGTTATGGAACAAAAATCTATATCGACGCGACTGCAGGCAAGGCCATGCGCACAGGCTTTGCGGTGGCAGGTCGCAGAGCGGCAAAAGAGGGAGCCACAAATAAATATATGGTGATTGACGCTGACGGCACGCGCATCTATGTTGATTATGAGGAGGCTAAGGCTATGCGCACAGGCTTTGCTGTGGCAGGCCGCCGAGCAGCCAAAGACGATGCGCCGAACACCATTCTGACTGTTGACAACGTGGACGGCACACGCGCCTACATTGACGACATTGACGGCAAGGCCATGCGCACAGGTTTCGCGGTTTCGGGCCGTCGGGCAGCCAAGGAGGGCGACGACCATGCAATGCAGATTACCGACAACAAGGCGTTGCTGACCGTCAGCAAAAATCTGACATTGCAGGACAAGGGGACCGAAGCTAACCTTCTGGTTATGACGCAGGAGCAGACAAAAATAGCAACCGAAGTGTTCGCTTTCATCGAGACTGAGACCAACACCTCGCTGATAGCGGCCGATGTCGGGGGTGTGGATGTGAATGCCGATGTGGTGGTGGCTGGTGATATGACTCAAACCATTGAAACAGAAGAAAATACTGATATAGAACCTGTTGTTATGACTGCATTTAACCAAATAGACACACTGGGTTGCGACGCAGTTCTGGAAGCCAAGGGCTATCAGTTGCTTAAGATATACGGCAGCGGAATGTATTATGCTCCGGTTCAATCGGTTGACGCCGACGGCAACAGCTACATTCTGTTCGATGCAAAAGGCAACATATCAACCATGGATAAAGCCGTGGTTGCCGTTGTGATGACCAATGCCGCCACACCTGACGCTCAGGTGCTTGTGTGGCCGATTAGGCAAACCAACTCTACAAATATCAGTTTTGGCCTGATGGCTGCCAACAGCACCGACCAATATGTGAAAGTTGTTGCCGCCGTTAACGCCCGGGAGGGTGTGGAGCGCAAAGTTGAGATTCAAGCGGAGAATGGCTCAGTTGAGGTTTCAGGAAACCAGGTTTATGGCGAGATTGTCTCTTTAGAAGCCAAAAATGCTGAAGGTTATCACTTTGCACAATGGAGCGACGGCAACACCATCAATCCCCGCACAACGCGGTTCACAGGTGCCATCGCGTTCACGGCCTTGTTCTATATCAATACCTATAATATTACGGTGAACCCCACCGAAGGCGGTAGTGTAGAAGGCGCTGGAACCTACAACTATGGCTACATGGCCACATTGAAAGCCATCGCCGACGAGCATTATCACTTTGTTAGTTGGAACGACGGCAACACAGAAAGCGAGCGCAAAATAGAAGTTAAAGCCGATTGGGAACTCACCCCGTCATTCGCGCTCGACACTTTCTTGGTGAAGTTTGTGAACGGCAGCGAAACACTGCAATCGACCTATGTTAAATACGGTCAAAAGCCTGTATATGAGGGTAAAACACCAGAAAAAGAGGCTGACGCGGAGAACACTTATTCGTTCATCGGCTGGAGTCCTGAAATAGCAGAGACCACAACCGTGCAGGGCGAACAAACTTACGAGGCGCAGTTCGAAGCCAAGGAGCGTTTAAACACAGTCACAATAACATGGATTGTTGACGGAGCGCGCAAAGAAACATATTGGGAAGCAGGAGAAATGCCAGTATATGATAAGAATGGTAAATTGCCGACGAAAGCCGAAACCGAAGAATTCTCTTATGAGTTCTCACATTGGGATCAGGAAGTTGTTGAGGCTACCGAAAATGCAGAGTATACTGCTATATTTAGTGAGAAAAAAAGGACTTACGCCATCACCTTCTATGATGCGGACGGCTCACTGCTAAAAACCGTGCAAGTTGAATATGGCACAGTGCCTGTATATGATGAAAATGGAAATAATCCGACAAAAGAGACTGACAATTACAATTCATATGTATTCTCAGGTTGGAAAGAAGGTGAACTTAAATCTGTAACTGGCACTGCTACTTACACGGCTAAATATACATCAACACCACGAATATACACTATCAGCACAAAGGTTGAAACCATCGGTTCTGACAAGGTGGGTGGTTCTGTATCGGTTGAAGGAGATATGACCTATGGCACAACAGCAACGCTGACAGCCCAGCCAAATGATGGTTATGTGTTTGTGTATTGGGGAGATAATCAAGAAAATACAGAATCGGTGCGTACCGTGACAATTCCTGATGAAACCACTTATACGGCAGTATTTGCAAAAGTCAACAAACTCACCGTAAAAATATCGCAAGAAGGTGTAGGATCGGTTATAGTTAAAGACAAAGATGGAAAAGAAATCCAACTTAGCGAGGCTGAAGTTTCAGTGGCAACATTGGACGGCTCAACTCCGCAGCCGACAGAATGGTATGCATTTATAGTTAAAGGAGAAAAGGTGACGCTGGAGGCTGTGGCAAATGACGGCTTCGTCTTTAAGTACTGGAATGACGACCAAAGTTTGACTACGGCGACACTGAATAATGTTGAGATAAGTGAAGATGTTGAGTATACGGCTATTTTTGAGAAAAATCTCACTTTGAAATATGAATTGTGCGGAGGCAGTATGGTTGACCCGAATAAGCCAACCACGCTTACGGGACCAAGTTGGCAAGGATTTGCCTTCTATACGGCTGAAGATGTGAAGCGCGAAGGCTATGAGTTTGATGGCTGGTACGAAATATACAATGAAGGCGAATATTCGAACAAGGTGACAGCATTGCCCGAAATGCTCGCCAGCAGCACACTTACACTCTATGCCAAATGGAATGAGAAAATCGTCTCAAGCTATCAGGTCAAATCATTTTCCGTAGCCAAGGGCAAGACTGTGAAATTCAGCCAGGGTAACTTGCAATATCAAGGTAGCACCAACACGTGGCGGTTTGCCGAGCACCAATACGATGCTGTTGACATTGATAAATTAGCGTTCTCTTGTCAATTTAATTATAACACATACTTGAATGACCTAACCACCAATATTGGACCCGACTATGCCGAATGGATTGACCATTTTGGCTGGGGTTCTTCTGGCTATAACGGCGTTCAACCATATACACGCGACTATTCAGAAACGGTAACAGTTGGTGGTGTAACCAAAACTATTCACAATTTACTCCATATTTCGGGTATGACGGGTGATAATGCCCAATACGATTGGGGTGTTCACAACACCATCAGCAATGGCGGTGATGCCAATTGGCGTACACTTACGATGGATGAATGGCTCTATTTGGTTAATTCTCGCGAAAATGCCGCTAGTTTGCGCGCCCCTGCACGTGTAAACGGCTATGCGGGACTAGTATTGCTTCCTGATGACTGGACTGAAGCACCTCAAGGCATTACATTTAATACAACATTAAATGGAACAGAATACACAGCATGGGCTACAAATGAGTATGATGCTCAACAATGGGCAAAGATGGAGAGCGCAGGAGCAGTCTTCCTGCCGGCTTCCGGAATGCAAGATAATTATGGTGTTTGGCAATCTGCGAGCCATAATGACAGCAATGGCAGCACTATATATTTGTATTATTGGACGGCATCAGTTGACCGTGTAGGTTATGACACAAAGGGTTCCATTTATACTTGTTTAGGTTCTACAGGCTCGACTGTCGCTAGTTATTATCCAAGTGGAGGTTCTTATATGCCCGTCCGTCTTGTGCAGGATGATCCAACGGAGGCACATCTCTATGTTGACCCGGAAAAAAGCGGCGACGGTCTGACTGCCGAAACTGCTCTGCCATCACTTGCGGCGGCACTTGATGAAGTCAAAGACGGCAATCTCGATTGGTATATCCATGTGAATGGAATGCTCTCGAGTCATGTCTCTCAAGATGTTTTGGGTGAGATTTCTGCAAGATCACTCACCATTGAGGGCAGCAACCCAGAAAACGACGGCTTCAGGGCGACTGGTGAAAACAACGCAGTGATGGTTATCGGCCCTGACAACGAGAACTTTACAGTAACTCTCAAAAACCTGAAACTGACTGGAGGTAAAAACTACAGTGGGGATGGGGAAGGTGCATTGCGAATTGGCAAAATTTATGATGATAATAATTATGTATTAAAACCAACAAATGTCTTGCTTGAAAATGTATTGATTACTGACAATAGTGTTAACAACAATACGGAATCGCCTGTTGGCGTGGGTGTTTATGTTCACGCGGGCTCAAAACTCACCATTGGTGACGGAACGCAAATCACTGGCAACACAGTTGGAGATGCACATGTGGCTGTCTATAACGACGGTGAAATTGTTATGACAGGCGGTATGGTTGGCGGAAACAACGGAACCGACATTTTCAACAACGGTTCGCTGACACTCAACGGCCAGGCTGTTGCTGGAAATGTGATACTTACCGAAACTGGCAATAAAATCACGCTTGGCAGCGACTTCACAGCCACTGCCGACACCGTGGCAATGATTAGACCAGCAAGTTATCCAGATACAGACAATCCGACTGTGAAAGTACTTGAATGTGATAATCTAACGCTGCTTGCCAACGTCTGCGGCAAGTTTGCAGTGGCACCTTATCAGGAAAGTCAAGACGACGAGCCAATCTATTATTTGGTTAACTCCAACGGCAATTTGGAGCAGGGATGTGCAGTTTTATTTATGAGTGATATTTCATCTGTAAACCCAATCAGTGTGGCAGTGCTTCCTGTTGGCAGCGAAATATCCGCACCAAATACTGGTGTACTTACCATTCCCAATGGCTGTGAATTTGACGGTTGGTTGAGAATGGAAATGGATGATGCAACTCATATGCCAACTTTTTCGTCAATCGATTTTGAATCATATCTTGTTCAAGCCACTGACGACATGATTCTGCTTTGCCCCGAGTGGACAAAAACGCTCTATGTGGATTCTGATGCAGAAATCGGCGATGGCACAAGTAACAATCCATTTGGATCCATAGAGATGGCTGCTTATGGTGGCATGACAGGAATGACCACAAATTATATATTGAAAATCAGTGGTTTTATCGGCCAACAACAGAATCTTTCTGGAGTAGTGGCCAACAGTATCACCCTTGATGGCGCACCAGAAAGTGGGAGCGATGCAGGTTCGTTAGGTTGGTTGCAAGTGTATATTTCCACACCAGTGATTGTGAAGAATCTAACAATCGATGCTCTTACTTATGAACAAGACGAGACCTATGGCGATTTGACATTGGGCGAAAATGCGGTTATCACTAGTAATGTGGGCATACGTGGTGGTGACAAACTTACAATGCTTGAAGGTTCGCAAGCCGCGTGCGTTTACGCAGAAGGCAATGTTGTTATGCACGGCGGCGAAGTGAAAGGACGTGATACGAATTCTGATGGCGTAAATGATGAATATGTGTATATTGCGGACAACGGCACCTTCACAATGAGCGGCTCGGCCAAGCCGCATCAGGTGAAAACGAGCAATAAGATAATGATTGACGGACAGTTCACATACAATGATAATGATGACTACATCACCTACATTGATTATTATGACTATGAATTAATGCTTGGTCAGCCAGTGCTTGAACGTGCTGATGGATTTGAAGGTGATCTGCCATTCAATCGCTTCGCATTAGCCAACGAAGGTTATGAGATTAGTGATAAGGGTGCAGTGCAGAAGAAGGAAAATGGCACAAGTGATGCAACAACAATCTGGGTCGGTGGTGAAAATGCAAGCGATGATTACGAAAACAGTAGCCAAGACTATCCGTTTGCAACCATTTATAAAGTATCATCGTTCATCAACGAAGGAAACCCAAATGGCAGCAGCGAAACAAATTATGTGATAAAGGTAACAGGCACAATTGAAGAAGAAGGTTATTTGGATATATATGAGGATAAAGCAGCAACAGTTCGTATTGAAGGAACCACAAGCCTTGTTAGTGGTGTGCCGCAAGATATAATCAATGGACTTACAATCCGAACATCAGAAGAAGAAGTAACATTTACTTTAAAAAACATAAAGATAACCAGTACTAATGTAGGCCTTAGTGTAGGTGATGCATCAGATGGAAATCGCCCCTCGCATGTGATATTAGATTCTGGCGTGTTGATTGAAAATTGTGGCGCGGACGGAGGATACACTAATGGAGTGGTGGTTGTAGGAAATTCAACACTCGAAATAAAAGAGGGTTGTGTGATACGCAACAACCATGGCGACCAAGGTTCTGGCATGCAGGTTTATAATGGAAGCCAACTCATATTGTATGCTGGAGCGGTTGTCGATGCCAGCAACGATGTATGGCTTGAAACAGGTGCAATAGTCACCGTTGCCGGACTCAATGAAGGCACAGAGAAAATAGCCACCATCACCCCAGAGGAATACGATTATGCAGGAGCCTTGATTGGAGTTAGTGATGGAGTTTCGCTTTCAGACGCATGCGAAAGATTTGATGTTACACGCAAAGACAATAATTGCTATAGAATTGCCAGCGACGGCATTCTGGAAAAGATATCTTGCGGCGGCACATCAAATAACGGCGGCGGAATGCCTGAAGGGTTTACTAAGGTTGATGGTGGAACAATTGATAGAAGTTACAACGTCGGTTGGAATGATAATGACTATGAGGATGATAATATGATTATTCCAAGTTTGTTGGTGTGCAATCATTTGGTGAGCCAGTATGAGTATGAGCAATTGATGACATACTACGGTGCAGTTAAAAGCGAACACTCGGATTTACAACCATCAGAAACCAGTGAAGAAGCCAAGAAAAACACTCTGGCCTACTACGTATCGTGGATTGATGCCATAATTTACTGCAACTTGCTCAGCATGGCAGAACACAAGGATCCTGTATATAGTATTAATGATGTTACCGACCCAGCCGATGAAATATGGGAAAATTGGAGTGTGGCGCAAGTAGAAGGTAAGTACTATTCTAATGATATTTCGGATGGTACAGGTTGGGATTCAGATGGTGGTAATTTCAAGTTCAATTTCTCTGCTAATGGCTATCGTCTGCTAACATCGGCCGAGTTCAACTATCTTCTCCAGCATGAACATGATTTAATCACCAATGGCAACTATAATGAGTGGTGTAACACCTATAAATATGATTCAGAGTGTAGGCGAGTATGGTATGATGGAGAAAATGATGAGGTTGCAGATGGCGAGGATGCTAAATACAATTATACTCGAGAGCAAAATATGGGCTTCCGCGTAGTGCGCAATGCTTATATCGGCTCTAAAAAGCCAGGAGAGACATTGGCCGTTGGTGACATCGTGTTCAATGATGGTTCCTCGATGCCATATAGTTCTACCACGAGCCTTTCCGATGCTCAAAAAGCCGCTGCTGTAGCAGTGATTTTCTACCAAGGCACTGAATGCTCGAACGATGGTTCTGTGCGTACCTTGGGCGTAGGCTTGGAGCAGACTTCAGGCGTAAACTGGTGCTCTTCAGATGCGTATGGAAGCACCAACAGTTTCGATGCAATAAAGTGCGTCCCTAACGGAAGTGCTGGTTCGTACACATTCGACGAATCGACCGATAGGGATGGTAGCGACAACCTCGAAGAGATATGGCAGGTCTTACTTGACGAAAACAATCTTCAAGAAGTAGACAAAGATGAGTATTACCCGGCATTCTATTGGGCTAAGAGATATTCCACCGATGCGCTGTTGGGCAGCGAACTCACTTCGGGCTGGTATTTGCCATCGGGTGCCGAACTATTCTATCTCACGACCAAAGTTGATGTTGTGAATAGTGCGCTAGAAGCCTGCGGCGGCACGAAATTCGTGTCAAACGGAAAATACTGGACATCGTCGCAAAGTGCTAGCAACGCGGCAAACGCAACATTGCTCGTTCTGATGAATTTGGATAATTGGCAAGGTCTGCTAACCAACACGCAGAAGGATGGCAGCGGTGACAGCACCAATGGTGGTGCGTCGTTCTCTGTTCGTGCCATCCGCCAGTTCTAAGGTTTGCTGAAACGCAAAAGAGAAAAATGACACCGCCCAAATATCAGGCGGTGTTTTTTTGCCGAGAGAATTGATAAGCCGCATTGTATGGCATCGTTTGGCAATAAACAGCAATCGATATCATCCGAAAAATCCGCAGGCTACGATGATTCGAAAATTACCGCCAAAAAACTTTTTTTAAAATATTGTCATATTCTAAGAAAAATTCTACTTTTAGCGGCTGAAAAAACTAATACTAATAATAAGAAATATGGAACTTAAAAAGAATCCAAAAGTCGATTTAAGACGTTACAGCGGCTTGTTTCTTGAAATAGGATTTGTTGTTGCCTTGTGTGCTGTTCTTGGCGCATTCAGCTACACTGTCCATGAGAAGAACACTGCTGGCTTCGGCGAGCTCGAAGATGTGGTTGCCGAAGAGGAAATTATACCAATCACCCGTCAGCAGGAGATCACACCGCCGCCACCGCCGGAGGTTCCGAAAATCGCCGAGGTCATCAACATTGTTGAGGACGACGTTGAGATTGACGACGAGCTCGATATTGCCGACGTTGAGGCTGACCAGGAAACTGAGGTGGCCATTGTTGAGATGGCGGAAGAGGAAGAAGAGGAAGAGGAGCAGATTTTCATGATTGTGGAGAACATGCCCGAATTCCCTGGTGGCGATTTGGCATTGCGCAAGTATATTGCCGAGAACGTTAAATACCCTGAGATTGCTAAGGAAAACGGTCTTTCGGGAAAAGTTTTCGTTCAGTTCGTCATCAACCAGCGTGGTGAGGTGGAGAACGTGAAGATTGCCCGTGGTGTTGACCCGGCACTCGACAAAGAGGCCATCCGCGTGGTGCAGAACCTGCCTAAGTGGAAACCAGGCTCGCAGCGTGGAAAACCTGTGAAGGTGTCGTACACAGTGCCAATCAACTTCCAGTTGAACTAACGAATTACAGGATAAGAATGCCGACAAAGTTTGCCGGCATTCTTTTTTAATTATATCCGCAGCCTTTAATTGGAGGCTGCTTTTATCAGTTTATAGAGTTTATCTTATCATCAAATAATTAATGACTATGTCACAGAAAAAACGTGTTTACACATTCGGCAACAAGAAAGCCGAAGGCAAAGCAGACATGCGTAATCTGTTGGGTGGCAAGGGTGCCAACCTGGCAGAAATGTGTCTTTTGGGACTGCCGGTTCCCGCAGGTTTTACCATCACAACAGAAGTTTGTACCGAGTATTACGAAAACAACTGCGAACTTCCTGCCGAGCTTGAGGCTGATGTTTGGAAAGCCATGGCCGAGACTGAGGCCATTATGGGCAAGAAATATGGCGACCCCGAAAACGCACTTCTGGTTTCGTGCCGCTCGGGTGCACGCGCTTCAATGCCGGGTATGATGGACACCGTGCTCAACATTGGTGTCTGCTCGGCTACAATCCCCGGACTTATCAAAAAGACTGGCAACGAGCGCTTCGTTTGGGACTCGTACCGCCGTCTGATTATGATGTACGCCGACGTTGTGATGGAGAAAGCTGAAGGCTTGGACTTCAACATCCGCAAGCAACTCGACGATATGCTCGACGACTACAAGAAACAGAAAGGCTACGCTTCGGATACCGACCTGAGCGCCAACGATTTGAAATTCCTGGCCGACGAGTTCAAAAAGAAAATCAAAGCCGTTTTGGGCAAAGAGTTCCCCGATGACGCTAAAGAGCAGCTGATGGGCGGTATCAAAGCCGTGTTCAAGAGCTGGAATGGCAAGAAAGCCGTTTCGTACCGCCGCATTGAGGGCATTCCTGACGACTGGGGTACAGCCGTTAACGTTCAGTCGATGGTGTTCGGCAACATGGGCGACACTTCGGCTACTGGCGTTGCTTTCACCCGCAACCCCGCCACTGGCGAGAACCTGTTCTACGGTGAGTGGCTTATCAATGCCCAGGGTGAGGACGTTGTTGCAGGTATCCGCACACCGAACCCGCTCAACGACGAGACCAAGAACGAGCAGAACCAACACCTGAAAAGTATGCAGGAGGCAATGCCTGGAACATACAAAGAGTTGGTTGAAATCCGCGAGATTCTTGAGAAATCGTTCCACGATATGCTCGACATTGAGTTCACCATTCAGGAAGGCAAGTTGTTTATGCTGCAGTGCCGCGTCGGAAAACGCACTGGTACTGCCGCTTTGAATATGGCAATGGATATGCTTCACGAAGGTTTGATTGACGAGAAGACCGCCGTTTTGCGCGTTGACCCGACTCAACTCGACGAGCTGCTTCACCCGATTCTGAATCCTTCGGAAGAGAAACGTGTTAAACCTATCGTTAAAGGTCTGCCTGCTGGTCCTGGCGCCGCTGTGGGCAAGGTTGTCTTCACTGCTGAAGACGCCGTTGCTTGGCAGAAGAAGGGCGAGAAGGTTATTCTTGTCCGTGAGGAGACCAACCCCGAGGATGTTGAGGGTATGCGCGCTGCCGACGGTGTTCTCACCGCACGTGGTGGTATGACGTCGCACGCCGCTCTGGTTGCCCGCGGCTGGGGCAAATGCTGCATTGTTGGTGCAGGTGCTCTGCACGTTGACGTGGCTAACAAGACTGCCAAAATCATTGGTACTGACATTGAGTTTAAAGAGGGCGCAACTCTCACTCTGAACGGCACCAAGGGCAACGCTTATATGGGCGAACTGAAACTGATGGACGCTTCGGAGAATCCACGCTTCCAAGAGTTTATGCGTCTTGTCGACAAAAACCGCAAGATGGGTGTCCGCACCAACGCCGACAACCCAGACGACGCTCGCATTGCACGCGAGTTCGGCGCCGAGGGCATTGGCCTGTTCCGCACCGAGCATATGTTCTACGGCAAGAACTCTGAAGAGCCGTTGTTCCTGCTTCGCAAGATGATTTTGAGCGCCGACGCCGACGAGCGCCGCAAAGCTCTCGACGAGTTGTTCCCATTTATGAAGAAGGATATGAAGGCCACCCTGCTGGCTATGGACGGTCTGTCAGTAACCTTCCGCCTGCTCGACCCACCGTTGCACGAGTTTGTTCCGCAAGGTGCCGAGAAACAGGCTGAGTTGGCTGCCGCTCTGGGCATTTCGGCCGCTGCCGTCGCCAAACGCGGCGAGGCTCTGCACGAGTCGAACCCGATGATGGGCCACCGTGGTGTCCGCCTGGGCGTTACCTATCCCGAAATTTCTGAAACTCAGATACGTGCAATCTTTGAGTCGGCTGCCGAGCTTATCAAAGACGGCAAAGACCCGCACGCCGAGATTATGGTTCCTGTAACCTGCGATATGAGCGAGTTGGAATACACCCGCAAGATTGTCGACAAGGTTTACGCCGAAGTTTGCAAGAAATTCGGCCTGAAGGAAATCGGCTTCAAGTTCGGTACAATGATTGAGATTCCGCGCGCCGCTCTGTTGGCCGACCGTATGGCAAAATACGCCGAGTTCTTCTCGTTCGGTACCAACGACCTGACACAGATGACCTTCGGCTTCAGCCGCGACGACATTGGCGCCTTTGTTCCTGCCTATATCGACAAGAAGATGTTGGCCGCCGACCCGTTCCAGACTATCGACCAGGACGGCGTTGGCCAACTGATTGCTTCGGCCACCAAACACGGCCGCTCAACACGCAAAGACCTGAAAGTGGGTATCTGCGGTGAGCAAGGCGGAGACCCAGCTTCAGTTGAGTTCTGCTACAAATCGGGCTTGAACTACGTGAGCTGCTCGCCGTTCCGTGTTCCAATCGCACGTTTGGCTGCCGCTCAGGCAACAATCCGCAACAGCAAATAATCTTAACGATTTGCAATATGAGAAAGCCCGACTTTTTGAGTCGGGCTTTTTTGTTTTGGTGCATTTTGGGAAACCGCAAAAAATCTAGAAATGAAAAATTCTTAATTTAAAAATCATTGTATATTGTTGAAATAAAAAAATTGATAAGGATAGATATTAACATAATGCAAGTTATGAAGCATAAAAACTATCCCGAACGTAAAAGTTATAGATATTACAATAATGAAGTAAAATGAGTATAGATATATTAAAAGATATCATTTGCAAAGTTGATACGCAAAACAGAATTACCCCAACAATATTTGGGCCTTTAAGAAGCATTATAAATGATAATATAGTTATTTATGATTCAAATAATGAATTCATAGACACAATAATTGCATATTATAAAGATGGCATTTTAGTTCGTATGAGTTTCGCGGTGGAAAAAATACAAATGGGCATAAACGAATTGATTATGTATTTGGGAATTTGCAGTCTAACATATAATTATAGAGATAATTATACACAATTTAATTTTTGTCTCGATAAAATTGGGGGCACTATTAAAAGAGTGTTTTTTAAAAGGGATAATAAAATAGAATATGATAGTATTCATAATTCTTATACAGTGGTGACACCTTTTGGGCAACAGATGAATTTAGTACCCGAAAAAATGAGTTTTAACAATTTTACTTTAGAGTTTACTTTATGATTAAAATACAAATAAGGGATTTCTATTTTAGGAATCCCTTTATCATTTTTCATATATACCCTTGCGTAAGTCTGTGTCTATGAGTTTAAAAATTTTGCCATACTTGTTGATAAGTTTAATCACCCCTTATGGTTTTGCATAACGCAGATTATAAAATCTTAAAACCCTATAAATCAAAAAAAGGAAAGCGTCACCACTTTCCTTTTTTCAGTTTAATTCAGCCGCGCCAATTACCAGCACTTTGTGCTTTGGAACGACGATGCGGGAAGGCCCGCGCCGTTGTAGAGCGTGGCTTGGTCAACGCAGTCATTCCAAAGGTAGCGCACCGATGCGGGGGCGGCAACCTTGTCGGATGTCACCTTCACCTTTCCGTCTTCAATTACCGCTGTGGCGGGATAGTATTTGCCGTCTTTGCCAGCAATCTCAAAATCTTTGAGTTCGCCGCCTTTGGCGTTCAGACCTTCACCGTAATCGAAACTCAGGTAGATGGCTTTCCCGTTGATTTCCTGACTCTTGAACAGCGGGCCGCTGCAAACAACGTCTTTGCCGTAGATGTTCTTAAACGCCCACAGCGCAAGGCGGTTGCCCACCTCAACTTTGTTGGCGGGGTGAATATTCTTGTTGTTGCCGATGTCGATGGTCGAAGCCATTCCCGAGTTGGCCACCGACAGCGATACGCGCTGAGCCTCGCGGATTTCCTCAGAGTGGCCGTTGGTGCCGTAGTCGTAGGGCGCAATCTGCACGTAGTAGAACGGAAAATCGCCCTGAGCCCACCTTTCGCGCCAAGCCTTAATCATTAGCGGGAACGTGCGGGTGTATTCTTCGGCGTGCCCCACATTGGCCTCGCCCTGATACCAGATGGCACCAGCCATTGCGTAGCCTGCAAACGGCGCCACCATTGCGTTGTAAAGGCAGGTCGGCGTCATTTCGCTCAAATCGATGGGGCTAATCGGGCGTTGGAAAAATTCCATTGACTGTATGTCGAATTTGTAGAGTTTCCCTTTCGACAGTTCGGCCACGGGCAGATATTTCCAACTTCCCGCAAGCGACACGGCGGCTTTTTCGTTATCCTTCGCGTAGCACTTCATTTTCGCAGGGTTGCCGTAGAGTCCGCCGCCGCCCATATTGTCGGTAACGCGGACGGCAATAACAGCCTTGCCAGCCTTAACCTTCTCGGCGGGAACGGTGTAAACGCGGTCGGCCTGATAGTTGTTGGTGCGGCCGATGGGTTCGCCGTTGAAGAAAGTCTCGTCGCCGTCGTCAATCGCGCCAAGCGATACCACGAGTTCCTTGCCAGCCATTGCGGTGCTGATTTTTATGGTTTTACGGAACCACACAATGCCGTCGAAGGCGCGCACCTCGTTGTTGTTTTCCCAAAGTGTGGGGACGGTCATTGAGTGCCATTTGCTGTCGTCGAAATCGGGTTTTGCCAGGTCGCCGTCGCCAAGGTCGGGACGGGGGAACGTCGGCACCGACTGCTTCTGTGCGAGCCAACTGTTGCGTTTCTCGATGATTGGCGAACTTGCCTCAATGTTTTTTGCAATCTGACTGTATTCGGGCACGTTTTTGATATATTCTTGCGGAATCCAACTCTCGACAGGCGTTCCGCCCCACGACGAGTTGATGATGCCCACAGGCACACCAAGTTCGGCATTGAGTTTTTTGGCAAAATAGTAGCACGTTGCGCCAAACTGCGGTGTGTTTTTCGGCGAAGCGGCCTTCCACTCGCCACCCGCCACGTTTTCCTCTTTAAAACTTGTGTTGCGCTCAGCCATAAAGATGCGGATGTCGTTGTTGGTGCTGTTGGCAATATCCTCAGGCCCGTTCAGAATGGTGCCGTACGGGAAACCGCTCATAGGCATTTCCATATTGCTCTGCCCCGATGCGAACCAAACCTCGCCAATCAGCACATTGTTGATGTAGATGGTGTTCTTGCCGTTGATAATCAGTGCGTATGGTCCGCCGAACGATGGCGTTGCCACATTCACCTTCCAACGCCCGTCGGCTGCGGCTTCGGCAGTGACGGTCTTGTTGTCCCACGTGTTCGACACTGTGATTTTCTCGCCAGGTTCGGCAAATCCCCACACAGGGGCCGAAGTTTTTTGCTGCAAAACCATTCCGTCGGTAAATAGCGGCGGCATTTTGACGTCGGCAGTGGCGCAGGCAGCAAACGCAGCCACAGCCGTCAGTGTAAGAATCGCCTTTTTCATTGTGTTGATGTTTTATAATTCAAATGCAAGATATAACGTTTTCGCAAACGTTGGAATCATTTGATTTCAAAATCGCTTTCGCGGATATTCTGACAAACAACTGTTGGCTATAGTCTAACGTTCAACTGAAAAAGGCAGTCCGAAGGACTGAATTTGCATAACCAGCGATTAAGCGAAGCGCAATCGCTGGCAGTTCAAAAAAACGGAAGATAACTCTCTGAAAGAGAGAATCATATCAAGGTTCAGTCTTTCAGACTGAAAATTTGGGGTAGCCAATGCCGTAGGTTACGCTTCGCTTACCTACGGTTATAAAAATATTGTCTTTCAGACAAATACAAAACAAACAAAATTCAGTTATTTGTTAGACTATAGCCAACTGATTTTAAACACTGAATCTACGGAATTTAAATGTTCGATTCCGTGATTTCAGTAGGCAATTGAACTTGTTCGATTGCCGTTTTTTTATCGTTTCTGTGTTTTCTGTGTGTTCCGTGGTAAAAAAACTTCAATGTTAATTCCAAATAATTTGGGCGAAGATTACGGCACTTAGATTTCTGTATTTCAGTTTTTTTGCTAAATTTGAACTTCATTTTTCACATTAAAAACAAGATTTATGGCAATGGCAAGTTCGCAAGTATGGCTGAAAAGAATCAGGAACATTATCGGGTTTATGGGTATGATACTTCCCTGGATAGCGCTGTTTGGCGCGTATATGGTGTCGAAATCAGTCTGCATACCAAGCGCTTTTTGGGATAACCTTTCCATTTCCGCCACATACTACATTACGCCCGCTCTCACTGGCATTCTGACAACGGCCGCAGTTGTGCTAATGTGCTACGACGGCTACGAGTTGAAAGACGACATTGTTACCACCTTGTCGGGTGTGTGCGGACTAATGATAGTGCTGTTTCCGTGCAACTGCGCCGTTTCACCCGAAAGGGTTGGATTGTTTCAGTTGCCCGCAAATGTGTCGCACATAATCCATTGTGTGTCTGCAGTTTGCTTCTTCTTGCTGCTTGCCTACAACAGTCTGTTTCTGTTTACTGAAGGCGCAGAAAATCCAACCAAACAAAAGAAGACGAGAAACATTATTTATCGTGTCTGCGGCGTTGGAATGCTGGTGGCTTTAATTCTAATGCCCTTACCCATAAAGTTTTACGCAAAGACATTTATTGTTGAGACTATTGCACTCACCTTCTTCGGCATAAGCTGGCTTGTGAAAGGACAGGTGTTCGGGCTTTTTGCGGATAAATAGTGGCTGGATTTTAATCATATGTTCCTGAAAATTGAAAATTTTGGGAGTTATATATTGAAAATTCTAGGAATTTTACATTGAAAGAGCCATACAATCGCGGCGGAATCGATGAATTTTTAGCCGATTCCGCCGCGATAGATTTTGTTTAAACACGTAGGATTGCCTCATAGTAGCAACCTTGCTTCGTTTATTATCAAATGTTTAATCTGATTATCAATTTATCACAACACGATTCACTGTGCTGCCTATTTTCACAATGTAAACACCTGATTTATCCACATTTATTGTAGAGACGTTGCGCGCAACGTCTCTACCCACCAATGCGCCCATTGCATTGTAAACACGAATTTCTTCGGTAGCGTTCTCAACCACAATGGTACGACCGTGGGCGTAGATGGTTATGGCGTTAGCGACTGATTCCGAAACGGCTGTAGCACTAGGTAGTTTTGTGCCTTCAGCGACACGTGTATCAGTTGCACCGCATCCGTGCTCACAAACAGCGGTTTCTGTGCCATCGGCGGCTGTTGTGGCATCGTTATTATAAACGTATTTTATAAAGTTATGACCTAATGCAGGTATTTCTGTTTGTTCCACAAGTTCTTCATTACAAACCGAGCAATGTTTGCCTTCAGTTTTGCCTGATTCGGTGCAAGTTGCAGAAACGGCTTCATCTATGACCACGGTGTGTGCTTCAAACAAAGCCGTGATTATTGTGTCTTGTGTTACACTAATTATGCGTGGGTTATCAGTAGAGCCGTCATCCCAACATTTAAAGTGACTTTTTTCTTTTGCATTTGCAGTTAATAAAATATTTGCATTTTCCGTTCCTGGTAGGTACCACAAATTGCCTGAAGGTTCTTTAGCAAAATAATTATTGCTATAAATCGACACTTCACCAAGTTCGATGTCGTTAGCTAATGCATTAGCAACAATGCAATTCCCAATAATTGGCCTACTGCAATTCCAATTAAAATATTTATTAAGTTTATTGGCTCCATTTTGAACGTACAAAGTTACTTTAGGACAATTATAGAATATATAAGCTTCCATATTTGTGATTGATTTTGGAATAGTTATGGATTCCATTTTGCTACATCCAACAAATGTTTGTCTACCAATGTTCGTAACTGAATATGGAAGTGTGACAGATATTAAAT
Organism: Salinivirgaceae bacterium; assembly: GCA_017474765.1. Lineage (GTDB taxonomy): Bacteria > Bacteroidota > Bacteroidia > Bacteroidales > SZUA-534 > RUG13583. The sequence goes on along the minus strand of JAFVGW010000027.1, from coordinate 12,997 downwards.
TATTGCATCCATAAAATGCACATTCTCCAATGCTTGACACTGAATTGGGAATTACAACATTTTTTATTTTGCTGCAATTAGAAAATGCATAATGTCCTATTTTCCGAACGGTGTTTGGTATAACAACAGTTTGTTCATCACCAACATAAGCTGCGATTATTGATTTTGAATTGTCGGCATATATAAATCCATTTTCATCGGGCGTACCATTTATGCTTAAAGCACCCCAGGAATTGTTATACTTAACACTTAAATCGATTACATTTTTAATATATAAAAAGGCGGATTGACCAATACTTGTGATAGATTTCGGAATAGTTACAGATTTTATATTGTAACAACCCATAAACGCATATTCTCCGATACTTGAGACATTTTCTGGAAGAACAACATCACCTCCTTCACCGATATATGCTGTAAGTTTTGTTTTATCGGTATCCGAAAAAACAAAATCGCCATCTACAATTCCATTAACATTCAATGCACCCCACGGACTTCCTGTGGCATTGCCTGTGTATATGACATTTTTAATATAAGTAAAAGCAGCATTTCCTATATCAGTAACAGAATTAGGAACAACCAATGTATCAAGATTGTAGCAGAATTGGAATGCTCCAAAACCAATGCTTTCGACAGATTGCGGAATATGTATTGATTTAAGATTGTTGCAACCTTCAAAAGATTGCCAACCAATGCATTTCACTGACTCTGGCAAAACTACAGAAACAAGATTGTCGCAATAACTAAAAGCGGAGGTTCCAATGTCTGTGACACCATTAGATATGGTGACAGATAATAAATCTCTACAATGATCAAATGCCATTGATTCAATACTTGTAATAGAACTTGGTAATTCTATTGATTCTAACCCACTTTCATAAAAGGCAGCGATACCAATGCTGGTTACTGAATTTGGAATGGTTATTGTTCGAAGGCCGCTACACCCTAAAAACAAGTGGTCTCCGATTCTAGTAATACCATTGGGTATATTTATTGATGTCAAATTTATACAACCACGAAATGCTCCATTATCTATACCTTTGACGCAACTTGGTATGTTTATTGATGCAACATCAACACAACCATAAAAAGCCGCAAAACCAATACTGTCTACAGAATTGGGAATAACGACATCACCTCCATCACCAATATATGCGACAAGTTCTTTTTTATCATTATTATGAAAAACAAAATCACCATCAATTATACCATTGATTGCTAATGCCCCCCAAGGAGCTCCGCTCGCCGTGCCCGAGTATACTATATTTTTAACAAGTCTAAATGCTCCAGGTTCTATACTCTTGACGGTATTTGGCACATAAAGAGTTTTTATACCAGTACATTCATTAAAAGCATTACTGCTAATGGTAGTAACAGCTTCCCCTATATTAATGATTTTTAGTGAACTCTTACCACCAAATGCAGAACCAATGGCATTGGTATTGTAAGTTAGTTCTTCAATATTGTCACATTCGGGGAATGCCCAATTATCAATATGTGTAACAGTTTCGGGAATTGTAATTGATTTTAAACTATAGCACCCTAAAAACGCTTCATAACCAATGCCAGTGACAAAATATACCTTATCTTCAAATGTCACTGTTCGAGGAATGGTAACAACAGTAAGTCCTTCGTAATTGTCATTGTTATCATACCAATAAGTTTGATATTGATACGTAACCTCCACTGTACTATCACTTGTAATATTGTAACACAAATCTCCACTTTGAAAATCGTATGCTAATGCGTGTCCAGCAAGCAATGAAGAGAACAACGTTGTTAGTAAAAATCCCTTTTTCATCGTATTGTCATTTTAATTGTTAAAAAATATTTTGCCAGTCCTAATTCCGAAAAAGACAATAAAAAAACGCGGACTAAAACTTCGTCTACGCTTTCAGAGGTATCGCCAAACACCTTGTACCCATATACGAAAATTGCCCACGCTATGCGTAGGTCAACTTTACTTCAGGTACATTCATACTTTTGGCGATTTTCTGAAAGTGAGAATAAAGCAACGCTTATTTATCTATATGTCTTATATCTGTGATTTACATAGTATAATCGTTTTATGTGTTCAACAATATGTCAAAGATAGAGAAAGTTTTTAGTTTAGCGTAAGAATAAATATGTTGCTTTCATATAATGTTTTTCTGCCGCTATTTTTTGTGAAATCTAATATGCTGGCAAAGAATTCTTTACTTCGTCTAAAAACATTGCGGCATCTGAAAGTAATTTCTTTACTTCAACATCTGTAATTGAAATCCTTTTTCCATCCTTCGTTTTTCCATTTCTATGTACCAATATATGTCTGTTCTTAAAATGTTTATCCATAATTTCTTTATCAAAATTCAAAGGTTTAAAATTCATTGCCTTAAATGAATTTTTAATGGTATCGACATTTGCGTATGATATTCTCATTGTTTTTTCTAAAACTTTATGTTCGCTATCTCCTTTTTGTCCATTTTGTTGACAATCAAACTCTTTTTTTTCTGTTTTCGACAACATCTCATCGGCATATTCATTAAACAAAAGTTCGTCTTTAGTAATTGTTGATAAAATAATGGAGCATACAAATGCGTCAATTATTGTAATTATGTTGATATATAAGAATTTCATTATTTTTTCGGCATTATGAAGTTTTTTAGACACAACTTCATTCATAATACCCTCAACTTCTGATAAATCCGCATTAGTTTCATCGAAACAATCATCGTAAGACTTATTCAAATAATCAGAACCTTCATATAATGATGTATAGAATGTCTTCGCATAGTAAGTAGCAAAAATGGATTGAGGATGTTCATCGTTTATAATAAGATATTTTCCATTAACATCTTCTTTATTCGTTTCTAACAACTCCGTTCCTTCTGGTTGGGTATAGTTCAGACTTGAAGCATTAACGCACCTAAAAAAAGGCGTGTCTACCAAAATACCACCATCAACATAATACTTTTTCATACAATTTTATTTCAACAACCCCATATTTGCCACAAACTTCATAACAACAATCTTGCACTGATTCATAAAGTTCAGCATTGTTGCCTTCTCTCTACTCTTTTGTTCTCTTGTCAATTCTTTATTTTCCTCAATAGAATCTTCATATAAATGAGCCATATAGTCAAACGCCTTGTCAATTGTGCTTGCCGTAATAGGTGAAGGGCACCCTAATTCATTCATAAGGCAAACACTCAAATACTCTGCACATTCAGGAACTTTCATAAGTGTCTTAACCTTACTAACATACGCCTTGAAATTTTCGTCTTTTGCATTCTGTTTCAACAACATTAAAAAGATGTCGGCAAGTGTACGATAGTTGTTATTTGTTCTCATTTTCTTGTATGTTTTGCTGTTTCAACAATCCCTTTATCATATCGCCAAGTTGGGAATACGTGTGGTCACGTGCCGTTTCTAAAGCGGACTGACACGATTTCTCTGCATTTTTAATTGCTGTGACCAAAGTTCCTCCGTTCTTTTCAAAATGTTGGTGCAATGGATGACGGGCAAAGAATTTCAACGATTTTTCATAGTCGCACTCCTTATTGAGTTCATTTGTTACTACATCTGAACAAGAGAATTCTTTAGTCGTGTATTTGAAATAGTATAGGAAGAACAATTCTGTACAGCGTTCAGTTTCAAAGAATTTAACCTCGCAGTTGATACCATCTTTAGGTTTTATTATAGGGTTTAGGTATTCGTCTTTCAGTTTTTTATAATTATCCTTTTCCTTGCCTTCCTTCTTATTGTCCATATCGATAACACAATACACCCTCGAATAGCCTTCCATTACAGCCTGTTCTATGCGTTTTTGCAACTCATTTATACTTGAGTGTTTCGGTGTTTTTGGCTCGATATTCTGTAAAAATGGAAATTCATCTTTCAAGGAATTGAAATAATAAAACTCCGTAGGCCCTTCACCCAATATCAATATGGCATCTTTCTGTTTTCCCATAATCTGTCAATCAAAGTTAATGAATGGTGATCCTAATTCGGGTTTTGCTCCCAATCGGCCTATTTTGTAGGAATTGTAGAGCGAAAGGTTTTTATGCAATCCGTATGAATCGGCCCGAGAATAAACCGACGAAGCGGTTTTGTGGTCTTTCTCGACAAACCATACTAAATCGCGGTGCTCATTCAGCAAGTCTTCGGCAAGTAATGCGGTTTCCTGGCTTGTGAAAATCAATTGCGATTTATCGGAATTGAATAAGAAAACATTCAGGAAATAAAGCACAAGGTCATAATGCATATCCTCGTCTAACTCATCTAACAAGTAAACGTGATTGCCTGTAATCAAATCATACAAGAAATGCAAAGATTTGATATATTGCATTGTTCCCATAGACTGAAGACGCCTCGGAATCTCAAAATCACCATCTTTCGATTTGTTGGTGAACACAATATCTTCCTCAACATCGCTCAAAAACTTCTTTTTCATAGATTCTGGTATTGATGCATCGTCAAGAATCATTCTCCTCATTTTTCCCGAAACATTTCTTGGAACTGTAACTGGTCGAAAACCAGATATATTCAAGTCGGCTTTCTTCAGCATCAATTGATAAAATTTCTTCCGTTTCTCGTCATTAAACACATCCTTCAACTCTTCGATAGGATTTTTCACACTATCACCGTTAACTTCGTGAATGTGTTCTTCAACCCAACGGAACAACAATGATATTGGTCGAATGTCCTCTTTGAACGATGCTTTTCTATATGCCGACAACACAGAGTGATTATTCAATGTATTATCTTTCAATGTTTTTTGCGTTTCTGCTTTCATTTCAAGGCTTTGGCCAAATTTAATCTCAGCCTGAATATCTGTTCCTTTAAAAGTCCGTTCGTAAAACAGAGCTTTCGACCCATTGGGATAGTAATAAAGGAGTTCTTTGATGATATAGTCTGCAACGTATTCAACATCATAGTCATAACGAATCGATTCTGCATAGAATGTTATATGCATTTTCGTTGGTTTGTCTTTTGTTAATTCAAAAGGCCGTGCCGAAGTTACTTTATCGCCAATATCGGTGTGAGATTTGAACAAAACGCTGAATATGTTCTGAATGGCATACAACATATTTGACTTTCCTGATGCGTTGGCACCATACATAATTCCTAATTTGTTGAGGAATACTCCTGGCGCAACCTCAACATTCAGAAAATCAGAAGCTGATTTTGAAACAAAACTTATGCTTTGTCTGTCGCGTATAGACAGGTAGTTCTCCACCCAAAAATCTCTTATCATAACCTAAACGTCGTGATATTTTTATTAAAATTGTAATTTTACTACAAAAATGAGTTGAATTTTACAGAAAAGCAAGTACTGAAACGTTTTTTGTTGCTTGGTTCGCTATTTGGTAGACATTGCCCATTTCATTTTCACCACCATTCTCGCCGAAAATCACCCCCATCCGCATCACAATTCAGAATAATGTTTAATTTGCCGTTCATTAAAAACCGACGATTATGAATTATATACTCTTCGACGACAGCACTTGGGACGAACTGCTTCCCTTGACCTTCACTCGGCCCGCGGCCGAAATACGTGTGGGCATTCTCACCATTCGCGAGAAGTGGGAAAAATATCTGGCTGGCGAGCCATTGTCGTACTGCACAAGGCCGCATCTGCGGGCAAAGTTCCCAATGACGGTTGGCGCCGACAATATTTTCATCAACGGCACGGTGATTCCGACGGCCGAACTGCTGGCCGAACTCGAGGAACTGCAACCTGGGCAGGCGCTGGTGTGCGACGATTCGGTGACGGCCATCCGCTTGGATAAGGCGCAGGCCGAACGCTTCGACCCAACAAGCATCGCCTTTAAGGACTATACGCAGCAAATATCTGAATGTCATCGCGTTGAGCATCTGTCGGACATTTTCCGCAACAACGGCGACGCCATTGAGCACGATTTCCGCATCATCACCAAGGGCCGCAAATCGGCGCAGTTAAGCGCCACAAACCGCATAATCGGCACGGGCGACATTTTTGTTGAGCACGGCGCGGTGGTTGAGTGCTGCATTCTGAACACCACCAACGGCCCCATCTACATCGGTCGCAACAGCGAGATTATGGAAGGCTCGTGCATCCGCGGGCCGTTTGCGCTCTGCACGGGCTCGGTGGTGAAAATGGGCGCGAAGATTTACGGGCCGACAACCGTGGGACCGCACTCGAAGGTGGGCGGCGAACTGAACAACGTTGTGATTTTCGGCAACAGCAACAAGGCTCACGACGGATTTTTGGGCAACACCGTGGTTGGCGAATGGTGCAACTTTGGCGCCGACACCAACTGCTCGAACCTGAAGAACGACTACGCCGAAGTGCGTCAGTGGAACTACCCCGAAGGCAAATTTGTGAAGACGGGACTGCAGTTCTGCGGCTTGGTAATGGGCGACTACAGCCGCACGGCCATCAACACAATGCTGAACACGGGAACGGTGGTCGGTGTGGGCGCAAATATCTATGGTTCAGGCTTTCCGCGAAATTTTGTGCCGTCGTTTATGTGGGGCGGCTCGGTTGGATTCAAGCCCTGCACGCCCGAAACGCTGTGCCAAGTTGCCGAGCGTGTTCTGGCGCGCCGCGGCCTGCAGTTGAGCGACATCGACCGCCAACTGATTGCCGACGTTTTCGGCTTGACCGCAAAATACCGTGGAGGGTATAAGAGTTAAAAGGTTAGAAGTTTAGAAAGTTTAGCGCTTCGCTGTTGAGAGAGTTTAGTTTCTAAACCTTCTCAACTTTCTCAACAATATAGGTTGTATTTCATTGATTATGAGTTCGAAAAAAGAAATAAAGATTGAAGGGATAATGGCGTCGGACGGCGACGGAATGGAGGCGAGTTTTATTCCGATTATGTCGGAAGGCGGCCATCCGAATGAGAAGATTGAGATTCCTGACGAACTGCCAATCCTGCCGCTGCGCAATATGGTTATCTTTCCTGGCGTGCTGATTCCAATCAGCGTCGGGCGTGAAAAATCGCTTGAACTGGTGCGGCAGGCGTACCGAAGGGACAAAATTGTGGGCGCCATTGCCCAACGCGATTTCAACGTGGAGGACCCCAAGCCTGAGGACCTGTACAACTACGGCACTATTGTGCAGATTGTCAAGATATTGGAAATGCCCGACAACACCACAACAATCATTGTTCAGGGCAAGCGTCGGTTTGTAATCAACAACTACATTGCGACGGAGCCGTACTGCACCGCCAACATTTCCGTCATCGACGAAGTGCTGCCCGACAACAACCAACTTGCCGAATTTGAAGCAATTACAAGTTCGATTCGCGACTTGTCGTCGAAAATAATCCAAATGACGCCTGGAATGCCGAACGAGGCGGTTTTCGCTTTGCGCAACATCGAGAACGCCTTCTTCCTGATAAATTTTGTGTGCGTCAACACCGCCATCAACACCGAGGCGAAACAGGAACTGCTTGAGGAATCGAACGTTTTCAACCGCAGCGTCAGGTTGCTCGAACTGCTGTCGCAGGAAATGCAAAAGGTTCAACTTAAGGAAGATATACAATCGAAAGTGCGGGCGGAACTCAACAAGCAGCAGCGCGAGTTCTTCCTGAACCAACAGATAAAAACCATTCAGGACGAGTTGGGCGGAAACCCTACCGAAAAAGAAGCCAAAAACCTGAAAGACAAAGCGAAACAGAAAAAGTGGAGCAAGGAAATGGCCGATTATTTCGACAAGGAGATTGAAAAACTGCAACATCTGAACGCCGCTTCGGGCGAATATTCAATCCAACTCAACTATCTGCAAACGCTGCTCGATTTGCCGTGGGGCGAGTACACCGACGACAATTTTGATATGAATCGCGCACGCGAAATACTTGACAGTCAGCATTGTGGACTTGAGAAAGTGAAGGAGCGCATTCTGGAGCATCTGGCCGTTCTGAAACTCAAGGGCAACCTGAAATCGCCCATTCTGTGCCTTTACGGCCCGCCTGGAGTGGGCAAAACGTCGCTCGGGCGGTCGATTGCCGAGGCGCTCGGGCGCAAATATGTGCGAATGTCGCTTGGCGGCCTGCACGACGAGGCCGAAATCCGCGGACACCGCCGTACCTACATCGGCGCTATGCCTGGCCGCATCATCGAGAACATCAAAAAAGCCAAGTCGGCCAACCCCGTTTTTGTGCTCGACGAGATTGACAAGGTGTCGAACGACTATCACGGCGACCCCGCGTCGGCTCTACTCGAAGTGCTTGACCCTGAACAAAATGGCGCATTCCACGACAATTATCTCGACGTTGATTTCGACCTGTCGAACGTAATGTTCATTGCCACGGCCAACAGCGTTGCGCCCATCAGCGCGCCACTGCGCGACCGTATGGAAATGATTGAGGTGAGCGGCTACGTGATTGAGGAGAAAATCGCCATCGCGCGGCAGCATCTGATTCCGAAACAGTTGAAAGAGAATGGTTTGGAGCAGCACCCATTTGCTATGGACGACGCTTCGCTCACCTACCTGATTGCCAACTACACCCGCGAGTCGGGCGTGCGCGAACTCGACAAGCGCGTGGCCGAAATTTCGCGGAAGATTGCCAAAAAAATCGTCTTTGGCGAGCCCGTGCCTGAAAACCTGACGCCCGAAAACATTGTCGAGTATCTTGGCAAACCCATCTATTCGCCTGATATGTACGACGATAACCGTTTTGCGGGCGTTGTCACAGGACTTGCGTGGACGGCCGTGGGCGGCGACATCCTTTTCATTGAGACAAGCCTGAGCCGCGGCAAGGGAACGCTCACTCTCACAGGCAATTTGGGCGACGTTATGAAGGAGTCGGCCACTCTGGCGCTGGAGTACATCAAGGCGCACGCCAACAAATTCGGCCTGAAACCTGAAATTTTTGAGAAGTGGAACGTGCACATCCACGTGCCCGAAGGCGCCATTCCGAAAGACGGTCCGTCGGCAGGCGTGACAATGGTGACGTCGCTGGCGTCGGCATTCACGCAGCGCAAAGTGCGCAAGGCTCTGGCAATGACGGGCGAGATTACGCTGCGCGGCAAGGTTCTGCCCGTGGGCGGCATCCGCGAGAAGATTCTGGCCGCCAAACGTGCTGGCATAAAAACGGTGATTCTGTGCGAGCAAAACCGCAAAGACATTGAGGAAATCAAACCCGAATACGTTGAAGGTCTGGAGTTTATCTACGTCAGCACCATTGAGGAAGTGCTGCAAAATGCGCTGCTGGAAGAGAAGGTTGACAATCCGATAAAGTTCGAGTAAAGGCCAACAGTGGCTATTTAATACGTTATAAAGCAATTTATTATGAAAAGTATAATTAAAATCGTTATCGGACTAATTTTGCTGGTGAGCGCAATGGCAGGTTATGTGCCCACTCCCGAATTGCTCGTTGAGTTTACCTGCGTCACGAATGTGTTGGGCGGACTGCTGCTGATTACCGACGGCATTCGCAATTTCAAAGGCAAAACCGTGCCGCACTGGCTGTATCTGAATGTTTGTTCGGGCATTCTTTTCGTTTTTGTGGTTTGCCTGGGCAGCTTGTCGGGAATGTATCATATGAACTATTCGGGTGCGTTTTTCTTCCTGCACGGAGTCAACCCCGTCCTTATTATTCTGTGCTATGTTATTCTGTATAAAGACGATACCAAAGGCGGCTTCAAACGTCTGGCAGTCACACCAGCCCTAATACTCTCGTATCTTCTTTTCGATTTTATCCTTGGCAATTGCAGAGGCTATTTTGTCTATCAATTCTGCCGCCCCGAAGATTTGAATCTACTGATAATCATAATCATAGCAGTTTCAGTATATCTGGTTTTCCTGCTTTTCGGATTGCTGCTGCAAGCCTTGAACCGCCTTGCGCACAGAAAATGAAGGCAGTGTTGAGAAAGATTATCTATTACGAAGGGGTATAATGGGAATTATTGGACAGAAAAAACAAATCTCTGATAAAATGAACCTGCAAAAACTCGAGAATTTTATTGACCGTCAAAAAGTTAGCATTGTGGCTTCAATTGATGAGGATGGCTTCCCGAACCTGAAGGCGATGCTCAAGCCGCGCAAGCACGTGGGGCTGAGGGAGTTCTATTTTTCCACCAACACTTCGTCGATGCGCGTAAGGCAGTATCTGAGCAATCCAAAGGCGAGTATCTATTTCTACCACAAGGGTTTGATTCGCTACGAGGGCGTTATGCTGATTGGCAAAATGGAGGTTCTGACCGACCAAGAGAGCAAAAACTCGATTTGGAAACGCGGCGACACAATGTTTTACAAGGGCGGCGTCACCGACCCCGACTATTGCGTGCTGAAATTCACCGCCGAAAAAGGTCGATACTATTGCGACCTGAAAACTGAGAGTTTTGAAATTGAATAATTTGCGGTAAGTCTAAAACTAAATGCTCACCGATTGAACCGCAGCGCCTCGCCCTTTCGGTCAGAAACAAACTCGTCGTTGCAATAAACCAGATTACCGTTCACGAAAGTGTGTGTGATGGTCGAGCCGAAAGTGTGCCCCTCAAACGGCGACCAGCCGCATTTGTAGAGTGTGTTTGTGGAGGTTACGGTTTGCGGACTATTTGTGTCAACAATCACAATATCAGCCTTATAACCCATGCGCAGATATCCGCGACGGTCGATTTGGAAAAGGTTGGCGGGAGCGTGGCACATTTTCTGTACCACATTCTCAATGCTGATTCGGCCAGTCTTCCACAAGTCGAGCATTGCAAGCAGCGAGTGCTGAATCGACGGCATTCCCGAAGCCGAAGTGAAGTAACTGTCACCAAACTTTTCGGCAGGCAGGTGCGGAGCGTGGTCGGTGCCGATGGTGTCAATCTTGCCCGATGTGAGCGCGTCGGTCAATGCTTCGCGGTCGGCGGCCGATTTGATTGATGGATTGCACTTTATGCGGTAACCCAATGTTTTGTAGTCCGCTTCATCGAAGAGCAGATAGTGCGGACAAGTCTCGGCGGTTATTTTCTTTTCGTTCAATGGTTTGGCTTCAAAGAGCGCAAGCTCGGCGGCAGTCGAAAGGTGAGCCACGTGCAGTCGTGCGCCGTATTTCGTGGCAAGCGCCACAGCACGCTCGGTCGATTTCAGGCACGCTTCGGTGGTGCGGATTTTCGGGTGGCACGTTGCGTCTACCTCGTTGGCGGGCAGCGCTTTATACCGTTCAATATTGGCTCGGATAATCTGCTCGTCCTCGCAGTGCGCCATAATTATACAAGGCGATTCGGCAAAAACGTGCTCAAGCATATCGGTTTGATTGACAAGCATATTGCCTGTCGACGAGCCCATAAAAAGTTTGATTCCGCACACTCGGCTAATGTCGGCCGTGCGGATTTCGTCTATATTATTATTGGTGGCGCCCAGATAGAATGCGTAGTTTGCCACCGATTTTTCTGCAGCCAGTGCGGCGCGCTCGTCAAGCAGTTGGTTGGTGGTGGTTTGCGGATTCACATTGGGCATATCCATAAATGATGTTACGCCCCCAGCCACCGCCGCCCGCGATTCCGACTCAAAATCAGCCTTGTGCGTCAGTCCTGGCTCGCGGAAATGCACATGCTCGTCAATCACGCCAGGCAGCACCAATTGGTTGTCAGCATTTATTATTTGTGTGTCGGGTTGTATTTCTGGTAGTTCCTTGCCAATATATTCAATGGTGTCACCGTCGATAAGAATGTGGCCGCAAAACTGCAGCCCATTGTTGACAATCACGCCATTTTTTATGAGAGTTTTCATTGCAAATATCTGAGAATCAGATCTTCTTTTCGCGTTTATAGCTACGGAACAAGCTGCGCCATTTCATTCTGATGACGCCGAAAACAGCCTCACTGAATATGCCGCCGCTCATTTTCGATTGGCCTTCCTTCCTGTCGGTGAAGATGATAGGCACTTCGACAACGTTGAAGCCGAACTTCCATGCCGTGAATTTCATTTCAATTTGGAACGCGTAGCCCTTGAATTTTATTTTATCTAAATCGATGGTTTCCAGCACTTCGCGACGATAGCAGACGAATCCAGCGGTAGTGTCGCGCACCTTCATTCGGGTAACCAGCCGCACGTAAGCCGATGCGTAGTACGACATTAGCACGCGGCCTATTGGCCAGTTCACAACATTGATGCCCGAAATATATCGCGACCCGATTGCCACGTCGGCACCGTTCGCGCAGGCGTTGTAAAGGTTCAGAAGGTCGTCGGGATTGTGCGAGAAATCGGCGTCCATTTCGAAAATGTACTCGTAGCCTTCAGCAATCGACCACTTGAAACCTTCAATATAAGCCGTTCCCAAGCCCAGCTTGCCCTTTCGTTCCTTAATGAAGATTCGGTCGGGAAACTCTTGCATTAGCCGCTTAACAATATCGGCCGTCCCGTCGGGGCTATTGTCTTCAACAACAAGCACATTAAACCCGCCCTCGAGCGATATCACCTTGCGTAAAATGGCCTCAATGTTCTCTTTTTCGTTGTACGTCGGAATTATGACGATTTTATCTTTCATAGCGTATTTTTTATGGCACGAAGATAATATAATTTGTGTAGTTGGGAATGTTGGGAGGTGATTTGGCTGTCTTTTCAGATAAAAACATATATAAATTAGGTAGGAGTAGGTCATTTTTATATAGTATGGTTGTAAATTAACAGTGCTCTCGTATGCCAATATTTGTTGTGGCGAATACCATATCGAGAAAGCCTTTTTGTTGGATTTTTCCGCCAAACACGCGTTTTTACGCCGCCAGTTTTCCCCGAATTTGCCTTTTCAGGCGATGGTTTTCGCCGCGAATTTCGACTTTCGGAGTCATAATAACCAATGACACAGCATAATAAAAACACGTAAAATATTTTCAAAAAACTTGCCCAAACCCCTTGCGTGAAACGAAAAAGCCTCTACTTTTGCACCCGCTTTCCGAAAGGGAGCGAGTTCTTAGAAACGGATTGGGGAAAATCAGAGAGACAGGGTAGAGGAAGAGAGCGAACAGCCCCATGTTCGAAAAAAGATTGAAAAAGTTCTTGGAGGTAACGGAAAAGGCATTACATTTGCAGTCCGTTTCCGCG
>JAFVGW010000026.1 GCA_017474765.1 Salinivirgaceae bacterium | reverse complement strand
GGCCGAACAGCGCGCCGCCGACCTTCTGTCGCAACTCACGCTCGAAGAGAAGGCGTCGCTCGTGCTGAACTCGTCGCCTGCCATTCCGCGGCTCGGCATTAAGTCGTACAACTGGTGGAACGAAGCGCTGCACGGCGTGGCACGCAACGGCTCGGCCACTGTCTTTCCGCAGCCAATCGGTATGGCCGCTTCGTTCGATACCGAAAAAATTGAGCAGGTGTTCACCGCCGTTTCCGACGAAGCCCGAATCAAGTACGCCAAAGCCGTGCGCAGCGGGCGCGTAAGGCAATATCAGGGACTGACGTTCTGGACGCCCAATATCAACATTTTCCGCGACCCGCGCTGGGGACGTGGTATGGAAACCTACGGCGAAGACCCGTATCTGACAGGCCAACTCGGAATGGCCGTTGTGCGCGGCTTGCAGAGCGACCCCGATGCGCCGATTCTTAAAACTCACGCTTGCGCGAAGCACTACGCCGTGCACTCGGGGCTCGAGAGCAACCGTCACCGTTTCGATGCCGTGGTTTCGGAACGCGACCTGCGCGAGACCTATCTTCCTGCCTTCAAAGATTTGGTGACAAAGGCTGGCGTTAAGGAAGTTATGACGGCTTACAACCGTTTTCGCGGTGTGCCGTGCGCGGCGTCGGAATACCTTGTGAACGATATTCTGCGCGGCGAGTGGGGCTACAAGGGGCTGGTTGTTTCCGATTGCTGGGCCATTCCCGACTTTTTCGAGCCCAACCGCCACGGATATGTCGATAATCAGGCTATGGCAGCCGCCGTGGCCGTCAAAAACGGGCTCGATGTTGAGTGCGGCTCGTCGTTTATGAGCATTCCCGAAGCCGTGAAGAGCGGCCTACTTGACGAGAAGGACCTTGACCGCAACCTGCTTCGCGTCCTGACCGAGCGCTTCCGCCTTGGCGAGATGGACAGCGCGGCCGCAACGCCGTGGGACAATCTGGACACCGCGCTGCTTGAAGGCCCCGCACACCGCGCGCTCTCGCTCGATATGGCTCACGAGTCGATGGTTCTGCTGAAGAACGACGGCATTCTGCCCCTGAAGAGCGGTCAGAAGATTGCGCTTATCGGCCCCAACGCCGACGACGCCGAGATGCTCTGGGGCAACTACAACCCTATTCCGCGGCAGACCGTCACGCTGCGTCAGGCAATGCAGCAGCGCGTTCCTGGCCTTGTCTATTCGCGCGCCTGCGGCATTATCGATGCCGAATATATGCCTGCCCCCGACCCGCGTTTTGCCACCGCTTTCGCCGATATGAGCGACGAGCAGATTGAAAAGGTGGCCAAGCAACTGGCCATTGGCGTGGGCGATGTGAAACGCCACCTGCGCCGCCACGAGCAGATGAAGCGCAGTTTCCTGCCCGCACTCGATATGGATTCGGTTATGAATCTTCTGAAAGACGTTGATATTGTGGTGTTTGCAGGCGGAATATCGCCACGTTTGGAAGGCGAAGAGATGCCCGTGCACGTTCCTGGCTTCTCGGGCGGCGACCGCACCGACATTGAACTGCCTGGTGTTCAACGCCGACTGCTTGCCGCCCTTCGCGATGCTGGCAAGAAGGTGGTGCTGGTCAACTTCTCGGGTTCCGCCATTGGCCTTGAGCCCGAAACCGAAACCTGCAACGCCATTCTGCAGGCCTGGTATCCTGGACAGGACGGCGGCACGGCTGTGGCCGATATTCTTTTTGGCGATGCTGTTCCGTCGGGAAAACTGCCCGTAACATTCTACAAAAATGCTGACCAACTGCCTGAAGTTGAAGATTATAATATGGAAGGACACACCTACCGCTATTTCCGTGGCGAGCCGCTGTTTGCTTTCGGTTACGGATTGAGTTACACCACTTTCGCCTACAGTCAGCCGACGGTGAAAGGCAAAAAAGTGGTTGTTTCGGTAACCAACACGGGCAAGGTTGACGGCACCGAAGTTGTGCAACTCTACGTCCGCCGCCCCGACGATGCCGCTGGCCCCGTTTTGACTCTTCGCGGATTTCAACGTGTGGCCGTTCCTGCAGGGAAGACCGTCAATGTAAGTTTCCCGCTCACCGACGAGACCTTTGAGTGGTGGGACGAGAGCGCCCAGAATATGGTTCCGCTGCGCGGCCAGTACGAATTGCTCGTTGGCGGTTCGTCCGATATGTGCGATTTGCAGACTGTTCCGTACAAGTTCTGAAAACGGCATAACAAATTGAACGGCAAGCGATTGGCTTTAAGGCTGATTGCTTGCCGTTTTTTGAGTTGCCCTTTCAGGGCGCATGCTGTGATTGCGACTTTTTCCTATGGCGCCGCTTCGCTTTGCCATAGGCTATTATGAGTTGCGCTTTCAGCGCGAAGTAAATAATTGCGGTTTTAGTCGCGTTTTGTATAGGCTACATTTTTTTCCAAAATCACCATTAAATCAACAATTTGAATGATACCAAATAAGGAAACGCGCTGAAGGCGCAAATCAAAGCAGCCCAACGCAAAGTGCACGAAGAATGAGTGCACGGCACGTTGGGATATCGGCGAGAGTTTAATTGGCGCGCTGAAAGCGCAACTCAATCAGTCCACAAATATAAGTTGCCCTTTCAGGGCGGAGATGAGAATACCATTGTGTCAATTGGCGAGGGGTGTTCGGCGGATTGGGAATGGCAAATTTGACTCTTTATTCCAAAGCACTTCCTTCACATATTTGCCATCGCGCATAACATACGTGCCAAACTCTAAGGTATCGCACAAATCTAAGTCTTTTATTTCGCGCACCGTAAGATAAGTCATTGTTGGCCTATCGATTATCTCTGTTGAATATGCTGAGGAGTTGGAAAAATGGTGGTCGATAACCACTTCGTAATTATTTACCGTATCATGATGTCTTTCAAAGTCAATAGCGTGATAAAGAACGAATTTTTTGGTTTCAACATCGAAAAGATCATAATAACGGACATATCCTTCAAAATATTTGCTTTTTTCAAATAGATATTCTAATAACGGCCAACCATTTTCTTTTTGGTATGATTTTATTAGTCTCATGCTATAATTAAAACCATCGTCAGGCTCAGGATAGTCGCGCAAATCATAGATGTTAGACATTGAATCGCGCAGTACGGCCACGCCGTTTTCAATTCCGAACAGAATATAGCCTTTATCGGAGAGAAAGAAGATATTTGAATCGGTTTGAACCATGGACCACATGATATTTTTATCGTAATAAAACTCATCAACCTTCTTGTTGTTGACATAGTTGATAATGTATTGAATTTTAGCAAAATATTCATCTGGACAATATGTAACATTGGCGGCATCTTGTGTGAATTTGTTTTTGTAGAAATACTCTATGTGGTAGTTTACCATTGGTTTGTACGTCCAATGGCAGGTATTGCTTGCATTATCAACCACTAAAGTATCAATTTCCCCTTTTTTCCCTGCATGACCAATGCCAGCATTGTAAATAACAGTATCACCTCGCCAAATACACTCATCACGTTCTATTTCGTAGCCTCCGCCATATTTTAACAAAACATGCTCATCCTTCCATTTGGCTAATTCAATTGCTCTTACTAATTCAGGGAAAGATTGCTTTTTAAGAAAAGTTCCATAACCTACTGCCAGCAACGAGACTGATACCGCCACCATTGTTACTTTGGTAATTTTTTTGGTTTCTCCGTCAATCCAAAACAGATATAATATTCCCCTCATTAGCGAGACAACACCTGCAACAGCCAACACGGCATAAACAAAGACCACTGGTATCATAAAAAGCCAAAACAAACCAGCCCACTTGTCGCCAGGTTTGGCGAATATTGAAAAAGGAATTGGTTGGTAGTAGAACGTTATCAGATTAGCCACAGTAAGCAGCCACATGAAAACTATCGATAGTTTAGAATTAGGCTTACTCATAATCAAAACAAGCTTTGATTGTGATACACTGCTCTTACATCGAACACCAGTGAGTCGCCGCGGAAAAGATTGCCATCGACCGACTTGTAGTATTTGTTACCTGGCTCAACAATTATATAATTTACATCGGCGCAACATTTGTCGAGAATCTTGTCATAATCGAAATATTCAACTGTTGCTGGTATGAAAAGCGTGTCGCAATCGACTGAATGATCTTTTGTTACCGACAACACCTTGTACCTTACACCATTTTTTTCGACATAACCGGGTATTATAAGATTCCGTCTATCACCGACATAACCAATATCTTCGATTTCAAGCGTCGGATCATTTTCTTTGCCGATATATATAAATGTCAAAGACACATCATTGTAATCCATTTTAAAACGATATTCATTGTCGACAGGCTCATAGTGATTATTTTTACTTTCTGTCGGCAAAAATATATGCAAGTATATAACGACTGAAACCAGCCCTATCAGCATGCATACAAATTCAGCAATGGAAGTTCGATTTTTTCATATTATTGTCTATATGATAATTAGACAAATATATGAATTTCCGTCAATTGAAAACATGGGAAATGATTGGGCTTTTTTCTGATTATTGTTGTTTTGCGAACAATAGCAAATTTTTGAGTTGCCCTTTCAGCGCGAGTCATTTCCCCCAAAATGATGATACCCACTGAACCTATTTCATTACAAATGGCGATTGACGCAGCCGACAAGCCGCCGTTACTTTGCGGCATAATAATTCTAAAATCTAGCAAAATGGAAAGAAAAACAAAAATCGTAGCGCTGTGGACGCTCACCCTTGCGGGATTCCTGGCGCACTCGCTAACCGACGCAATGCCTGCCTTTTGGGGCGAGAGCATTGCCGCTATGACACCGCCCGCTTCGGTGGGGATGATTTCGTTTATGATGCTGCTCACCTACACGGTGCCCGCCGTGGGCGTTCTGCTTGTGATGTTCGGCGGACGCAAATGCCTGGCAGTCAATGTGGTGCTGGCCTGCATTATGGCGGCCTTCACGGTGCTGCATATGTCGGAACTCATTGACGAGTTCAATCCCGCACAACTTCTGATTATGCCGCTGATGGCCGTGGTGGCAATCCTGCTGGCGCGCGAGTCGCTGAAAATCAGAAAGGAAGAAAAAACCTAAAACAAAGAACCATAGTCATTTACAAAAAGATAAACTTTTTCTCATTGTTTCCGAAAGCCGAACGCCTGAAGTGGATGTTCGGCTTTTCTCACAAAATCTAAAATACTGATATTATGAAAAATATAATCACTTTGAAACTTGGCGACGTTGAGACCACGGCGCTGATTCCTGTCGCCATAAAGGCGAACGAGACGCTCTCGAAAAATCCGCGCGTGAAGGACCCGATGGCGGTTGAGATTGTCAAGCACCTGAACGTGGACACCCGTCAGTTCGACAAGTTTCTGTCGCGCGAAGGCGTGATTGCGCGCACGGTGATGCTCGACCGCACGGTGCGCGAATTTGTGACCGCCAACCCCGATGCCGTCATTGTCAATCTGGGCGCGGGTTTCGACAACCGTTTCGAGCGCGTCGACAACGGCCGTATCACTTGGTTCGACATTGATTTGCCCGATCTGATTGCCGCCCGTCGGAAGGCGTTTCCCGAGCGCGAGCGCGTCACGATGGTTGCGGCCAACATTCTGGAAAACAGTTGGATAGGACTGGTCAAAAATGCCGCTTCCGCGAAAAGCGCGCCGCTGATGTTCATTGCCGAAGGGCTCTTTATGTACCTGACGATGAACGAAATCGGCACACTGCTCAACTTGCTGAAAAACAACTTCGAACACGGCATACTGATGGCCGAGCAGAACTGCCCGATGATGGTGAAGAAGCAAAAATATCACGACACGGTGAGCAAGACCAACGCCGTTTTCAAGAGCGGAACCAACTCGGCCCGCGAACTCGAGCCGCTCTGCCCTGGAATCCGCGTCGCCGAAGAGCACAGTTTCAACGAAGAGATGCGCAAACACTCGCTGCGCGCCAAACTTTTCGCTCTTCTGCTGCCCAACGTCAACGACCGCTGGGCAACTTTAGTTTGGTAAACCTACTGATTATGAAGATTTTAGTTTATGGTTCGGGTGCGTTAGGCTCGCTGATGATTCACTATTTGTGCAAGGCTGGCAACGACGTGACGGTGGTGGCCCGCTCAACTGCCGACGAGTTGCGCCGCAACGGATTGATTGTCAGGCACTATCTGCAACGCAAAACCACCATTGACCACCCCAAAATTGTTGAGAGCGCACCCGTTGGCGAGCAGTTCGACATTGTTTTTTCAGTGATGCAGGGACAGCAGCAGAAGGCGTTGTTAGATGCGTTTATCGGTTTGAAAACCAATCTTTTGGTGCTTGTAGGCAATAATCTTGAAGCCGACCATTGCCAAAACCGAATTCTGGCCGAGCGCAACGATTTGCTGCTGCTTTTCGGCTTTCAGAACTCGGCTGGGCACCGCGAAGGCGGAAAGGCTGTTGTCGGAAGGCTGCCCGTCACCGAACTTTTTGTCGGCGGTCTGCACCAACCCGCACCCGTCTGGGCAATCGATGCAATACGTAAAGCATTCAGTATCAACGACTACAAGGTGACGCCAATCAGCGATATGCAGGCCTACTACCTGTGCCACGTTGCCGAAGTGATGCCCTACGGCTATATGTGCTACAAGTGCGGCTGCAACCTGAAGCAACTCACCCGCCGCGACATTGAGTTCATTATGCAGGCGTCGAAAGAGTGCTTCGCCTACCTGAAAAGCGCGGGCGTGAGCGTTATGCCGAAAGGCGAAGACCGATTCTACAACGGCGGTCTGCGGACATACGCTATGTTCTTGTTATACAGATTGATGTCGAAAACGGTTCTGGGCCGACTGATGGTTTCTGACCATTGCAAAAACGGCATTGAAGAGATGATTTATATCGACCGAAAATTCGACGAATGGCGGCGTCAGCACCGTGGCTCGCCAATGCCCACCTGGGACGGAATCAGGCGGCATTTGCCTGAAAACAAAGCAGATATTAGTGTGTAAAGCGTGGTGGCGGAACCGCTCACCGCGAATCGGCGCAACATTTTCGAGCCGCGCCATAATGCGCAATGTTGAAGTGGTGGTGGGGTATTATCGGGAACACCGAAAATAATTGCGTACGGCAGCCAAATCAAACGGTTCCCGCCCGTGGCAAAGCCCGAAGATTTGGAAGCCGAAATTCAGGCGATGCTGAAGTAAGCGGTCAAAACGTAGGAAAGATGGCGGGACAATCCTTCGCCACTTTGCTTAACCGTCGATTTTCCCCACAAACCCGAATCCGATGCCTTCGATGGTGCGTTTGATGTCGGCTTCGGCCACGTCGCCTTCAACGCTGACAACATTAGTGCTGATGTCAACCGTGACCGACCGCACGCCGTCGAGTTTTAGCAGCGCTGTTTCAACGGTCTGTTTGCAGTGGGCGCACTCAATTCCGCTTGCCTGATAATGCACTGCCTGCGGGCTTTCGGGCTGTTTGGCGCGGCGCGGAATCAGTCCGTTCACGGTCAAGCCGACGAACAGAAGGCTGCACAGAATTTGGGGCAGAGTGAAATCGTCGGCCGAATGACACGGTGCGGCGATAACCGCTTGTGGCACAAACCATTCGGCTGGCAGCAGATAGTCGATAGCCAATCCGAAGCCCACAGCCCCTGCAATGATGGTGGCCAAATAAACCGCCAATGGTTTCGCGCCCATAATCTTGCGGATGGTTACAATTGATGCCATACTGGTTGCGGGGCCTGCCATTAGCAGCACAAGTGCCGTGCCTGGCGACAACCCCTTGAGCATTAGTGCGGCAGCCACAGGAATCGACCCCGTGGCGCACAAGTACATTGGTATCGACAAAAGAAGTACAAACAGCATACTCTCGAGCGGCGAGTTCAGATGACGCTCAAAGAATCCGTCGGGCACGGCAACCGTTATCAGCCCTGCCAACAGAAGCCCGATGGCAAGCCATTTGCCAATGCTTTGGAACATATCGATAAAGGCATATCGCAGAGCGCCAAACAGTTTTCCGCCTTGCGGCTGTGAGTGGCAGTCGCAGTCGTCGGCGCAGGCTTTTTGAGCGGTGGGTTGGGTGCGGTCAATCAGGTTCATTGCGTTTCCGCCCACGAGCGCCGTAACAATGGCGGCCACAGGGCGGACAATGGCGAACGGCAGCCCCATTAGCGAGTAGGTGGCCATTATGGAATCGACGCCCGTCTGCGGCGTGGCAATCAGGAACGACGTGGTTGCGCCCTTGCTTGCGCCTTCATTGTGCAGCGACATTGCCGTGGGCAGAACCCCGCACGAGCACAGCGGCAGCGGAATGCCGAAAAGCGTGGCCAAAAGCGTCGAGCGGAAATCGGGCCGACCCAAATACTGCGCATAAACGCGTTGCGGCACAAACACGTGCAGCAGTCCTGCAAACAGAAAACCCAAAAGCAGGTACGGCGACATTTCGTTCACCATACCCACAAACGAAAGTAATTGTTCCATAGCGTTTTTTCGGCAAAGATAGTCAGTCGCGCGCGCAAGGCGAATCCCAACAAATGGCTATTTTGCAAGGTGCAGGCCACCATTTTTAATGATGAATTTCGGCCCTTCAGTTTATCCCACACAATCACCAATTTGCGTTCGCACAAATCCCCACAAATTGGGATTGACCGATATGTGTTTTCGGCTGATTTTTGCAGCGTTTAAAAACGTACAGCGTTCACTTAAAATGTACAGACAAACAAGCCGTATTTTGAATTAAAGTTAGGGAAAAGGGACTCGGAAACGGGTCCTTTTTTTTTTGAGAACAAAATTGACGGCTGTTCGCTTTTGAAAACGTAACAAATTAAAAATTAAGTATATGGATAACAAAACAAAAAAGCGACCGAATCTGCTCACGCTGATGGACAACGCAGGTCGGTTCAAGTATTTCACCGTTGGGGCCATTGTGCTGTCGGCGGCGAGCGCGTGCCTGGGACTGGTGCCGTTCGTTTACATTTGGAAAATCGTGAACGAAGTGCTGAGTGTGGCGCCCGATTTCGCGAAAGCGGAAAACATTGAAGATTACGGCTTTACGGCCGTCAAGTATGCGGTCAACGCAATGTGCGTCTATTTTTGCGCGCTGGCCTGCTCGCACCTTGGGGCGTTCCGCACGGTGGCCAACATTCGCGAGCGCTGCGTGGCCAAGGTGCTTCGGATGCCGCTCGGACACATTGAGACCGAAGGCAGCGGTAAAATCCGCAAAATCATTATCGACTCAACCGACGCAATGAGCAACTACCTGGAACACATTCTGCCCGACCGCACCGTGGGAATGGTGACGCCCGTGGCGATGATTGCCCTGCTGATGTATTTCGACTGGCGAATCGGCCTTTTGTGCATTGCAACCATTGTGGTCGCCTTTCTCATAATGTACGGTTTTATGGTGGGGCCGTCGCTGAAGCGCGATATTCTGGCCTACAACGTCGCACTCGAGAATATGACGAAGGAAGCCGTTGAGTACGTGCGCGGCATTCCTGTTGTGAAGACGTTCGGGCAGTCGGTTTTCTCGTTCAAGAAACTCAAGGCGGCGATTGATACATACGAAAGATTTTCAGTTAGTTACACCCGTCGGTTCCGCATTCCGATGACGGCCTACACCGTTGTAATCAACTCGTTTTTCGCAATGCTGACGGCCGTTGCGCTCTGGCACGGCAGCGGCGCGGCAAGCCCCGAGTTTTTCTCAAACCTGATGTTCTATATCATTTTCACGCCCGTTATCGCGGTGATTTTCTTCAAGTTGATGCACTCGTCGAAAGCCGATATGATTGTTGAGAACTCGCTTTTGCGAATCAATTCGGTGCTCGATGTCGAAGAGATGAAAGATGCTGAAAATCCGCAGACGCCAAGCGATTATTCGGTTGAGTTTCAGAATGTTAAATTCCGTTACAAAGATGCCGCGCGCAACGCTTTGGACGGCATTTCACTGACAATTCCGTCGGGCGGACACGTGGCCTTTGTCGGGCCGTCGGGTGGCGGCAAAACCACGTCGGCAAGCCTTGTGTCGCGGTTTTGGGATGTTGCCGAAGGCCGCATTCTGATTGGCGGCGTCGATGTGCGCGACATTCCGCAGGCGCGGCTGTCGGAAATCGTGTCGTTTGTTTTTCAAGACAGCAAACTGATGAAAACGAGCATTTTAGACAATATCAAGATGGCCAAGCCGACGGCAACCGACGCCGAAGTTGCCGATGTTCTGCAACGCGCCCAATGCACCGACATTATCAACCGCCTGCCCGACGGCGTGAACACTGTCATTGGCAGCCGCGGCACCTATTTGAGCGGCGGCGAGCAGCAGCGCATTGCCATTGCTCGGGTGATGCTGCGCAACGCGCCCATTCTGATTCTCGACGAGGCAACCGCCTTTGCCGACCCCGAAAACGAGGAAAAAGTGCTTCGGGCGTTCAACGAAATGTCTAAAGGAAAGACAGTTATAAAAATCGCCCACCGCCTTTCAACCGTTGTTGACGCCGACGCGATTTTCGTGTTCAAAGAGGGACGGATTGTCGAGAGCGGCAAGCACGAAGACCTTGTAAAACAGCAAGGTATCTACTCACGAATGTGGAACGAATACCAAAAATCGGTGGAATGGAAAATTGAGAATTGAAAATTGAAAAGGACTACGGACAACAGACAACGGACTTAAGTCTGTAGTCTGATGTCTGAAGTCAAAAAAACTATGATAATCAGTGCAATAATCAAAAAATCCTAAATCCTAAATAAAAAATGGCAACTCTTAAACAAAAATATGCCCTGTCTGACGAGGGCGCAAGGTCGATGGTGATTGCGTCGACGGCAAACGTGTTTTACAATCTGGCGCTGTTCTCGCCCGTTGTTCTGCTCTGGTTCCTGATTCAGGACATTATGGGCGGGACTCTCGGCGGTCGCGCAAGTTTTTATCTTACAGGCATTTGCATTTGGCTGGTGCTGATGATTGTCACCACCGTGATTCAATACAACACCTGCTACTTCTCGACCTATCGCGAAAGCGGAATCAGGCGCGTGACGCTGGCCGAAAAACTGCGGAAACTGCCGCTTTCGTTCTTCGCCAAGAAAGACAGCGCCGACCTGACTTCGACTCTGATGGACGACGCGGCAAGCATTGAACAGGCTTCGTCGCACTTTATTCCGCAACTAATCGGCTCAATAATAAGCACTTGCATATTGGCCGTGTGTCTGTTTTTCATTAACTGGAAGATGGCCTTGGCGGTGGTTTGGGTGCTGCCGCTGAGTATGCTCATTGTGGCTTTCTCGCGCAAAGTGCAGTACAAATTGGGCAAGCGGAAGAGCGCGGCGGCCGTTGAGATGACCGAAAAAATTCAGGAATGTTTGGAAACCGTCCGCGACCTGCGGCAAAACAACGCGCAACAGTCTTATTTCAAGGAAATTAAAGCCAAAATTCACGAGGTTGAGAAACGTATGCTCTGGAACGAACTCGGCACTGGGCTTTTTGTCTGCAACGCCGAGATGCTGCTGAAATTCGGCATTGCAACCACGGCTCTTGTGGGCGCTATGTTGCTGAGAAGCGGCGAGTTAGGTCTGTTGGAATTCTTCCTGTTCCTGCTGATAGCGTCGCGCATTTACGACCCGCTGGTTACGTCGCTTGAGCATTTTGCGGCCATTATCGCGCTCGACGTCAACTGCGAGCGGCTCAACGAGATTCTGCTGCACAAAGAGCAGACTGGTACCGAAGAACTCAAAGTGAACGGCGGCGACATTGAGTTTCAGAATGTTACGTTTTCTTATCAGGACGGAAAGAAGATTCTGGACGGCGTGTCGTTCACCGCAAAACAGGGTGAGGTGACGGCGCTCATTGGCCCGTCGGGCAGCGGCAAGACAACCGTTTCAAGGCTCGCGGCGCGGTTCTGGGACGTCGATTCAGGCCGCATAACCGTTGGCGGTCAAGACATTTCAAAAATCGACCCCGAAACGCTGATGAATCTTTACTCGATTGTTTTTCAAGATGTTACCTTGTTCAACAACACCGTTTTGGAAAATATCCGCATTGGCGACAAAGACGCCACCGACGAGCAGGTGATGCAGGCCGCTGCGCTTGCTAACTGCACCGAATTTGTTGAAAATCTGCCCGATAAGTGGCAAACTGTGATTGGCGAGAACGGCAAGAAACTGTCGGGCGGCGAGCGTCAGCGCATATCAATCGCCCGCGCCTTCCTGAAAAACGCCCCGATAATCCTGCTCGACGAGGCTTCGGCTTCACTCGATGTTGAAAACGAGACACTTATTCAGCAGTCGATTTCAAAACTTATCAAAGGCAAGACCGTTTTGGTGATTGCCCACCGAATGCGCACCGTGGCTGGCGCCGACAAGATTATCACCATTAAAGACGGCAAGGCGAGCGTGGGGAAATAAAAGTTGAGAGGTTCAGTTGGCTGAATATAGAAATGGCCTGCCGCAAATGAAATACGGCAGGCCATTTTTTATAACAGCATTTGCTGCAATGGAAAATGAGTAGTTACGTGGCTGTTTTAACCATTTTTTGCTTTTCGCAAAGACGCAAATAGCGGTTGCACTGCTGAATTTTGTCGTAACCAAGCAGAACCCCGAGAATGAAATCTTCTTCGGGCGAGTAGTCATAGAAAGACTTGTCCCCTATATGTTTGATTACTTCAATGCACTCTTTTGAACCAAAGAATATATTGATTTTCTCGGGTGTAACCTGAAATGTAAGGAAGTCGATTCCTGCAAGTCTTAATCGGGTTTCGGCTGCAAATCTGTATTTTGAGTGCAGAGTATGCAGTATAAGCTGGCGCAAACCTTTCTTATACTCGTATATGTGATGAGCAAGTACTTTCATTGCAATAGCCCTGTGAACTACAATTCAGGCAGAATTTGCTTAACCCACGAGTCGATGCGGCTGTCTGACAGGTCGCTCTGATTGTCGTAATCGAGGGCAAGACCAACAAACTTGTCATTTCTCACGGCGGTTGAACTGTCGAACGAGTAGCCTTCGGTCGAAGTCTCGCCCACGATTTTTGCACCTGCGGCCTTGGCAGTGTCATAGAGTTCGCCCATTGAGTTGACGTAAGTTGTCGAATAACTGTACTGGTCGCCAACGCCAAACACGGCCACAGTCTTGCCCGCCAAATTGGCTGATTTCAGATTCGGCAGAAAGCTGTACCAATCGTCCTGCAAGTCACCGTCGCCCCACGTTGATGAGCCTAAAATCAGATTGTCATAATTTTCAAGGTCGTCTTTGGTAGCAGTAGAAACGTCCTTGATGTCGCAGTTTCCGAGTTTTGCTGCGATTGTCTCTGCAGCCGAAGCCGCATTGCCCGTTGTTGAGCCGTAAATGATAACTGTTTTTTTCATATTACTATTTATTAATGTTATAGCGCAAAAATATGCGGTCTTCAACTGCGTGTAAATACCCAAAAGTGGCGGTATTGTTCAATTGCAATTACCTAATTATTGTTATTGCGGCTTCTGTCTCGAAGATTTATTTTTACGCATAAATTAATTGATTAATAATGAATTAAAATGCAATAACAATGAAAACAAACAAGATTTTTGCCCTGATGGGTTTTGTTGGCGGTCTGCTTTTCGTGGTGGGCGACGGCCTTTTGTACTGGTACGCTGGCAACAGCGGCAACGGCACCGATGTTGACCCGCTGTGGGCTGGGCTGCCCGAATGGCGTTTTGTACTCTCGTTTGTGCTGGGGTTTGCGGGGATGATTCTGATGCTTCCCGCCTTTGTCAGTTTCTACAGGATGATTGCCGCCACCTTCGGGCGCGTTCTGCGGCTTTTCACGGCGTTTATGGGCGTTGGCGTTGCCGCGACGGGGTTTCTGCACTTCTCAATTGGCGCACTTCCGCCGATAACCTACAAGGCCGTGCTCGATGCGGGCGGAACGGCTGCTATGGCGACGGCTGTAAGTCAGCATTGGATTGATGTGGTCACGCCCGTCAACCTTTGCCTGATTCTGTTTTTGTGCTTCGAGTACATTGTTCACTTTGCCGCGGCGGTTTCGGGAAAACTCGGCCTTCCGCGCATAACCTGTCTTTTGGGAATTGTCGGCGCGGCGGTTGTTGGCGTGGCTTGGAAACTGATTTTCAGCGGAACTGCAGCCGAAGGCGCCTACAACGGCTTTGAAAGTCTTGGCGAAGCCCTGACCTTCCTGACAGCGTTCCTTTATTGGCGGAAGATGGAAAACAGCGGTTCCGCACATTCCTGAAACTTTGCAACTCGGTTGCAGAATCGATGTCGTATTTTTGTCCAAAACAAGCAAAATGAAGTCGCGATTTGTTTACAGACGAAGCATTTTGTTACTCTGTTCAACAACACCGTTTTGGAAAATATCCGCATTGGCGACAAAGACGCCACCGACGAGCAGGTGATGCAGGCCGCTGCGCTTGCCAACTGCACCGAATTTGTTGAGAATCTGCCCGATAAGTGGCAAACGGTGATTGGCGAGAACGGCAAGAAACTGTCGGGCGGCGAGCGTCAGCGCATATCAATCGCCCGCGCCTTCCTGAAAAACGCCCCGATAATCCTTTTGGACGAGGCTTCGGCTTCGCTCGATGTTGAAAACGAGACACTTATACAGCAGTCGATTTCAAAACTTATCAAAGGCAAGACCGTTTTGGTGATTGCCCACCGAATGCGCACTGTGGCTGGCGCCGACAAGATTGTCACCATTAAAGACGGAAAGGCGAGCGATGGGAAGAAAGGGTGAGAAGGTCAACCTTCAATCCTTCCCGCAAGGTTGAACGCGTTGTTTTCCTTCAGCATATCGATGAACACTTCGGCCGATTTCTTCTGATAGGTATTTTTCAGGTAGTGGTAGCAGCCGTCCATTCGTGCGTCGGGGTGGTTGATGGGGATGGCCGCAAAAGCGTCGGCATTGCTCACCACTTCGCCCGACAGAATGGTGGCCAGGCGGCTGTTGCGCACAAGGCTCAGAATGCCGTGCAGGTTGTTCAACTCAAAGCGGATGTCGAGACAGATGTTGTGGGTTGAGAGCATTAAATCGAGCGCGTCGCGGGCTTGCAGGCCTTTCGACGGCAGCGCCAGCGGATATTTCGGCAGGCTGTCGAGTTCAATGCCGACGGCGCTGTCGGGGGCGTACCGACGGGCCATAATCAGGCTCAATCGGCCGTTGAACAGCGGGTGCGACATTATCCGCTCGTCGGTGAGATACGACTTGTAGGCCAGCACAATATCCAATTCTCTGTCGGTCAGCATTTTGAGCAGCACTTCCTTCGACGAACTGTGCATTAGCAGTTTGATGTGCGGATGGCGCTTGTGGAATCCGAGCGCCGTTTTGTAGAGCAGCGGGTCGAACGAGTAGGTGGAACCCACGCGCAACTCGCCCGACATAAGGTTTTGCGCGTCTTTAATCTTGTCGATGCCCGCCTGCGCGTCTTGCAGAATCTGCAGTGCGCAAGGCAGAAACTGCGTGCCGTAGTCGCTCAACTCAACGTGCCGAGTGTCGCGCGTAAGTAGTTCAACGCCAAGTTCTTCTTCCAGTTTCTGAATCTGCTGCGAGAGTGTGCTCTGCGTTATGAAAAGCGCCTTCGACGCTTCCGAGAAACTTTTGCGCCGACTCACTTCGGCAAAATATTTCAACTGCCGTAATTCCATATCCTTCTGAATTTTACGTCGGCAAAAATATTCATTTATCGTGAAAATCGATAAAAAACGTCCCGACAAGCGTTGCGCGTCAATAAAAACAAATGCGCCCCCGCTGAGAGTCAGAGCCTTGTATTCCATTAAAAGTTTGCACGTTACGCGAGCATATCAATCTATTGTTTTTTTCTTACATTTGTACCAAACAAACCATTTCGCTATGGACACACCGACGATGACACGATTGATAGCCAACTATTTCAAGACCCAGCCAGTGCTTCGGGCTTGGCTTTTCGGCTCGTTTGCGCGTGGCGAGGAACGGCCCGACAGCGATGTGGATATTCTGTTTGAGCCTGATATGTCAACCAATTTCAGCCTGTTCACGCTTGGCGGAATGTATATGGATTTGAAAGACATTGTTGGCCGCGAGGTTGACCTTGTGCCCGAAGGCTCTTTGCTTAAGTTTGCCGAGGAAAGCGCCAATCACGATAAAAAACTGATTTATGAGAGAACCGCTTAAGGACAGGAATCGGTTGGAACATATGCTCGAACGCATTGATTTTGTGCTCGATGCAGTCAAAGGATACACCTATGAGCAGTTCTGCAACGACAAGATACGGTTTGCCGCCGTATCGTATGGCACATTGGTTATTGGCGAAGCCGCGTATATGCTGTCAAAAGAGTTCAAAGAATCGCACCCAGCCACGCCGTGGCGCCAAATTGAGGGAATGCGCCACCACATTGTTCACGGATATTTTCAAGTCAGGCCCGATATGATTTGGAACGTGATGCAGAACGATTTGCTGCCGCTGCGCCAGCAGGTTGAGCAATATCTTACCGAGGCCAACGGGCCGCAATAATGCAAAGGCTATAGCCTAACAAACAACTGATTTTAACCACGGAAAGCACAGAAAACACTGAAATACAAAACACGCATAATGTATTGTAAACAAGCATTATATTAAGGTTGAAACCTTAATATAATGATAAAACACGGAACTTGAATGTTCAATTCCGTGTTTTCAGCAGGCAATTGAACTTGTTCGATTGCCGTTTTTTTATTGTTTCCGTGTTATTCGTGTGTTCCGTGGTGAAAAAGTTCAAAGTAAATCTATAACCAATGCAAAATATTTCAACTGCCGTAATTCCATATCCTTCTGAATTTTACGTTGGCAAAAATATTCATTTATCGCGAAAATCGATAAATAATATCGCTAAAAACATTATTATGCGATAAAACAACATTCGCGGCGGCGGTACTTTTGCGGCCGTTATGATGAATTTGATTGCAGAAAACAGTACGGCAAGCGCCATTTTCATTCTGTCGCTTGTGATTGCGTCGGGGCTTTATCTCGGGCGCTTTAAGGTGAAGGGCGTGTCGCTCGGCACCACGTGGATTTTGTTTGTCGGCATTGCGCTCAGCCACTTCGGACTGCGCATTCCGCCGCAGATTCTGTCGCTTTTCAAAGATTTCGGCCTGATACTCTTTGTTTTCGCAATCGGCCTGCAGGTGGGGCCAGGATTCTTCCGCTCGTTCCGCAAAGACGGCCTTCCGATGAACCTGATGGCCATTGCGCTTGTGGTTTTGGCCGTGGTTACAACCTACATAATTCATTTGGTGTCGGGCGAAAGGCTTGATATTCTGACAGGTGTGATGTCGGCGGCCGTGACCAACACGCCAGGGCTCGGCGCGGCGCAGCAGATGATTGCCGACGCCACAATGGCCGATGGCGGCACGGTTGAACAGGCTTCGCAAGCGTCGTCGGCATTGGCTTCGGCCTATGCGGTGGCCTATCCGCTTGGCGTTTTGGGCGCCATTTTTCTGATTATCGCCTTGCGCGCAATTTTTCGGGTCGATTTGAAGCGCGAGCGCGACTCGTCGGCAACCGAAGAGAGCGGCGAGTCGAGCGCCTACCGTCTGGCGTGCGTGGTCGAGAACCCAGCCATTTTCGGCAAGACGCTGCACGATGTGATTGGCGAGAGCAACAACGAGCACCTTGTGGTGTCGCGCGTGATGCGGGACGGAAAAGTGTCGCCAGCCGATTTGGACACACCACTCAACGAAGGTGATAAGTTGCTGATTGTCACCGATATTCAGCACAAGGATATGGTAAAAATCCTGTTCGGCAACGAGATTCAGGTGGATATGAAAGAGTGGCAGCAGCCAGGCTGCAAACTGGTGTCGAAGCGGCTGTCGATAACGCAGTCGAGCATTACGGGCAAAAGCCTGCGCAAACTCAATATCCGCCAGCGCTACGGCGTCACCGTCACCCGCATTCTGCGCTCAAGCGTCGACCTTCAGGCCGATGCCGACCTGATTCTGCAAGTTGGCGACAGCATTCAGGTGGTGGGCAGCGAAGACGGCATAAACCAACTCGCGCAATTGGTGGGCAACAAGCCCGAATCGCTTCACAGGCCTAATCTGGTGCCCATTTTCTTCGGCATTGCAATCGGCGTTGTGGTGGGAATGATTCCGCTGCGCTTTCCGTCGATGCCGCAGCCGCTCAAACTGGGTATAGCGGGCGGTCCGCTCATTATCGCCATTCTGCTGGGCTACTTCGGGCCGAAACTGCGCATTACAACCTACACCGCGCTCTCGGCCAACCTGATGATTCGCGAGATTGGCATATCGCTCTTTATGGCGGCTGTGGGACTTGGCGCGGGCGAGAATTTCGTCAGTTGCCTGATGAACGGCGGTTTCGCCTGGATTGGCTACGGCGCAATCATTACGCTTGTGCCGATGACCATTGTGGCGCTCATTGCCCGTATCTTCCTTAAAATGAACTTTTTCAAGATATGCGGTCTGCTTTCGGGCGGCACCACCGACCCCGCTCTGCTCTCGTTTTCAGAGCAGATGTTCGAGAGCGGACGCATTGCGGTAAACTACGCCACCGTTTACCCGCTAACAATGTTTCTTCGAGTGGTGGCGGCACAAATTCTGATAATGTTAATTCTTTAAATATGAAAAAGATAGTTATTTTGGCCGCTGCGGCTGTGATGCTGACGACGGCTTGCGAACAGAAAAAGTCGCAGTTTGCGAAAAAGACCGAACAATATGCCGTGGTTGACATTCAGGCGCCCGATTTGAGCGGAATTTCCGACAACGGCAAGGAAGTGCTGAACCTGTACCGCTTTGCCGCCGACGAGGTTGACGCCATTTATTGGGAACAGTATTTTGGTGACAAACAGCAGTTTATCAGCAGCATTGCCGATGCCGACGCAAAAGCCTACGCCCTGATAAACTACGGCCCGTGGGACCGCATTTCGGGCGAACCGTTTGTCGATGGATACAGCAAGCGTCAGCCTGGCGCCAACTTCTATCCAGCCGATATGACCGCCGACGAGTTCCGACAGTTCGGCAATCCCGACAAGGAAAGCCCCTACACGCTCATTCGCCGCAAGGCCGACGGACAACTTGACGCTGTTTGGTACCACGATGCCTACAAAACGCATATCGATAAGATTGCCAACTACTTAATGGCCGCCGCCGACATTACCATAAAGCCGAGCGTGAAAAAATATCTTCAGGCCAAAGCCGACGCGCTGCGCACCGACAACTATTACGAGAGCAGCATTGCCTGGCTCGATATGACCGACAGCAAGATGGACATTGTTATCGGCCCCAACGAGAGCACCGACGACCAACTTCTGGGCAAAAAACGCTCGTATGAGGCCTACGTGATGCTGAAAAACGAGGCGCAGACCGACAAGATGCAACAGTTTGCCGCCCGCCTTGGCGAGTTCCAGGCCGACCTGCCGTGCGCCGACGAGTACAAGCAGTTCCAGCCTGGCACTGGGTCGAACATTTTCTCGTACGATGCAATCTATTACGCTGGCAGGGCCAACGCAGGCGTCAAGGTTATTGCGCTCAACCTGCCGTTTGACACTGATGTTCAGCGCGATAAGGGAACCCGCACAATATTGTTCGAGAACATTATCCGCAACAAGTTCAACTACATTGTGGCGCCCACTGGAAATCTGCTTTTAGACGCTGATTATAAGGAACATATCTCGCAAGAAGCCTTTTTCTGGAACACGGCTTTCCGCGAGATAGCCCACGGCCTTGGCGTGAAGAAAACCGTCACCGACGGCACCGATGTTCAGTCGGCACTTGCCGCCAATGCGCCTGTGCTTGAGGAAGTTAAGGCGAACGTGGTGGGTGTTTACCTTGTCGGCACGCTGCAAAAGCACTTCGATTTGCCCAACATTTTCACCAAAGAGGACGCGCTCGCAACCTTCTTCGCTTCGACAATCCGCTCAGAGCGCTACGGTGAAGGCTCAACTCTGGGGCGCGCCAATATAATGATTTACAACTATTTGAAAGATAACGCCGCGTTCCACCGTTCGGTCAGCGGAACCTACACAATCGACTTTGCAAAGATGGAAAGCGCTCTGGCAGGACTGGCTGCGCAGATTTTAGAGATTCAGGCCACTGGCAACTTGCAGAAAGCCAACGAGTTTGTGGCAAAATACTCAAAACCCGACGATAATCTGACAGCCGACATTAAGAATCTGCGTCTGGAAAACATTCCTGTCGATATTCAGTTGAATTTCAAGAAGTAAGACACGTTTTTTCTGATAATGGTCTGGTGCTTGTACAACCCAGTTTTTCGACGATAAATCAGCACCAGACAAGGCAAAAGGGGGCACAGAGTGTTCCCTTTTGTTGATTTTATCCCCACAATCGCCACCCCGCACCCGCGCAAATCCCCACTAATTGGGATTGCCCGATAAGTGTTTTCGGCTGATTTTTGTGGTACCGAAAAACGTACAGTGTTCAGCGATGCAAACCAAAAAGGACGATATTGAGCAGCAGATTGCAAAGGCGGCAAAGGCGATTTTCCTGAAAAAGGGCTTCGCGCAGACGTCGATGCGCGAGATTGCCGAAAAGGCGGGCGTGGGGTTGAGCAACATTTACAACTATTATGCGGGCAAAGACGACCTTTTCCGCGCCATTGTGGCACCGCTCACAGGCGAGTTCAAGCGCCTTCTGCAAACCTACCACAACCCGCTGCAAATTGACATAACAAAGCAGTGGATGCCTGAAATGACCGAGAAAACGGCCGCCGAATACAATCAGATTATGCTGAAATACAGAGACTTGCTCACGTTGCTGCTGTTCAAGTCGGCAGGTTCGTCGCAGGCGCGGTTCAAAGATGATTTCACCGACGAGGCTACAGGGCTGATGCTCAACTATATGGACGCGATGAAGCAACGCTATCCCGCACTGAAATGGGACTTCTCGCCGTTCTTCATTCACATAAACACCGTGCAGATGTTCGCCGTGCTCGAGGAAATCATTATGCACAAAGTCAAACCCGACGAGGCCGAACGGATTTTTCTGGAATACGTCGATTACCACAATAACGGCTGGAAACAGTTGATTTACAACGGTTAAATCCTTGCGATTACCATAAACATTCAAAAACTGCGGAACTTTTCAGGCAGTTTTTTGAAATTTCTGCGGAACTTTTGCCGCAATTTTTCGAGAAAACTGCTACAAGTTTCAGGCAGTTTTTCCGCTGATGTCTGCCGCTGATTTTCTGACACAATTGGATTCGTAATCAACAATAGTATTCATTTGCGCAAATCTGTTTAATCACAGTTCAATCTGCGTTCAAACAAAAATCCGTTCCGTAAGCAAAAACTATTATCTTGCGTCAGCAAAATAATGGTTGGCAAACGCTAATATGCAAGAAGACAAAGGCCAAATATTACTGTATCAGACACCCGACGGCGACTCACGCATTGAAGTGAGGCTGCACGACGAAACCGTATGGTTGAGTCTCGACCAAATGGCCGAATTGTTCCAACGCAACAAATCAACCATTTCGCGGCATATCAAGAATGTGTTTGACGAGGGAGAATTGAACCGCGAAGTGGTTGTTGCAAATTTTGCAACAACCACTCAACACGGTGCTATTGAGGGAAAAACGCAAATTCATTTGGTTGAGTATTACAATCTCGATATGATAATCAGCGTGGGCTATCGTGTCCATTCCTACCGAGGTGTGCAGTTCCGTATGTGGGCGTCGAAAGTGTTGAAAGAGTACATTGTAAAAGGTTTCGCCCTGAACGACGACCTTTTGAAGCGGGCTGGTGGCGGCAACTACTTCGACGAACTGTTGGCCCGCATTCGCGATATTCGCTCGTCGGAGAAAGTGTTCTACCGTAAGGTGTTAGAAATATATGCGTTAAGTATCGATTACGACCCACGGGTTGAGATGACTCAGGAGTTTTTCAAGACGGTTCAGAACAAGATGCACTATTCGGTTCACGGACACACGGCCGCCGAAATAATTTACGAACGAGCCGATGCGCGGAAAGATTTTATGGGACTGACAACGTGGACTGGCGCGCTACCGCAGAAAACCGATGCCGAAATAGCAAAGAATTACTTATCGCAGGAGGAAATCACCACGCTCAACCGCATTGTCAGCCTTTATCTCGATTTTGCCGAACTGCAAGCTGAAGAACACCGCCCAATGTATATGAAGGATTGGATTTCGATTCTCGACGATTTCCTGCGCATTTCACGGAAAGACATTCTAACGCACGCTGGCCGCGTGTCGGCGCAACTTGCCAAAGCCAAAGCCGATGCTGAATACGACAAATTCAAAGAGCGGACTAAAAACGAACTGACACCTGTCGAAATCCATTTTCTGGAACAATTTGAACGCGAGCAGAGGAAACTTTGCAATAGCAATAAACGACAGAATGACAGACAGATGTAATTTGATAAAGACTGTTTGATAAAAACTCTGACAAATAGTCTATTACGCGTTATATTTGAACATTCTCATTTCCCGCTACCCCAAATCCCCCCAACTTGCCACATTCTGCACTGCAAATCCCAACTAATGTGTTCTACCCCCCGATACTTTTCATTGAGTTCGGCTTTTTTGTTGGAATCAGACCAACTGTTGCGGAATATTTCAATATAAGTTATCTTTGTTTGCAAAAGAAAAGACAAATGAAAGCGAAACCATTCGTCAAGTGGGTTGGCGGCAAAGGCCAACTCATTGACCAACTGGAAGCACTGCTTCCCGCTGACTTTGACCAATGGGAAAACGTCACTTACATTGAGCCTTTTGTGGGCGGTGGGGCTATGCTCTTCCATATGTTGCAGACGCATTCCAATATCAAGTCAGCCATTATCAATGACATTAACGCGGATTTAACCACTTGCTACACAGTGGTTAAGGAACAGCCGTCGGTGCTTGTCGAATCGCTGAAACAGATACAGAAAGAGTATTACGCACTGCAATCGGAAGATGCGCGGCGCGAGTTTTTTATGCTGATGCGCGACGAATTCAACACCAAGGCGCTTGACCCGATTCGCAACACAACGCTGTTTTTCTTCCTAAACCGCACGTGTTTCAATGGTTTGTATCGGGTGAACAAGGCGGGGCTTTTCAATGTTCCGTTTGGCAGATATGAGACGCCAACAATCTGCGACCCCGTAACCATTTTCGCCGACAGCGAACTTTTGCATAATGTTGAGATTCTGACTGGTGACTATCAGCAGACGTTGGAATATGCAAGCGGAAACACACTTTTCTATTTCGACCCGCCGTATCGCCCGTTGAGCAACACAAGCAGTTTCAACGACTACGCCAAAGAAGCCTTCAACGACCTTGCACAAAAGCGGCTGAAAAACTTCTGCGATACGGTTGAAGATGCAGGCTTCAACTTTATGTTAAGCAATTCCGACTGCTTCAACACACCGCTTAAAGACCGATTCTTCGAGGATTTGTATCTGGCATACAAAATTGAGCGAGTATGGGCTTCGCGCAGCGTCAACGCAAACCCAAGCAAACGCGGGAAACTTCAGGAAATACTTGTGCACAATTACGAACATACAAAACTTAAACAGGCGGTATAATATGGCAGCACACACTCAAAAGCAATTCGAAATGTTTATGTCTCAACTCAAAGAGACAAATGCAACACTGGATTTCTACTGCGACTTTCCGAAAATTGCAAGAAATGTGGCGGATATTTCCATAAGTCTGAATATGCTCAATTATTTATTGGGTAAGCAGAATCTGCGTGAAGCAGTTGAAGCCTTATGGGCGCGAGACCCGAAAGTGTTTGATGTTATGGACATTCTGATTGCCACACGAAAGAAAGATAACAAGATGTTCTTCGATGAATTGGGGCAATTCCGCACCATTCATTCGTTGTTTGAAAGTGTTGATGGCGTGATGGGATTTCTTGAAGGCACAGGTCTTGCCAATGTTTTCCGCAAGCCCGAGATTAAAGATCTTGTTGATTATGTTTTTGGTGTGGAAACTGGTCTTGACACAAATGCGCGTAAAAACCGTAGTGGTGAGATTACAGAAAAACTCGTTGCCAAAATATTTGCAAACGCCAATCTCGAATACAGCCAACAAGTGTCGTCAAATACGTTCCCTGCAGTGGCAAACGTGTTAGGTGCAGATCAAAAAGTGTTTGATTTTGTGATAAAAACTGTCACCAAAACCTATCTTATTGAAGTCAATTTCTATTCAGGTGGTGGCTCAAAACTGAATGAGGTGGCTCGCTCTTATACCGATGTAGCACCAAAAGTAAACAGCATTGAAGGTTTTGAGTTTGTTTGGATTACTGACGGTATTGGCTGGCATAGTGCAAAAAACAAACTTCAAGAGGCTTTTGCCGCCATTCCAAGCATTTACAATCTGACCACAATCAAAGAGTTTATTGATATGGTGAAGCATAGTTGAGTATGGCTAATTACCACACATACAATAATTTTACTCTCTTGCACGGCGATTGTATGGATTTGCTTCCGCAAATCGAAGACAAGAGCGTTGATGCCGTTTTTGCCGACCCACCATACTTTTTGAGCAATGGTGGCATAAGTTGTCAGAGCGGTAAAGTTGTTTGTGTTGACAAAGGCGATTGGGACAAAGGTGGTACACCCGAACACATTTCCGAATTTAACAAACAATGGTTGTCGCTGTGCCGCGAAAAGTTGAAAGACAATGGCTCGATATGGATTAGCGGCACCTATCACAATATTTTTTCTCTGGCGAATTGCCTTACCGAATTGGGCTATAAAATTCTGAATGTCATTACTTGGCAAAAGACCGACCCACCACCGAATATTTCGTGCAGATATTTCACATTTTCAACCGAATATGTCATTTGGGCTCGAAAATCGGTCAAAGTGCCGCACGTGTTCAACTACGAGACAATGAAGCAAATAAACGGCGACAAGCAAATGATCGATGTTTGGAAGATTCCAGCCGTCGGGCTTTGGGAAAAATCGTGCGGCAAGCACCCGACGCAAAAACCATTACGCCTTCTGTACCGAATAATTCTTGCTTGCACACGCGATGGTGACACTATTCTTGACCCTTTTGCAGGCTCTTGCACCACAGGCATTGCCGCTAATTTGTTGGGGCGTAAATTCATTGGTATCGACCAGTCGGAAGAATATCTGCAAATTGGAATGCGTCGCCGTCAGGAAATAGAAGATTCGCAAATAGCCGAGAAAATGCTTCGCAAAATGTGTGAAAATTCTGAAGAAGCGACGGTTTTAGTAAATCACGCTCGTCCCGAAACTTTGCGATTGATGATAGAACAAGGTATCTGCTATCTTCGGGCAGGCGATTCAAAAGGATCACTGCTTGTTACACAAGGATTTGAACGCCTGCAATATGTGTTGCTTCACACTAATGGTGAAAATTGTCATTTATTCAAATTGAAAGCAAAAGGTCGTTTTCAGATTTGGACAAAAGAAACTCTCGAAAAGAATGGTTTTCACCCCGAACACGCAGCATATTATATTGTAATTCATTTTGATACTAAAGAAATCCCATTAACAAAACGAACTGATTTGAAGCAGCGAGTCAATACATATCGAGCGAAAATCCGTCCGTTGAGTGATTTCAAAGGACTGTAATAATAACTATTTTCCCCCAAAATCCCCCCAACTTGCCACATTCTGCACTGCAAATCCCAACTAATGGGGATTGCCCATTTCCGTTTTACGGCTGATTTTTGCAGCGTTTAAAAACGTACAGCGTTCAGTTTAATGGCAAAACAATTACACCATAGTTTGATTTTTAATAGTCAGGAAAAGGGGCTCGGAAACGGGTCCCTTTTTTTTGTGAACGATTCTGAATGTTGTTCGTTTTTCGGCGGCGAAATTTCCGTAGGAACGCGCCGCGTGCGTCCGAAAACAATTGTCAGAACACAGATGACGCAGATAAAACAGATTGACACAGATTTTATTGATAATAAATATGATAAAGGTTTTTCTAACCGATTCAACCCGATTCTGTCCGATATGTTTTTCGGTTCGAATCGGCAAAAAGCGGTTAGAGAATAATATTTTACAGATTATCACTAATTTACATTTAACAATAACCTTTTAAAATTCAAAAAAATGAAACCAATTTTTAAAATTTCGTTACTGGCATTCGCCTGGTTTTTGTCATTCATTGCAGGCAGTTTGAGCGGGCTCATTCACCCCGCGTGTTATGCTTACGCAGGTGCGGTTGTGCCGCTGCTGCTGGCGCTTGTCTATCTTCCCGCCGCTTCCGCGATGCAGCGGTTTGGCGCGGCCACGGTCCTGAACGGCTTTCTGTTCGTTCTGTTCCTGATTGCTGGCGAAGCCGACACCGCGTTCATTATTGGCATTATTCTTCTGACGGTCGCAGCCGAAATAATTCGCAACCGCTGCGGCTACAACACCCTGCGTGGCGTCCGCTTGAGTTTCCTGCCGCTGGCCTACTCGTTCTTCGCCTACACCATTCACTGGTGGACCGACACCGAAGGCTCGCTTGCCGCCGCCGTCGAAGAGATGCGCCCTGGCTACGACGCCCTGATGCGCCCCGTTATCGACAACACCCCAATGCTGGTTTTCGTCCTTCTGCTGACCATTCCCGTTGCAATCTTCGGAATGCGCCTTGCCGAAAAGTTAGAGAAGAAGCAAGTGGAAGGATTGAAATAAGCGGCTGTTACTGAATATTGGATGCAGCCGTGGGTGTGAACCTGCGGCTGTTTTTGTTTAATTGCCTTGAAATATGTATTTTTGACAAAGAAACGGACAAGAAATCTATGGACAGCGACATTGTAATTTACACCACTGATACTGGAAGAGTGAGCGTGCAGGTTCAATATGAAGACGGCACTTTTTGGCTTACTCAAAAAAGAATGGCCGAATTGTTCGGTGTTGAAGTCAATACAATCAACTATCATTTGAAAGAAATCTTTCAAAGTAATGAGTTACAAGAAGTTTCAGTTATTCGAAAAATTCGAATAACTGCCAATGATGGTAAAAGTTATTTGACAAACTTCTACCACCTTGACGCAATTATTGCTGTCGGTTATCGAGTTAATAGCAAACAGGCCACCCAATTCCGCATTTGGGCGACACAACGTTTAAGGGAATATATCATAAAGGGTTTCACGATGGACGACGAGCGGTTGAAGGGCAACGGCGGTGGCAATTATTGGAAAGAACTGCTCGACCGCATACGCGATATCCGTTCGTCGGAAAAGGTGATGTATCGGCAGGTGCTTGATTTGTACGCCACAAGTGTCGATTATAATCCGAAAAGCGATGAGTCAGTTCTGTTTTTCAAGATGGTGCAAAACAAACTGCACTATGCCGCCCACGGGCACACGGCTGCCGAAGTAATCTATGAGCGTGCCGATGCCAACAAACCGTTTATGGGGCTGACCACTTTTTCGGGCGAGTTGCCTGCGTTGAAAGATATTGGTATTGCTAAAAACTATCTGAACGAGAATGAATTGAAGATTCTTAACAACCTTGTTTCTGGTTATTTTGATATTGCTGAAATCAATGCTCTTGAGCACAAACCTATGTATA
Organism: Salinivirgaceae bacterium; assembly: GCA_017474765.1. Taxonomy (GTDB): domain Bacteria; phylum Bacteroidota; class Bacteroidia; order Bacteroidales; family SZUA-534; genus RUG13583. The sequence continues at coordinate 22,526 of JAFVGW010000026.1, read as the reverse complement.
TGAGCGATTACATTCGTCAGTTGGATTCTGTGCTTACTTCGGGCAATCGCCCGTTGCTCGACGGTGCAGGTTCTGTCACCCATTCGCAAGCACTGGAGAAAGCCACCGCCGAATACCGCAAATACCAAAACAATACGCTCTCGCCCGTGGAAGAGGCTTATTTGGAAACAGTTAAAGAAACGGCAAGGTTGGTTAAGAAAAATGCAAAAACGAAAAAGTAATGAATGAGTATAACAAGCCTTATTCATAATAAATAATTGGTTTGATACATAGACAAATAGCATAAGTGGAAATTTTACAAGAATAAAAATAATCAATAAAATATCATATATGGCAACATATAACAATATTCGTAATCGGCTAATGGATATCCAAAAAGGGAAAAAAGAATCAGATTTATTTCCTGTCTTAAAAGAATTGTTCAGAATGAAACAATATAATGATGTTGAAATAACTCATGGTAAAGATGAATATGGAAGGGATTTGATTTTTTCTGATTATGATTCAAAACTAGGAGAAAAAAAACTGGTTTGCGGTAGTCGTAAAGAACAAAAATGCAGAAATGAATGATTTCGAAAGTCAAGGAGAAATAACTAGACAAATACAATTATCTTTTGAATATCCATATAATAGAAGTAAAGGTGAAAATATTTATGTAAATAAAGTTATCGTAGTTGTTAATGGAACTATATCGCCACAAGCAAAAAATGTTATTCAAAAGGTATTGCCATCTCATCAGATAAACAATGTGTACTTATGGAATTACCAAAAATTAGAAGAAGAAATCAGCAATAATATTAAAGAATTGTTTTTATCGGGCGAAACAGGTTCGCAGGAGGACTTTATCATTTCAACATATAAGAAAAGCTTAACCAATAAGCTGATGAATCTTGAAAATGCACAAGAGTTGTTTTCTGGTCTTAGCATAACTCAAATCAATGATATCTTTGTTAATGTCAGGACTGCAAATCAAAAATACGAGAATGAGAAAAAAAGATATCAAGGTAATACAAGTTCATCTATGCGAGAAGAAATAGATGACTCTATCTCTATCATCAACTCAAACAAAAACATTATAATTCGAGGTATTCCAACTTCGGGGAAAACACTATTACTTAAAAGAATTGGCATTAATTCGTTAAATAACTATAAAGATATCGGTACGTTTTGGTTTAGATTTAGGGATATTAAAACTGGTAATTTTAATCTTACAGAAGAAGTTAATAAACAGTTTTATGAACTTTCTGGAAACAACGAATTCAATCAAAGATATTTTAAAAAGTACTTGTTTTTGTTTGATGCTTTAGACGAAATCATAGATAATGAAGATAGGAAAACAATTGTCAATAAATTGCAAGAACAAGTTTCTGATTTTAATAACGGATATCTAATTATTTCAGGTAGAAATATTGAACTTTTCAAAGATATTTCTCTATTTGACCCTTCTAATTATGAAATTGTAGATTTATTGCCTTTTGATGTTGGACAAGCCTTGAAACTCGTAAAAAAAATCATTCCAGACAACAAAGAGAAAAACAATAGTTTTATTTCTGCTATTAAGAAACAACAGCTATCAAATAGTTTGACAAGAACACCAATGGCCTTGACTTTGATGGCGATAATGTACAAAGACGATTCTATTGATTTAAAAGAGTTACCTGCTAATATTACAGAACTCTATAACAAATTCAGTGATTATTATTTAGACAAATGGGATGCTTCAAAAGGAATTACTTCGCAATACAAATATGAGGAATACAAGCATATAGTGGGCTTTATAGCACACTATCTACATTCTAATCACATGTACGAAATTCCTTCTCAAAACTTAAAAGACTATTTGGAAACAATAAAGACATTACATTCAACATTTGAAGAATTAAAAGACACTGATAACTACATAAATAGTTTAAAGACTAGGAACACACTACTTCATTATGATACCGACAGAGACGTTTTCTATTTCAATAGTAGCGCTTTTCAAGAGTATTTTACGAGCATATACTTTGATGATTCTAATGAAAATGAATTAATAGATAATCTTTATCATGAATGGTGGCAAAATGTTATAATTTTTTACAATGGTAAAAACCCAAAAAGGGCAGTATTCATTGAGAAAGCTGTTAACAGTATTCCTAGAGATTCGGCTTCAATGTTCTATCATTTGCAGATAATGTCAAAAAGTTTACAAGCAGCGCATCTGATTTCAAATGAAATAGCCGAGAAAGCTATTTCAAATATGATAGTTACTTTTGATAGATTCTATAAATCATTAATTTCTTCAACTAGTAAAACTATTGCATATCAATGGACAACACTTGATATGATTTTGCAATGTAGGAATCTTTTTGGTGATTTATTTGACTCAAAACACATCAATATGGAAATTGTTTCAAATAAAGCTATTGACATTTTGTCAAAAAACGATTATCAGTTTTCTGATGTTACAAAGTACTGTTTATCATATTACTTAGCACATAAAACAAGAGATGCGGATTTTTTTTCCATGTTCTTATCCACACAAAAGTTGAACACTCGATGGGATAGAATTATTCTTAGAGATGTTGAATATCTGAGAATAAAAAATAGTTTGCCTGAAAAACTATATCGCAGAATAAAAAGGAAACAAGAGTATAATAAAATCTATATTGACCAACAATTTAAAGAACCAGCCATCTTGCATTTGTTGGATGGGACAAAACTTGAAAAGTAAAAACGCCGTGTCATTCAATATAATTTACACATATTAATCAATAAAATCGTTGGCAAGAATGAATTGAACGATGTCTATTTATTATTGCTGTTAATTTGGTATGACAATGTTTGCATTTAGAATATCCGTTTCTGTTTGCAGCATTTTCTTTCTATATTTGCTCAAAAGAACAATGTTTAATGTAAATAGAACGAATAAGAAATATATAGTTTAATTTGTTAGTATATAGGGCTTTGCGCTCATATTCTCACTTCCGTTTGAAGTCTGGAAAATTTCAATTATGCAATGGGAATAAGCGAGTGAGAGGTTCACGCTTTATGCGTGAGCCGTTTCGTGCTTATTTATTGCATAAGGTTATTCCAGACACCTAACGGAAGAAATAAGACATTAGAAAAACGAAAACGGCTGACGCTTTTTTTATGGAAAACAGTGAACCATTGCACATAGGGAAAATCATTGAATCGGTGATGAGGAGTCAGGGACGCAGCCCATCGTGGCTTGCAGCACAAATCTGCTGCAACCGCGACAATGTTTATAAAATCTTCCGCCGACAACACATTGATACCGAATTGCTTTTGGACATATCCGCCGCCCTTGATGTCAATTTCTTCCAATATTACGTTGACGCCCTTCGGACAAAAAAGATACAAAATGTATCGCAAACAGATACGCAGTGTCGCTTGTAGTCATTTAGGCAATCCCGACCTTTATGATATGTTTAATTTAAATTCATAATGATATGAAAAAGATTCTGTTTTTAATTGTCGCTACAATTCTTGCAGGGCAGGCGTGGGCTGCTGATGACTACTTCAAAGTTGGAAAGTTGCATTATAAAATTACTGGCCAAAATACAGTACAATTGATAGGTAGTAACACATATAAGGAACTAGTTTCTGTTGTTATTCCAGAAACAGTTAAAAAATACACGGTTGTTGGAATTGCCGATGATGCGTTTAAATATTGCACTAAACTAAAATCTGTTTCTATTCCGATTTCGGTAACAAGCATTGGTAACGAAGCGTTCTATTATTGCGGAAACTTGACATCTGTATCTTTTGCTGAAGGCTCACATCTTACAAGCATTGGAGATAATGCTTTTGATAAGTGTGGTGCTCTGAAGACGATACTACTTCCTGGTAGCGTTACAAGCATCGGCAATAATGCTTTCCATGAATGCTATGACCTGACATTAACTTTTGCTGAAAGTTCACAACTTGCAAGCATTGGCAATAATGCCTTTTGTTATTGCAGCAACTTGGTATCGGTAGCCATTCCTGAAGGCGTCAGAAACATCGGTGGCTCCGCATTCGAACATTGTGGAAATTTAAAGTCGGTAACTATTCCGAATGCTGTTTCAGAAATAAGCGAAAGAACATTTTATCAATGTTCAAAATTGGAATCGGTCTCTATTCCAAATTCCATCACAAAAATCGGTCCTTACGCATTTTATGGTTGTGAGAATCTAACTGAAGTAAATATACCTAATTCTGTTAGAGAGATAGAATCCTTTGCATTTAGCGAATGTGATGAAATTCAAACTGTAAATATTCCTTCTTCTGTTGTAAAAATAGGTGAAAATGCATTTAAATCTTGCTATTCTTTAAAAGAAGTAAAAATTCCTGCATCAGTAAAAACAATTGGGGATTATGCATTCACTAAATGCAATTGTTTGAAAAATATCTATTGTGAAGTAGATTACAACCGACCTTCTGGATGGAGCCCATGGTGGTGTGATAAAGAAGAAAAAGTAAAATGGGGATATGAGGAAAATTCTGAAACTGTTAATAATGAAAAAACATCATCTGCAAAAGATTTTTTCGGAGAGGAGCCAGTACGGTACTATGATTTTTCTGCTGTATGTAGTAGCGGACAGACTTTATACTATAAATATACCTATAATTCCAGCACGGTGCGCATATGTAGGCCTATGTGGTATCCCAATCTTGTTGGCGAATTCAAGAATATGGTGATTGCGAAAGGCCAAAAGGAAATTTGATAATCCCCGAAACTGTAACCTATGGCGGGAAAACATACATTGTAACGGAAATTAGCGATGGTGTGTTCAATGATTGCAATGAACTCACGTCAGTAACAATACCTAATTGTATAGCAAAAATTGGTGAGAATGCCTTTATTGCTAGTGAGAACTTGACTTCAGTAACCATAAAAAGTGAAGCCAGATGTGACAATGCAGGCTTATACTTAAGAAAAGGCGGAATTCGCTATAAAGTGTTAAATAAAAATGAAGTAATGGTCGATACAAAAGAATATGAAAGTCCATTTTTTAATAGTAATCCCCAAAAATATTCAGGAGATATTGTAATACCATCGAAAGTGATAGCCGGCAATACTTTTTCTGTTGTGGCGATTAATGATGCCGCATTTGCGGAAAGCATAGATTTGAAAACAGTAACCATTCCGAATGCTGTAAAAACCATTGGGCGTGATGCATTTAGAAATTGCATTCACTTAACAGCAATATATTGTCAGGCGAAATCGGAGCCAATGGGTTGGGACGTCTATTGGAATCCCAATAAATACAAAGTTGTTTGGGGTGCAATTGATAAATTCAAATAAGATGGATTGTTAAATGATTTATAACTATTTTTTCCTACAATATTTTAAGAGGTTATATTGAAATGGGGGAAATATCAGGTTAGTTCTCAATGTGCAATTTGTTAAGGAATTAGAATATGAGTCATTTACCAAATATGAAAAAAATCTTTGTGCTAACATTTTTGACATTAATGTCAGTATGTAAAGGGGTTATTTATGCTAATAGTAAAGATTGTTCGATAATGGAAAATTCTTCAGTACAAAAAGTATATTATGTCGTGTTAGGAAGTTACGACACATTGGAAAGTGCAGAGACATATAATTATAATTGTCCCGATGGAATGGAGTGTTGGATATATAAATGTCCATTAGAAGACAAAACGGTTTATCGCGTGTGCTATGCTTGCTTCTCTACTCGTCAGAAGGCCCTAGCCGCAATTAACGAGTGGCGTTCAAGTTTGTATGGTCATTTGTTCACTAATGCGTGGATATGGGTAAACGACGGATTGGGCAACTGTGTTTATTGTCCAATAAATTATGAAACAGACAGGCCGAAGCAACCGCTATCCCCAAAATAGAGAATTTAAGAATGCATTGTTGCTCAATCAAAAAGGCGGTACCCATTTGGTATCGCCTTTTTCAATATCAGTGAAAATCTGTATTTTCTGTGTCGTCTGTGCGAATAAATAATCAAAACGTCACCGCCGCAATCTTTCTGATTCCTTTCAAAACATTGGCCACCGACTTGTCGTTTCGGGTGGCTCGCATATTGTACTTTGTTTGCAGGTACATTAGTGCGTCAGCGGGAACGTCGAGTGCGGCTTCGAACATAAGGGCGGTTTTGGCCGTCAGCGAGCGGCGCCCGTTCAGTATCTCATTAACAACCGAATAGGTAAGGCCAATGTTGTCGGCCAATTGCCGTTGGCTGATGCCGCGTGCTTCTATTTCGTCCTTCTGCTGACCATTCCCGTTGCCATTCTGGCGATGCGGCTTGCTGAAAAGTTAGAGAAGAAGCAAACGGAAGCGTTAAAGTAAACGGCTGACAGTAAACTTTTTAGTTTGATTTTCTCTTGCTGCGATATGGCGCCGCACTTTGCAACTCGGTTGCAGAGTGGGCGCCGTATTTTTGCGTCGGAAAACAAAAAGAAAAAACATTAAAAACCGACAATTATGTTTTGGGACAAAGTGGCATTTGCCTACGATTTTTTTGAAAACACTTACAACGGAAAAGTTTATGCCAACACTGGTAAAACAGTTGCAGAACAGATAGATACGACCGACGAAGTTTTGGAATGTGCGTGTGGAACGGGGGCAATCAGCGTGTATATCGCGCCCAAGTGCAAACACCTGACGGCCACCGATTTCTCGCCGAAAATGCTGAAGCAGACCGAAAAGAAGTTACGGCGGTTCAACAATGTGGAAATCAGGCCTTTGGATATGACAAAGATTGAGTATCCCGACAATAGTTTCGACAAGGTTGTGGCAGGAAACGTGATTCACTTGTTGGAAAATCCCGTTGCCGTGATTTCAGAACTTGTGCGTGTCTGCAGGCCTGGCGGAAAAGTTATAATCCCCACATATATAAACATATACAGCAATGGCAAGGAAAACGTTTTTGTCAAGATTTTTGAAAAGGCGGGGGCGAATTTCAAAAAGCAATTCGACATTGAATCGTACAAGGCTTTTTTCAAAAATGCAGGATACAAAAACGTTGAGTATCACCTTGTTGAAGGCAAGATGCCTTGCGCTGTGGCGGTAATCACAAAAAACGTTTAGCCATTTCGCTTCAAATACTATTTTTGCGCCAAAATTTCTGAAACTATGAATTATAGCAGCATAATTGTTGGCGCGGCAGTTTTTTTGAGCATCGGCTTGTGCCATCCAGCCGTCATTAAAATGGAATATTACTGGGGAAAACGCAGTTGGTGGCTCTGGCTCTTTGTGGGGCTCGCCTGCGTCGCAGCGGCGCTATTCATTGATAATCAGACCGTATCGACAATAATCAGCGGATTTGCTTTCTCTTGTTTTTGGGGCATTGGCGAAATGTTCGCACAGGAAAAACGCGTTCTGCGCGGTTGGTTCCCCGAAAATCCGAAGCGCCACGACTATTACGAAGCATTGCGAAAGGCGGGGAAGGGGAAATAAGGCAGAGAAGTTTGAAAAGTGAAAAGATATGGCGCCGAAACTTTGCAACCTGGTTGCAGATTCGGCGCCATATTTTTGTGCTAAAAATTTAAAACTAACAAACAATGAGCAAGATAGAAAACAACAATCTGAGCCAACTGAAATGTGTGGTTGGCACAAATTCGTGGGGCGGAAGTCTGTACGGCAAATTGCTGCGCGGCGAGAGCGTCGATGAGTCCGTTATTAAGGAAGCGTTCGACAGCGCGCAGGCTAAAGATTTGGCAGTCTTTGATTTAGCACAGGATTACGGTTTCGGACAGGCACAGAAAATGATTGGCCGATTCGGCTGCGGCGACGTGCTCATTTCGTCAAAATTCACACCCACAGCGCGTTACAAGGCGGGGCAGGTCAAGAAATCGTTTGAGAAGGATTTGGCCGACTTTGGGCGCAGTTACGTTGACATTTACTGGCTTCACCTGCCGAATGACATTTGCGAGAATCTATCGGAAATAATTGATTTATACCACGATGGCAGAATCCGCCACATTGGCGTTTCAAATTTCACGCTCGATGAGTGCCGCCTGGCGAAATCCATTCTCGACGCGTCGGGAATCCCGCTCTACGGCGTGCAGAACCACTACAGCCTTCTGTGCCGCGACTGGGAACGCAACGGCCTTGTCGATTGGTGCCGCGCGAACGGAATCAGTTTTTGGGCGTGGGCCGTTCTGGAAGAAGGAATGCTGACCAATCCGAAATCGAAGTCGAAAAAATCGGTTATGAAACTGATTTTCAATCGGAAAAAGAAGAAACTCAAACCACTCTACGAACTAATGGAAAGCATTGGCAACCAACACAATATCAGCATTCCGCAGGTTGCAATGTCGTTCTGCTCAAGCAAGGGCATTGTGCCGATATGCGGCTGCCGCAGGGCGTATCAGGTTGAGCAGTTGTATAATGCTGTGAATGTGAAACTTTAGGATGCTGAAATCAAAATGTTGGAAGCTGAAGCCGACCGACTGAACGTCACTATTTTGGGCGCCGATGTGTTCCGATTCGCGGTGCGGAAACGATAGGCCGTAAGGCAAAAAAGCCGCCTACAGCCGCTTCTTCTGTTCGACTTGAACAGTCAAAAAAATGGGACTCGCTTGTGAGTCCTTTTTTTATAGGTGCACCGTGCTGTATTCCCACGAAATTATCAGTCACCCCACTCACAAATCCCCACAAATAGGGATTGACGCTGACAGTGCGCCGCCGTTCCTTTGCGGCAAAATTCAGAAGCAAAAAAATGGGGGAAAAATCACGAAAAACTTTGTTTGGGGCGGTTACGGCTGTGGCAGTTATTCTGCATTTGCCCGCCGAATCAATCGCCCAAAATAATGACACAACATACTTCAGCGGCAGAGAAATACAGACCGTTAATGTGGTTAGCCACAACGAGATACGGCAAATGCGCGAGGCCGCAATGCCGCTGTCGGTCATTTCTGTCAAACAACTTGAGGGCACCACGTCGAACATTAACGACGCGCTTTCGCGAACAGCGGGCATTACCGTGCGCAACACTGGCGGTGTGGGCAGCGCGTCGCGTATTTCGGTGCGCGGACTCGAGGGCAAACGTATGGGTATCTATATTGATGAGGCGGCTATTGGTCAAATGTCTGATTATATGTCGCTTAACGATGTGCCAACCGATATGATTGAACGCATTGAGGTTTACAAGGGCATTGTGCCTTACCGTTTTGGCGGGTCGGCGCTGGGTGGCGCGGTGAATGTTGTGACAAAGGAATATCCGCCCGTCTATTTTGACGCAAGTTACGAGATTGCTTCGTTCAACACCCACAAAATCAGCACCGCATTCAAGCAGACCAACCAAAAAACGGGCTTGCAGTTTGGTCTTGGCGGCGTGCTCACCTATAGCGACAACGACTACACAATGCGTCTGCAAAACCTTGACAATCGGAAGGTTAAGCGCAATCACGACCAATTCAAAAAGGTGATGGCGGGAACTTCGCTCAAGGCGACAAAATGGTATTTCGACGAGGTCAAACTGGAACTCGTCTTTACCGCCACGCGCGCTGAAATTCAAGGAATTGACACTGACATTCGCGAAGCCAACAACAGCAGTGCTTCGGCCATTTCGGCCATTACGCTCAAGCGCGATAACTTTATTGTCGACGGATTGGATTTCGATTTCGACTTCTGTTACAGTTATGGCAAATTCGGGTTGTGCGACACCGCGCGCTACCGCTACGACTGGGACGGCAACCGCTACAACGCCGTTTCGGCCTACGGCGGCGAGCAGGGCAACTATGCGTCGAATGCCGACAACCGCACACACGATTTTGCGGGGAAACTCAATATGAACTATCTGTTGAATGAGCATAACACGTTCAATATCAATATTTATGGCACGCACACGCGGCAGAATCCCAAAAACGAGATGATGGATTTGAGTTTCGGCTATCAGACCAACTTCCCGAGCCGAATGAGCAGTCTGACAGTCGGTCTCTCATACGATTTGACGCTGTTCGACAGCCGTTTTATGAGTGCCACAACGGTCAAGAATTTCAACTTCTCGTCGAATACTAAAGTGTTGGAACACACCTTTATAAACAACCCGACTGACATTAATTTGAGCAAGAATTACTGGGGCGGAAGCGAGAGTCTGCGCTACAAGTTCACCAAGCGGCTGTTGGCCAAGGCGGCGTTCAGCAGCGAGGTGCGTATTCCCACGGCCGAAGAGTTGGTGGGCAACGGCTTCTCAATTCTGCCGTCGTCGGACCTGAAGCCCGAACGCTGCAACGGCCTGAATATCGGTGCGTTATATCACCGAGCCAACGCGTTCGGTTTCATTGAGGCCGAGGTGAGTTACTTCCTGAATCAACTCGAAGATATGATTCGTTATCAAGCAGATATGATTCCGTCGATGGCTCGATACGCTAATTTCGGAACGGTTCGCACCAAAGGTGTTGAGGTTGAGGTGAAGGGCGATGTGCTGCCGTTTCTCTATCTCTATGGAAACGCCACCTATCAGGATTTGCGCGACCGCCGCAAGTATGAGACTGGCTCGACTGCGCCCAACGCCACCTATAACAAGCGGATGCCAAACATTCCGTATATGCTGGCCAACTTCGGCGCCGAACTGCACCGCGAGAATCTTTTCGGCGGAAGCCGTCAGAACAGCCGCTTGCTGGCCGACGCGTCGTACATTCACGAGTATTTCTACGATTTTGAGGTGAGCAAATTCCAAGAGCGCAAAATCCCGACGTCGTTCACCATTGATTTGGGCGTTGAGCACAGTTTCAACAACGACCAATGGACTATCACTTTCCGCGTTAAAAACCTGACTGACAAGACGGTATATTCCGATTTGAACCGTCCGCTGCCTGGTCGAAACTTCGGATTCAAAGTTCGGTATGTGATGAAGTGATTTTTGGTGTTGGGTATTAGGTCTTGGGTGTTAGGTATTGGGCAAAAGTGGTATTAAACGAATTTGTAGGGACTTGGCGTGCCGCGTCCGAAATGAAAAATAAGAACACAGATGACACAGATATAACAGATTGACACAGATTTATTAGGCAGATTCAAATTCATATAAATCTGCGTTCAAAAAAAATGACAAATGTTTAATCTTAAAATTATAACAAAATGAAAATCAAACATTTATTTTTAATGGTCGCATTGACAACAACGTTTGTTGCGTGCGACAAAGAAGACGACGAGAACACTTCGGCGTCAGGTAAAATCTTGTTTTCCACAACAGTTACAAACCCGTCGGGCGACAGTGGCAGCGGTTATCTGCAGGTTGTCGGCAGTCTTGAAGGCGGAATTCACTACGACAACTCAAACGCCCTTCCGTTGGGGTTCGGCTCGTATCCGTGCGTCTGCAAGAGCGGCAGTATTTACGTCTTCCCCGATTATATGGGCGGAACCGAACTGAAACTGCGCCGTTACGTGCTGAACGACGCCAACCAATTGGAACTCAAGGGCTCGATGGCGCTGCCTGCAAACTCGAGCGCTGCCATTGTGGTTGAGGCTAGCGACACAAAGGCTTACGTGTGCTGCCAAAGCCTTGATTTGATTGTCGCCTTCAACCCGACAACTATGACCGAAATCTCACGCATTGATGTCTCGTCGCTTCGCAACGAAGGCGTTTCGGCCTATCCTGGCGCACTCTACATTCGCGACGGCATTCTGTATGTTGCTCTGGAACAGTTCAATGCGCAGTGGATGCCCGTTGAGAACGCTCTAGAAATGGCTCTCTACAATGTTGCCGACGACAGTTTTATCAAGCGAATCCGCAGCACCGCAGTAGGTCTTTCAGCACCTACGCGACCTGTTGATAATCAGTCGATTTTCGAAGATGAGAACGGCGACCTTTACATTAACTGCATTGGCTCGTTCGGCTATATTCCTGGACTCGACGCTGGCGTCGCCCGCATAAAAAAAGGCGAAACCGAATTCGATGAGTCATACAGTATCAATTTGAGCAAAACCAAAGTAAGCGGTTTGAGTTGCGACTATCTCAACTGTATGATGATGTGCCGTTACACTGGCAATGGCAAAATGTACGCCTACGGATTTGCAATGGGTCTTGACCCCACTAACACAAACACTTACATTGCCCGCACGGGTGTCGGCGTCATTGTCGACCTTTACAATCAGAGTATTAAGGTGATTGAAGGCCTTCCGCACTCAAACGGCCACGGCGTGGCAATGGGCCGCCACAAAGGCAAGATGGTTTACGGTTCGGCCAACGACGATTACAACGGCTTCAGCACCGTCGACCTTGAAACTGGCGCCGTTGAATCCAAGGTTGCCACAGTCGATGGCTTCCCGTCGTTCTTCTACAGTTTCGAAAAGTAGTGTTTGAAGTAAAAGATATTGCTAATAGTTTGATTATAAATCAATTCCAATTGCGAGACAACCGAATTCCTTACGTGGGGTTCGGTTGTTTTTTGCTCTAACCGATTCAATCCAATTTTAACCGAAAAACATAACTACGGAACGCACGAAATCCCATTCCCGCTTGCTATTTTGTTTTATGCCCCGTTACTCTGCTTTCGGAATTGGCACGGTGCCGCTTTTGACGGTACCAATCACGAAGAAACTGTGCAGCGACCCGATGCTCTCGACAACGCCTAAAGTGTTGAGAACGAAGTCCTGATAGCGCTTCATATCGCTTACGTAAATCTTCATAATGAAGTCGTAGTCGCCCGACGTGTTCCAACACTCGACAATTTCGGGAATGCGGTTGCCGTATTTGTTGCCGCTGTGTTCATAGCTATTCAATTGTTTTTTACAAAGGAACAAAGATTTTTAATTATCAGATACACTTTGGCTAAAAACATTTTCCTTTTCCAACCGACTTTTATACATTTGACAAGCCTTTGCGCCTTTAAGCAAGGGTAAATTGATGTTTCATTTAAAACGAATTTGAATTAGAAAGAAACTTTTGAAACAATATATTGTTAATTAGAGCTTTATGCTCATATTCTCAACTTAGAAAAATCCGCCAAATATATTTTTTTGAGACGATAGAGAGTAAGCGAGTAAAAAAGTTCGCACCGTTAGGTGTGGACTGTTTCGTGCTTATTTATCGTCTCGGTTCTTGGCGGAGCCTTCTAAGTTTAAATAGGCAATTAAAACGAACGGTTCTCGCCTTTTCTTTTTGTCTGTTTTTGAGAGTTTGAGTGCTAAGGTCGCAAACTCTGAAAAAAGTATGGCAGACTACGAGAAACAAACAGATTTTATAATTGCCACACTGCTGAAAAAATCGGGTATCGATTTTACGATGAATGGCAGTGGCATAAAGGAAATTGAAGACGCATTAAAGACTGGTTCCAAGCGTGGAACTGGCAAAAGCGGATTTCCCGAATTTGTAGCCAAATCGGGTGAATTTATAATCGTCATAGAAGACAAGGCCGACACAAGCAAACAGGCAAAGTATATGAACGAAAAAGAAGATACTTTGCTTATGGACAAGTCGAGCATTACTGACTACGCCGAAAACGGCGCCCTACACTATGCTCTGCATATTATCGAAAACACCAATTTCAAAAAGGTTTTCGCTTTTGGCTGCTCAGGAACAAAGGAAGAGAAAATTGTAATTCGCCCGATTTTTGTCAATGCGAACGGCTATCAAATAATGCCGAAGGTTAAAAGCTTCGATTCGTTTAGTGAAAACGCAATAGGGAACTATTACCAAGAGAAAGTTTTAGGTAACAAAACGGCTGAACAAGCAGAGTTGGAAACCATTTTGAAACGAGCCGAACAACTGCACGAAGATTTGAGAAATTATGGTCAACTTGGCGACACCGAAAAACCGCTTGTGGTTTCTGCCATTCTGCTGGCTTTGCAAGAACCTTCTTTCGACACTCAAAATCTGACAGCTTCAAACACTAAAGGCGATACCGATGGCGACAAAATCTTTGCCGCTCTTTCTAAATATATGGATGCTGTTCAAGTGCAACCACAAGTCAAAAAGGATAGAGTTTTAGACCAATTCAGGCTCATAAAAAACCGACCGCACCTTTCTGAGGAATCAGCAAAACTTGGAAAGTCGCCACTCAGATATTTTGCTGAGTATCTTTACTCAAACATATTGACGGCTATTGCAAACAACTCACCTGAAGATGTTTTGGGAAGATTTTATGGTGAGTTTATCCGCTATAGCGGTGGCGATGGGCAGACGCTTGGAGTTGTTCTTACACCCAAACATATAACCGAACTTTTTGCCGACCTTGTCAGCCTGAAACCAAGCGATAAGGTTTTCGACCCGTGCTGCGGCACTGGCGGATTCCTGATTGCAGCAATGCACAAAATGCTTTTGAAGCAACCCGACAAAGCTAAACACCGCGAAATAAAACGGGACAACCTTCACGGCATAGAAATACGCGACGATATGTTTTCCATTGCAACCACCAATATGATTTTGCGTGGCGACGGCAAGAGCAACCTTATATGTGATAATTTTTTCAAATGGCAAGCAGCCGAATTGCGTAAAGAAAAATTCACGGTAGGCTTTATGAATCCGCCATATTCACAAGGCAAAACAAAAGTCACCAAAGAACTTACGGAACTCAAATTTATATGCCACCTGCTCGATTCGTTAGGTGATGGGGCGCGTTGTGCGGTGATTGTACCGCAAAGCACAATGGTTGGCAAAACCAAGGAAGACCACAAAGACAAGCAGTATATTCTTGATAATCACACATTGGAAGGTGTGATAACGCTCAATCCACAAACATTTTTTGGCGTTGGTGTCAACCCCGTCATTGCTATTTTTACAGCACACCAACCACACCCCGAAAATAAGTATTCAAAATTCATAAATTTCAAAGATGATGGTTTTGAAGTGTTTCCGCATTTAGGATTGTTGCCGACGGAAAGAGCCAAAGAACGCCGCAAACTGCTTCTCGATTGCTGGATTGGAGGCAGAATCACAACAAACGATTTTATGGTGACTTCAACGGTTGAGCCTGACGATGAGTGGCTGCACTCGTTCTACTATTTCAACGAGGCAATCCCCACCGATGCCGATTTTGAAAAGACAATGGCGGACTATCTGACATTCGAGTTTAATATGATTTCACACGGCAGAGGATATTTATTTCCCAACAGAAGCAAACAGCAAATAACCAAAATTGATAATGTTGAAAATATTGAAAACAAGAAATGGAAAGAATTTAGGATAGAAGACATATTTAATGTATTTTCAGGTGTAAGACTGACCAAAGAAAATCAAAAAGAAGGTATGCGACCTTTTGCGGGTGCAACTGATTCTAATAACGGAATCACTGAGTTTGTGTCTAATACAAATGAATCATTGGACCAAAACGTTTTGGGTGTAAACTACAATGGAAGTGTTGTCGAAAACTTTTATCACCCATACGAAACTATTTTTTCTGACGATGTAAAACGCTTGCATTTAAAAAATTACAAGGATGGCAAGTATGTTTTCCTATTTATGAAAGTGGCCATTTTGAAGCAGAAAGTTAAATATCAATATGGCTACAAATTCAATGCAGAACGAATGAAACGCCAATTCATAAAACTTCCCGTTAATTCTCAAAACGAACCCGATTACGCTTTTATGGAAAAGTATATGCATAGAAAAGAATATGAAATATTAGAGAAATATCTGTAATAATCACTCATTCTAATATTTACACTATATCCAACGCATATGACTAATTATCAATTCTGGCTTTCACTATTTTCAGCTTAAATCGGTTAGCAAAAAACGCAACCGTCAGGTTGCCCTTTCCGTTCCCGATAGCTATCGGGATTTCGTGTTTTCCGTGGTTGAAATTTCGGATTCAATTCGGATAAGTTTGGTTAGTGATAAAATGCTTTCAATCAGAATTTTGCAAAATTTTTAAATCAAATTTTCTAAAAATTTCCGCCCGTAGGGGCGCACCCGAGCCCCATTCCCGCTTGCTATTTTGTTTTATGCCCCGTTACTCTGCTTTCGGAATTGGCACAGTGCCGTTCTTGACGGTGCCAATCACGAAGAAACTGTGCAGCGAGCCGATACTCTCGACAACGCCTAAAGTGTTGAGAACGAAGTCCTGATAGCGCTTCATATCGCTCACGTAAATCTTCATAATGAAGTCGTAGTCGCCCGACGTGTTCCAACACTCGACAATTTCGGGAATGTGGTTGACGGCTTCAACAAACTCTGCGCCCAAACGCTTGCTGTGCTGCCGAAGCGTTATGCCGCACAGCACAAGCAGCCCGTTGCCCACTTTTTCGGGGTCAACCACAGCCATATAATGGTCGATGTAGCCGTCGCGTTCGAGCCGCTTCTGACGCTCGAAGGCGGGCGACGGCGAAAGGTTTACTTTTGCTGCTAACTCTTTGGTAGTCAGGTGTGAGTTCTCTTGCAGAACTTCCAAAATCCTAATGTCGGTGGAATCTAATTTTGCCATTCGGTTATCTTTTAAATTTGAAGGATATTATTCGGCTGTGCGCCGATAATGCCGACAAATTTAGGATAATTTCCTTATTTGCCGAAACAATTTGCTTGTGAAAATTCCACATTCCACCTTTGCCGCCCGAAAATGAACACTAAAACTTTTTTGGGAATGAAAAAATCGATAAAGACAAATGTTGTCGGCTTTCCGCGGATTGGAAAGGCGCGCGAACTGAAAAAGGCCGAAGAAGCCTATTGGAACGGTAAAATCACGGGCGACGAACTGCTGTCGGTTGCCCGCAGTATCAGATTGGAAAACTGGAAGTTACAGGCGAACGCTGGCATTTCGCTTGTGCCGTCGAACGATTTCTCGCTCTACGACCAAGTGCTCGACCAAACGGTGGCCGTGGGCGCCATTCCCGAGCGCTACAACGCTCTGCGCGACAATCAGTTAGAGTTGTATTTTGCTATGGCTCACGGCGTTCAGCGCGACGGCAACGACATTATTGCAATGGAAATGACCAAATGGTTCGACACGAACTATCACTACATTGTGCCCGAATTTGTTAAGAATCAATCGTTTAAACTGTCAGACAAGAAGGCTGCCGACGAGTATCGCGAAGCAAAAGCGGCTGGAATCGAGACGAAACCCGTGGTAATCGGCCCTGTGTCGTTCCTGCTTCTGGGCAAGGAAAAGGAATCGGAATTCTCGCGTTTGGATTTGATTGACAGACTGTTGCCCGTATTCATCGAGCAACTGAAATCGCTGGAAAACGCTGGCGCCGAGTGGGTTCAGATTGACGAGCCGTGCCTTGTTCTCGACCTTGACGAGAAGGCTAAATCGCTCTATCAGAAGGTTTACGCCGAAGTGCGCAGGCAGACGAGCCTGAAAATCGTGCTGACGACATATTTTGGCGCTTTGCGCGACAATGCGGCGCTGGCTCTCTCGCTGCCGACCGACGCCATCCACATTGATTTTGTGCGTGGCGCTGAAGATTTCATCAGCATTCTGGACATCTTCCCCGCGGGCAAAATCCTGTCGCTGGGTATTGTTGACGGCCGCAACATCTGGAAAAACGACTTCGAGCAATCGCTCAAACTGATTGACGCGGCTGTGGCCCGATTGGGCGCCGACCGTGTGTGGGTAGCAGCGTCGTCGTCGTTCCTGCACGTGCCGTACGACCTTGATTTAGAACGCGACGAGAAGCGTCTGCCCGCCGAAATCAAGCGCTGGCTGGCGTTCGCGCGTCAGAAGGTTGACGAACTTGTAACACTGTCGGTTCTGGCTGTCGACCGCACCAATGCTTGTCTTCAGGCCGCCTATCAGCAGAACAGGGCCGACATCGCGGCACGCAAATCGTCTGCACTGATACATAACGCCAAGGTGGCCGAACGCACCGCAAATACTTCAGAATCAGACTATAATCGCGAAAGCGCATACACCGTCCGCAGCCAAAAGCAGCAGGCGCGGCTCAACCTGCCGCTGTTCCCAACCACAACCATCGGCTCGTTCCCGCAGACCACCGAAGTGCGCTCGTGGCGCGCGCGTTTCCGCAAGGGCGAACTGTCGGCGCAGGAATACAATCAGTTGCTGAAGGACGAGACGGCCCGCGCGGTCCGCTGGCAGGAAGAAGCAGGGCTCGACGTGCTGGTTCACGGCGAGTTTGAGCGCAACGATATGGTTGAGTATTTCGGCGAGCAGTTGGACGGATTCGTGTTCACACAGAACGGCTGGGTGCAGAGTTACGGCTCGCGCTGCGTGAAACCGCCAATCATCTTCGGCGACGTATCGCGCCCCGCGCCAATGACCATCGACTGGATTACCTTCGCGCAAAGCCTGACCGAAAAGCCTATGAAGGGAATGCTGACGGGGCCTGTGACCATTCTGCAGTGGTCGTTTGTACGCAACGATCAACCGCGCTCTGAAACCACAAAGCAGATTGCGCTGGCTATCCGCGACGAAGTGACTGACCTTGAGCGCGCTGGAATCAAGGTGATTCAGATTGACGAGCCCGCCATCCGCGAAGGTCTGCCGCTGCGCAAATCCGACTGGGCCGATTATCTGAACTGGGCCGTGAAGGCGTTCCGTCTGGCGTCGAGCGGCGTGAGCGACGAAACGCAGATACACACGCATATGTGCTACTCGGAATTCAACGACATTATTGAGCACATTGCGCAAATGGACGCCGATGTGATTACCATCGAGTGCTCGCGCTCGCAGATGGAACTGCTCAATGTGTTCGGCAGTTTCAGTTACCCGAACGGCATCGGCCCTGGCGTTTACGACATCCACTCGGCGCGCGTGCCGTCGGTTGACGAGATTGTGGGGCTGATGCGCAAGGCTCAAACCAACATCCCCGCCGAGCGCCTGTGGGTGAACCCCGACTGCGGCCTGAAAACCCGCGGCTGGGCCGAGACAAAGGCTTCTATCGCCAATATGATTGCCGCCGCCCGCCAACTACGCAACGAGAAGAAATAACCGC
Organism: Salinivirgaceae bacterium; assembly: GCA_017474765.1. Classification (GTDB taxonomy): domain Bacteria; phylum Bacteroidota; class Bacteroidia; order Bacteroidales; family SZUA-534; genus RUG13583. The sequence goes on along the minus strand of JAFVGW010000026.1, from coordinate 3,736 downwards.
TTCGGCGAAATATTAAAAAGTGCTGCCAATGACCTAATTGGGTCGATTGATGGCGCTTTTTTGATTTTTTATGACGGATTATTCACTTCGCCAATCAACAACCGACAAGCCTTTCACCCTTGAAAACTCACCAATATTGTGCGTTACAAGAGTGGCGTTGTTGGCAAGTGCGGTGGCAGCAATCAGCAAATCGTTTGAACCGATAACTGTGCCGCTTTTAGTGAGTTGCTCGCGTATATTACCATACGCAACTGCTTCATTTTCAGCAAACGGAATAATGCGGTAGGGTGCAATGATTTCGGTGATAACTTTCATATTTTCCTTATAGTTGCGGGAATGCATTGCACCAAATTCGAGTTCGGCAACAACAATGGCAGGAATACAAATCTCATTGGGACTCATTTTTACCAGATGAGCCCTGATTTGCGCAGATGTTTTCTTGACGGATGCGTCTATAATTACGTTGGTATCAAGATAATACATCAAAATTCTTCTATTTTGTCAAGTTCCATAGGAATATCTTCTGGCTCAACAAATGTCGGGTCGTCAATGCTTCCAAACAAGTCGAAATAGCCTTTCGGATATGTGTCGGTGAAGTCAGTTTTTTTGGCTGCTGACGCTGCTTTTCGCGAAATCCGCGCATTGATAGCATCAGACAGAACCGACTTCAGTTTCAACAACTCTTCGTAGGTCATTGTTGGAATGGTATTTACAATTGCGTCGTAACTCATAACCATTTGATTTTTTACAAAAGTATTAAAAGTTTTGAAACAAAATGTCAGCCATCTGTTTGGAAGCATATCAATCCCCCCCACAAATAGCCAAAAAGTCCCCCGCAAATCCCCACTAATTGGGATTGATGTCCACAGTGCGCCGCCGTACATTTGCCGCGGAATTAGTAAAATGGCGTATTATGGGCGCAATTCTGACAGCATTGCTGATACCGCTTGCGGGCACGGTTTTAGGCTCGGCTTTCGTATTTTTTATGAAGCACGAGATGCCCGAATTGTTCCAGAAACTGTTGCTGGGCTTTGCTTCGGGCGTGATGGTGGCAGCATCAGTATGGTCGCTGCTGATACCCGCCCTTGGAATGGGAAGCGTGTGGCCTGTGGCTACAGGGCTGCTGGGCGGCTTTGCTTTTCTGCTTCTAATCGACTACATAACGCCGCACATCCACCCCAAAGGCGGACACGAAGGGCCGCAGAGCCGACTGTCGCGCACCACAATGCTGGCGCTGGCCGTCACCATCCACAATTTTCCTGAAGGAATGGCCGTTGGCGTGGCCATTGCGGGTGCCGTGACGCCCGATTTCAGCACCGCAAGCGCCATTGCCCTTGCCGTGGGCATCGCCATTCAGAACATTCCCGAAGGCGCCATCATCTCGATGCCCCTGCGCAGCGCTGGCAACAGCCGCCTGAAAGCCTTTGTGGTGGGCGGTTTGAGCGGCATTGTCGAGCCAATCGGCGGCGCGCTGGTGCTTCTGCTCGCATCGGCGGCCACGGCCACAATGCCCTATCTGCTGCCGTTTGCCGCTGGCGCGATGCTCTATGTGGTTGTGGAAGAGTTGATTCCCGAAGCGTCGCAAGGCGAGCACTCAAACCTTGACACCATCGGCTTCGCCATAGGTTTTGCAATGATGATGGTTTTGGATGTGGTGATGGGATAATGATTGAATGATTGAAGTTCTGATAACTATCGGGATGAATAACTGATTGATTGAATTTTTCATTTTCTTTGCTATGCTTTTGCAAGACAACTATCAAAATGAACGCCAACAGGCAGTAAAACAGAAGGTTATGTATAATATCCGCAAACCGTATATGAAGCCCGACAGCCGTCTGGCCGAAATTGTCCGCAGCAATCCGTCGATGCTCTACGTGCTTGAGTATTTTCAGGCCGACTATATGATTCGCGAAATGACCGTCAGCGAGTTCTGCGGCGAGCACAAAATCGATGTGAATCTATTTGTTGCCATATCAAATATTTACAACGGTTTTCCGACGGAATCGAAACTCAATCTCGATGCGGCCTGCATACCAGTTGTGATTCAGTTTCTGCGTAACACGCATTTCTACTATCGCAACGAGAAATATCCAGAAATACAATCGCTTATCGATGAGTTACGGAAGGTGAACAATGCCGCCGAAATCGGGATTCTCGAAAAATTCTTTGCCGAATATTACGCCGAAGTGGATGAGCACCTGACCTACGAAGACCGTGTGGCGTTCCCATATTTTGAAGCGCTCTACCGCAAGTTCACAGGCGCGGCCGAAGCGGGCACCATCGCAAAATTCTCGGCCAGCGAGTACCGCGACCACCATACCGACATCGAGTACAAACTCGATGAACTTAAAAATCTGCTTATCAGATACATACCTGTCGGCCACGACCGCACTGTGCGCCGCAAACTGCTCACCGCCCTAAACGACGTTGAGAGCAACCTGAACGCCCATTCGGCCATCGAGAGCCACATTCTGATGCCGTTGGTGATTGATGTTGAGAAAAAACTTGCACGATGAGCACCGAAAAAAACACTTACCGAATCGGAATTGTTGAGCCTTCGGCCATCGTCAACGAAGGACTGGGCATTCTGCTGCTCAAGGCGGGCGATTTCGACCTTTACCACATCGATGATATTGCCGACGCCGAAGAATATATTGCCGACTACAAGTTGAACATGCTGATTGTCAATCCGATGCTGATTGTCCAGCAGTACCGCGACTGCCAGCACGTCAAGCGCAAATACCCTGGCGTTTTGTGGGCGGCACTCGTCTATTCATATTTCGATAATAACCTGCTGGAACAGTTCGACTTACGCATCAACATCACCGACACGCCCGAAAAAATCATCGGCTCGATAACCGAAAAACTCGACAAAGAGAACCATCCCGACGCGGGCCATTCAGAGCCGCTCACCGACCGCGAACTCGATGTTCTGCGGCTTATGGTTCAAGGCTTGCTGAATAAGGAAATTGCTGACAAACTGAACATTAGCATTCATACCGTCATCAGCCACCGCAAAAACATCACGCAGAAAACAGGCATCAAAACCCTTGCGGGACTCACCATCTTCGCCCTGTCGAACAAGATTATTGAACTTTAGGGGGGCACACACAAAAAAACAGCAAGCAATCAGCCTTTGAACGCCAATTGCTTGCTGCACAATTCGTTATATTGTTTTACTAGAACTTGTACGGAACCGTCTGCAAATCGCACATATCGGACGAACCGCCAACGAGCAATTCGTATTGGCCGCGCAGCGGAACCATATTCTGGGCGCTCTCGTCCCACCACTCAAAGGTATCGTCGGTGAGCGGGAAGGTGACTTTGACGGTCTTTCCTGCAGGAACAGCCACGCGCTGGAATCCGCGAAGGGTCAGGACGGGGCCAGCGGCGTCGTCGGGGCGGCGGACGTAGAGTTGCACAACTTCGGTGCCGTCAACATTGCCCGTGTTGGTTACCGAAACAACCACTTTTTTGCCTTTCACCGTCGGCTGACTGTAGGTGAAAGTGGTGTAACTCAATCCGTAACCGAAAGCAAACAGCGGCTCGCCACGGAAATAGCGGTAGGTGTGGCCTTCCATATTATAATCTTCAACTTCAGGCAGTTGGTCAGCATTTTTGTAGAATGTTACAGGCAGTTTTCCCGACGGAACGGCATCGCCAAAAAGAATATCGGCCACAGCCGTGCCGCCGTCCTGTCCAGGATACCAGGCCTGCAGAATGGCGTTGCAGG
>JAFVGW010000025.1 GCA_017474765.1 Salinivirgaceae bacterium | reverse complement strand
GGGTCGCCGCCAAGGTTCTTGATGGTGTTCTTGTAAGCGTCGCCACCGAGCGGTGCGCCGTGAGTCTTGCAGTTGCGCTCATACGACGAGCCGTCTTCTTTCAGCGCGCCCTTGCCCATAATGCACTTGCCGATGATGAGAGCCGGTTTGCCCTTCACGGCTTTGGCCTGAGCCAGTGCCTTGCGGATTTGGTCGGCGTCGTTACCGTTGATTTCGATAACTTCCCAACCCAGAGCGCGATATTTAGCGGCTGTGTCTTCGTTCATAACAGCCTTTGTTTCAGTCGAAAGTTGGATGTCGTTCGAGTCATAGAACATTACCAGGTTGTCCAGACCGAGAACGCCAGCAATACGTGCCGAGCCTTGTGAAATCTCTTCCTGAACGCCGCCGTCAGAGATGTAGGCGTAGATGGTTTCCTTCTCGAAAGTGGGGTTGCCAGTGTGAGCAGCCAGGAATTTGGCGGCGATGGCAGCACCAACAGCATAGCTGTGGCCTTGTCCGAGCGGGCCCGATGTGTTCTCAACACCACGAGCGATTTCAAACTCAGGGTGACCGGTGGTTGGTGAGCCCCATTGGCGCAACTGTGCCAGTTCGTCGAGCGTGTATTTGCCGGTCAGAGCCAACTGTGCGTAGAGCATAGGTGCCATATGGCCCGGGTCAAGGAAGAAGCGGTCGCGGCCAATCCACGACGGGTTCTGCGGGTCGTACTGCAGGAATTCCGAATAAAGAACATTGATGAAGTCGGCGCCACCCATAGCACCGCCCGGGTGTCCCGATTTGGCCTTTTCGACCATCGACGCTGCCAGAATACGAATGTTGTTGGCAGCTAGATTTGTTGCGTTTGTACTCATTTTCTTTTATTTAAGTAAATTAAAAATCCATGTTGTGCTAATCAATATCGTCAAGCATGCGCAACTTGTCGCGCAACTCGGCCAAATGGCCCTTTGCACGTTCAATCTTGCGGTTTATGTCTCTGATAAGATTCTCCGAATTGGCTGATTTTGAGAAGAATCCGATATTGTTCTCATACAGCGTGATCTCGTTTTCGAGTTCGCGCATTCGGTTGACAATCTTGTTGCGCTCCGAGTAGAGTTTGCCTCGCGACTGCGGATTGCTCCATGACTCAATCTTGTTCTTGAAATTGGCCTTTTCGCGCTCGCTGGCATCGAGTTTCATCGATGCGAACTGAGCGTCGATAGCCTCGCGGAAAGCCTTCTGCACGGCGTCTTTCTTGCTCAGTGGCACGTGGCCGATGCTGCCCCACTCCTTCTGCAACTCCATCAGGCGGTGGAGGTTCTCCTTATCGTTGTCGCCTTTCTCAAAATTCTTCACTTTTTCAATCAGTTCCTGCTTCAGATTAAGATTGTTAACCTCGCTCTCGTCAACCGATGAGAAATGAGCGGCCTTTGCCTTGAAGAAATAGTCGCAGGCAGTGCGGAATCTGGTCCAGAGTTGCTCCGACTGCTTATGCGATGTCTGCCCAATCTCCTTCCAGCGTTTCTGGAGGTTGATAAAGGCGTCGGTGGTCGATTTCCAATCGGTGCTGTCTTTCAGCGACTCAGCCTTCTCGCAGAGTTCCATTTTCAGTTGCAGATTGCTCTTTTGCTCAGCCTTGATTCCGCGGTAGAATTCGCGTTTTTTGGCAAAGAACAGGTCGCAGCCGTTCTTGAAACGCTGGTAAATTTTGCTGTTCTCCTTTTTGGGTGCATAGCCGATGGTGCGCCACAACTCCTGGATTTTCAGTATCTGCTCCGATTTTTCGTCCCAATCTTTCGGCTTTTCGGGGTTGCTGTTTATCAACTCCTCAATCTGCTCGCAAAGAGCCGTTTTTTGTGCAAGATTCTGCACCTGCATATCTTTCTGTTTCTCAAAGAAATCCTGATGTTTCTTGTTGATGACGGTGGTTGCGGCTTTAAAGCGGTCCCAGATTTCCTCTTTCTGGTCGTTTGGCACGGGGCCAATCTCGCGCCATTTGTCGTGCAGCGCCTGCAGCGAGCGGAACGCCTCAACAACCGACTCCTCGAGCGTCAGAGCCTCAGCCTTCTCGCACAGTTCGGTCTTGGCTTTCAGGTTCTCCTTCAAATCCAAATCGCGTAACTCGCGGTTAATCTTCACATAATCGTAGAACTGCTCAACCACATGGTTGTACGAGTCCCAGAGTTTCTTCATGTCGTTCGGGGAAGCCTGGCCGCAATCGCGCCACTGCTGCTGCAGGTCGTGAAACTCTTGGAAAGTCTTGTTGATTGATTCCTCGTTGTTGATAAGGTTCTTTATATTCTCAATTATCTCGAGACGCTTGTTCTGATTGGCCTCGCGCTCAGCGGCAAGTTGCTGATTGTAAGCTGCTTTCTTGTCGCGGAACTGCGAGTACAGCTCCTTGAAAGTGACCTCCTGATGCTCGTCGGCGAATTTGAAATTTTCGGGAGCTCCGCCCTGCTCAGTGAACTTCTCGCGTGCCTCCTGATAATTGTTCCGATACTGCTTATAGAAAGCCGACTTTATCTCCTCAACGGCATTTATGATTGTCTCAACAGGGTGATTGTTAATCAGTTGATTGAGTTTGACAAGCAAATCCTGCAACTCATATTTCGAATAATCATCTTCGCCAACTTGGTTTTCCTGCTCTGCACCCGACAACTCCTCGCTGTCTTCGTTCACCGACTCTGAAACCTCATTGGTCACGTTCTCAACAGCGGAATCCTGTGCTTCACTGTCCACTGCCCCGTTCAAAGGTGTTTGCTCGTTTAAATTCTCCTGTTCCATCTAAATAAATGTTTGTTTGACGATTAGCGCATCGAGAAAACTTCATTTCTGCCGCTTAACACACGAAAATATAATTATTTGCCTTTACATTGGTTCGGTTCTGAAAAAAAACAGCCGAACGTTTTCGGCTGTTCTTGCTTTCTGCTGAACCCAAAACATTATCTGAAACTTCCGCCGTACTTGACAACCTCGCTGTTGCGGTTGATTACCAGGAACGGAATTGTCTCCTTGTAGTCGGGGTTGTCTTTCACCATCTTCTTGTATTTGTTGATGATGATAACCACCAGGTCAGAATCGATGTTCTGGCTGAAACGCAGAATCTCGTCTTCGAAAACCTTTCCTTTCTTGGCGGTCTTTATACCATATATAATGTCTTTCTTGTCAAGCAGTTTCTTAGTAAAGTAAATGTTGTTGGCCATATCCTTCTTCTGATACTCATCCTCGATGTATGGCTTGATGATGTTGATGTTGCAGTTGTAGTATTTCGACAGATAGACAACCCACTGCAGTGTCTCCTTCATCTTCTTGTCGTGGTCGAGCGGCACAACAATCTCTTTGTAGTAGTCGTGCGTTGGTGCCGTGGTGGCCACAATGAACGGGATGTCGATTACCGACAGAACATCGGTAATGTCCCTTATGCCGAGGGTTTCCTTGTCGGTCAGTTTATAGGTACGACCTGTTATTACCAAGTTGGCGTTGGCATCTTTCATCAGCCCGTCGACAGTTTTGGACTTGGTGCCTATCTCCACATCAATGAAGAGCCGCTGAGGATCAAGATGATACTTCTCAGCTATCTGGCTGGCAGCCTCCTTGATTTTCACTTTCTCGCTTTCATACTCAGCCTGTTTGGCTGCTTTGCCGAACAAGCCCGGGGCCTTCAGAAAACGCACAAGCATAATCTGGTTGTCAACTTCGTTTGCAAGCAATATTGCATGCTGCAAGGCAATCTCGCACGTCTCGGTGTAATCCCAAGGCACTACAATTACATCTTTTCTCGTCTTTGCCATAAGTCCAATATACTTTACTTAGAATAACCTACAAATTTAATTATTTTCTTCAACTAAACGCCTAATTGCTTCCAACTGATTATTTTTGTTCACATCACGCATCTTTTTTGCCGAATTTGTGAAGTATTGATGCCCCTCAATGAACTTAATCTGCATCTTGTTCCACTTGTTAATGTCGTCTTCAATGGCTCCCCGTTCGCGCAATTCGCGGTAGAGGTTGCCCGAAACGGGAATAAAGTCGGCGCGGCCCAGATAGTCGAGGTCGGCGTCGCAGATAATCTGCTCAAGCAGCGTTACTGGCTTCGGCGGCAGTTTGGTTTTCATTATCAGACTGCAGATGAAGTCGATTTGCTCGGGGGTATAATCGTATTTAGGCAGATATTCGCGGGCAATTTCGCAGCCAGCCTCCTCGTGGTCCTTGTAGGTGCGGGTGAAGCCCGTGTCGTGGAAGATGGCGGCGGTTTTCAGCATCAGCATCTCGTAGTCGGTTATGCCTTCACTACGGCCGATGATTTCAACCTGCGTGGTCACGTCGATGGTGTGCTTCAGGTTGTGGTAATAGAGATTTTTGGGCAGTTTCTCCTCGAGCATATTGAGCACCGTCTCCTCAATGTCGTCGAAGCGGACAATACCCAGGCGCGTCTGGAAGGCTTGGTTCGGCTTGATTCCGAGGCCGTTCACCGAAAGGTGCGGACGGAAGCCCTCAATCAGGTACATGTCAATCTCGCCCTTGTATTTGACAGGCATCTTGCCCCAGTACTGGCAGACGAAATATTCCTTCACAAGTTCGTAGGTCATGCCCGTGATGTTCACCTTGTTTATCTGGCCTGAGGCCTCCATGCGACTGGCAATGTTCACGGTGTCGCCCCAAATCTCAAGTTTCTTTTTGTTGCCCGTGTTGTTGCAGAACACTGGGCCTGTATGGATGCCGATGCGGAGGTTCCAGCCCTGATTGTCGCCATACTGCAACTTCATGGTCTGCATATACTGGTACATCTCAAAGGCGGCCAGCACCACCTCAATCGGGTTGGTGTGGTTCTTCTGCGGAATACCGCCGGCGCACATGTAGATGTCGCCCACCGACTTGATTTTCTCAATGTGGAATTTCTTCACCACCTCGTCGAAATGGAAGAAGAACTTGTCGAGGTCGTCGATAAGGTGCTCGGCGTTCTCGGTTTTCGATATGTTGGAGAATCCGTGAACATCGGAGAAGAGCACCGTAACCATCTTGTAGCGTGTGGCTTTCTCCTTCTCTTTCGATTTCTCTTTCAGTTTCTCGAATTCCTCTTTCGGCATATAGTTGGCCAGAAGTTCGTCGTACTTCACCTTCTGAGTCTGAAGTTCGCGGTTGCGCTTACCAATCTCGCTCTCAAGCGACTTCTTGGTGCTGACAATTTTTTTGCGGCTCCAGAAGTAGATGGCGCAGATGGCCGCCACGGCAATCAGCAGTGCTGTCAAAAGAACGGCAATGCCGTATGAGCGGCCGTCGGTGATGATGATGGTTGTCTGATAGAGCATGCCGCCATCGCTGCGGGCGCTGACTATTATGCTGGATTTGCGCGTTTTTGGCACAAAAGTGACCGACGATTTGGCCGACCAGATGGGCTCGTCGCCAGTGCCTTCAAATCGGAATTCGCTCAGCATGAGGCGCGTCACATCGTTGGGGTTGACGCTGATTGTGATTTTTTTGCTGCCGCCGCGCTCGTTCAGGTTGTATTTGATGTTTTTTGCGTCGGAGGCGAACTCAATTCTCTTCTCGGCGGTCAGAAAAACTCCCATTTTGCCCTCAACCACCTGCTGGGCATGACTTATAATGGCGCAAAAAAGCAACGCCGACGTCAGAAAAATGACGCGCGCTGACACTCTTTCGGTTACGTATCTCTTTGTCAATGTTGTCAGTATTAACTGCCTAAATTTCGTCGGCAAGATAATTGATTTATCTATTCAACAACTTTTCCAAATATATGAAAAAAGTTTTTTTATGTTAAGTGTATGATAATACGTTTTTTTCGGCGTTTTTATTTGACTGAAAAACCATAAAAATTTTGCAATCTGTCGATGCAGTAGGTTTTTCAACTCGCGATAAAAGATAATTTTGCGGAAAAAACATAGAGGTGCGGATTTTCGAGTCAGTCAGCAATTTGAATATCGACAAGCCAGTGGTCACCATCGGCTCGTTCGACGGCGTGCATCTGGGCCACAGGCAGGTCATCAGCCAACTCACCAGCCATGCCCGCGCGGTTGGAGGCAGCAGCGTTGTGATAACGTTCTGGCCGCACCCTGCCGCGGTTCTCAATCCCGACAGGCATTTCCCCGTGCTCTCAACCATCGATGAGAAAAAACTTCTGATGGCCGAAACGGGCATCGACTGCCTGATTGTGCTGCCATTCACCAAGGAGTTTTCGCGGATTGCCTATGCCGACTTTGTGTGCGAATATCTTGTCATGCAACTCGGAATCAGCACATTGCTGATTGGCTACGACAACAAACTGGGGCGCGACGGTCTTGGCCGATTCCATGAGGTGGAGGCTCTGTCGCATCTGTACGGATTCCGTGTGAAGCGGCTCGATGCGCTGGCCGCTGACGAGCAGCCGATTAGCTCCACAATGATTCGCGGCCTGCTCGCGGAGGGAAAGGTGGCTGAGGCCGCCAAACTGCTCGGGCGCAACTACAGCCTCACAGGGCGGGTTGTGGGCGGCAACCACATCGGCACATCGCTCGGCTTCCCCACGGCCAATCTGATGCCCGACGAGTGCAAATTTGTGCCGTGCAACGGCGTTTATGCCATCCGCGCCAGCGTCGGCGGGCAAGAGTATCTTGGAATGCTCAACATCGGCAACCGCCCCACAGTGAATCACGGCGACGAAAAACCCACCATCGAGGCCAATCTGTTCGGCTTCAACGGCAACATTTACGGCTCAAACCTGACAATCAGTTTTTTGGAGAAAATCCGCGACGAGCGGCGTTTCTGCTCGGTTGATGAGTTGCGCAGCCAGTTGGAGAAGGATTGCCAACTGATTGAAAGCAAGTTTAATGGGTGATTTCTGAAATCTTAGCGGTGTCGCTTCGCGAGAAATTTTTAGAAAATTGGTTTTAAAAATTTAACAAAAATTCATAATTGGTTGGTTTTGAATAATTTTATCTAGATTTTCTTACAATTTATGCCCGCCAGGGTATGCAACACAAAAAATGGCAATTTCACTTGTGCTAGAAATTTTTAGAAAATTTGTTGTAAAAATTTAACAAAATTCGTAATTGGTTGATTTTGAATGATTTTTATCTAAATTTTCCTACAATTTCTGCCCGCCATGGCATGCAACACAAAAAATGACGTTTTGGAATTATCAACCATCAAAACCTCACCTTAACCGCAAAGTTCGGCAGCAGGCGGAACAGCGTGGTCTGCATCACACAAACCTTGCCTGTTGACACATCGGTATCGAAACGGTAGCCCAACGGATTCTTGCGTCCATAGACATTGTAAAGTCCGAAGTTGGCCGACCACCATACGCGGCCGTGCTGTTCGGGCTCGTAACCGAACGACACATCAAGGCGGTGATAGGCAGGGAAACGGCTCGAATTGCGCTCTGAATAGATTGGCACCGCCATCTCAACATAACTGTCTTCGGTTTGGTAGAAACCCACTGGCAGTGTTGTTGGGCGGCCACTGGTGTAAACCCACGCCGCGCTGGCAGACCAGTTGGCGGTGAGTTTGTAGTTGGCGTTGATTTTCAGGTCGTGCGGAATGTCGTAGAGCGAACTGTACTCGCGGCCGTCGTTGATGCCGTCGATGGTGCGCAGCGAGCGCGAGTAGGTGTAACTGATGCCACCTGTCAGGCGGCCCTGCGTTTTGCGCGCGTTCAACTCAAGACCATAGGCGCGGGCCTTTCCAACGCGAACTTCGCCCTCAATGAACGGATTGTTGAGCAGCCTCGCGTGGTCAACATAATCAATCTGATTGTTGTACCACTTGTAGTAGACCTCTGCCGACAGACTGTACTGACTTCCAACATTCTGGAACCAACCTGCCGACACCACATCAACCAAAACGGGTTTAATGTTCGGATTGGCGGGAAACCACGTTTCGAGCGACGAATAAGAGAGTGTGCTGTTCTGCAAAACCTGCATATACTGCGCGTTACGGGCGTACGACAATTTGAGCGAGCGGTCGTCGTTCACGCGGAAATTGACATTCAGGCGCGGCTCAATGCTGGTGTGCGTCTTGTAAACGCCGCTGTTGTTCTTCTTTGTACCAACCGCCTGGTAATCATCGTTATACTCATACCACGTGGCCTCGCCGCAGTTTTGGAACGCCGACAGGCGCACGCCGTAGTTCACGCCCAACCACGGCACGGGCGAGAAATCGTGAAGCAGATAGGCGAAATGCTCAAAAGCGCTTATCTGCGGAATGCTCTGAAGCGAGTCGGCAGTCTGACCTGGAATAAAATGGTGGTGCGTGGTGCCAACGCCCGCCTTCAGCGTGTTGTCGGGGTTGATGTAGAAAGCCAAATCGGTCTTCACGTTCACATCGGTAATGCCAGTTTCCCACTTGTATTTGTGCTTGTTCTCGTTGAATTCCATATAGTTGCGGTAATCGCTGACAATGACCGACGTGTTCAGGAACCAGCGGCTGCCAATGTTGCAGTTCCAGCGCAGCGTGCCCGACGTGTTGCCCCATTTGTTAAAAAATCCGTCGCTCGATTCCAGACGGTCTTTGCCGTTGTAGAACGACAGAAACAATCGGTTTCGGCTGTTAATCTGAATGTTAAGTTTTGCGTTGACATCGTAGAAGGCGGGAATGAGCGAGAAAACGCCGTCGGGTTTGAAAATGAAATCGATAAAACTCCTGCGTGCCGAAACCAAAAAACTCGACCGCTCGCGCCATACGGGACCGCTGGCCGTGAGCGTTGAAGAGAGCGGGCTCAAGCCGACAGCAAAATCGAAATCGTTGGCATTGCCCTCCTTCATCTTGCAGTCGATGACCGACGACACGCGCCCGCCGTACTGCGCTGGCATATTGCTCTTGAACAGTTCAACGTGGTTCACGGCATCGGGGTTGAAGATTGACACCAGACCGAACAGGTGCGACGGGTTGTAAATGGGCGCCTCGTCAATCAGAATCAGGTTCTGGTCGTTGCCGCCGCCGCGCACAAACATTCCCGACGAGCCGTCGCCCAGCGTCTTCACGCCCGACTGCATCTGCACAACCTTCACCACATCGGCCTCGCCAAACATTGTCGGCATCTGGCGGATTGCGCGCATTGTGAGCCTCTCCTCGCAGAACTGGTTGGTTCTTAATGCCATATCGCGGCCATCGGCTGAAACCGTCACGGCATCAAGGCTCACCGACTCCTCGGCCAAATCGAAATTGCGGCTCACATTGCCGTTGAGGCTGACGCTGAACTCATCGGCCTGATAGCCCACAAACGAGCAATTCAGCGTGTGGCTACCAGCGGGCAGCGAGAGTGAGTAGAAGCCGTAGCCGTTGGTTGCAGTGCCCTTCTGCAGTGAGGCGTCGTAAACGGTTGCGCCCACAAGCACCTCGCCCGTGGCACGGTCCTTCACATAGCCGCTCACCGTGTATTGCTGACCGAAGGCGGTGGCGGCTGTAAACGAAGTAATGACTGAAAAAATAAAACCAGAAAAGATATTTGTTAGTTTCATAGTTTATGAGTTGATTATGAGTTTTGTGCGTTGTGTTGAAAATCGTGAGTGAATATTGATAATATAAAGTCCGTCAATCAAATGATTCAATTCTATCGGCATAGAGTTGATTCCCTGACTGACTGAAATGTTTTCTTCGTGAAAAACCCGTCCCCATAAATCGGTAATATTCAGCATCATTTCCGCGTCTTCATCACATTCCAACTGTATTGAAATGTGACTTTTTGCAGGGTTGGGACTTACTGAAACTATTTTCAGCGGCTCAAACAATTTTTTCTCATAGATATATTGCGATTCATAGTTGTCGCACAGCAATTTAACGCTTTCAAAAATATTGAGTTGTCCGCCCGAAACGGTTATGCCGTTGAGCGATTCATTTTTATCCACACTGCCTAAAATTGCAGACTTCACAGCCAAAGCCGTTTCGGCAGGGTTTGCTCTGACGCTTTGCTGAAAATCGTCGGACGGCAGAAGATAGAGCAGAGCCACCGTTCCGCTCACGTAGGGAGCGGCGGCTGACGTTCCGCCAAAGTGGCCATAATGGCCGTTGTTTAAGGTTGTGAATGTGTTGTCGCCTGGCGCGGCTAAATCAACCGACACGACTCCGTATGCGGCATCTTTTATTTTCCTGCCTTTTTTGTTCGAGTTGGTGACGGTTATCAGATAATCGCTCTGGCAGGTAGTGGGCATATCGCCAAATGCATCAACATCAATATCGTCGTTGGGCACCGAATTGACGCACAGCACACCCGCGCTGCCCAGTAAATCGTACATTCCGCACCATTCGGGATAATCTGCCGCCCAAAGCGAATCCAATCCCCACGAGCAGTTCACCGCAACAACAAACGCGCCCTGTTCGCCGTCGGTCTGGTTATACAAATCGCGCATCGTATAAACATATTTCAGCGATTCAATGTAAGAGTCAACGCTATCGCCTTTCACAATATTCATCAACCTCACTGCAGGGCAAACGCTGCAAGCGCCAACGCTGTTGCCGCACGAAGCGCCAATTATCCCATTGACAGGCGTACCGTGCCAGTTTCCGCTGCCATCGGCTGTAACATCGCTGCTGTTGTTACTGAAATTCCAGCCGTGAAGGTCGTCAACAAAGCCGTTGCCGTCATCGTCAATACCATTGGCAGGAAATTCCGAATGGTTGCGCCAGATATTGCCTCTTAAATCCTCGTGCATAATATTTACACCATTATCGATGATTGCCACAATAGGTGTGTCTAAAATCTGGTAATCAATTGATTCTATAACTTTTAAGGCTTCGTAATAGTCAACTGCCTCAAGGTTGGTTTGGGCATTAGCCATATTGCAAAACAGAATGGCGGAAAATGCAACTCTTATTTTGCGTTTCAAAAGCATCTTATTGACAAACTTTGTAATACACCGATTCTGCCATATCGGTTAATCGTGCACTTATTTTGACAATCGAGCCAACGTGTACCAATGAATCGGCAAATTGAGTGGTTATGATTATTTTTTCGAAATCGTTGCCGTTTGTCCTGACACCATTTGATTTCAATTTATAATCGCTCCTTTTTTCCAAAGTTTCAATTTTCCCATTATCAATCTGTCTCAGATATTCTGGCGCACTATCGGGATATTCAACCTCAACAAGGGTTTGCGTGGTGCTGTTTATTGGTACATAGAGGGTGTCGCCAGTTATTATTTTGCTGTTGGCATCTCTGAAAACAATTATAGGGTCGGTATCAACTTTCTCGCACGAAACAAGTAGTGCTGAAGCCATAAGGACCTCTATCGTTAAACGGCGTGTGTTATAAAAATTAGTTTTCATTGTTTAATTCATTATTGATTGTTTTATTTTTCATATTCATCGCTTAATTCCTTATCGCCAAACATTTCCACCAATTCAAGCAGTTCGTCTAATCCCAAATATCTGATTTTGACATCACTGGCGTAGAAAAAGCCTGTTCCTCCCTTGCTCAAATTGGTTTTGGAGTTGCCAGGAATGGTTGAGAACATTCCGCCCGACCAATCGACAATGTTGAATACCGAAATAAGATAATCGTAGTATCTGCCAGAAATCGATATTTTTACACATTGGATAGGCATCTCGTCATATTCATAACCTTCATCCTCATAATCGTTATAAGCCGCATAAGTACCTTCTGTCGCCATTGGGAAAACACCTTGTGGTATTGAACTTTGGTGAGAATAGGCGGGGTCAAGAAAAACAAGGTCTTTAGGTGTCTTTACATAATATGAAGAATCTATATCTTTAAAAGTCCATCTTGCGGTTTCGGCACAACCGAATTTATGTTTAGACAGTTCTATTTCGATATGATTATTAAATGCGATAGAACCATCATCCCGCCAATGCTCAATTTTCATATATTTTGTTTGCTCGCCAGCAGGAATCTGTTCCAATTCGATTTCAGTGGCCGCAACCATACTGTCGGAAGCGAAATAGGTTTTGCCATTGTATTCTATTTTCAAAGTGTAAACCTTGCCAACCTCGCCAGCAAATTCTTCAACCGATTGGTACTCGCCATCTTTTTCGGTTTCACGATATTGGTAGGTGTTTTGCCCGTCGCTCACCTCAACTTTTGCCCCGCTTGCAGGTTTTGCCTTTTCATTTTGCTCAAACGGCTGGGTAAGTTTCAAAAACTGGTGGCCGCCAAATGAGAAAACACCGCCCTCTACGGCAATTTGATACGGATTGCCCGAGTTTTTCAAATCAAGAGTTACTTCCTCTTCGGCGCAGCCTGCAATTAGCAACGTGCTGATAAATGCTATGGATTTTAATCTGTTCATTATTAAATTGTTAATAATATTCTTCGAAATCACCTTCTTCGTCATACCCGAAGTGTTCCATTAATTCATCAAACGTGAAACTTGTTTGTTTTACATCGCAAGCGCAGAAGAAGCCTGTGGCACCTTTACTTAAATTGGTTTTGGTGTTGCCTGGAATTGTTGAAAACATTCCGCCCGACCATTCAACAAGATTGAATCTCGACACAAGATAGTTGTAGTATTTACCAGATACTGAAAGTTTTACAAACTCGGTAGTGTCGATTTTGCTGCATTGGTAGAGAACATCGCTATTAAATATCATAGGATACAAACCTTGAGGTGGCGTGCTCTGGTGAGCGAAAGCCTTTTCACAGAAAACCAAATATTTGGGGGTTATCTTTACAGGTAAATTTGATGCTCTTCTTTCAGAGTCAATCCAAATTGCGTTTTCGTCGCAGCCAAAAACTTGCTGGTCTATGCCCAAACTCAAAACTGATAATTTCTCATCGGGATGCCTATACCAATTGTAGAGAGTTTGACAATCTGAATAGGTTATAGGTATTTTATCCAATTCTATTTCTTTTGCCGCGACCATACTGTCGGAAGCAAAATAGGTTATGCCTTCGTATTCGATTTTCAGCGTGTAAACGTTGCCAACTTCGCCCGCAAACTTGTCAATTGATTTGTACTCACCAGGTTCATCGGTTTCGTAGTATTGGTAGGTGTTTTGCCCGTCGGTAACTTCAATTTTTGCATTTTTTGCACGAGGATATTTCCTTTTATCAGTCGATGTTACAGGTTTTGACAGTTTAACAAACTGATTGCCATAAACAGAGTAAACACCACCGCTGACAACAATCTGATACGGCATTTCGGCATTTTCCAATTCAAGGCTGATTTCCTCTTCGGCGCAGCCTGCAACAAAAAGGCAAAGAATGAATAGCGCCTTTCTGGTTCCAGACATTTTTAAAGATTTTAATATCAATTTGTTAGTTATTGTCTTCTTCATCGTTGCTTTCGTTGTTTTTCACATATTCAAACAATTCATTGAATGTGTAGAATCTTGTTTTCACATCGCAAGCGCAAAAATAACCTGTGGCGCCTTTGCTCAAATTGGTTTTAACATTGCCAGGAATAGTTGAGAACATTCCGCCAGACCATTCTGTGAGGTTGAACTTTGAAATCTGATAATCATAATAACTATCTGACAACGATACTTTTATCAATTCAATAGTGTCGCCTGATTCGCAGCGTGCTCCAGTGCTTGTTGCTGTTGTCGGATATATGCCTTGTGGCGGTGAACCTTTATGCGAATAGTAGTATTTTGATTCAAGAGCAATTCTCCGCAAAGATGGAGCCAAAGATGTAGAAGGGTGGGCTTTGCTCCATAAGAGCCACATAGCGGCATTATCGTAACCGAAATTATGGTAATCAATATAAAACATCACTCTTCCCTCTGTTATAATGCTATCAGGGTTATTCCACGCTCTGTGTGTACTTGCATAATAATACATATCGGCAGCGGGAAAATCTTCAATTTTGATTTCATCGGTCATTGTCATACTGTCAGAAGCATAATAAGTGCGTCCGTTGCAATCAATTTTCAAAAAGTAAGTTTTTCCAACTTCACCAGCAAATTCTTCAATTGATTCGTACTCGCCTTCATTCTCGGTTTCGCGGAACTTGTATGTGTTAATTCCGTCTGAAACTTCAATGTTGGCACCTGTCACTGGAAAAGACTTGTTAGTGCGCGATTTTGAAGGCTGCGTAAGTTTTAAGAATTGGTTGCCATAAATTGAGTAAACACCGCCGCTAACAACAATCTGATATGGCATTTCGGTGTTTTGCAAGTCAAGAATAACCTCTTCTTCAGTGCAAGCGGTGAGAAGCAAACAAAAGGAAAATATTAACTTTTTATATTTCATATATTTAGTTAATAAACAGGTACGACTCATACAGCCGCACCCGCCATAATCTTAATCAATTTTATCTTTCGTACATTCTGGTTTTGCAGTTTGACCCAGCATTAGAAAAATAGACGGAATATTTTCCCCTTTCGTGTTTTTTACAACGTACAACACCCGCCACGAAATAGCAATCGCAAATAGTGTCAGTTATGCTTTTATTATTCTTTATTAAAGCATCTATTACATTTCCGTCTTTCCACGTACTTATTATAGCATCATCGGATTCACCATAACCATAAAATCCATATTTGGTTGTTAGATAAACTCTTCTATTAATGCTTTGTCTTGTAACTTTAATGCAGTGATTCCTACTATGAAAACACTCACTGGACCACTTTGCTCTCATATTTTTGAATCCTTCTGGTTGATACCTTTCCAACTCATAACCTTGGACATCTTCAACAAATCGTTCTTCAATTACACCAATGCTAACACTAACAGCATCGTCATCAGAGTAAATCTCATCGTCATCTTCCTCATCATCCACTTCGGCATCCGTTTCAGGCTCGTCGTATGGCACGGGGTTGATAATGAGTTGGAAGTTGTCGGCACTATACATATCAACAACAGATTGGTCGTCAGATGTCAATTTCAGTACAACAGAATTAAGTCCGCAGTCATCAAATACTTCAATAGTTTTTGAGAACTCTGAGGTTTGTGGTTGTTGTGCATCTTCTTTAGAGCAAGAATAATATATTGTTGCTGAAGCTATTGCTGCCACAGCAAACAATCCTGTTTTAACGTAACTTTTTGTTTTCATTTTTGTATAAATTTATATTTAAAACAATTTTATTGTCTCACCTTGAAGGCTTTTCTAACACATCCTTTGGGGTGAGTTTTTTATTTGTGAGGTTTGGCGTTAAGGCTGAAACCGCACAGAAACAACCTTGCTGTTGTTATCCTTGATAAGCATAGCAAATATATATCCTATTTTCTTTAGTTTTCCTCCTTTCTGATTTATCATTTCACATTCATACTTCTACAGTAAACAACAGTATTCCTGCCACTTACTATAACGGTGTAGTTGCCGCGGCCATAGTTGCGCAGTGTATAGCAAAGCGTTGCGCCTGCCGCTGCATTTGCGCTTACCACTTTAGCTCCATTACGATAGATTTCAACTTTTCCGCCGCCTGTTGCAGGGAACTTAACTGTCAACGAGGTTGAGGCAGAATTGTATAAGGCTGCCGGAGGTATTGTCTTAGGGCATTTAATACAAACACCTCGTGGATTCGAATACTTTTCGAATGGATTACCACCATCCATACTAATATCGTTTAGTGAAAATGCATACGTACTTGTTAAAACAAGCATAGAAACTGTAGCTAAAAATTTTGTGTTCATAGTTTTTCCGATTTTTAATTTTTTGCTTTGGTAAAGTTGATAGCACAAAAACAAAAAAACAAATGCCACTACTCAGTCGTGAAGTGTTAAAGTGTTGGATATAAGCTATTTGACTTTTTGCTTCACCCCCGAATTGAGTAGTATTTGTTTAATTGATTGGCGTTTTTTTCAGCTGCACAGCCCATTCCTTTAATGATTATTACTTGTTTAATTTATTTGTAATCAACAAATTACGGTGATTAATGGTGCTTTTATTCATTTGGTGTTTCTGTTTCTGCTGCATTGTGCTTTAAATCAGCGATTTGGCAATATTGTTTTAGGAAGAGTGTTTTTTTGAAAAATGTTCAAAAATCATTTTTTCGTGTTTTTGAGGATAAACGATTAATCTTTTTCACTTAATTCAAGGTGTAAAAAATGTTGCAATGAAATTTCTTAAATATTTAACCATTTTATTATTTGTGGTGTCGTGCGGCAAAACCGATGACACATATAATAAGTTAAAACAGATTGACGCTTTGCTTTATGAGGAATCAGATTTGGTGGCGGATTCGCTGCTGAATAGTATAGGAGGTGATGAACTCGATACACCCGAAAAGGTAAACTATTACAATCTATTGAAAACGGGATTACAATATCGTATGGGAAACCACGAACAAACTGATTCTTTGATAAATATTTGCATAGATTTCTATAGCAAGAATGGTGACAAGGAAAAATTGGCTTTATCTTATTACTATCGTGGCCTTGTTAATTGGCATACCCATAGTAACGAAGTTCTTCGTGACTTAAAACAATCCGAAACAAATGCCGAAAATATTGGAAATTATGCTCTTATGGCTAAGATATATTCGGCTCTGACACAATTTAATGGTGGTTCAATGGAGTTTGAAAAGGCATTGGAGTATGCTAAAAAAGAAGTTGCTGCGGCAAAGAAATCGGGAAACAAATGGTTGACGGTGTATGCCTGTATTAATTCTTCAATAACGTATGAAGCCTTAGGGAGTTTAGATAGCGCGTTATGTTGTGCCCGTCAAAGTGAGCAGTATGTGCAGGAATTGTTGCCGCATTATAAATCTTACGTTTTCAACAGCCTTGGGTCGTTGCTTATCGGTGTAGATGATTCATTGGCCAAGATTTATCTAAAAAAATCACTTGATTGCGAACCTCATCCACAAACATATACGGCTCTTGCCAAAATATATAATGCGAGTGGTGACCTGCAGGCAGCAAAGGATATGTGGAGCAAGGCCATTGATAATGCTTGGCCGGAGTTGGAAGCTGAGATTTTCGAAGCAAAAGCAGCTATGGAGTATGAGAATGGTAATCTTTCGGAATGTGTCAACACTCTGAAAGACAAAGAAAAAGCCCTGACAGAATTTTATGAGTCAAAATTGCAGAACAAGGTTCTTGAATTGGAAAGCAAATATGACATTGACTTATACCATCAGAAAGTACGCAACCGAACGTTGCTTGTGCTTCTGCTGATTGTGGTGCTGGTGTTTATGCACCGCATCCGTGTGCGCAGCATAGAGAACAGACGGGTTAATGCGGAACTCGATTATCAGAAAACCAAAAATTCCGTGGTGCTATATGAAAGGCGCATTGCGGAATTGCAAAAGAGCAAAACAGCCGAGGTGTCGGTGCTGAAAGATAAAAACAACAAACTGAAAGCAAAAATCCAAAACAACCTTCAGCACGGCCACGACCTCTACGACCAGCTTGTCCGCGGCGAGTCGCCTATCAACTGGGGTGATTATGATTTGCTTTGTCTGTTCGATTTCGTTTCAACAATAGGCCCCGAATTTATTTTGTCTCTCGATTCGGATTATACTGGTCTGAACAACCAGCAAAAGTTGTTCCTGTTAGTCAGTGACTTTTTGGGAAAAAGCGACTTTGAGGTTTGCCAGATGTTTGGCCTGGAAAAACAAAGTTTCCACAACAAGCGTTACCGCATTGCTAAGAAACGCATAGCCGCATAGCTCTCTTACTAAAAACATTTCTGATTGCAGACATCTCTACCTGATTCCCAAATATTTATGTGTCTGCAACGATAACCGCCAGTGCGGATGAGCCATAATGTAGGCGACCGTTTCGCTTGTATTCTTGCACGAGCAGGGTTGCAGAAAATAGTGGCCGGCCGATATTTGGTTGTGCCATTTCTCAACGTCGGTGCCAGCCTGAAAAACCACTTTCACCTCGTTGGCTGCGGTGAGCACGGGGGTGCTGCCCTCTTTTGGCGAAACCGTCACCCAGTCGATTCCGGTGGGCAACGGACAGGTGCCGTTGGTTTCGATGGCGACCTTGCGACCTTCGGTGTGCAGCAAATCAACCAGCCGTTCCGACACTTGCAGTCCCGGTTCGCCGCCGGTGAGCACCACCAGTTGGGGTGCAAATTGCGCCACGGCGGCGGCAATCTGCTCGTCGGTCATTTCGGCATTTTCCAATTCAAGGCTGATTTCCTCTTCGGCACAACCTGCAACAAAAAGGCAAGCGATGACTGCTGTGGCAAACAGATGCAGGCTTGCTGTTTGTTTTAGATTTAGTTTCATTTTCATAAAAAAGTTGTCAGCAATACTCCCTTTCGGGTTCACAAATTTGCAAATGGAAAAAAGCATTTGCAAATGGGGCGAATCACCTCTAAAATGTGATTTTGCATAAAATCAAGCATTTAACATTTTACCCTACCCCCAAATTGATTCGTTTTTGTTGGGAAAACGGTGTTTTTATGCTCTAAAATCCACCTTTTTTGACGTTGATTTTTTACTTGCATGTCTCTACAGCAAGATTCGGAGGAGGTGTTGATAAGGCGTTTTCAGGAGTTGCAATAGAACTGGAACAAAGAAAGGCCACCCCAAGCGGAGCAGCCTTTCCCATTTACTAACTAACAAACAATAACATTACCAATCGTCGTCCGAAGTGTTGGCCTCAACTTTTGGCTTAACAGCCTCAGTGAGTTGAGTTTCAACAATTTCGGTAAACACGCAACTTGCGGCGTAAGCGCTCGAGCCAATTTTCTTGCGCAACTCATCCTGCTCATCATAGAACGGATAGCATTTCTTTGATGTCCAGGAAGTTCCCGAGTTAATCACATAATCCTTGATGGTGCTTGTCAAACGCACTTTGCCGTCTTTGATGTTGACCTTCACAATCATGTTCACGCTGACAACCTGATGCGGGAAGGTGACAACATTTTTAACATTAACGTTGACAATCAAGGCGCCAGTCTCCTTGCTGTTTGTCTGAACCGATGCAGTTTTGTCGGCAAAAGCTTTTGTGAACCAAGCATTTACACAATCATAGATTTTATCTTTGTTCATATTCGGGCAGTCGATGACCTTGCTGTAAGTCAGCTGGTCGTTCTTGTCGAGTTCGAAACGGCTCTTCAAACCTTCGGCAGCCTGAACATACTGATGCTTGTGGTCGGTCTTGCCATCGTATTTGTCGAGGTCGTATTTGGCAAACGAATCGCCTGTCAGAAGTTGAGCCGAAACGCTTCCCGCGCCAAGCATCAAAAGGCTTAAGATTAGTACTTTAACTTTCATTTCTTTATTGGTTAATTGTACTCCAACTTCATAAGTACGGTTAATTTTGGAATGGCGCTGAAGTTGATGCCTTGGGCACAACGCCGAACAATCATTGCAAAGATAATCATTTATGAATAATTGCAAAATTGATTTTGTGGGCGAATTCGGATGTCTTGCCACCAACACCCAATACCCAACACCTAAAACCTAGTGCCTAGTGCCTAATGCCATCGAAATACTCCCTCACAATCACCGCCTTGGCATGGCCGATAATCTTTTCGAGCGTTTCGAGCGATGCGGCGCGCATTGCGTCAACGGTTTTCAGCTCGTTGAAGAGCGCTTCCTTGGTCTTGTCGCCGATACCTTTAATGCCGTCGAGTTCTGACACAAGGAATGCTTTTGAGCGTTTGTTGCGGTGGAAGGTGATGGCCGCGCGGTGAACCTCCTCCTGCATTCCTGCAAAGAATCGGAAAATGTCGTCGGTACGGCGTATCTCAATGTGTTTCGGCGGAAATCCGATTAGAAGTTCGTTGGTTGAGTGCTTGTCGTTTTTGGCAAGCCCCAGTATGGGAATATTCAACCCGAGAGCGTCTTCCGTAGCCTGACGGATTGACTCCATTTGCCCCACACCACCGTCGGCGACAATCAGGTCGGGCAGGGGTTGCGCCTCGGCCATAAGACGGGAGTAGCGGCGGTTTACCACTTCAAACATTGAGGCGTAATCGTCGGGACCCTCAACAGTTTTTATGTTGAACAGCCGGTAGTCTTTTTTCGACGGCTTTCCGTCTTTATAAACAACGCAGGCGGCAACCGGAAACGCGCCCTGAATGTTTGAGTTGTCGAAAATCTCTATGTAGCGCGGAATGCTGGGCAGATGCAGTTTTTTCTGAACCGACACCAGCAGGTCGATAGGATTGTTACGGTTGTGAAGGGCGCTGCGCTTGAGTTTCTCAACGGCGTACATGTGCGCGTTTTTCTCGCACAGTTCAAGCAGTTTTTTCTTGTCGCCGCGCTGCGGAACAACAAAGTTTATGTTGTCGAGGCTGAAGTCGATTTCGAACGGCACAATAATCTCTGCCGAGGTGCTCAGCCGCCGTTGCCGCGCCTCCTCAATGACCGATAGCAGCAGCGAGTCGAGTTCCTCCTCAATCCGTTTCCTCATTTCGAAGGTGTGCACCTGCACAATGGCGCCGTTCACCACCTTCATAAAACTGATGTAGGCGCAGTCGTCATCGTCATATATTGCAAAGACATCGACATTGTGTATTGTTGGACTGACAACCGTCGATTTGCTCTGGAACTCCGACAGTTTGTCGATTTTGTTCTTAACCTTCTGTGCCTCTTCAAATTTGTACTCCTTGCTTAAAGCGTTCATTTTCGACTTCAGCAGCTCGATGACTTCGTTCGAGTTGCCCTTCAGAATCTCTTTTATGTTGCTGATGGCCTCGGCGTAATCCTCCTCCGACTGCAGTCCCTCGCAGGGGCCCAGGCAGTTGCCGATGTGGTGCTCAAGGCAGATTTTGTAGCGGCCTTTGGCAATGGCGTCGCGGCTTAAATTGAGCGCGCAGGTGCGGATGGGATAGAGCCGCCTTATGAGTTCCAGCAGCGTTTTCAGCGCAAAGCCCGACGTGTACGGCCCGAAGTACGACGAGCCGTCGCGGATGAAGTTGCGCGTTGAGAAGATGCGCGGAAATGGCTCGTTCTTGACGCAAATCCACGGATAGGTCTTGTCGTCTTTCAGCAGCGAGTTGTAGCGCGGCTGATATTTCTTAATCAGGTTGTTTTCAAGCAGAAGCGCGTCCTGCTCGGTATCGACCACAATATGCTTGATGTCGGCAATGTTACGCACCAGAATCCGCACCTTGGCACGGTCCTGATACTTGTTGAAGTACGACGACACGCGCCGCTTCAGCCGCTTGGCCTTGCCAACGTAGATGATGGTTCCGTTCTTATCCAGATACTGATAGACGCCGGGGCTCTCGGGCAGCACGGCAACCAGTTCTTTCAGGCGGGCGATATGTTCGTCGGGGGATTGCAAGGGATTATTGATTTATTCGAAATTGAACCGGCTGTTTAATACGTTACTCCACAATCATATTCAATAATTGTTTTATAATCAATGTTCTCCACATTTGCTGTATTGTCATCTTTAATTATTATGCTGAAATTTTTTTCTGTCAGGCCTACCCAATCGTTCCAAGTGCAAAGAGTGATTTCCGCCGTTCTTTTCAATTCGTTTACATCAACCCGTACAGGTTTAATTTTATAATCTTTTAGTATACGGTAATTTGTTTCCGACAATCCTCCAATTGTAAGTTCTTCTTCACTATCGATTAGACTGTCGGGAATTATTTCAATATATTTCAGTATTTGTTGGTGGTCTTCTTCTGTCAGTATTAAGTCCGACGACGAGTAGCCACCATGCCACCATGTAGGCAACATATTTCTGATGTTGTATAGCAAAAACCATTGCCAGCAACTCTCTGCCGAAATGCTTTTCAGTTTTATATAATTCAAGTAGCCATAGAATTTCTTTCCAGAATTGACATTCTCCACATAAATATGCGATTCATCACCCAATCCCTCCGTGTCAGGCAAGTCGATAGCCAATCGCCATTCGGGCATAATCTCAATAGCGTTGAGTATCGAGAAAATATTTGTATGACAGTTTTTGAACCATTCTTTCGCATTCGGATTATTGTACCAATCTTTTGTTCCCGAATTCAGCATAGCCTCGAAATCATTGCGTTTCTGTACAAATTCCGAAGATCCGGTGGATTGGGCAACGGCTGGTATTGTGAGAATTGCGGTAAAAAGCACTATTAAGAATTTGTTTTTCATAATTGATTTGTTTCAGTTTTTATGCTTATTCCGGCCTCAGTTCAATGGCACTCGTGATGCTGGCAGCCAATGCCCGAATCGGTCAGGGTGCCGTTCAGGTAGGCTTCGGCAACTTCCTTCACGTTGCCCGAGCAGCCGCGAATCACCATAATGTTCTGCGCGTTGAGCACGTTGAGCGCGCCGTCGCCCATATTGCCTGCGAGCATCACGTTCACGCCCATCTGCCGCAGCACAAAGGCAATGTTGCTCTTGCAACCGCAGCCTTCGGGCGACGGAACGGTCTCGACGCCAGTAATTTGCTTGTTTTCAACTGTATAGACGGTATATTCCTTGCAGTGTCCGAAATGGTCGTCAACGCGGCCATCGCAAGTGGGGATTGCTAATTTCATATCAGTGTGTTTTGTTTCGGGCAAAGATAAAAAAATAGGGGATGGAAAGCTCAATTGCTCTACCATCCCCCTCAATTTCATTCCTTCCGACTAATTGCTCAGACCGTTGGCAAAGCCTATATAAGCAGCCTTGCGGGCTTTGAACTTCTCGGTCCAGATGCCGACAGGCTCGCCACCGCGCCAGCCCGAATTGCTCGGGGCGTCGGTGAGGCACCACTGGCAGATGCCGTATTGCTGCTCAACAGGGATTATCTCAAAGTATTTCTTGACGATAAACTCATAGAAATCAGCCATTTTCTTGTGTTCGGCTTCGGTCAGCTGCGATGTTTTCACACTGCCACCCCACCGGTTGCTGCCGCGCACATAGCCCATATCGAGTTCCGAAATGCGGCAGAGCTTGCCACTTGCAGCCATAACCTCAAACATCTTAACAATATGGTTTTCAATGTTTTTCTGAATGCTGGCATTTTCAAAGCAGCTGATGTGCATCTGTGTTCCGATGCCATCGATTTTTGTCACACCGTCGGCCTCCCACTTATTAATCCATCCAACAAGGCTTTTAACCTTTTTATTGTCGTCCCAGTCCGATTCAAGGTTGTAGTCGTTGACAAAGAGTTTCAGTTCTTCAGGATTGCCCTTGAAATGCTTGCGAGCGCTTGCCACGGCGGTACGCACGTATTCGAGGTCGCCCATAAAGGCCTGCCAGTAGAACGTACCCGACGACACGTTTGATGGGTCGGAAATGTTGTTGTTCTCGTAGTTCTGAAGGTCGTACAGACCATCTTTATCCTTATCGTCGCCAAAGAGAGCCTCGTTCACAACATCCCAAGCTGTAACATAGCCATTTGTGGCCTCCATCATGCCAGCAATCCATTGGTCCATGGCCCATGCAAGGGTGTCGCGCTTTTGCTCGGCAGTGAGCGGTGTTTGTTTTGCAATTGTTATTTGATTATCAGTAATAATACCAAATGAAGAACAACCTGTATGCGTCCAACCATCAATATTTGTGGTAATAAAGTTTCCATTATTGTTAAATGTTTTTGTTGAACCTGATTCTGTTACAGTCAAATCGTCAAAATCGATTCTTCCACCCATCTTACCAAACACGAATTGAAGTCGGTCTATTGGAAAATTTGCGCTGAACACCCAAGAAACTTCTTTCCAATCGGTTGAAACACCAACAGCGTTAAGATATTGTACATCATCACTGTCTCCCCATTGGTTTTTATTATTACTTTTTGTGTCAACAGGCCACAACGAGCATTCTCCTTCTTCTGTAGCACGTACTCTAACCTTTACAGTGTAGTTTTTTCCTTTAGTCATTGTTGTAGTCAAATTATACCTGGCCTGATGGTCCCACGAATTCTCTCCCGCCGCACCAATCTTATATTCCAAATAATTATTTACAGAGTCAATCTTTTCATATTCAGTTTTAACCATCAATCCAAGCAGATAGCTAGGCTGCTGCTGCGAGTGCCAGGCCAGCGTGTGACCGTAGATTGTGAGTCCGGCCTTTTTGGCATCGTTCACAAATGTTTTCACGCGGCCGAAATCCATTTTACCACTGCCGTTGACAACCGAGCCGTATTTCATTGCATTTCCCGCCACAATCTCATCAAAATGGGCGGTAACGGTGTCGCGCACGCCATTTGTATTTCTGTTAAATTCAGTCACATCAAGAGCTCCGCTGAACTTGAAGCCCGGATGTTTGGCGCGGTCAACGTATGTTTTCAAAACCGGTAGTTGTTTGGATTCGTCAAATCTACAACCACCTGTGTTGTATCGGTTTTGGTAGTGTCAGCCGGGGTTGTCTGTGTGGTATCCACAGGGTTTGTCTCCGGATTGTCGGGCAGAGGATTCTCATCGTCCTTTTTGCAAGCTGTAAAGCAGAGAGCAACCGACAATGTTAATAGCATAAACTTTTTCATAACCTAAATTTTAAAATTTTGCAATCGGTTGCAAAGATACTAAAAATCGACTTGGCAATGCAACTAAAGCGGCGAATGTTTTATGAGAGTGCCGGTAAAGGTGACAAATGAGGCGTGCGGCTCACTCAATCTGATACTCGCCCACCACCGGCCGATGGTCGGAATAATCGACCTGCGGCACACGGCAACTGACGCATTTCATCGGGCCATTGTAGAGAATGTAATCGATGCGGATGCCGGGAAAGAAACGACGGTAGGTGTTCCGCCAGCCAGTCGTCATCACCCGCTGCGAATCGTGCAGACCGCGGCTCACAAGGCGATAGACATACGATGACTGGGTGTCGTTGAAATCGCCGCATACCACAACCGGGTATGGCGACTCACCGATAAGCCGTTTAAGCGTGGCTGCCTGCTTCACGCGCCACTCGTACGCCTTCCGCATCCGGCGATAGACGCTAAGCAGACCTTCGCGGTTCTCGCTTTGCTTTGATTTGTCGTAAACATCCGAATTCAAAGAGTTTACCTTTGCAATAAAATCATATTCCGATACCGAGAACTTGTACGACTGCAGGTGGCAGTTGAACACTCGCAGAGTGTCGGTACCAACGGCTATATCAGTGTAGATTACGATGTTATCAGTCTCGCCATCAGACGGCACACTGTTGCGCCCCACAATCGGATAGTTGCTGTAGGTGGCCAGCCCATCGCGAAGGTCACCGTAGGCATACGGACTTTTACGGATTTGCAAATGGTTGTATTTGAACGAGTTCTTCAGTTGCTGGTGAACCGGCAAGTCTTTATCGCCATTGCTGTACTCCTGAAAACAGGCAATATCGAGATTCTCGCAGCCGATGAATTCGGTCATCTCTTTCATCATCTTCACGTGGTTGGGACGCGCATGAAGGCCGAAATTGTGGGCGTTGTACGACAGAATCCTGATTTGCCGTCCGTTTGGCGCAGTGCCGCCGCTTCCCGAAGAGAAATCGAAATAGCGGTGCGAAAACAAGGCCACCGCAGCCAGAGGCAGCAGGAAAAGCCATTTGCGGCAGACCGCCCACCATATCGCGAAAGCAATGTTGACGAGCATGAACACCGGAAAAAACAACCCGACGAGCGCAATGGCGGTGTGCTCCGCAGGATTGAGCCAGCGGGCAATACCAGAAACAAACAACAGTGCCACAAACACAATGTTGACAAGCAAAATGATATGTTTCAGAAGTTTACGCAGCATTTTATCGTGGTTCTCCGTTGGGTGCAAGTTAGCAAATTGCAGCCACTTGGCAAAAAAAATCGCACACGCAGTTGCCCACATGTGCGATTTGCTAAATAATCAATTCAAAAAAGTGCTATTTCGCAATCAGCAGCGAGTAGTCCTTTTTGCCCTTCTGCACAAGCAGATACTTGCCGTTCAGCAGTGCTGCATCGGTCAGAACCAAATCGGGCGCCGTAACCTTCTCTTTGTTGATGGAAACGCCGCCGCCCTGAATGTTGCGGCGCAGGTCGCCCTTCGACGGGAAAACCTGCGCTTTTTCGGCCAGAAGGTCAAGAATTCCTATTCCGGCAGCCAGTTCCGACTTGCTGATTTCGAATGTCTTAACGCCGACAAACACTTCAAGGAACGTGCGTTCGTCGAGTTTCAGCAGGCTCTCTTTGGTTGATTTGCCAAACAGGATGTTCGACGCCTCAACGGCCATATTGTAGTCTTCCTCCGAGTGAACCATAATGGTGACTTCCTTAGCCAGACGCTTTTGCAGCGGACGAAGGCCCGGGTCTTTGGCTTGCTCGGCAATCAGTTCGTCAACTTCATCTTTCGAGAGAGTGGTGAAAATCTTTATGTATTTCTCGGCATCGGCATCCGAAGTGTTAATCCAGAACTGGTAGAACTGATACGGCGATGTGCGGACAGGGTCGAGCCAGACGTTGCCGCTCTCGGTCTTGCCGAATTTGCCGCCATCCGCTTTGGTCACGAGCGGGCAGGTGAGCGCGAAGCACTCGTTGCCGTTGGTGCGGCGGATGAGCTCCGAGCCAGTGGTGATGTTGCCCCATTGGTCGGCGCCGCCAAGCTGCAGTTTGCAATTTTTGTGCTCGTTCAGATAGAGGAAATCGTAACCTTGAAGCAGCTGATAGGTGAACTCGGTAAACGACAGACCGTCGCGAGCCTCGCCGTTCAGGCGCTTCTGCACCGAGTCTTTGGCCATCATATAGTTGACGGTGATGTGCTTGCCAACCTCGCGGGCAAAGTCGAGGAAGGTGAAATCCTTCATCCAGTCGTAGTTGTTCACCAGCTCGGCGCGGTTGGGCGCATCGCTGTCAAAATCAAGGAATTTCGACAGCTGCTTTTTGATGCAGGCCACGTTGTGTCGCAGAGTCTCCTCGTCGAGCAGGTTGCGCTCCTGGCTTTTGCCCGACGGGTCGCCAATCATGCCGGTTGCGCCGCCAATCAGGGCCAGCGGCTTGTGACCGCAGCGTTGGAAGTGGCGCAGCATCATCACACCGCAAAGGTGGCCTATGTGCAGAGAGTCGGCCGTCGGGTCGATTCCCAAATATGCTGTAACTTGTTCTTTTGCAAGCAGTTCCTCAGTTCCTGGCATCATCTGGTGAATCATGCCTCTCCATGTCAGTTCTTCTATAAAATTCATCGTCTTAAATAATTATATTCTTGTTTTTACAATATTTTAGTATCCTCAGGCAAAACATCGCCTATCCCCGACGGAATGGTCGGAATATGGTCGCCGGGGCTGAAGTTCAATTGCTCGAACACAAACGGCGCAATGGGCGCAATTATGCCGAACAGAACACTGTCGTGCTTCATCTCATCGCTGAAGATTGACGCTGACGGGCCAAACGAGTTAAGCGCCGACACAATGGCGCTGATTATGAACGCGCTGCGCAAAACGCTGAACACCACGCCCAGAATCTTGTCGGCCCAGCCGAGCGCAATAGCTTTTACAAGGCTGCCAATGGTACGGCCCAAAAGGTGAACGCCCACAACAACAATCAGAAATGTGACCACAAACGACGCCACAGTGACGTACTGTCCGTCGAGGTTGAAATGCGACTGCAGGAATCCGCCGGTGACGTATGAAAACTTCATAGTGAGCCACGCGCCAAGCAGAATGGCCACAAGCGATGTGAGCATGGTTATCAAACCTTTGAAAAATCCTGTCACGGCTGAGATGCCGAGCAGAATCAGAACCACAATATCGAAAGTGTTGGCTGACATTTGCGTATGTTTTTATCTTGATGTGCGACGGTTGTATTCCTCATCGGGGCTGAAAATCCAGACATCGTCTTTGAAACTCGTCGAGAAGTTGCCGTTCTGCCCGCATAGCAGAAAACCATAGCGGTCGACAACAAAGCAAGTGGCCGAATAGCGGTTTGAGCCTTCAAAATCGCCAATCATCTGCCATTTGCCCTTGCCGCCGTCGGGGGTGTAGCGCCAGGTGTCGCGCAGCACTTCGCCGGTGAACTTCACGCCGCAGGTCAGATAGCCGTCGTTGCCAATGCTGAACGCCGAGGCGTTGTAGCGATAGAGTTTGTCGATATTGTAATCGTCGAGCATGTTTTCGCTGATGACAGTAAACTCATCGGTTGCGGCATCGTAGCACTCGAATGATGCAACGCGGTAGTTGTTGCTGCGCCCGCCAATAATATATGCCTTGCTGCCGATGACAAACGCACTTGCGCCCTGCCGCCCTGAAGCACCCTGGGCCGACTCAATGCGACTCCAGCGCGAGCCCTCGGGCTTTTTCGGGTCGAAACGGTAGTAACTGCTCGATGTTCCGAGCATCGACCTGACGCCCGTGCCAACATATCCAATGCCGTCAATCACAAAGCCGACAGCATCATAGAATCCTCCATCGGGAAACGTATCTGCCTTCATTTCAGCCCATTGCGAGCCAGCGGGTTTTTCGGGGTCGAACTCATACAAATTGCAGAAATACTCGCCGTCATCACCAATGCCGCCGCAATAGTAGCCCTTTCCGTCGATGGTGAAAGCCACTCCCGCACGGCGCGGAGCCCCGGGCAGTGTGTCGCACTCGCTCCACGAGAAGTCTTCGGTATCGAAAACCCAAGTGGCATTGAAATAAGTGGGCACAAAATAGAATCCGTAACCTCCCACCATGTATGCCTTATTGCCGATGACAAAGGCAGAAGCATCGGCGCGGCCTTTGGCGGTCAGAGTCGAAATTGAGCGCCAGTTGCCGTAATAAACATCTTCCTTGCAACTGCCAAACAGTGCTGCCAGCAAAACAAATAGTGTGAGTTTGTATAGTGTATTCCTCATTTTCGGGGAAGCTTTTCAATTAAAAGTAAAAAGGGAAACCATAGATTTCCCTTTTTGTGCTTTCGGCTGCGGGAAACTATCGGTCGATGCGCTTCTCGTAATCCTCGTTGGGATGGAACTCCCAAACATCGTCGAAGAACGAGCTCTCGCTGGTGCCCGACATTCCGCAAGCCACATAACCGATGCCGTCGATGGCGAATCCCTGGCAGGCGAAGCGTGCTGTGCCCTCAAACGAGCAAATCTCATCCCAGCGGCCCATGTGGTCGGGACCGATATATGGTGTGTACTCCCAAACATCTGACTTTCCGCCAACCGAGCTCAAACTGCCACAGCAGAGGTAACCGCGACCGTTGATTGTGAATGCGGCGGCACTGTGACGGTAAACTTTTGTAACACGTGTGCTGTTGTAGTCCTCCTCAAAATCCTGGCTGATTTTGTACCAGCGGAGGTCGCCTTTCTCCTCGCTCGGGTCGAAACGCTCGAAGTCACGAACAAGGCGGCTGTTGTTGGTGCCGCCGACAATATATGCGCGGTTATCGATGATGAACACACTGCCATTGCAGCGTTTCGACGGGTTGATGTGCTCCACAATCTGCCATTTTTTACCATCCTCGGCTTTCGGGTCGAATGAATAATAGGTGTTGGCATAGCCTGTCTCTTTGGTGTAACCTGCTCCGGCATAGCCTATTCCGTCAATCGAGAAGCCAACCATTCCGTAGATTGGGTCGCCCGGTATGGAGTCGGTTTTGGTCCACTTGCCCGGCAATTTGTCTTCGCCATTGTCGACAGTTGGGTCAAACTCGTAGAAATCTTTGAAATAGACAGCCGATTTTCCGATTCCGGTGCCATAGTAACCCTTGCCGTCGATGGCAAAGCCGACACTGAAATAACGGCCCTTTTCGCAGGGAACGGTATCAAACTGTTTCCACGATTTTGTCTCGGGGTCGAACTGCCAAGTGTCTTTAAAATAAGTCTCAGTTTTGTAATATCCGCGGCCGCCAACCAGATATGCCTTATTATCAATAACAAAGCAGGTTGCGCCACCACGGCCGCGGGCGTTCACTTCGCCACGGTCTCTCCAATTTCCAACCAAATCGTTGCGGTACTCGCAGTTGCAAAATGTTGCAAAAACTGTCAGCGCAAGCAGTGCTGAACTGATTTTGTTTTTCATCTATCTAATTTTAAATGTTTCAAATAAGTGCTGCGGGCGCATAGCGAACCCACCTCAATTTAAAGCGTGCGAATATAACAATTTATTGTTTTAAGGGCATTTTTTTTAAAGTTATCACACAATTGATTAGAAACCGCCGGCGCGGAAATGTTTTTTTCTTAATCAAACTGATTTTTCCCGCAAGCGGTTAATGGTTTGGGTTGTCGCTGCGCGAGAAATTTGAACAAAATTTTAATGAAAATTTGTTAAAAATTGATTTTTAAGATTTTATATAATTTTTGAATCAATTTTCTTTCAATTTCCGCCCGACAGGGCGTGCAATTAACCCCTCGCACAGATAACACAGAAAACACTGATTTACACAGATTTTTCTCTAACCAAACTTATCCAAACTAAACCAGTTTTTTTTGATTCGTTTTGATTCGTTTGGTTACGAAACAAGCCGTTTAATTTTGCAAAATTTTAATTGCATCATATAAAAGATAACAACATCAAAAAGAATAATGGTTAATCAAAAATCATGTCAAAAATAAAAAGATTTTCAGAAAGATGCGAATTTTTCTGAAAAAAACGAGCTATTGAATGTTGTCGTCACTGCTTGGCCTGCGAGCCACCTTGCCACGGCGCCAGCGCCGCCACAACTCGCCGAAGGTGTTGAAATCCTCGGTGTAGAAAATGCCCAGTCCGCGGGTGTACGGCACATCGTCGTAGATGAGGTCCTCGTTCACCTTCTGGAAGGCGCGCAGCCGCACATTGCCTTTCTTGTTCAGCTTCAGCTCAACCGAGAAGTCGGTGGTGTATTGTGTGTTGTTCCCCTCCGACTCGCTGTTGTTCTGGTTGCTCACGTCGAAGTTGCTGCTCACCGTTATGCGGTCGTCCCAGAGCGATGTTGAGAGCGCCAGCTCATACTCCTCCGAGCTGATTTCGGTCTCGGGACGGTAGGCCACGCCAAGGTCGAAACTGGTGCTCACCTGGCTTATCCACTTGCTCAGCTGGTTCGACAGCAGCTCGCTGGCCGTGCCGCCGAAAGCGCTGGCTGCCGTTGTGCCGGTCGAATTGTCGGACACGCTTGTGAGCGGATAGAACTTATTGAGCATCAGCAGATAAATCACCTGCTGGTTGAGGTCGTCTTCGGGCAGACTGTTGAGCTGCTCAATCTCCTCAACCTTGGTGGTGGTTGATGGCATATCGATTGAGAAACCGATGGTGGGCGACACCAGCTTGTTGGTCATCAGCAGATGGCAGTTCACAGGCACGCGCTTCTCGCGGTCTTCCTCGTTGAGGGTGAGCGAGTAAACAGGCACCTTGCGCAGCTTGTAGGCGGCATCAATGTTGATGGTGGCGTCGAGCGGGTCGCCGGTCCAGGTCACGTAGCTGCCCGACTGCAAATCGAGCCGCTTGCTGATGACATTCTGCAGCGTGAAGGTGAAATCTCCCTTGCTGATGAGGTAGGTTCCGTAAATCGAGAATTTGTCATCCTCAAGGCGGATGTTGAGGTCGGCCGAGCCGTTGGAGCGCAAGGCATCGCCAATGGTGGGGTCGAACACAATCTGTATCTCGGCGTCGGGCGTAACGGTGAGGTCGAGGTTCAGGTTTGTGATGGAGCGCGGCGCCTCAATGACGGTTTGCTTCCTGCTTTTCTTCTTCACATCGTTGATATTCTTGACACTGTTTTTCGGAACGAAAGTGATAAAATCGTTCTCCGTCAAATCGTTACGCCCTTCCATTGTGATGTAGAACATGCTCTTGGGCATGGTGGTGGCGCTGATGTTAATATCGACAATGTGGCGGTTGGAGCCTGTGATGTCGACAATGCCGCTGGCGTAGGTCTTGCCGTACCACAACGGCGAGTCGGTGGCGCGGGTGTTGAGTGCAATGATGTTTTCGGCAAAGATTCTTAAATCGAGATTGAACTCCTTGAAATTGCGGTGCCAGATGCGTCCGTTGAGCTGGGCCAGTCCGCCCTCGGCATCGTGCCCCAGAACATTATTGAAGACAATCTGGTTGCCGTCGAACTCCAGAGTGTCGTTAACAATATAGGTGGCCTTGGTCGATTTGAGAGTCAGCCGAGCATCCTCAAGCCCGAGCTTGCCATACCATCGCGGCGAGGTGAGCTCGCCCTCGAGGTGCATTCCGCCGCTGAACGTGCCTTCAAGGTTGCTGAATAATCCCGAAAGGAACAATTTCAGAAAATCGACACTCTGATGCGACGCTTCGGCATCGAGGTTCATGAAAAAGTTGGCCGGGTCGATATATCCGTTGAAAGCCGTATGCGACAATCCGCCCTTGTCCGACAACGCTCCGTCGATAAGCAGCCGGCGCTGCTGCATGTCCCACATGGCACGGGCTCCCACATTTCCGAACCGCTGCTTGTTTATGCTGAAATCGCGCACCTCCAGATTGCCGTTGATGCGGTGCTCGCCCTTCAGGTCCTTCAGGTTCGACTGGCAGGAGGCAAAACCTGTGAATCGCGTGCGCAGGCCGAAAATATCCGACACAAAACCAAGATTCAGGTTCGATATGTCAATCGTCAGGCTGTCGTCGGGATTCTCAGAGAGTATGCCGTCGGCATAGATACGGTTCGAGCCTCCGCTGATGTTCAGCTTATCGAACTTCAGTGAGTTGCCGCCAACCGTCACCACGCACGGGTCGATGGTAATCAGCGTGTCGAGCATAGTCACCGTCGAGGGTTTGATTTTTATGGTGGTTCCGCTGTCGTTGTCCTGCCCGAAAAAGATTTCGGTTCTGATGTTGCCGCTGTTGCGCCCGCGGAGTAGCGCATTGTCCCAATCCATGCCGATGCCTGCCCGCCCGTTGCGCAGTGTGGCGGCGACAGTCAAATTGTCCATGGCCTCATAACCAATCAGATAGGCATTGTCGGTGTGCAGAGTCAGAATCAGACTGTCATCAATGTTGTGCAGCTCCACATTCAGGTTTTCAATCTCAGCCTCTTTGGTATAGATATTCGATGATAGCAACTTCAGATTCAGTAAATTGGTGCTGTCGGAATAGGTTCCGCTGACCTCGGTGCCCGACGAAATTGTAATCCATGGCGCAAACTGCTCCGTCAGCGGATGGGGATAAGCAGCCATAACATTGAATTTCAGGCTATTGCCTCCAGTCAGCTCGTCTGATGGTTCTTTGTTGGCAAACTGCTGCACAAACTTGCCAATTGAGCTGGGCAATTCGCTCAGTTTGAAATCGCCATCTGCCTCAGCCTCAACAAACTCCGATGTCAGGCTGACCGACTTTCCTTCGGCTGTGTTCTGCGACAGAATGGTCATGGTGTCGGTTGCGAAATAGCCCGAATCGCTGAAATAATATATGTCGGTGACATCAATCCGCCCCTCGGCAATATCAATGTTCGGACCAGTGAAATTGGCGTTCACGTTGAACGAAAGGTTGGCCGCCGAATCGGTGCCGATGCCAAGAGCCGCAAGGTTAGCGTAATAGACAAAGGTCTGAAAACGGAAATTGGAGCTGTCGCTGTAGTTGACCAGGCCGTCGAAATCGAAGCGCAGATTCTCGTCGAACGAGCTTAGCTGACCGTTGAACATGCGCGACCGTAGCTGGCCGTCGACAGCCACCGAGTCGATGGTGTGCCCCGAATAGCTGATGTCGGAGACCGAGCCCACAAGATTAACAATGGTTCGGTCAATGTCGCCCACTCGCCCATCGACCTTGATGTCAACCCGGAGGTTAAGGTCGGAGCCCAGGAGTGGCTCAAGCCCGATAGGTGTTGATTTGAGCGTTCCCGCCACATCTAACATCCGGTTTGCGGTTTTTTGCACCGAGCAGTCGAGTCGGATTCCGCCCAACCCCGTTCTGACGCCCACATTGGCCTTGACGTTGCTCAACGTGCCCTCGGCCTCGCCGTGCATCCTGACGGTCTCAAGCGCATTCAGAACCCGCGCCATACTGCTGGTGTCGGCTTCGGCATAGCGGCCGGCGATGACAAGCAGGTCGTTGCTTGTCGCGTTCAAGTCATTTATTACAAACGAGTACGTCAGACTATCAATGTTGTTGATTCCCAATAGTTTAAAATCCATGTCAGCCGAAGTGTTGTCGCTGAATTCGGCCTTCACGCCGCGCCCTTCCACCTGCCGCATATTGCCATCGAAATGCCCGCTCAGACTGACATGGTCATACTTGCCCTCGAGTTTGGGCAGCAGAAAGGCAAACTCCGACGGACAAATGCGCAAATCGGTAATATTGGCGCTATAGGCGAGCCCCGAACCACCAGACGATGCCGTTGTCAGCCTGGCATTGCTCACACGCAGACCTGAATGGCGCATATCGAGTTTGATATTGTCGAACGCGACAACTCCGTCACTGACAGCAAAATCCATCTCCAGATTGTCAATCTCGGCCACATTGTTGTAACCGACGCAGAACGTCTCGAGCCGCGCCGACAGCGAGTCGCCATGCAGGGCAAAGTCGCCAATATCGATGCTTATGTCGCTGAAATTGTGCTGTTTTCCATTATCGTTGAACGCCACATTGGTCTGAACCAGAGTAATCTCATCAACACCGATGCGCCACGGACTTTTTGCCGTGTCGGGCTTGTTGAAGGCCTCAAGCAGAAAGTTGAAGTTGAAAACGCTGTCGGTCCGCTCAATGTTGGCTTGGGCGGCGCGCACGTAGGCACGCTGAATGCCAATCTCGCGCCCGTCAACATTAACCGTGCGCAGATAACCCGACAGTTGCGGCACGTAGAGCAGTGTGTCGCCGTTGGGGCAGCGAACCAGCACGTCCTGCAGTGTAAGCCCCTGACGGATGTAGTAGCGCGCCTTCTTCACCGACACATCGGCGCCGAGCGTGCTGCTCAGCCACGAGGTCAGTCGGTTGGCTATCTGCGTCTGCACAAGAGGCGAACGCAGAGACGACCATACAAACACCACCATCCCGACC
The DNA here is from genome assembly GCA_017474765.1 of Salinivirgaceae bacterium. Lineage (GTDB taxonomy): Bacteria > Bacteroidota > Bacteroidia > Bacteroidales > SZUA-534 > RUG13583. The sequence continues at coordinate 69,795 of JAFVGW010000025.1, read as the reverse complement.
AGAATCAGGACAAAAACAGACAATATTTTAACGGCTTTTTTAATACCTTTGCACCTTAAATTAAAAGTGCCCAAAAATATCGTTTTTGAGCACAAAATGCAGCCATATTTTTATGAGCGTTACAATTTTAGGCATAGAATCATCGTGCGACGACACTTCGGCGGCCATTATCCGCGACGGAGTGATACTCTCGAATGTGATTTCGAGTCAGAAAGTGCACGAGCAGTACGGCGGCGTGGTGCCCGAGCTGGCGTCGCGCGCGCATCAGCAGAACATCATCCCAACCATCGACGCGTCAATCAAAAACGCGGGCATCGGGCTCGACGAGATTTCGGCCGTGGCCTTCACCCGCGGACCTGGGCTGCTGGGCTCGCTGCTGGTGGGCACGTCGTTTGCAAAGGGTTTTGCGCTTGCGCGAAAACTGCCACTCATCGAGGTGAACCACCTTCAAGGCCACGTGCTGGCGCTGTTTGTGAAGCAGTCGCCCGACGACAACAACCAACCCGAGTTCCCGTTCATCTGCCTGCTGGTGTCGGGCGGAAACTCGCAACTGGTGGTTGTGCGCAGCCCGCTTGATATGGAAGTGGTGGGCACCACCATCGACGACGCGGCTGGCGAGGCCTTCGACAAGTGCGGCAAGGTTATGGAACTGCCCTACCCGAGCGGCCCCATCATCGACAAACTGGCCAAAGAGGGCAACCCAAAGGCCATCAGTTTCGCCAAACCGAGCATCGAGGGCTACAACTACAGTTTCAGTGGCCTGAAAACGAGTTTCCTGTACCACATCCGCGACGCGGTGAAGACCAACCCGAACTACGTGAAGGAGAATCTGCCCGACTTGTGCGCATCGCTGCAGAACACCATCATCGAGATTCTGCTGAACAAACTGAAAAAGTTGGTTAAGGCGACGGGCATCCGTCAGGTGGGCGTGGCTGGCGGCGTTTCGGCCAACTCGGGGCTGCGTCAAGCGCTGCTCGACTACGGCGAACGCGAGGGGCTGAAAATCTTCATCCCCAAAATATCGTTCACCACCGACAACGCGGCAATGATTGCCATCACGGGATATTACAAGTATCAGGCGGGGCTGTTCACCACGCAGGACGTGGCGCCGCTGGCACGTATGGATATTAGGTAGGTAGGAGTTAGGAATTAGGAGTTAATAATTACGAATTTTGAATTACGAATTAGGAGTTATTGGGTGTTGGTAGGGACGCGATTAATCGCGTCCGATTAACAAAGGCAAATGTTGGTAGGGACGCACCGCGTGCGTCCGCTGAACATTGATAAATGCATAAGGTGTAGGGACGTGGCGTGCCGCGTCCGATTAAATAATTGAATTTTGTGCTGGGACGCACCGCGCACTATAAAAGTTGAAAATGACAGAAACGGAATTATATAAGGAACTCGGGGCTTTGACAAAGAGCAAGGACAAATGGGAGGAGAACATTCCTTATGTAAAGTCGCTGCTGTCGTCGGAATCGCTGAAAATCAAGGCGAAAGCGCTGTGGCTTCTTGCAGAAATGGGACTGAAATATCCTTCGGCGGTTGCTGACTGCGTTCCCCAAATTGCTGGTTTTCTCGGCAGTTCGGAGCCGCTTATGCGTGAGCGCGCAATCAATGCGTTGGGGCGAATCGGCCGTGCGGATTTCGGCCTAATCGAACCGCACTGGAAAGATTTATTCCGCTTTGCGACTGACGCGGCGGCAAGTGTGAGGCTGAGTTTTATCTGGGCATCGGAAAATATCGCCACAAACACGCCTGATATTTATGAAAACCATATGTCCGTTTTTGCTGAACTTTTGCACGACAAAGAGGACAAAGTTCGTATGGAGGCGCCTGAGATTTTCCGTGTTCTTGGCAAGCGCAGGCCCGAATTTGTTCGGCCTTTTGTGGAGCAGTTGCAAAAGATTTCAGAAACCGACGATAACCGTGTCGTAAGAATCCACAGTTTAGGAGCGATTAAGGCGGCAGCGGCAAATAGTTAGGAGTTAGAAATTAGGAGTTAGTATTTTGAATTACGAATTACGAGACAAGGCAAATTGTAGGAACGTCAAATTATGGCGTCTGTTGTCAATAAAACAATTAAACAACAATAATTTATGAGCATTTTCGAATCAATCATTATTGCAATAGTCGAGGGGCTGACGGAGTTTCTGCCCGTGTCGTCGACGGGACATATGATAATCACTCAAGGCCTGTTGGGCGTTGAGAGCGACGCGTTTGTGAAGGCCTTCACGGTGATAATTCAGTTCGGCGCCATTCTGTCGGTGGTGGTGCTCTATTGGAAGCGTTTCTTCCGCTTGAACACCGAGCCCGCCCCCGAAGGCGCAGGGGCAGTTAAACGCCTGATTCACAAGTTCGATTTCTATTGGAAACTGCTGGTGGCTTTCATTCCCGCGGCGGTTATCGGTCTGCTTTTCAGCGATAAGATTGACGAAATGCTTGAGAGCGTGACTGTTGTGGCCGTTATGCTGGTTGTTGGCGGCGTGTTTATGCTCTTCTGCGACAAGATTTTCAACCGCGGCTCTGACGAGACCAAACTGACCGAGCGCCGCGCGCTGTATATTGGTCTGTTTCAATGCATTGCAATGATTCCTGGCGTTTCGCGCTCAATGGCGACAATCGTGGGCGGTATGGCGCAGAAACTCACCCGCAAGGCCGCCGCCGAGTTCTCGTTCTTTCTGGCCGTGCCTACAATGTGCGCCGCGTCGGGCTACAAAATGCTCAAACTGCTGCTCTCTGACGAGGGCCTGCAACTGCTCACCGACAATCTGGGCGTGCTGATTATCGGCAATATTGTGGCTTTTGTGGTGGCGCTGCTGGCAATGAAGTGGTTTGTGGCGTTTCTGACGAAATACGGCTTCAAGGTTTTCGGCATTTACCGAATCATTGCAGGCGGCCTGATTCTGGTGCTAATGGCTTGCGGGGTGAATTTGACGGTGTAAAAAGGTGAGATGTTTAGAAGGTGAGTCGCTTCGCTGTTTAGAAATCGATAAAAACTAAACTTCTAAACATTAAAACTTTTAACTTCGAAAACTTAAAACTTATAACTTCTCATAAATGGATAAATCACTTTTCGAACACATCGGGCAGTTCCGCAGGCAGGCTGCGGGCAAGATTCCTGCGCAGTCGCTCAGCCACCAACTGCTGACCAAGACGGTCAACTTCCTGTTCCCCATCTTGTGCGACGACGACCAATCGACCGAGGCCCGCTACTACGATATGCGCCACCTTATGGAGCAGGTGCTGGCGCAACTCTCGCTCGCCGACGAGCAGATTCAAGACGAGATTGACACCTTCTCGAACTCGCTCGAACTGCTCTATCTGCGTATGATTGAGGACGCTACGGCCATCTTCAACGGCGACCCTGCCGCCAAATCAATCGAGGAGGTGATTGTGACCTATCCTGGTTTCTACGCCATTGTGGTTTACCGCCTGGCGCACCAACTTTATGAGCAGAACATCCCCATCGTGCCGCGGCTCTTCACCGAGTACGCCCACGGCAAGACGGGCATCGACATACACCCTGGGGCCACCATCGGCCACTCGTTCTGCATCGACCACGGCACGGGCATTGTGGTGGGCGAAACAACCGTCATCGGCAACAATGTGAAAATCTATCAGGGCGTGACTCTGGGCGCCCTGAGCGTGGACAAGGCCGAAGCGGGCGTGAAGCGCCACCCCACCATCGAGGACAACGTGACCATCTACGCTGGCGCCACCATTCTGGGCGGCAAGTCCATCATCGGCCACGACTCGGTCATCGGCGGTAACGTGTGGCTCACAAGCGGCGTTGAGCCCTACTCAACGGTGTTCAACAAGAGCAACGTCTACGTGAAAGGCCAAATGGACGACCAATTGGGGAACTGGATTATTTAAAAGGTTGAGGCGCTTCGCTGTTGAGAAGGTGAGAATGTTGAGAAATCTAAACTTTCTAAACCGCAAAGCACTAAACCTTCTCAACTTTTACAATTAAACGATTAAACAACAACAAAATGACTTATAAATTTTTAACAGCTGTCCTTCTGATGCTGGGACTGACGGCCTCGGCACAACGCAACGAGATTTCATCGATGCGGTGGGGCGCCGATTTCAACATCCACATCACCTTCAGCAACGACTCCACATCGATTCTCGATGTGCGCGGCCTTTATCACTCAACATCAACAATGCCGCAGATGGCCGTTGGCTCGGAGGAGGTGACCTACTACCCCGTCACGCTCGACCCCGAGTTTGTGGGTGCGCTGAAAAACAAGCGTATAGAGAGTTTCGGTGGCGACACGGCGGCCGCCATGAGGTTCTCCGACACCGTCCGCGCCAAAACGCTATGGAGCGCACTGCACGATGAGATTGGCGGAGGTTACATTCATTTTATCAACTGCCTGATTTACAGCCTAGAATCAAAAAGTCTGAACCTCTGGTCGCCATTCTATCGCAGGCCCGAATCGAACTGGAAGCCAAAACCAATGACCGAATCGTACCGTCGCACCAAAAACTGGAAATACTACTTCCCCGACAATCAGAAACTTGCTCAGAAAGAATATCTTACCAAACAGAAGAACGGTGAGCTGGGCGATATGCAACTGCTGCCCAAATCGTTCATCGACCTTTTTCTTGGCACCAATCAAAAGCAGTATGAGCAGCTGAAGGCCGACGGCGAGACCAACAAAGTGGCCATCATTGATATGATTCGTCTGCTGGTGAGCGCCAACTATCTTGGCCTGGACCAGATTTCGCTCATTCAGGGTGCAGTGTCGCGGTCCATTATGAAATACTCGATGAACAGCCTGCCGTCGGTCATCATCTTCGACGATTTTGGCGCAGCCGTAGCAATGACGCTCGACCACGAAGGCTACAAGATTGACAATGTGGTCTTTAACCAGCAGGAAACGCTCTCGGCCGAGGAAATTGAACAGCGTATGCAGCTCATGCAAAATGTTATCCGCCAAGTGAACTCCATCAACAAAAAACTGTTTGAGCGTAATTTGAAGAATTACTACAAATAAGTTTAACAATCCATCTGAGCCACTTGTTGTTATAATTTAAGGCTGAGCGTTTGCGGAATTTCTGCAATATCAGCCCCCGATAAAATGCGCCCATGTGGTTTATCAAAACAAACTTTCTTTAAATTGCATTTATTAAACCGAGCATAAAAATAATTAAACTATCAATTTAATTAACAAATAGTAAAATTATGAATTTTAAACGCTTATTATTCACAATTGCTGCCGCAGTAACCACCATGGCCGCCGTGGCACAAACCAACGGCTTCGCGTATCAAGCCGTAGTGCGTAACGCTCAGGGCGAGCTGGTGAGCAGCTCCGATGTTCAATTACAGCTGACACTGACAGCTGCCGACGGAACTGTCCTCTATCAGGAAACACAGAAAACCTCAACCAATGCCTATGGTGTGTTGAGCGTGACGGTTGGCTCAGGAACAGCCGTACAGGGCGCGTTCGCCGATATTGACTGGGCAAAGGGCGACATCTCAATGAAAGTTGAGATTGACACCAAGGGCGGCGACAGCTACACCGACCTCGGAACCACCAAGCTCCAGGCTGTGCCTTACGCTTATTTTGCCGCCAACTCGCCAAGCAGCAAAGGAGAGAAAGGTGATAAAGGCGACAAGGGAGACAATGGTGATAAGGGTGCAGATGGTGTTGGTATCGAGAGCGTATCAAACGCCGACGGCTCAGTAACCTTTAACTTGACCAACGGCCAAACCTACACCTACAATTTGAAAGGTGAGAAAGGCGACAATGGTGAGAAGGGCGCAGATGGTGTTGGAATCAAGAGTGTTTCGAATGCCGACGGATCAGTAACCTTTAACATGACCAACGGACAAACTTACACCTACAATCTGAAAGGTGAGCAAGGCCAAACCGGAGAAAAGGGCGATAATGGTGTTGGCATTTCCAACATCACTTTCAACAACAACGTGATGACCATCACCACCACCGACGGCAAAACGTATGAGTCGGACAATCTGAAAGGCGAGCAAGGCCCCCAAGGCGAACCTGGCACCGTCAGTCTGCAAGTAGCCGGAACCAAAGGCCAAACACTTGTGCACAACGGCACCACATGGGTGGCAACCGACGAAATTGCCGTTAAGAAACTCGATGTGAAGGCCGACACGAAAACTGGCGGAAACGCGGAAGAGGCTCTGTTTGAGGTGAAAGACAAAGATGGTAACGTGGTTTTCGCCGTTTATCCTAACGCCGTGCGCGTCTATGTTGACGAGGACGCAAAGAGCGATGACAAGGCCATGCGCACTGGCTTTGCCGTAGCTGGACGAAAGGCTGCAAAAGACAATTCAAACAGTGATATTTTTGCTGTAAATGCTGATGGCACAACCGTTTACATCGACGATGACGGAAAGGCCATGAGCACAGGTTTCGCTGTAGCCGGACGCAGGGCTGCCAAAGATGGTGAAGATAATAGCAATTATCTGAAAATCAATAACGAAGGAACAACGGTGTTTATTGATAACGACACATCGAATGATAAAGCGATGCGGACCGGCTTTGCCGTTGCAGGACGCAAGGCGGCAAAAGATGGTCTGACAAGCGACTATTTCTCGGTTAACACCGATGGCACGCAGGTTTATTTTGATGACGACGATTCGAAAGCCATTCGTACAGGCTTTGCCGTTGCAGGACGAAAAGCTGCCAAAGATGGTTTGGCAAGTGATTATTTCTCGGTTAACACCGAAGGCACACAAGTATATTTTGATGATAACGACACAAAAGCCATGCATACTGGCTTTGCAGTGGCTGGGCGCAAGGCTGCAAAAGATGGCGATACTGGCATTGATTACCTCTCAGTGAACACTGCCGGCACGCAGGTTTATTTTGACGACGACGACTCGAAAGCCATGCATACTGGTTTTGCGGTGGCTGGCCGCAAGGCTGCCAAAGATGGTATGACAAGCGATGATTACCTGACCATAAACCCCGACGGCACTACAGTTTATATTTACGAAGATGAAGATGGCTCAAAACCGATGTCCACTGGTTTTGCGGTGGCTGGTCGCAGAGCTGCTAAAGACGGCAAAGAGCAATCAAGTTTATTTGCAGTTGATTCAAAAGGCACAACCGGCGACAACACTGCCGCATTAGGCCAATTTGCCGAAGCAAGTGGTGAGGCCTCCACAGCGATGGGATATAATGCTACCGCTTCAGGAGCCTATAGCACGGCTTTAGGGCAAGGAAGTAGTGCGGAAGGTTATGGTTCGTTCGCGGCAGGATCTTACGCCAGTGCTGTTGGTGATGTGAATTTGGCTTTAGGAAATTTTGCAAAAGCCGAAGGCCGAAATGCCATGGCAATAGGTAGTAACGCTAAAGTAGGAAAGGCAGAAAAAGTAACACATAATGAAGTACTTGGCGGTTGCAGGGATTGTCCCGAAACACATGATTATGAATCAGATGGTAGTTTTGCAATAGGTGCAAATGCGCAAGCTCTTGGAGAGGGTGTTATGGCAATCGGGAACAATGCGTCCGCCGTCGGAAGATTTACGTTCGCGATTGGCAATTGGGCAAATGCATATGGTCCTGGCAGTATTGCAATGGGATCAGCATCCAGTGCCAATGGATCAAATTCCGTTGCCATAGGTAGCGGTTGTCAGGCGAACGATGCAGGTGTTGCTATCGGCTTTGCAGCGGAATCTAATGGTGCCGGATCTTTCGCAATAGGCACTGATTGTGATGCCAATGGTTGGGCTTCTGTAGCATTAGGAAAAAGTTCGTCTGCAAAAGCAGACCTTTCTTATTGTATAGGTGAGGCATCTGAAACTTTGGGTGAGTCTTCTTTTTGTCTCGGGTTCCATTCCAAAGCCCGAGAAAACAATTCTATAGCCATAGGCAACTATATCAGGTCTAACAATCCTTGGGAAATAGTAATGGGCGTATTTAACGATTCAACAGTATATGAAGGGTATGATAGAATATACTCTATTGGATGTGGTTATGGTTGGTCTGACTGGAGAAACGCCATGGTAGTTTTGCGAAGTGGAAATATTGGCATCGGTACTTCAACCCCTAATTATTTGCTTGAGGTAAATGGAACAATCAAGGCAAATAATATTTCTGAAACATCCGATTTAAGATTGAAGCGCAACGTTACAACCCTCAACAACTCTCTTCAGAAGATATTGCAGATGCGCGGCGTCAACTTCTATTGGAAATCGGAAGAGGAAATCAAAACGGTTCTTGGCACACATGAAAAATGCCAATATCCTGAAACAAAGCAGATTGGTGTGATTGCACAAGAGGTTGAGGAGGTTGTGCCCGAGGTTGTTGCAACTGACAAAAAAGGCTTCAAATCAGTCGATTATTCAAAACTCGTTCCCGTCCTGATTGAGGCTGTCAAAGAGCAACAGGCGGAGATTGATGAGCTGAAAAGCGTCAAAGCCGAAAACGAGGCAATGAAAAAAGAGTTGGACGAACTGAAGCGTTTGGTTCAAAATTTGATGGAAAAGTAATACAAGAAATTGTCTAATATGAAGAAAGGCTACAGCCGCGAGGTTGAGGCCTTTCCTTTTTTTGATAGAGACACACAGAGCCTATCCGTATTAACAAGGCATTAGCCCGTCCTTCAATCATTAAACGGCACTTCCATCCTCACCATCTCAAAATCGAGTTGCTTCTTCTCCATGTTGGCGGCCACAACGCGCACTGAGACCTTGTCGCCCATGGTGTAGCGGCGTTTTGTGCGGTGGCCGATGACTGCAAATTCGGCCTCGTCGTACTCGTAGAAATCGTCGGTCAGCGAGCGCACCGAGACCATGCCCTCGCACTTGCTGTCGTTCAGTTCCACGTAGATGCCCCACTGCGTAACGCCCGAAATCACGCCGTCGAAAATCTTGCCCACGTTGTCCTTCATGAACTCAACCTGCTTGTATTTTATCGATGCGCGCTCGGCGCTTGTGGCCAGTTGCTCCATCTCCGACGAGTGCTTGCACATCTGCTCGTAGGTTTCGGCAGGCACGCTCTTGCCGTTCTCCAGATAGTGCGCCAGCAGGCGGTGAACCATCATGTCGGGGTAGCGGCGGATGGGCGATGTGAAATGTGTGTAATAGTCGAACGCCAGGCCGTAGTGCCCGATGTTCTTGGTGGAATATTCGGCGCGCGCCATGGTGCGGATGGCCAGTGTCTCAACCACCGTCTGCTCTGTCTTGCCGTTGACATCTGACAGCAGCGCGTTCATCGAACTTGCAATCTTCTTTTTCGATTTGGTTTGTATCTGATAGCCGAACCGCTTGATAAACTGCGCAAAAGCCGTCAGTTTGTCGCTGTTGGGCTCGCCGTGGATTCGATAGACGAAAGTGCGCTTCGGCTTGCCCGCATCGGGTTTGCCTACAAACTCGGCCACCTTGCGATTGGCCAGCAGCATGAACTCTTCAATGAGTTGGTTGGCTTCCTTCTGCTCTTTCAGATAGACGCCGATGGGGCGCGCTTCTTCGTCGAGTTGGAATTTCACTTCGCTGCGCTCGAACGATATGGCGCCTGCGGCAAAGCGCTTTTCGCGAAGTTTCTGCGCCAGGCCGTTGAGTGTAAGCAGTTCTTCGGCCAGCGGACCTTCCTTTGTCTCAATCACCTGCTGCGCGTCTTCGTAAGCAAAACGGTGGTCGGAACAGATGACCGTGCGGCCGAACCATTGGCTCAGGACATTGGCGTCGGCATCGAGTTCAAACACGGCCGAGAAGCATAGTTTCTCTTCGTTGGGGCGCAGCGAGCAGACCTTGTTTGAGAGTTTCTCGGGCAGCATGGGCACCGTGCGGTCAACCAGATAGACCGATGTGGCACGCTGATAGGCTTCTTTTTCCAAAGCGGTGTTGGGGCGCACGTAGAAGGTGACGTCGGCAATGTGGACACCCACTTCAAAACGGTCATCGGCCAGGCGGCGGAACGATATGGCGTCGTCGAAATCCTTTGCGTCGGCGGGGTCGATGGTGAAGGTTGTCACCTGACGGAAATCGCGTCGGCGGGCAATCTCTTCTTCCGAAATCTGCTCATCCACTTCGGCGGCGGCGTCTTCAACGCGTTTCGGGAAGCGGTAGGGCAGCCCGTATTCGGCCAGAATGGCGTGCATCTCGGTGTTGTTCTCGCCCACGTTGCCCAGCACTTCGACAATCTCGCCAATCGGGTTTTTCTGTTTCTCGGTCCATTCCACAATGCGTGCGGTGGCTTTCTGTCCGCGCTGCGCGCCCTTCATCTTGTCCAGCGGGATGAAGATGTCGAACGGCATCTGCGTGCGGTCGGGCACCAGGAACGCAAAGTGTTTCGATGTCTCGACAATGCCCACAAACAGTTCGCGCTTGCGCTTGATAATCTCAATCACTTCGCCTTCAACATGCTTGCGGCTGCGGTCGGCATAGATGAAAACCTTCACCGTGTCGCCGTTCAGGGCGTGGTGCAGGTTGCTTGCCGAAATGTAGATGTCGCCTTCAAACTCATCGGAAACCACAAACGCCGCGCCGCTCGATGTCAAGTCAACAGTGCCAGTCACATAGGCCGATTTCTGCGTCATGCGGAATTTCCCGCGCGACGGTTCGTCAAGGTCGCCGTCGGCCGCCAGTTCGTTCAGGCAGGTGTTGAGCAGTTTGCGCGTCTCGTCGTCGGCAATGCCCATCAACTTCGACAACTGCTTGTAGTTGAGCAGTCTGCCATCGTTCTGATTGAAAGTTGAAAGAATACGGTTTTTGAGCGATTTCTTGTTGTCGCCGGCCGGCTTCTTCGCCTTTTTGACCGATTGTGATTTCTTTACCATAATGAACTGATTATGAATGTTATCCAAATAGTTATATATCCTACAATAAAACCCGCATAAACCTGCGAAGGGGCGTGCTCGTCGAGTCGTAGGCGTGCCGTCGCAACCAGTCCCGAAACCAAAACTGTCAGAGCCAGAGCTATCGACAGGTTAGAATAAGAGAACGACAGGTACGAAACCAAAGCCGTGAGTCCGCCCCAGCCAATGGTGTGCAGGCTGATGCGCGAGAACAGCGCCAGCAGCGCGGCAACTGTCATCATTATCGCCGCACCCATCACAAACACCTGCATTGTGACAGGAGCATGCCAGCCACCGAGAGCGTGACCGAAAAAGTAGGTGCAGATTGCAGTGGTGGTCAGTGCGTAGACACGTTCGGCGCGTTTTCGCATCTTCAGCTGGCTCACAAAGCCCAGTTTCCATGCCACGCCTACAAAAACGAGCGGCATGACCACCGTATAGGCCAGGCAGAAAAGCAGCAGCAAAATGAGCGACCGGTTCAGCCCCGGCAGCAGCACCCCCATGATGAACAACACCCCGAAAGTCACCGCAAACAAAGGGTGAAATATCACTGATACACAATTGAAAATCTTGTTCACTCTGTCGGTTTTTCTATTGGGCTAAAGGTAATCGCGTTTTTTGAATTTGCTAACTGTTGTCGCTCGAATTTGGACACATTGTTCTTTATCATACTTTTGCGGCCACAAAAGCAGAGCGATGATAAAATCAGTCATTTTCGATATGGACGGCCTCATTGTTGATTCTGAGCCGTTTTGGCGCATGGCCGAGCGCACCGTTTTCGGCAGTTACGGCATCAGCCTCACCGAGGAGCAGTGCCGCTCCACAACCGGCATCCGCGTGGACGGCGTTGTGGCGCACTGGAACAGCATCTACCCCGGCCACATTGCCGATGAGCAGCGTTGCGCCAGCGAGATTCTGGCCGAAGTGACGCGGCTTGTAATGGCTCACGGTGAGCCCATGCAGGGCGTTCATCAGGCGGCACAGTTGTTCGCCTCGCGCGGATATTCAATGGCTCTGGCATCGGCATCGGCCATGTCGCTCATCAATGCCGTGCTCGACAAACTCGATGTGCGGCAGTATTTTAGTGTGGTGCAATCGGCTGAAAACGTGAAATATGGCAAGCCTCATCCTGAGATTTTCCTCACAACCGCCGAAAGCCTTGGCACCAATCCTGAGGAGTGCCTTGTTCTTGAGGACTCAATTTACGGCGTGATTGCCGGCAAGGCCGCCCGCATGAAGGTGATTGCCGTGCCCGACAAGGAGATGTTCGGCCGCCGCGAATATGGCGTTGCCGACGCCGTGCTGCACTCGCTCTCTGAGATTGACGGAGCACTGATTGATGGGTTGTGATGCCGCAGATTTAAACGTTGGTCAACCATCTGTTGAAAAGGTTGGGAAACAACGCAAACCTCCATCAAAAAACCTTACAACAAATCATCAAATCAACTAAATTTGCGAGATTTTTAAAAACAACGCAATGCCGGACGCAGGTAACTATCTTTCGAGAATCAATTCGCCTGACGACCTTAAGAAATTCAAGGCCGAGGAGTTGCCTGCCATTTGCGCCGAACTGCGGCAGTACATCATCGATGTTGTGAGCAAGCACCCGGGCCATTTTGGTTCAAGTTTAGGTGTAGTTGAACTCACGGTTGCCCTTCATTATGTGTACAATACGCCTTACGACCAGATTGTGTGGGACGTCGGACATCAGGCCTACGGGCACAAGATTCTCACGGGCCGCCGCGACCAGTTCCCGTCGAACCGGCTGCTGCACGGCATTTCGGGTTTCCCCAAGCGCAGCGAGAGCGAGTACGATTCGTTTGGCGCTGGACACGCATCAACCTCAATATCAGCGGCTTTAGGTTTGGCGATGGGTGCAAAACTCAAGGGCGAAACCGACCGCAACGTGGTGGCCGTCATCGGCGACGGCTCAATGACCGGAGGTCTGGCCTTTGAAGGTCTGAACAACGCTGGTGTGCAAAAGACCAATCTACTTGTCATTCTGAACGATAACAACATGGGCATCGACCCGAGCGTGGGTGCGTTCAAAGATTATTTGGTCGATGTGTCGACATCGCAGCGCTACAACAAACTGAAAGACGAGGTTTGGAACATTCTTGGCAAACTGAACCGCTTCGGGCCTAACACTCAATCGCTTATACAGAAAATCGATCATGGCGTGAAGGCCATCCTGATGAAGCAGGGCAACCTGTTCGAAGCCTTGAATTTCCGCTATTTCGGCCCCATCGACGGCCACGATGTCATTTACATGGCGCGCGTACTCGAAGACCTGAAACGCATTCCAGGCCCGAAATTGCTGCACATCAAGACTGTGAAGGGCAAAGGCTTTCCGCAGGCCGAGCAGGACCAGACCACATGGCATGCACCAGGCTTATTCGACAAGCGGACGGGCGAAATCATCAAAGGCAAAACCGACAACCGCCCGCGCTATCAGGACGTGTTCGGCCACACGCTGCTTGAACTGGCCGAGCGCAACCCGAAGATTGTGGGCATCACTCCCGCCATGCCAACGGGCTGCAGCATGAACATCATGATGGAAAAACTGCCCGACCGCACGTTCGATGTGGGCATTGCCGAAGAGCACGCCGTAACCTTCGCCGCGGGCCTGGCAGCGCAGGGCATGGTGCCGTTCTGCAACATCTACTCATCGTTTATGCAGCGTGCCTACGATCAGATTATTCACGATGTGGCGCTACAAAACCTCAACGTTGTCTTCTGCCTCGACCGCGCGGGCATTGTTGGTGCCGACGGCCCCACTCACCACGGTGCTTTTGATATTGCCTTCATGCGCAGCATCCCCAACATGACCATTGCCGCCCCAATGGACGAGCACGAGTTGCGCAACATGATGTACACTGCCCAGCACAAACCCACAGGACCATTCTCAATCCGCTATCCGCGCGGAAAAACACCTGGCGACAACTGGCACGGCTCTTTTGAACTCATTCCCGTGGGCAAGGCCCGCACCATTCGCGAGGGCAACGATGTGGCCATTCTCACCATCGGCAACACAGGCAACTTTGTGAACGAGGTGGCCGACAAGATTCTGGCTCACGGCATCGATTATGCGCACTACGACATGCGGTTCGTCAAGCCAATGGATACTGAATTGTTACTCAACGTTTTCAAGCGGTTCAATAAAATCATTACTATAGAAGACGGCGTGCTGGCAGGCGGCTTCGGCAGTGCCGTTCTCGAGTTCATGACCGACCATGGTTTTTCGGCAAGCGTGGTGCGTTTGGGCATCCCCGACAAGTTTGTGGAGCACGGCGCATCGCACGAACTATATGAGATTTGCGGCTACTCACCCGACAACATTTACGAGGCCGTTGTAAAACTCATGCAGCCCACCCCAGACCTGCATGTCGGCCACCGCATCAAACTATTCAATGCGTTTCACTTTCTGAAACAATAATCGGTTGTTTTTCAAGGCAAAAGATAAGACTACTTGATGTTTTACATCAATCAATTATAGCCACGCCCACAAGTTGCTCATATTCGGCGGCGGCAGGATAATAGAACACCAGAAAAACATAGCGGTTCTCTGTTTCGGAGTGCGAGCCCTCAAACCGCTCGGTGTCAACGGCGCCGTTGTAGTAACTGCGGCAGACGTAAATGTAGTCGTAAACGCCCTGTTTCAGCAGCAGGTCGGCCTCGTATCGCTTTGCGCTGAAGTTGTAGCGCATCATGTTGGTGGAGTCGAGCAGCCAGTTGTTGAACGCTCCGCACACAAACACATCGCCGTCGAGCACGGGCTCGGTGGTCAGCGTGGGGTGCGCAAAGGCATAATCGGCCGAGCGGTGGAAATCGTCGTAACTCTTGTTCACCTGATTGGCGTAAACCACAAACTGGCCATTCTGGTCTTCTTCAGTAAAATACGGCTTGAAGGCGCGAATCTCGTCGGGCGGTGTGGTGACATGGAAATTCCCGCCGACGAAATCAACTGTGTTATAGTTGATTGGCGCCTGGCGCAGATAGCGCAAATCCAAACGGCGGAACTCATTGCCACCTGGAATCAGAAGGTCGCCAGCCTGCGCGTAAATGAGTTTGTCGCCCGCTATATATTTGGGTTTCAGCGCTGTGCGCGATGTGTACGGACAGCCGTTCTGCACAATGTCAACCTTCAGGTCCTCCATAACATTGTTGAGCGGCAGACCATTGGCATCGATGCTCAACCTCACCTCCTGCTCCGTGCGGTCGCTGCGCTCGGGCTTGCGGATTTCGGCGTCGATGGTCACCAGTTGCTCATAAACCAGAAAAGTTGTTCGCGCGACAACCTTTTCGGGATGCCCAGCCTCGAAAACATTCAACACGTAGCGCCCCGAAAGCAGCATTCGCACATTGTCGTTTGGCAGTGTGATGCGGTAGTTGTAATAACCCACCACGGTGCCGACCGACGGCCAGTAATCGCTCACTGGATTCACGTTGAATCCTTCAATATACTCCGTTGGTAATAAGTCGGTTGGAGTGCCGCAATTGAAGCAATGCTGCAGACTGTATTCAAGGTCGGCAGGAGTGTCGGAAAGGCAGTCGAACTCCACCACAATATGGTCGTTGCTGTCGAGACCGATAATCGGGAACGAAGTCTCGTCACCCTCAACGTGAGTGCACAGCGTTCGCACCTGCGGCGCTCTGAAATCGAGCGGCGTTTGCGCCCCTGCTGTTATGCCGAGAATCAGGAATGCGGCTGTCAGTATCGACCGTAAGCGTAACATGGTTTCAATGTTTTTCGGCCAGCCGTTCCGCCGACCGCGCGTACCAAATCATATAAACATAGAGCGGAATCATAATGAAAAGTGCGGCCTTGACGCCGAAATGGTCGGCTACGGCACCCATTGCCACGGTGATGATTCCGCCGCCTGCTATCGCGGTGAGCATCAGGCTTGTAGCCTTATTTGTGAGATAATCGAGCCCGCGGGTGGCAAGGCCGAAAATGTTACCCCACATCACGCTTTGGCACAATCCCGACGCAATGAGCGCCACAATGGCCACAGGTCCGTGGAAGAGCAGCCCAAAGGCCACCAGTACGATTCCCGCGGCAGCGTATGCCGAAAGGGCCACCTTGTCGGTGACGCGCTTCATCACAAAAATGCCAGTGAACCGTCCTGCAAGCATCGCCAGAAAATAGAAGGTGATGAATGTGGCCGCCCGCGACTCGTCAACGCCCAGAATGCTGCTGTCGGTAGCGTACTGCACCATAAAACTCGGAATGGCAATCTCAATGCCTTCGTAGATGAAGATTGCCAGCACGCCGTAGCGCAAGTGGCGGTGCTGCCACGCTTTCGCGATGGTTCCGCGGTCGTCGGTTTGGTGCGTGATGACGGGCAGTTTTATCAGACTGATAATGATGAGCAAAACCAGAAACGCCGCGCCAATCGACAGGTAAGGCATCTGCAGCGACTGCGCCAGTGCCGAGCGTTGTGCGTCGCTCACGGGCAGAGTGTTGTCGGGGATAATCTGACTGATGGTGCCCAGAAACAGTGCCGTGCCCACAAGCGGCGCAATCATTCGGGCGGTGCTGCTTGCCGTGCCCACAATGTTCATCCGCATTGCGGTGGTGCGGTGCGGTCCAATCTCAACAACATACGGATTGACAGCCACTTGCAGCAGCGTTATGCCCAGCGCCAGCACAAAAGTGGCGGTCAGGAAGAAGGGGTAGCTGACCATCAGTGCGGCGGGGTAGTAAAGAAATCCGCCCAGAGCGCAAATCATCAGCCCAATGAGCATTCCACGCTTGTAGCCGAACCGCTCGGTGATGGCCGACGACGGAATTGAGCCGACGCCGTAAGCCCCGTACCAGACCATATTGATGAACATCGCCTGCGCGTTGGTCAGGCTGAAAAGGGTCTGCATATACGGAATCAAGATGTTGTTCATTGTGGTCACAAACCCGAACGAGAAGAACATAAACGTCAGGGTGCTCATTCCAGTGATGCTGGTGCGTTCTGAAGTATTCATTTTTAGCTGTTTTAAACTTTACGCAAACATAAATAAAAACGCAAAATAGCACAAACGCTGACTATAGACTCGCTTTTATCCATCTCCAACAAAAAAGCCCCGACAGAAAAATCCATCGGGGCCTTTTCTATGAAAAAGTATGTTCTTACTTGTTCAGTGCTGTTGCAACGTCGACGGCCACAGCCACGGTAGCACCAACCATCGGGTTGTTGCCGATTCCGAGGAAGCCCATCATCTCGACGTGAGCCGGAACTGAAGACGAACCAGCGAATTGAGCGTCAGAGTGCATACGGCCCATTGTGTCGGTCATACCGTACGATGCCGGACCTGCAGCCATGTTGTCAGGGTGCAGAGTACGGCCGGTGCCGCCACCCGATGCTACTGAGAAATACTTCTTGCCACGCTCGGTGCACTCTTTCTTGTAAGTGCCTGCAACCGGGTGTTGGAAGCGGGTCGGGTTGGTCGAGTTGCCAGTGATTGACACGTCAACGCCCTCTTTCCACATAATGGCCACGCCCTCACGAACGTCGTTGGCGCCGTAGCAGCGTACTTTTGCACGCTCGCCGTCAGAGTATTTGATTTCCTCAACCACTTTCAGTTCGCCTGTAAAGTAGTCGAAATCAGTGTGAAC
Organism: Salinivirgaceae bacterium; assembly: GCA_017474765.1. GTDB lineage: Bacteria > Bacteroidota > Bacteroidia > Bacteroidales > SZUA-534 > RUG13583. Next base: position 52,400 of record JAFVGW010000025.1, on the reverse strand, counting down.
ATAAGTGAAACCGTTGATACGCGAAATGATTTTGGCAGCGTCTTTGCCCAGACCGTTCAGAATGCAGCGAAGCGGCTCTTTGCGCACCTTGTCGGCCTTTGCGGCGATTTTGATAGCGCCCTCAGCGGCTGCAAACGACTCGTGGCCTGCCAGGAAGGCAAAGCATTTGGTCTCCTCGCGAAGCAGACGAGCTGCCAGGTTGCCGTGTCCCAGACCAACCTTGCGGTCGTCGGCTACAGAGCCGGGGATGCAGAACGACTGCAGACCGATGCCGATAGCCTCAGCGGCGTCAGCGGCGTTTTTGCAGCCCTTCTTAAGAGCGATGGCGGCGCCTACAACGTAAGCCCATTTAGCGTTCTCGAAGCAGATTGGCTGAGTGTCCTCGCAGGTTTTGTACGGGTCCAAACCATAAGATTCGCAGATTTGGTTAGCCTCTTCGATACTTTTAATGCCGTTAGCGTTCAAAGCAGCAAGAATCTGCTTCTCGCGACGGTCCTGACTTTCGAATTTTACTTCTCTAATTGCCATATCTGTGTCCTCCTATTCTTTACGTGGGTCAATTTCTTTAACAGCCTCTTCGATGCGGCCATATTTGCCAGATGCTTTCTGAAGAGCCTCGTTGGCGTCCATTCCGCCCTTAATCATATCCATCATACGGCCAAGGTTAACGAAGCGGTAGCCGATAATCTCGTTGTTCTTGTCCAAGCCGATTTTGGTGATGTAGCCCTCGGCCATCTCAAGGTAACGCGGTCCTTTAACCGATGTTCCGTAGAGTGTGCCGGTGATGCCGCGAAGGCCTTTGCCAAGGTCCTCAAGGCCGGCGCCGATGGTCAGGCCGCCCTCTGAGAAGGCGCTCTGTGTACGGCCGTAAACAATCTGCAGGAACAACTCGCGCATTGCGGTGTTGATTGCGTCGCAAACCAGGTCGGTGTTGAGAGCCTCGAGAATGGTCTTGCCCGGAAGAATCTCAGCAGCCATTGCAGCCGAGTGAGTCATACCGGTGCAGCCGATGGTCTCAACCAGAGCCTCTTGAATGACACCCTCTTTGACGTTCAACGAGAGTTTGCAGGCACCCTGCTGTGGGGCGCACCAGCCGATACCGTGGGTGAAACCACTGATATCTTTGATTTCTTTAGCCTTCACCCATTTGCCCTCTTCAGGAATCGGGGCGGGGCCATGGTTGGCGCCTTGTGCTACGCAAACCATACCTTGTACTTCGTGTGTAAAGTTCATATTACTAATATGTTAAAATTTATAACCGTAGTGTTTGTTGTTCCACTAACCAAGCTGCAAATATAACAAAAACGTGGAAAACCGACGCAAACAACACATTTAATTGGCAAAATCAAAATCTTCCTAAAACTTTACAAAGTTGCTCTTTTTAATAATATGTTTTTAGCATTCGCCATAAAAATTTACATTTGCAGTCTTATTTGATTTTGAATGGCAAAAACAAAGCACAATTTAGGTCTCAAAGATGCTATAGTTGAAGCAATTAAGCAGAAAAAAGGCCGCAACATTGTTGTGATAGACCTGACAGCGACAGAGCAGGCTATCGCCGACTACTACATCATCTGTCATGGAAACTCGAACTCACAGGTGGATGCACTTGCCGACCACGTTGAGCGTTTCTCGCGCACCGAGACGGGCGAGCATCCGCTGCACGTTGAAGGCCAGCAGAATGCGCAGTGGATTCTGATGGACTACGGCGACATTGTGGTGCACATATTCCAGGAAGAAATCCGTCATTTCTACAACATCGAAGACCTGTGGGCCGACGCCAAAAAAGAAATTATTGAAAAAGAAGACTAACCCGCTATGGATAACGAAGTTAAAGACGAAAAACAAACCGCGCAGGAAGAGCCTAAAAAGCAGGAAAAACAGCAGGAAATGCATCCGCTTGGCAAGAAGGCGCCCAAATTCAACATGAATTGGATTTACGGAATCATTGCCATTGTGCTGCTGGGCTTCATGTTCATGTCGCCAATGGGTGGCGAGACAATCGAGATTCAATGGCCACGGTTTGAGAATGAGATGCTTAGCAATCACGATGTCAGCCGCATTGTGGTTGTCAACAAAGAAAAGGCCGAAGTTTTCATCAAACCTGAAAAACTGAACGAAGCGCGCTACGCCGATGCCGCAAAGCAAAAGCCAGGAGCCTACAATCCACAGTATTTTTTCACGATAGGCTCGGTTGAGATGTTCGAGAAGAAACTCGAAGACGCAACCAAAGACTACGCACCAAGCGAGCAGGTGCCCGTCAGCTACGAGACGCGTGAGAACAACATGAACACCATCTTCAACTGGATAATATTTCCGCTGCTGCTGATTGGTGTCTGGATTTTCATTTTCCGTCGGATGGCTGGTGGCGCTGGTGGCGGCCAGATTTTCAACATCGGCAAGTCGCGCGCAAAGATGTTCGACAAGGACACATCGGAAATCAAAGTCGATTTCAAAGATGTGGCCGGACTTGAAGAAGCAAAGGTTGAGATTAAGGAAATTGTTGATTTTCTGAAGAATCCGCAAAAATACACACAACTTGGCGGCAAGATTCCAAAGGGCGCCCTGCTTGTGGGCCCCCCGGGAACGGGCAAGACACTGCTGGCCAAAGCCGTGGCCGGTGAAGCGCACGTGCCGTTCTTCTCGCTGTCGGGTTCCGATTTTGTTGAGATGTTTGTGGGCGTTGGCGCATCACGTGTGCGCGACCTGTTCAAGCAGGCCAAAGAGAAAGCGCCGTGCATCATCTTCATCGACGAGATTGACGCCATTGGCCGCGCCCGTGGCAAAAACCCCAACTGGGGTGCCAACGACGAGCGCGAAAACACTCTTAATCAGCTGCTTACCGAGATGGACGGTTTCGGCACCAACAGCGGTGTCATCATTCTGGCAGCCACCAACCGCGCCGACATTCTTGACCGCGCCTTGATGCGCGCCGGCCGCTTCGACCGCCAGATTCATGTTGAGCTGCCCGACCTGAACGAGCGCACCGACATTTTTAAAGTGCATCTGCGCCCGCTCACCAAACTGGCCAACGACGTTACGCCTGAATCGCTTGCAAAGCAGACACCTGGCTTCTCGGGCGCCGACATTGCCAACGTCTGCAACGAAGCCGCGCTCATCGCCGCCCGTCACGACAAGCAGAAAGTTGAAAAACAGGATTTTCTCGATGCCATCGACCGCATTGTGGGCGGACTCGAGAAGAAGAACAAGATAATCTCTGCCGAAGAGAAGAAAACCATCGCATACCACGAAGCAGGCCACGCCACTGTGAGCTGGATGCTCGAGCACGCCAATCCGCTCATCAAGGTGACGATTGTGCCGCGCGGCCAGGCTCTGGGTGCCGCTTGGTATCTGCCCGAAGAGCGCCAGCTCACCACCAAAGAGCAACTTATGGAAGAGATGGCGGCCTTGCTCGGCGGTCGCGCCGCTGAAGAACTCTTCTTCGGCCGCATATCAACAGGCGCTCTCAACGACCTTGAACGCACCACCAAGCACGCTTACGCAATGGTCTGCTACTACGGCATGAGTCCAAAAGTGGGCAATCTGTCGTACTACGACTCGTCGGGGCAGTCGGAATACTCATTCGCCAAACCATACAGCGAAGAGACGGCCCGCACCATCGACGAAGAGACAAAGCGCATCATCGACGAAGCATACGCGAAAGCAAAGGAAGTGCTGACCAAATACGAAGACCAGCACCACCAGCTGGCCAATCTGCTGCTTGAGCGTGAAGTGCTGTTTGCCGAAGACCTTGAGAAGATTCTGGGCCCCCGCCCCAACGGCAAAACTCCGTACTACGAGCATCAGCAAGTAAACGGCAAACCACAAGCTGAGAATGCCGAACCAGCTGAAAGCAAGGATGCTGAATCTGACAACGATAAAACTGAAAATAGCGCTGAATAATGGAAAAAGACTGGCAAATAGTGTTTTCGACAAAAAAGGTCTACGAAGCCGAAATGGTTCGCGGACTTTTGGAAACGGCTGGTCTTGAACCTGTTGTGATGAACACACAGGACTCGTCGTATCTGTTTGGCGATGTCGAAGTCTATGTTTCGCCAGAGCAGGCCGAGCAAGCCGAAACAATCATTAAAAGCATTGATAATGAGTAATTTTTGGCAGCGTCTGATAACGGGAATCGTTTTTCTGGTAGTGCTCATTTCGGGCATCATCTTTAGCCAATGGACGTTTGCGGCGCTTTTTGCCGTGATTGATGTGCTTGCCTTGTGGGAATTCTACCGTATCGGCCGTCAGGGCGGATACAAACCGCTTGCCGTCTATGGCACAGCCGCAGGACTTGTGGCGTTTGCTTTGAGTTTCCTGATGAGCGCAGGCCTTGTCAGCAGCCAGCTGATGCTGATTGTTGCTGTTCTGCTCACGCCAGTGTTCATTATTGTACTATTCGGTCACTACGACAACCCAATAACAACCATCGCCTACACTTTTTACGGTCTGCTTTACATTGCATTGCCGTTCGCACTCATCAGCCCAATAGCATTCCACACGGGTGAATATCAAAGCATTATGGTGCTTGGCATGTTCATCATCATTTGGGTGAACGACACGGGCGCCTACTGCTTCGGCGTCACCATCGGACGGCACAAGATGTTTGAGCGCATATCGCCCAAAAAGACGTGGGAAGGCTTCATTGGCGGGGCTTTGGCGGCTGTTGGCGCATCGCTGCTTCTGGCGCGGTTCTTCCCCGTGCTCACGCAGCAGCAATGGATTGCGACGGCGCTGCTCACCGTTGTTTTCGGCACGCTTGGCGACCTTACCGAATCGCAGCTCAAGCGCACTGTCGGAATCAAGGATTCGAGCAACATTCTGCCGGGTCACGGCGGCATTCTCGACCGCTTTGACAGCATCATATTGGCAATTCCGGTAATTTTCGCATATTTGCAAATTATTTCATAACACTTCTGAATGATATGAAAATTCATCGCGCCGGTTTCCCGGTTATATTGAAAGTATTAGCCATTTTATTGGTTATCAACGCAATAGTTTATTTTTTCGGGCAAGTTGGCCTTGCATTATACATATCGCTGACAGCATCGGGATTGGTGCTTTTGTTTGTGTTGCGTTTCTTCCGCTGCCCCAACCGCAAGCAGCCGCAACTGACCGACAGCCAGGTTTTATGCCCTGCCGATGGCGTTATTGTTGCCATCGAAGAGATTGACGAGCAGAGCATTGTGATGGGCAAACGCATCCAAGTGTCGATTTTCATGTCGTGTTGGAATGTGCACATCAATTGGATTCCTGTGAGCGGCATAGTGAAGCAGGTGATTCATTTCGACGGCAAATTCACCCGCGCCATAACCCCGAAATCGTCCGACCTGAACGAGCACACGGCCGTGGTTGTGAACCGCGCCAAAGGCGAGCCGGTGATGGTGAAACAGGTGGCAGGTGCCGTTGCCCGCCGCATTCTCACTTACGTGAAAGAAGATGACCAGTGCGCCGCCGGCGATGAGATGGGATTCATCCGCTTCGGTTCGCGTGTTGACGTGCTTCTGCCGCTCGATTACGATGTCAAAGTGGCATTGGGACAGAAAGTTGTGGGCAGAAAAACCATAATCGCAGAGCAGAAATAACTGATAATCAGCAAAGAATATCGCCAAAAAGCAAAATCAAGTTTGTTGGCGATGTTTTTAGAAGATAACTTATATTTACACCGACTTTAAAAATTAAAATTATGGCTTACAAAATTTCAGAAGATTGCTTGGCTTGCGGCACTTGCATGAGCGAATGCCCGGTTGAGGCTATTTCAGAAGGCGATATCTATGTTATCGACCCTGAAAAGTGCACAGAGTGTGGAACATGCGCAAGTGTTTGCCCGGTTGAGGCACCAAAATTGGATAAATAATCAGTTTTGGAATAGACACAAAAGGCGACCGCAAGGCCGCCTTTTTTGTTTGCAGACAGTTCTTGCTTAAGATGCAAATCGCTATTAATCAAGACGCCAAATGAATGCTCCGGATTTCTTTACATTGTGAATCTGACATTTTGAAAACCTGCGCTCCCAATCTTTAATAATCCAGGGGGGCACTGATGCATCAATCACCACTTTTCTAAAAGAAAGGTTATGGGGCATCTGCCTGGCTCTAATTGCCGGCTCGCCCGTTACAATCAACAAGTCGAGAGTGTCAGCTTGGTTGAATTTAAACGGCTGCGTTTTGTTGTCGATTAGCAAGCCCGTGATGTCACAAAACTTGAAAAAACCGTTTTCAAAACTTATTTGTCCCTGGGGGGCGAAGCTTTCTGGTGTCACCTTATCGTAACTCAGCGAATTCCAAAAGTAATTGCCGCCTTTTACCAATGTGTTTATCTTTTTGTTGTCGGAATACAGATTGCACGTCCAATATGAGCGGAGGCCGTCAACAAACTGTATCGACGGATTTTTAGGCGAATAATAAACACTGATGGCATGAGTGTTACATGCGCTTAATTTATTGGTGCTTATAGGAATGATAAATAACAGTATGGCGCACAATGCGGCAGTCAGCCCCAGCGGCTTATGTTTGATGATCCAAATTGTGGCGGAAATAATGGCTATGGCTATCAACAAGGCCTGGGAAACAGATATATAACGGTTTTCGATGGTCGAAAAAGGCAGATTGGCGATGGACATTACCATAAAATTCATTGCTTTTGCAAATGCACTCGTAACAAACCCCACAATCTTTGTCAGACTGGCCACAGGCGATACCGCAAGCAGCATCATAGTCAGAAATATCATTACTGCCGCACCTGGTGAGACAATGATGTTCGACATCCAAAAATAAACTGGGGTCCGTTCGAAATAGTAAAGACAGAAAGGCAAGGTTGAAATCTGCGCAGCAAATGAAACGGCTGTCAGCTCCCAAATGTATCTCAAAAGTTTGTTGCGGACCCGAATCAATCTGGTGATTCGCGGCTGAAAGAACACTATTCCTGTTACTGCCGCATACGAAAGCTGAAAACTGGCTTTAAAGAGCAGCGAAGGGTCTATACAGAGCAGCAGAAAGGCTGATGCCGCAAGTGTGTTGTAAATGGACATTTCGCGGTTTATGAGCCGCGCCAGCATCACAAAAGAGAACATTACGGTTGCACGCAGAACTGATGGCGAAAGGCCGGTGATGAACGCGTATGCCCAAAGCAGCAAGATGATGATTAAACGCTTCAGCGTAAGAAGGACCCTGCCACCTAGAATGGTCATCAAAAACTCAAGCACGGCGCAGACAATTCCCACATGCATTCCGGAAACCGCAAGCACATGCATGGCACCTGCGTTCATGTACGCTTGTTTCACCTCGGCATCAATGCTGTTTTTGTAGCCGAGCACCAGAGTGGACGCCAATCCAAACTCATTACCGCTCAGCCCGGCATTTCGAAGTATGTCGACAAGCTTCTGCCGCATATTCAAGGCGTATTGCCTGATTCCCCGAACCGATTCATTAGCAATCTGCCATTCGCCCTGATTCAGAAAAATGCTGCCTTGCACCCCATTAAGCTGCAGATACTGCGAATAATCGAACCCGAAAGGATTCTTTGGAGCGTTGAGCGAGTCGATTTTTGAATTGAAAACAATGGTTTGTCCTGCTTTAAGCTGCCTGGCAAGTGAATCCTTGATTATGGTTGCAACAATTTTTGTATCGAAATTCTGCCACTCGCCATAAACCTTGACTGCCTCAACCTGCAAATCCACTTTATAGGCTCGCTCGCCTTCTGACGGCGTGTTTGTGACGCATGCGCGATAGCTGCACTTGTAGTTGTTGGCATCGTGCGGAACAGGCGGTTTCTCTGACAATTCTGCTGTGGCAAATCCCATTGTGCCGATTGTAACAAAAAGCACAAACCCTGTCACCCAGCCATACCGCATCGAAAGATGCCTTCTGTAAAAGAAAACTGCCGCCACCGACAACAGACATACCGCGGCAACGCACACTATACCAGGAATTTTGACATAGAGATGTACGATTATGCCTAAAGCATAAGGAAAAATAATTCTTACGAATGGATTTTTGTCGAGAAACCCTTTGATGCCCATAACAGTATGTTTCGATTTGTGTTAATCGAAACAATATTAGGAATTTAGAATCACAAATGCAAATTATCGCGGCAGTTTTGTGTTTTTGACGGAACACAATAACCGTTTACGCACATTGGGAGCGGCATAAACAAAAAAAAGATGGTTGCCATTCAACAACCATCTTTTTGGATTTATAAGTTCACCTAAATCAATTGTTTCTGACTTTCTTTTTAGTCGAATAGTTGATTTTCAGTGCGCTCACCTTTCTCAACTCCTGCTTAACGTCACTAACAATACCCATCTTGGTATCTTCGTCAACCTTAAGCGAAGTAGTCATCAAAGGAATCTCTTTCTCGTCTTTCTGCTGACGCTCCGATTCAATGTAGTCGGCAATGTCTTTGACATCGGCGAATGCATCGTTCAGTTGGATACGAGGCTCGCTACCATAGGCCTTTTGAAATTTTTCTTTCGGTTTGCCAATGTAGATGTAGCTTACCAATGATTTCTTCTCGAGTTTCTTAATCTCGCTGGCCATCGGAACATTCATTGAGACTTTCAGGTCAACTTCCTTCATTGTGGTTGAAACCATGAAGAAGAAAAGCAACATGTAAACCACGTCAGGAAGCGATGATGTTGAAATTGCAGGCACTTCTTTTTTGCCGCCTTCTCTAAATTTTCCCATTATTTTTTCCCTCCATAGTTTTTAGGTTCTGCCTCAGAAATACTCTGCGGATAGATTTTCTTGATGGCATCCTGTTGCTCTTTGTCCAAATCATCGTAGCGTTTGCCCCACTTCTTTTGCGACAACTCGTTTCTCAACTCGTTGTATGCGGCAGCAAGTTCGTCTTGCACTTGAACATACAAGCCGTATGATGTGCCACGGTCGTTCTGAAGTGAGATAACCTGTTTCGAAACTGGATAGTTGCCAAAGAATGGTATCTCTTTGATGGTCTTTTCCGGAAGATTCGGGTCATCGGCAGGGTTCTCAATGAACTCTTTGGCTTTCTTCTTCAGCTCGCTGATGTGCATAGGTTCGTTCTCAACCATCAACTGGTCGAACCTGTTGATAAGAACAATAAGAACGTTTCTTTCCTTAATCTTCTGGTCATCGTTGATTTCCTCTTTTGGAACCGGAGGCGGCAACATACGCGAGATACCCGCGTCAGTGTCCATTGTTGTTGATACCAGGAAGAATATCAACATCATAAACGCTGTGTCGGCCAACGATGCAGAAGGAATATCTGGTGTTTTACGTGCCATAATTTATTATTTAACTCTCTTATTCAACGGCAGCGCGGACTGCAGTAAAGCCTAAACCGGCGATTGCCAAGCCAAACAAAAGATAAGTTACATATAATGATGTGTCAACCCATTTTGCAACAGAAAGTGTCAGATTGTAATCCTCAACTCCGAAGAATGTCGGAAGTGTGTCTGAAGCAAAAGCGTGGGCGCCGAAAATGATCACTGCAGCCAAAGCAAGCACACCCAGAAGTGTGAGAGCGCTTTTCTTCGACGAGAGCATTCCAATCAGCGACATCACAATGATAACAAAGAATGCGCCGAATACAAGAATGTATGTCCAAATCAGCAGCCAGTCGATGTACTCGCCCGTTGCAAACGTGACGATACCCGAAACTGCGCTCACTGCCAGCATAACGCCGGAGACAATGGCGATTATTTTAGATGTTACTGAATTCATTTTTTATTTGTTTTTCAAGTTGTACTTATAAAGCATATCAGTCAGAGTGATAGATGCGTCTTCCATATCGTTGACAATGCTGTCGATTTTTGATACGAAGTAGTTATAGAACACTTGAAGAATCATGGCTACGATAAGACCGGCCATTGTTGTGATAAGTGCGACTGAAATACCACCTGCAACCAATGCCGGGCTGATGTCACCAGCAACCTTGATTGAGTCGAAGGCCTGCACCATACCAATAACTGTTCCCAAGAATCCCAACATAGGAGCCAGAGCGATGAACAAGGCAATCCATGAAAGGTTCTTCTCGAGCAAACCGGTTTGTACGCCGCCGTAAGAGATAACGGCTTTTTCAACCATGTCAAGACCTGCGTCGTAGCGGTCGAGACCCTGATAGAAGATGCTTGCAACCGGACCGCGGCTGTTGCGGCAAACCTCTTTGGCTGCCTCTACGCCTTGCTCGTTAAGAGCGGCCTCAATTTTTGCCAACAGCTTCTTGGTGTTGGTTGATGAGAGGTTGAGGAACAGAATACGCTCAACGCAGATGGCCAAACCGAGAATCAAGCAGAGGATAACGGCCGACATAAAGCCTACACCACCCTCGATGAATTTCTGTTTGATAGCCTGGTGTGCGCTGGTGCCCTCAATGGCATCCTCGGCAACCTCTTCGGCTGCAGGAGCAGCCTGTTCAACAGCAGTAGTGTCGGTTGTTGCAGCCGACTCTTCGTCTTGCGCGTTAACGCAATTGATTGATGCCACTCCCAGCATCATAGTCACAACAAACAATGTGAGTAACTTTTTCATAATCTTTCTTTTTTTTGTTATTACAGTTTTGTTTACTTGTTATGTTAATAAAAATCAACTCTTTATTTCATTTTAAGCGGAGAAAGGGGGATTCGAACCCACGATACCATTTCACATGGTATACACACTTTCCAGGCGTGCGCCTTCGACCACTCGGCCATTTCTCCGAATGCCTCAAAAGAGGCATACAAAACGGACGGCAAAATACAAAAAAAATCAAACGCAAACGATGGCGGTCTCTTTTTTTCTCTTTTATCAATAATTTGAAAAATTTGGCGATGAAAAACGGCTCATTGGATGAACCTCTTCTTTTTATTATATGGTGTGTTTTTTATTTGCCATATTATAATGGTTTGGTATTTTTGACCGGAATTTTAAACAATAAAGATTATGAATTTAGCAATAGGTAGCGACCACGCTGGTTTTGAAACCAAACAGATTCTGGTTGAATATCTTAAATCGAAAGGGCACACGGTAACCGACTTCGGCACCAACTCGCCCGAGAGCATGGATTATCCCGATGTTGCCCACCCGCTTGCTGAGGCTGTTGAGGCCGGCAAGTTCGATTTGGGCATCACGCTCTGCGGAAGCGGCAACGGCATCAACATCACAGCCAACAAGCATCAGGGCATACGCTCGGCCTTGTGCTGGAACACCGAGATTGCCGCGCTTGCACGCCAGCACAACAACGCCAACATCTGCGCCATTCCGGCACGATTCATTTCGGTTGATTTGGCAAAGCAGGTTGTTGACACGTTCCTGAGCACCGGCTTCGAAGGCGGACGCCACCAACGCCGCATCGACAAAATTCCGGTAAAACACTAATTGAATGTGTGAAGGATTGAATGTGCGAATGAGCAGAACATCCGCCATTCTGTCCTTCAGTTAATCAATCCTTGTCATGTCCATCGAGATTAAAAATCTAACAAAGTGCTACGGAGAGCAGAAAGCCCTCAACGATGTGTCGTTCTCGGTGGGCAGCGGGATAATTGTGGGCTTTTTGGGACCGAACGGTGCCGGGAAATCAACACTGATGAAGACCATAACGGGGCTTGTCTCACCGACGGCGGGGCAGGTTCTGGTGAATGGCATTGATGTGGCGGAGAATCCCGTGGCCGTGCGCCGGATGATAGGCTATCTGCCCGAGAACAATCCGCTCTACATGGACATGTATGTGCGTGAATATCTGGAGCATGTGGCCAACATCTACCATCTTGGCAATGTGAATCAGGTTGTTGCCGATGTGATTGAGCGCACAGGGCTTACACCCGAATGCAGGAAGAAAATCGGCGAACTGTCGAAAGGCTATAAGCAGCGCGTGGGGCTGGCACAGGCCATAATCCACAATCCGCAGGTGCTCATTCTCGATGAGCCCACCACCGGTCTCGACCCCAACCAGATTGTTGAAATCCGCAATCTGATTCTTGAACTCGGCCGCGAGAAGACAATAGTGCTCTCAACCCACATAATGCAGGAGGTGCAGGCCATCTGCCACCAGATTGTGATACTGAATCATGGCCGAATTGTGGCCGACGGCGACGCCGCACACATTCAGCAACTTGCTGATTCAAAGCGTCAACAAGTGGAAGTTGAATTTAATATCGACATTGATGAAGAAATGTTGCGGCAAATTGTTAACATTGTATCGGTAAACAAATCGGGAGACCGAACGTATATTGTTGAGTCGGAATCGGACAACGACCTACGGCAGGAGATTTTTAATTTTGCCGTACAGCACGGACTGACAGTCTTGTCGATGCAGGCCCGGCAAAAAACGATTGAAGATGTCTTCCATGAGTTGACAAAAGAATAGGAACACTCTAAAAACTAATGCGATATGTCAATATTAGATGCAACAAACAAGCCGAAAAACATTCTCGAACTTCTATCGTTCGACTTGACAAAATTTTTTGCCGACAACGACTATTGCGAGATTCAGAGCAAGGATATTGAAGGCGTTTTCATGGTTGAATTCGAAAAGGAATTCCCGCTTGTCGAACTGGGAATGTTTGAGAAGGTGGTGTTCCGTCTGTTCAACGACAAAAACAATATAAACGGCAGCAACCATATCAATGTCACAATGCCTGCCAATCAGCGGTATGTGACCAGTTCAAGGGTGAAATCGCTCATCAACTCGCTCTACAACGTTTACGGCTACGATGACGACCGCAAAGGCGAATGGGACGATGCCGACTTAAGCGCGTTTGCCGAGAAAGACCTTGAACGCCAATGGACTGTGGGCAACGACAAGTGCGTTTATGCCGTCAAACTCTCCTACACCGAGAAACGAGGTCTGATTCTAAAAATATTTTTCTTCAACAGACTCATGGAGTCGCTGAACAGAGAAGATGAGCAATCTTATTATTGATGAAGGAAACAGCCGCTGCAAAGCGTATGTGTTTGAAAACAACGCAATTGTGGCGCGCGAATCGGGTTCGGAGATAAGCGATGAGTTGCTCTTCGGCCTTGCCAATAAGCACAACGTCAGCAAGATAATAAGCACATCAACGCGACGGGCAGAGTTTGCGCTTCCCAAAGAAATGCAGCACATCAGCCATGTGCGGCTCAATGCGCAAACCCAACTGCCGATAACCATCGACTACAAAACACCAGAAACGCTTGGCCGCGACCGTATTGCCGCAGCCGTTGGCGCCCATTCACTGCTGCCCGAAACCAATGTACTGATAATTGACATGGGCACTGCCATTACCATCGATTTTGTTGATAATCAAGCGATTTACCACGGCGGAATCATATCGCCAGGGGCAACAATGCGCGCCCGCGCCCTGAACCAATTCACCAGGAGCCTGCCTCTGGTTGAACTGCCCGCTGATTCCGAACTGACAGGAAAAAGCACCAACGAGGCGCTGCAATTCGGTATTTTAAATGGTATAAGATTTGAGATTGAAGGCTACATCAGCCGATACAGACATCATTATGAGGGACTTCAAGTAATTGTTACGGGCGGCGATGCGGAACTCATCGACCACAAAAGAGTCAGCATTCTTTTTGAACCCGACCTTGTGGCCATCGGTCTGAACGGGATTCTCTCTAATTTGAACCGTTGATTTCTTCCTCACAAACCATTTTTATTGGCGCGGCAGGCGTGAGGCTTTCCCAGCCATCTATCGTGTCTTTTGCCTGGCGGCTAAAAAATTGCGTCTGGTTGCTGTTCACTAGTGCCTGAAAACTATTGCCTGACGCTTTATACCTATTGCCTGATTTTTTAGTAGTTTTGCGCCAAATAACTGAAAAAATATGGTCATTTTAGGTATAATTCCCGCCCGATACGCTTCCACACGGTTTCCTGGCAAACCGCTTGCCGACATTGCGGGCAAGCCAATGGTGCAGCGCGTGTTTGAGCAGGCGTCGAAGGCGCTTGAGCACGTGGTTGTGGCAACTGACGACCAACGCATCTACGACGCTGTGCAGGCGTTCGGCGGCAAGGTTGTTATGACGTCGGACCGCCACCCGAGCGGCACCGACCGCTGCGCTGAAGCAGTGCTCAAGTTCGAGCAGGACTATCATCAGGCGGTTGACGTGGTCATCAACATTCAGGGCGACGAGCCGTTCATCGCTGAAAAGCAAATCAACCTGCTGGCTAACTTGTTCGACGACAGCAATGTGCAGATTGCCACGCTTGTGAAACCCGTCGACGACGAGCAGACGCTCTTCAACCCCAACAAGCCGAAGGTGGTGGTGGACAAAAACGGCCGCGCGCTGCTGTTCAGCCGTCAGACCATTCCGCACATCCGCGGAAGCGAACCCCAAGAGTGGCTGCACAAGCACCCGTTTCTGCAGCACATTGGAATGTACGGCTACCGCAAAGACATCTTGCTGGAAATCACACGGTTGGGCAAGAGCAGCCTTGAGTCGGCCGAGTCGCTTGAGCAGTTGCGCTGGCTCGAGAACGGCTATCAGATTCAGACCGCCGTCACCACCGACGAAGGGCTGTCGGTTGACACCCCCGAAGACCTTGAACAAATTCTTAAATTATTTAAAAACAAATAGATATGAACGTCTTGATTATTGGCTCTGGTGGCCGTGAGCACGCCATTGCGTGGAAAGTGGCGCAAAGCCCCAAACTGACAAAACTCTTCATTGCGCCTGGCAACGCGGGAACAGCCGCCGTGGGCACCAATGTGCCTATTAAGGTGACTGATTTTCAGGCTATTGGCGAGTTTGTAAAGTCGAACAACATCGACCTTGTGGTTGTGGGCCCCGAAGAGCCGCTGGTTAAGGGCATCGCCGATTTTCTGGCCGCCAACGCCGACACAAAGAACGTTGGCGTGGTGGGCGCTTCGGCCGAAGGCGCGCAACTCGAAGGCAGCAAGGAATTCGCCAAGCAGTTTATGCAGAAGCACGGCATCCCGACGGCCGCCTACCGCAGTTTCACAAAGGCCACGGTGGCCGACGGCAAGCGTTTCCTTGAGACGCTGAAGGCGCCTTACGTTCTGAAGGCCGACGGTCTGGCAGCGGGCAAAGGCGTGCTGATAATCAATGATTTGAAAGAAGCACAAGAGAGCCTTGAGACAATGCTCGACGGACAGTTCGGCGACGCATCGGCAAAGGTTGTGATTGAAGAGTTCCTGTCGGGAATCGAGTGCTCGTTCTTTGTACTGACCGACGGCCGCGACTATGTTCTGCTGCCCGAAGCCAAAGACTACAAGCGCATTGGTGAGCACGACACGGGCCTGAACACTGGCGGTATGGGCGCCGTTTCGCCCGTTCCGTTCTGCACCGACGAGTTCAAGCAGAAAGTCATCAGCCGAATCATCGAGCCGACAATCCGCGGCCTGCACGACGACAACATCGACTACCGCGGCTTCATTTTCTTCGGCCTGATAAAATGCGGCAACGACCCGTATGTGATTGAGTATAACGTGCGTATGGGCGACCCCGAGACCGAAGTCGTCATTCCGCGACTGGACTGCGACCTGCTTGAGTTGCTGGCCGCCACCGCCGAGCGCCGCCTGGCTGGAATGAAGGCCACAATGAAGGCGCAGACGGCCATCACGGTTGTAATGGTTTCGGGCGGATACCCCGAGAGTTACAAGAAGGGCTTTGAGATTACGGGGCTCGACAGCGTGACCGAGAGCACCGTGTTCCACGCAGGCACCAAACCCGACTCTGGACGCGTGCTCACCGACGGCGGACGCGTGCTGGCCGTGACATCGCTTGCCGACGGCATCCAACCCGCGCTCGACAAGTCGTACCGCAGCATCAGCGGCATCAAATTCGACGGCGCCTACTTCCGCCGCGACATCGATCAAGACCTTCAAAAACTGTAAGTTATGCTACTAAGACTGTTCAAGAGCAACTCGCCCGTAATGCACCTGTTCACGGTTGCCGTGGCCGTGCTGCTGTGGCTTCCCGTCATCAGCAACACCGACTGGCAGCCCGCCATCACCGACGGCACAATCCTGTTCCACAACCTTCGGCAAATGCTGCTGCCCAACTACTGGACGGCCCAAATGATAGCCTTTCTGCTTATGCTGATTGAAGCCTTTATGCTTCAGCGCATCGACCTGAAATTCATCATTGTTGAAGACAAGGTGATAATGCCGCCGCTGTTTTTTGTGCTGATTGTCAGTATGTTGGCGCAAAGATACAACATTCTGCCCGTAATGCTGGCCAACCTTCTGTTTATGCTGACCATTATGCGGACATTCGACAGCGAGCACCTGCCCGAACAGAAACGATACTACTTTGAGAGCGGCCTGCTGCTGGGCGTTGGCGCACTTCTCTACCCGCCGCTGACGGCAATGCTGCTCTTTGTGCTTGCAACTCAGTTTGTTGTGCGGTTTTTCGACATCCGCGAGTTTCTTGCGTCAATGCTTGGTTTTGTGCTGCCCTTCGGCTTCTTCCTTTTCGGAATGTTTATGACCGACCAACAGGGGCTGTTCTGGGACCGAATGGAACAATTCTTTGAAACACAAGATTTTACGCTGAATCTGAGTATTGTGCAGATAGCCGCCATCTGCTATATGGCGCTGATTGTGCTGATTGAGTTGGTTGTAATGTCGCAGTACATCCGTATGTACAAGGTGACGACGCGCAAGTATTTTATGCTGTTTTTCTGGCTGATAATCATTTCGGTAGCGGGATTTTTCCTGATACCTTGCGCTGGCCTGACAATGCTGGCTTTTGTGGCCATTTCGCTGGCTTTCATCACATCGCTCTATTTTATGCAGATAAGGCGTAACGCTGTGGGCGAAATTCTCTTTTTATTACTGATAATCAGTTCATTTTTAGTGGTTTATCTTTTCTAATTTAACGATATGAATAATACAGAACGATACAATCTGCGCGGCGTTTCGGCATCGAAAGAAGACGTGCACAATGCCATCAAAAACATCGATAAAGGCCTGTACCCCAAGGCTTTCTGCAAGATTATCCCCGACATTCTGGGCGGCGACCCCGACTACTGCAACATTATGCACGCCGACGGCGCTGGCACCAAGTCGAGCCTGGCCTACCTGTATTGGAAGGAAACGGGCGATTTGAGCGTCTGGAAAGGCATTGCGCAGGACGCGCTGATTATGAACATCGACGACCTGCTCTGTGTGGGCGCAGTGGATAACATTCTGGTTTCGAGCACCATAGGCCGCAACAAAATGCTGGTGCCTGGCGAAGTGATTTCGGCCATCATCAACGGCACCGACGAGTTGCTTGCCGAACTGCGCCAAATGGGCGTGGGTGTGTATGCCACTGGCGGCGAGACTGCCGACGTGGGCGACCTGGTGCGCACCATCATTGTGGACAGCACTGTGACCTGCCGTATGCGCCGCGCCGACGTCATCAACAACGCCAACATCCGCCCTGGCGACGTGATTGTGGGCCTTGCATCGTTCGGACAGGCCACCTACGAGAAAGAGTATAACGGCGGTATGGGCAGCAACGGCCTGACAAGCGCCCGCCACGACGTGTTTGCGAAATATCTGGCGCAGAAATACCCCGAAAGTTACGACGCTGCCGTGCCCGACGAGTTGGTTTACAGCGGCAATCTGAAACTCACCGACAAGGTCGAAGGCTCGCCACTCGACGCTGGCAAACTGGTTCTGTCGCCCACACGCACCTATGCGCCCGTTGTCAAGCGCCTGTTGGACGAAATGCGCCCCGCCATCCACGGAATGGTGCACTGCTCGGGCGGCGCGCAGACCAAAGTGCTGCATTTTGTTGACGGCGTGCACGTTGTGAAGGACAATCTGTTCCCCGTTCCGCCGCTGTTCCGCACCATCAAAGAGCAGAGCGGCACCGACTGGCGCGAAATGTACAAGGTGTTCAATATGGGCCACCGTCTGGAAGTCTATCTCGACAAAGCGGACGCGCAGAAGGTCATCGAAATCTCAAAATCGTTCGGCATCGACGCGCAAATCATCGGCCGCATCGAACCATCGGACCACACCTGGCTCACAATCAAGAGCGAGTTTGGCGAGTTTGAGTATTGAGTCAAGGATTGAAGGACAGAAGGATTGAAGGCGGGAATAGTTTGAATATCAGGATTTTACACTATTTACAAAACAAAAAGGCTTCCATGACAGAGGCCTTTCTATTTTTTTGGTTATTCTCTTCGAACAATTATAATGGTAGAAATTGCTTTCAGCGTAGTTTCGGATTGTTGATATGCCGGCCACTATCACGCTGGGTTTTCTTTTCGATGTTGCGGGCGAAAGCCTCGGTTAGGTCTGTACCAGTTTGGTTGGCAAGACAAATAAGAACCCAAAGCACATCGGCCATCTCGTCGGCAAGATTTTTCTGGCGGTCACTTTCTTTGAAAGACTGCTCACCGTAGGTCCGCGCAACAATTCGCGCCAGTTCTCCCACTTCTTCAGTGAGTAGAACCATGTTTGTCAATTCGCTGAAATAGCGCACACCGTAGGTCTTTATCCATTCGTCAACCTGCTGCTGCGCCTGACTGATTGTAAGTTCCATATCGCTAAAGGTTTTAGTTTCGGCCACAAAAAAACCGCCTTTTTTGAGGCGGCTTGGCGGAGAGGACGAGATTCGAACTCGTGGTACACTAATCGCGTACGACAGTTTAGCAAACTGTTGGTTTCAGCCACTCACCCACCTCTCCAAAGTGTTCTGTGCTGAACGTGCTTTTCACAAAGCGGTGCAAAAGTATGAATTTGGCTTTCATTAACAAACTAAAAGTCACAATTTTTTTGATTCTGCTTTTTTAGCCACATTCTCACCTCACATTCACCACCACCGAAAAATGGTTCGATGCGCCCGAGAGTGTGTAGCGGGCGTGGGCGTACTCGACACTGAAACGTTTCAGGCGCAAGCCGAAACCTAATGACATTCCTGCCATGCCAGGCGCGTCTTTCAGTTTCAGTTCCTGGCGGCGGTTGTAGTTGAAGCCCACGCGCAAATTAAACTGTTTGCCAGGAAAGGCTTCAATTCCAAAAACGCAGTGGCGCAGGATATTATCAGCGAATGATGGCAATGTGATGTTGTCGCGCTCAACTTCGGAACCTGGTTCTGTAGTGTTTTTGCTGTCGGCGTTCAGGCGGGGTTTCTGCAACTGCTGCAGAACCAGCGACAGGCGGAAAGGCGCGTGCTCAAGTTGGTGGCTGACGGCTATTGATGCATCGAATGGCACGCGACCGTAGTGTTCGTCGTAGGCGGTGATTTGCGAGCCTGCGTTGCGCAGCAGTGCCGATGCGGCTGTACGGCCTTCGTTAAAGGTGTAACTGGCTGAAATGTCGGCCATCAGTCCAACTGACGAATAGCCCGCCACAAACGACAAAACAGGTTTCAACGTGGCGCCAATGGCCAGGCACGAGTCGAAGCGGCGGCCGTACGACAGATGGAAGGCATACTCGTTGGTTGAGAACGAACCTGCTTCGTTACCAAAAACATCGTAGCGTGTGTTCTTGCCACCGTTCAAATATTGAATTCCGACTGCCATTGTGCCTGGCACGCGGCTGTCTTGAAAACAATACGATGCGTGGCCGATTGAAATGTCGGCAATATAGTTCACATAGTCAGCCGCAACCTTCTGATTCTCAATATAAGGCAGAAACGTAGGGTTTGTTGCGGCAATGCCCAAATCGGGCTCAGTGATGGCCAGCGGCACGCCGCCCATTGCGGCAACGCGCGCCGATGCAGGAATGGCGGCAAACTCATAAACGGGCTGCGCGGCGGCAGTCAGGCAGAGCATTGCGGTCATCGCCGAAAGGCAGAACCGAGTGAAAAAACCGATTGAAAACCCCCACCCCTTCATCGCCTAAAGTTTTGATAATGAGAATTTCAACTCAAAGCCGAATTCAGCCGTGGTGTTCTTATACGAGTTGGTGGTTTTGGGGCTCATCAGGTCGTAGTCGTAGTAGAGCCGCAGCGTCACCTTGTCGTTGAGTTCGTATTCGGCCGACAGGTTCATCGACAGGCCCAACTGGCCCGATGTGATTTCATCGTTGCGCAGCAGAAGGTCGCGGGTGACGGTGATGTTGTCGCTGACGGTGAAGTCGGCACGCAGATTGCAGTCGCTCACAAACTGCTCGCCCTGACGGTTCTTGAACGGCAGCACAAGTTCCTGGATTCGGTAGCCCGCGCCAACCACATACTCGCGCTTGTAGAGTTCGAGCATCTGGCTGTTGGTCAGGTTCATAGTCATGGTGCGGCTGCGCTTGTACTCGAACCGCGAACTCAGGCTGTTGAGCCACGTCACATCCACACCGAACAGCGGTGTGAAGGCTTCGGTTATTGAGAACGATGTGATGTCGTAGTAAGGCACAAACAGTCTGCCGTCGCCCACTTCGGCCACCGACCACGACATGTTGCCGTACTCTGGATTGCGTGCCTGCTCGTAGTTGTAGCCCTTGCTGCTCATGAACGAGCCCACACTGAAGGTGCTCTGGTAGCCGTGCGAGAGCGATATGTTCTTGACTTTCTTGCTGATAGGCTTGTAGGCTGTCAGACCGTCCCATTTGACTTTCCAGCCAGGGCGGAAGTTTTTCCATGTGGTGAAGTCCTGCCCGTTGTTGCGCCCAGTGTAGGCGGCCAGGAAGGCTGGCACGGCAATGTCGGGGTTCGAGATTGAATAGCCCGCAGGCATTGTTGTGTCCGACTCGCCCATAGGCTCGTAGGCGGGGAAATAGTCGGGCTCGTGGCCGCGGCGCATGTTGGCCTGTTCCCACGCAAATTTGTGAAGATTGCGGCGGTACTCTTCAAACGCCTTCGACTGTGTGTTTTTCTCTGTCGGGCGGTCGCCGAAGGCTGTGTTCAACGTCCACACAGTTACGTTGTAAGCACCCGATTCCATGCGCGTTGAACGATAGACATCGTACTGGTCGTGTTTGGCGTCGTAGTTGCCCATCAGGTAGTACTCGCTTGTTTTTTTGGTGATGGTGCGCTGACCTGTGAAGTCGATTTTGAGAGCCTTCACGGGCTGATAGGTTGCCTTGATGTCGACGCGGCGCTGGTTCGATGTCAGGAACGGCTGAATCAGGTTAATGTTGTCGATAAGGTGGCCGCGGCGGGCTTCGCGCTCAGCGAAAGCGGTGTCCTGATAGCCAAAGATGAAGGCCAGACCAGGTGTTTTGCGCAGTTCGGCAAAACTGTAGTTTGGCCTGTAGCCTTCGAGCGTCATGGCGTTCGACTCGGTGTAGGCAAACGACACGTTTTTGAATCCGATGATGGCCAGCCCCACCCCTTCCATCACCCGACGGACGGGCGAATCGTGCGTCAACCGCTTGCCTGTGATGGTCACTACGGCATCGTCAACATCTTCATCCACAGTCACTTTCACACGATTGTCGTTCAGCACCGTGAATGACGATTTCACTTCTTTGCCGCCAACCGCCACCTTCACCACAATGTCATCCGACGTGCGCAAGTTGTGGCTCACCACTTTGGACGCGCCTTTTTTGGCCTTGAATCCTTCTTTGGTGGCCTTCACTGTTTCCGTCTTCTGCGCAAGCCGTTTCTCACGCGTCTGCTTGTATTTCTTTGTCAACTCATCGAGCGGTTTGACTTTCTTGTACAGGTTGTCGAGATTGCCCTGAGCGTTGATGTTTATCTGGTTGGTGTTGCCGATGGTGTTGCCCGTGTAGAGCGACGAGTCCTTCACTTCGGGCCCGCGGTCCCACTGGTAGGTCGATGCGTAGCGCGCCGTGAGCGATGTCCAGTTCAGAAGCGGAATTTTGTTGATGGGCACGGTGTACGAAGCCGTGAACTTCTGATTGTGCTCTTTGGCCAGGCCGCCTTCCATAATCGATTCCCAAACATCTTTCTTAAACTGCTCATACTCAGTACGGTTTGTCTTATCAATCAATCCTGCGGGCTCTTCAATAATTGTCATGGTGTTCATCATCCAGGTGAACTTGATGCCCTTCGACAGGTTGTATTTGATGCTGAACTCGCGTTCCCAATCGAACGATTTGTCGCACGTCGGCGTGTAATCTTCGCCGCCCGATGTCATTCCCATGCTGATGTTGCGCAGTTTGGTCTCGTTATACTGGCGTTTCATGCCTGTGCGCCATGCGATTTGGGCTGGTGCCAGATAGAAGTTCATATCGCCCACAATCCGCAGATACGGCTTTTTGAGCAGTTTAGATTTCTTGAACGGCTCAATGGCCTTCGGCTGGTTGTTGAACGTGTAATTGAGTGAGCCACTGTGAGTTGTAGTATTATCGTACTTCACGCTGTAGTCCGAATGCTTCTCTTCGACGTAGGCGTAACTTGCGCTCAGGTTCGATGGTGAGTAGAAGTGCGTCTTGTTCGAGTTTTTGTTTTTCTTCGCCTGGCGCTTCTTCTGCCGTTCCGTCATGTTCTCTTCATCGGCCTTCGATGTCTGCTTCTTCTTTGTGCGCTGACCCACGCCAACGTTGGTGAAACTGATGCTTCGGCGTTCGGTAAGGTCTTGAATGCCATCCATATACTCTTTGCGTTCAGAGCGCGACATGCCCTTGGTGCCTTCCTTAATCTTCACGTCGGGGTCGAACGGATTGTATTCAGGATTGACAGCCATTCGCGAGTAACTCATGAACATCGGGATGCGCACGTTGGCGTCTTTCGGGAAGAGTTTGCCCAACTCAATGTTGGCGGCCACGTCCACCGAGTTGGTCTGTTCCATCGAGCGTTCCGATGTCGATTGCTCGATAGAGCCGAACCCAGCCTGCGTGGTGCTTCCAGCCACGTTCACGTTACCCAAATCGGCCATTTTGATGTTCACGGCGCCCTGAGCCGCCCAACCGCCACTCTCATTGAAATCGGTGAGTCTCAACTCGTTAACCCAAATCTCAGCCGATTTTGCCTGTCCGTCGTCGGCATTGGTGAACACGTTGTCTTTCTGCAGCGGGTTGCGCACGCCAATCATCAGCGATTTCACGATAGCAATGTTCGGGTTACCCATCACGGTAATCCTGCGTTTGGTGCGGCCGCTGCCCGTTGTCACCACGTAGGGCATGGTCTGCGACACCGACGGATTGCCCGATTTTATCTCAGCATTGCGCTCAAGTTTGGCATCGACCAACTCGCTGAAAATAATTTCCATGCTGTTATCGTCAGGCCAAACCAGACGGCGGTTGTCATTATTGTCGGGGTACGGGCGCGATGTCCACCACGGTGTAACCTTCAGCGGCACCTCGTACTCGTAGTAGTTTTCGGTGTAATCCTGTCCGATGCGGATGAAGCAGGTTATCTCGTCGTCGCTCAGCGATGATTCGTCGTCCACAGCCTCAGCATGGATGAACATCTTGAGTTTCTCATAGTTACGCATGTCAAGGTTTATCGTCTTGTAAACGGCTTTCGAGTAGCCGTCGCCCAAACCAGTCACCTTCATGGTCATGCTCTGCTCGTTGAGTTCCACAAGTTGCGTCTGCGACGGGTCCTGCTCGCGTGTCACGCCCACTGGCAGCAGGTAGTTCACTGGCGCACGGCTGCCATTTTCCTCAATGTTCACCGTCGAGATGCTGAACGATGCGGCCGACTCGTCGTTGTTCTCGTTGTTCGACAGAAGAGCCTCGTTGCCAGCCTTCAGGTCGTAGTCGTAGGTGAACCAGTCGCCCTTCACAAGGTCGAGAGTGGCGAAACGCAGAACAACTTTCTGCTGCCATCCGTGAAGGAACATACGCATAAAGCGGATTGATGTAAAGTCTTCGATGTCGCCCACCTGCTGGCGTGCATTTGAGTTGAGCGGAATGCGGAACAAGTACCATTTCACAGCCTTGCGCTCGCCGCTTGGCAGCGAGTTGGTCACATTGCGCTCGTCAACAATATAGTTCGAGCCGACCATCATGTTGTCGCGGTTCAGGTCCACACGGTACTGGAAGTACGACTCGCCCTCACTCAGCGTGTAATCGCCGTTAATATCCTCAACATCAGGCTTCGACGTGGCGTAGGTTGATGTGGAGCCAGTGCTCACAGGCGAGTTGCCCTCGGGGTTGTTGTAGTTCATATAGCGGTCAACAATTCCGTAGCCAGCCTCGTCATAATCGCCGCCCTTAAAATAGTGATAATCATCGCCCGACGGGTCGGCGCGGAACTCGCGAAAGACATCGGGGTCCAAAACGCTCTCAAGTCGGTCGAGATAGGTTGAGAAGAACACCTGCTCGTCCGACGGCCCGCCGCTGAACGATGAACTGCTCAGTCCGTCGAGACCCACGTCCTGATAGCGTCGCTGGCTCTCTTCGTTCACAAAACTGATGTTGCTCTTCTGCACGGCAGGCACGCGTCCCCACGCCGTCTCGTCATACTCTGCGGGGTCGGGCGGATAGTTGGTCGGCAGGCCGTTCTCGTAACTCTTACGGCTGTCTTTCAGCACGTCCTCTGATATATTACCGAAGTTGAAATAGAGTTGGCCGCCAGGGTTGAGCGAGTCTTCCTCAACAAACGGGTCCATCATCCAGAACTCAAGGTATTCAATGTTCGATGTCTCGAAGTTTTTGGTTGTCGTTTCGCGCATAATGCCGCCCCACTTGTCCTGCGGATTGCGGAAACGGCCCGTGCGGTCGTAGTCGTCGGTGCTGTAGTTGTATGGGCCGCGGATGGTCGGGTCGAAGGCCACATCGAAGGTTGTCAGATAGATGGCGTCGCCCGACGATTGGTCGCGGTTGGGGTAGATGTTCAGTTCGGGCACGCGGTAGGCGTTCAGCCGCGACTGCTCTGCCTTCGACACTGGCGAACTGGCCTGGAACATCAGCGGGTCAATCTTGTACCATGCTATTTTGGCGCGGTTGTAGCCCGCCTCAATGTTGTTGAAAAGGTCGGCCTCGCGGAAAATGTTGCCTTGCGGGATGCTGGCCAGCGTCCACGCCTCGCGGTTGGTCATATCGTAACTCGACTCGCTGCTCTCAAAGTCATCGATGTAAACCTCGCCCGACTTACCCACAGCCCTGCGGTTGTGGCCAGGCACCAGTTGTGCGTATTCACCTTGCAGCGACATTGTCGATTTCTCTTTCGTCTCGATAAGTGGCAGCCAGTCAAGGAATTTGGTGAGCAGCGGCAACTCAACCTCATACGAGCCGTTCAGACCCCAGATGGTGTTCGAGATGGGGTCTTCGCCCACGTTCACCTTTGTGGTGGTAGGTTTCTCGTTCAGGTGCATCACGGTGGCACCCAGGTTGAAGCGGTCGCTGAAGCGATAGTCCAAATGCGTGCCCAGCAGCGTTTTTTCCATCAGGCTGAACGTTGAATTGCTCTCTAGCGACACCTTGATTGGCGTGCCCGAAACCAGATAACTCTCGTTGATGATTTTCACGCGGCCCATGCTGTAATCGACTGTGTAATCGACATTCTCTGTGAGAGTTATGCCGCCTGCCGTCACCACTACCGAGCCTTGCGGAATGTTGAACGAGTTGAGCGATATTTCCGACCCGCCCGACGATTTGTACGAGCCATGCAGGTAGAATTTACTCTTCGATGTCATCTGCTGAGCCTTGTATTGCGTTGAGTCGTAAAGTTCTTGGAACACAAAATCTTTCGACTGCAAATCGCCGCCCAAAGTGTCATGCAGATGTCCGCCGAAAGGCTCAACCACGGGGAAATAGACGCGGCCGTTGGTGGTGTTCACCGTCACGCCAGGAATAAAGTCGAAATAGCCGTTGCCGCCTTCAACGTAGTCGTTTTTGCTGTTCAAGTTGTCCAAACCCATCAGGTTCAGCAGTTTGGCATTCTTGATTTCCTCACTCAGAAAAGCGTTCGAGAGTTTCCTAACCCTTGATTTGTTGTTGTAGTATTCAACCTCGAGCACAAAATCCTTAGCATTGAGTTGGTAGGCGTCGAGCGAATAGACGTTCTTCATCATCAGGTCCCAGTTGGGATATTTTGGTGTAAAGTTGCTGCCCTTCAACAGTTTGACAATCAGGTTGTCGGGATTGGTGATGCCGTCACTTGTGAACTCACCCACCTTGTAACTCATTCCGTCGACGGTGTACTCATAGGCCACGGCCAGAACCTCATCGCCGTTGAGCGCACTGTTCAGCGTGATGTAGCCCAACTGCGTGTTCACGGTGTACTCGTTGCTGTTCAGTTTGCGGGCGTACTCAACCTTCTCATAGTCGCGGGCGCCAGCCAGACCTTCGTCGGCCAGAGCCTTTGTCACCTGGTCGATGTTGCGCACATTGGGCACGCCCAGAATCTGTTTGTAGAGCGTGTTGGCGTTGTTGTCAGGCGCTCTGTTGCCCATAAAGCCGATGTTCGGATTCAGCACGGCGCGGTCCTTGCGGTTATACATCTGATATTCCTCGCGTTCCTCGCCCAAATCCATGAAAGCCACAATGTTATGTGCATTCTCTGTCGAGCGTTTGGTATTGGTCACCCACACCTCAACCTTCGTAATCTGCACGCTTGTGACAATCAGCGGCAACTGCTTCAGTGCCCTGTCGTACTGCGAGCGGAAGAAGTGCGAAAGGAAGAAGTGGCGGTTCTTGTCGTAATCCACAGCCGACACATCGAACTGGCTCACCTGCGCGCCGCCCTGCGTGGTAATGGTTTTCGACTCGCCCTTCTGCTGCGATATGACCGTCGATACGTACAGTTTGCCAAATTTCAACTCGGTGAGCACGCCAAACAGACTCTGACTGCCCGTGATGAGCGATGTCGATAGCGGCAGCGACACGTTTCCAGCCTCAATCTTCTGGATGATGTCGTCCTCTTTGCCCTGGAATTTCAGGTTGATGGTATTGTCGAAATCGAACTGTGATTCTGTGTCATAACTGATTTTCATCTCAAGATTGTCACCGATTTTTCCAGCCACGCTCATCTGAATATTCTCTTTGAAGTCGAAAATGGTCTGGCGCCTGAGCGATTGCGCAATATTGGGGTTCTCAGTATTGGTGATTTTCAGACCGAATTTGAGCGATGCTGTTCCCTGCGGCTTGATGTCGATTACATTGCTGCCGAAGATGGTCTCAAACAGTTCATTATCAACGTTGAACTTGGTGAACGAGCCGCCCTGGCGCTCGAAACTCTCGTTGCGATAGCGCTGCCGCCAGTAGTTTTTCAGAGAGTTGTTCACGTCGTAGTCGCCATACTCTTCGCGTGACATTGTGAACGGCGGTCTCACATCAACGCCACCAACCTTCTGGTGAATGATGTATTGGTCGGTTTCGTCGTCATACTCAACTTCGTTGGTGAAGTTCGACGGGTCTTTCAGCCCGATGTTCGATGCTGGACGCACAGGCTCATAGGGCGTGCGCGGCGGCCTGGCAATGCGGTAGCGCGGCGCGGCCGTGTCGCCTGTCTGCTGCGCACTGACATTGGCGGCAAGCATAACAAAAGCCGCTATCAACGCACACAACTTTGTTCCGTACATCGACCTCATCTGAAAAAACTATATGGGACCCTTAGTTGCTTCCCCATTCGTGACTCTTTTCAACAGGACGGCCGCATCTGCCTGCCGTCCAATGTTTTATATGGATTTTAAGGCTTTCTTCACCATATCCTCAACCTTCATCGTCGGGTCTTCCTTAAGCAACTTGTCGAGCAGTTTTTCGACAAGGTTCTTCTGGAAACCCAAAGCGACTAAAGCAGATAACGCTTCTTCGCGGTTTGTATTGCTTTGAGCGAACAAAAAATCAGTGTTTGCTTCGGTCTTTCCGATTTTGTCCTTCAAATCAACAATCACTCTTTCGGCCGTCTTCAGTCCCACGCCCTTCACGCCTTTGATGATATTGACGTTGCCCGTGAGCACCGCGTCGCGTAACTCGCTGGCACTCAGCGACGAGAGAATCATCCGTGCCGTGCCTGCCCCCACGCCCGAAACGGTGAGCAGCAGGCGGAACACCTCGCGCTCTGTCTTCGACGCGAATCCGTAGAAGAGTTGGGCGTCCTCTCGCACAATGTGATGCACAAAAATAATGGCCTGTTCTTTGCCCGAAAGAGCAGTGTATGTGTTAAGCGAAATGAGAATCATATAGCCGATGCCGCCATTGTCGATGACAACATACGTCGGTGTCAGTTCCGCAATCCGCCCCTGAATGTATTCGTACATTGTAAATCAGCGTTTTGAGATTAAACGTGCAAAGGTAGAAAAATTTGGGAATTGAACCTTTGCGGGAAAGATTTTGGGACTATTGTGTCTGGCCCTTAATTACCAGAAGAAGGGACGCGATTCCTCGCGTCCCGTTTGAGTTAGCGTAGCCTCCATTTCAACCCGAACGTTATTCCGACGGGCAGAATAATGCTGTTGCCGAAATCGTATCCATCGGCCTCAAGTTCGTGCTTGTAGTCAACTATATCGCTGTGCGCCAATGATGTTGAAAGGCCAAGTGTCATCGAAATTATCGTTCGTGTGTGAATATCGATGCCCAGCCCCACGTTGGGATGTTTGAACACCTTGCTCTTGCTGCTGTCAAAGCGGCCATCCTCGTCGGTTACGGCA
Organism: Salinivirgaceae bacterium; assembly: GCA_017474765.1. Taxonomy (GTDB): domain Bacteria; phylum Bacteroidota; class Bacteroidia; order Bacteroidales; family SZUA-534; genus RUG13583. The sequence goes on along the minus strand of JAFVGW010000025.1, from coordinate 24,062 downwards.
ACACAACCGCTATAGCCGTAATGGACAGAGAAATATGGGTCGATGCTTGACGAGGTTATGTAGCGCGCCTTCAAGCCCACCATATACGACGGCCCTGCGAAAAATATGCCACCGTTGGCAAACACGCCGATGTTCCTGTGCGGATAGAAGGTAAGTCCGACACCCGTGCCGCAATATTCATAGCCGATGCCAATGCCTGCCGAAACCACTTCGCGCGGCGCGGCTGTCGGGTTCTGGTTCTCGGTTGTCTGTGCCGACGATTCGGCTGCAATGCCCACTAATAGTGTGAGCGCCAACGCTCGTAGCGTTGTTTTTGAAAAAAGACGTTTCATTGTTAGTTAGTAAAGAGTTTATTATTAGTTGTTTAACTGATGCAAACCACAGTGGTGCGCACAAAACTTATAAATCCGCAGGAAGCCACTTGGGCAACCTGCGGAATGATTGGTTAGTTGTTTGGAAATGTTTGTTTATGAGAAATTATTAGTGCGCTTTCATTTCACAATCACACGTTTGGCAACATTGCCAACCTTCACAATGTAAACGCCTGTGCCCTCAACGCGGATTTCCGTAGAGATGCACGGCCGTGCGTCTGCACCAACCAACACACCCATCGCATTGTAAACGTGGATTTCGTCCGTAGCGTTCTCAATCACAATGGTTTTGCCGTAGGCGTAGATGCTAACGGCGAGGGCTGACGATTCGGCGACGGTGGTCTCATCAGTCCACACAACCGGGCAATTATCCGGATTCCAATCATCAACCCATCCTGAAGGCTTCGAACTTACCTTGCAATAAATTGTCAGTTTGCTGCAACCTGAGAAAGCGTTCAAATCAATACTTGAAACTGATTTTGGAATGGTAATCGAAGCAAGACTGCTGCAATCGAGGAACGCTGCCGCACCAATGCTTGTAACTGTTTCTGGAATGGTAATCGATTCCAGGCTGCTGCAACCTCTGAACATTTCAAAACCAATGCTTTTAATCGAATTGGAAATAGTCACCGTTTTAAGGCTGCTGCAATCATCAAACACCTGACCACCAAGACTGACAACTGAATTTGGAATAGTGACTGAAGTCAGTGCGATGCACCCATTGAACGCCCCGCCACCAATTTCTGTAACTGATTCAGGGATAGTAATTGATGCCAGTCTGCCGCATCCAAAGAACGCAGCATCACCAATGCTGGTAACCGATTCGGGAATGGTAATCGATGTCAGACTGTAGCAACTTGCGAACAAAGAATTGGCAATTTTGTTCAGTGATTTTGGAAGAATAACCGTTTTCAGGTTACCGCAACTAACGAACGCTTCATCACCAATGTTGGTAACAGATTCGGGAATGACAACCGTGGTCAGACCATCGCAATCATAGAAGGCTCCTTTGCCAACGCTGGTAACTGAATTTGGAATGGTAATCGATGTCAGTTTTGAGCAGGCCTCGAATGCTTCGTCGCCTATGCTTTTCACCGAATTGGGGATGGTTATTGAACCGATGTTATAACAATTAAAGAAAGCCTGCTTTCCGATACTGGTAACCGAATTGGACATGAAAACATCCATCAAGTCAGTGCAGTTATAGAACACACCGTCACCCATGCTAGTAACCGAATTTGGAATTGTTACAGATTTCAGCATTTCACAGTTGGCGAATGCATATTCACCAATAGTTTTAACTGAATCAGAAAATCCTAAAATTTCCAAGTTGTCGCACTCATAGAACGCCTTATCACCAATGCAAGTAACCGAATTAGGAATGACTACAAATCCTCCCTGCCCCATATATCCGATAAGTTTGGTTCTATTGCTTCTGATATCGTAAATGAACCCATCTTCATCGATATCGGAATTAACAAATTTCGCACCCCAAGGCTGGCCTTCCGCTGGACCATAATAGATTACAAGCGGTATTCCATTGAATGCAAGGTTGCCAATGCTGGTAACTGTTTCAGGAATAGTTAAGATTGACAAACCAGAGCAACCATCGAACGCTTCGTCGCCTATGCTTGTCACAGAATTCGGAATGGTTATTGATGTCAAATTATTACAATCGATGAAAGCACAATCTCCAATGCTGGTAACCGATTCGGGGATTACAACCGATTTCAGGTTGCCGCAAGCAGCGAACGCCGATTTGCCAATGCTGGTAACCGATTCGGGAATAACCACCGATGTCAGGCCGCTACAACCCTCAAACGCTCCTTCACCAATGCTGGTAACTGTATTAGGAATGGTTATCGATGTCAGATTAGTACAATAATAGAATGCATAATCACTGATGCTTGTAACCGATTCAGGAATTGTAACCGATGACAGGCCGCCGCACTGATAGAACGCTCCTTCACCGATGTTGGTAACTGTCCTGGGGAAAGTAATAGTTGACGAAACCGAACTGAAGCAATTTTTAAACGCATAATCACTAATGTTGGTAATCGATTCGGGGATAACTGCTGATACCAACAGGAAACAATCGGCAAATGCATAGTTACCAATTGTTTTAACCGAATCAGGAATGATTACTGAATCCAAACTGCAGCATCCATAAAACGTTTTCTCTCCAATGCTGGTAACCGTTTTTGAAATGACAACCGATTTCAGGCTCGAACAATCATAAAATGCTGATTTACCGATGATTTTGACTGAATCAGGAATGGTTATCGAATCCAGACTTCCGCATCCGTAGAAGGCTTCATCACCAATACTGGTTACCGAATTGGGAATGGTTATTGCTTTTAGATTAGCGCACCTTTTAAATGCCGATTTTCCTATGCTTTTTATTGAATCAGTAAGGATTACTGAAGACAGATTGGAGCAACCGCTGAATGCCGAATTGCCAATGGCAGTCACAATGTATTCGACACTGTCGATAGTTATGGTTGAAGGAATGGCAATAGATTTAACACTATCGCCCAAAGTGTTGCCCATCACAATCGCGGTGCTGTCGGAAATCTTATACTTTATTCCATTGATGATGCTGTTTATGTTAGTGGCCGATGGTAAAAGATATTCGTATTTAACCACGCCCGCAACTTCAAGAACAAAATTCTTAAAGTGCCAAGTTCCAGGCATATAGCCATGGTCTATTTCAAGCCGAATGGAATCGGCTCCCAGCGCTCCAATGAAATAATCATAGGTTACTGATGTCCATTTGCCTTCGTCAATTTCCCAATCGGTTGTATATATATGTGCAAATCCTGCAGCATCAACAATTTGAGTATTAACACTATAATCCCAAGATTGAAAATCAGGATTGTTCGGATATGTTTTCCCCGAAGCAATTCTGAATTTTGCCGGGGATTCTTCACCTTCATAAAGTACGTCGAAAGTCAATTTAAATCTGTCGCCTACTTTACCGATTTTTTTCCAGCTGGGCGTTGCCAATTGCGTGTCCCATGCAAACTCGCAATTAGCAGTGGTGATGATAATTTCATCTTCGTACAATTCATAACTTGAAGATGAAGTGTTGATTCCTTCGACAATCCATCCCGAATTGTCTTCCACAAGTCCTGTTTTTTGCGCCCACACCTGCCCAGCAAGCATAAGGCCCAAAACTGAAATAAAAATCTTTTTCATTTTTTAGTTTAATAGTTAGTATTATCAAAATTTCCTTTTCGGATGACACAAAGGTTGGGAAAAGATTATTTAGTTGCAAATGGGGCGAATCAGTTCAAAATGGTCATTTGTCTGTTAATCAAGCATGTAACAATTTTGCAATACCCCAAATTGATTCGATTTTTTTGAAATTGCGGCTATTTTTGGCACTTCAACATACCTTTTTGGGCATTGTTTTTGCTTATTTTGTGCAATTACAAACTGACACAAATGCACAGATTTTTGAAACTTTCAGTCGTTGCACTGCTGCTGGCGACGATTTCGTGCTCACACAAAAGTGAGACATACAAACTGCTTGTCGAGGTCGATTCGCTGGCTTTGGGGCATCATAATAACGATTCAGCCCTCAAAATTCTAAGAAACATCGAGCCTAAAGGCAAGGAAGAATCTGCATACTATAATATTTTGGAAGCAGCAGCCACTTTCAGAGGCGAAAATCCTGTTAAATCTTTCGACGGCATCAACGCCAGCATTCAGTACTACACCGACAACTATGACGCTCGTAAATTAGCATACGCATATTACTATAAATCAATAATTTTTATCAATAAAGACTCTCTGAAAAGAGAAATGATAACGCTGTTCAAAAACGCCGAGCAGCACGCACTGAAAACAACCGACTACCGCCTGCTGGACAGGGTTTATTCTGGCCTGACATTTACAAACTCAACCTTCGCCGAAAAAGACGTGGCCCTGAAGTGCGCGCATAAGGAACTTGCCTATGCCCAAAAACTGAACGACAGCCACTACAAAACAACCGCACTGATGCATCTTGCTCTTATTCATCATTATATGACAAACAACACTGACAGTGTTGCCTATTACATCCGACAATGCGAAGCGCTGGCCGACGATGCCGATAGCGAAATCAAATATTATATCTACAATTATATTGGCCAGACACTAATGCAGAATAACCCCTCGTCTGCGAAACAGTATTTCACAAACGCATTAAAGTATAATAAGCAAACTGAAGCCTATATGAATTTGGCCAAAACATTTGCTGCGGAGAAAAACTACAAAGAAGCCCTGAAATATTGCGATTCAGCGTTGCTAATCAAACCTAGTTTGGCCTCTCGCGAAGAGACCTACAGGCTTATGGCCGAATATTACTACCAAAAGAATGATATTAAGCAATATAAGAGGATAACTGATGTACTAATCAATACGAATGCAGAATTATCACAGTATAAGGAAAACCGCCAATTACTTGAATTGCAGCAGAGATTCGATTTTGAAAAGCAGCGGGCCGATTACGAGAAAAAAATCCATGGGCTTGTCGGAATATTAGGTTTAACAGCATTTATAAGTTTGATTATCTTTCTTTTGCACCGCATCCGCATCCGCCGAACCGAGAACAACCGAATGGCCAGCGAACTCCGCTACGAGAAATTGAAGAGCAATCTGGTCTTGTTTGAGGGGCGCATTGCCGAACTCGAAACCGAAAAGCAAAGCCATTCGAAAGAGATGATGGTGCTGAAAAATAAGACTGAAAACCAGCGGCTTGCCATGCTAAAAAATCTTCAGCACGGCCGTGAACTCTACGAAAGCATGAACCGCTGCGAGTCGCCTGTCAACTGGTCTGATTACGACACGCTCTGCCTGCTCGATTTCATCACAACCTTCGACTCCGATTTTGCCGAGACGCTCGAATTCGGCTACGACAACCTCAACACCTCACAAAAACTGTTTATGGTTGCCGACAAACTGATGAAGAAAGACGACGTTGATATTTTCCGCATGTTCAACCTCAACAAGGACAGCCTCCGCAACAAGCGCAACCGCATTGCAAAGAAGAGGATTGTAAGCAGCAAATAAATATTACCCATATTTGAGATAATTCGCCAAAAATCATCAACCACAACGTTTATCCAATAATTTAGTAGTTTTGCGCACTAAAAATTTTCGACGTGCAAAACGATACGGTTTATTCCGACATTCTGAAACTCATTCCGCAGCGCCCGCCAATGGTTATGGTGGACGCCTTTTACGGCATTGAGGACGGTGTGTCGCGGTCGGGGTTGACGGTGGCCGACGGCAACATCTTCTGCAAGGGCGGACGGCTGCGCGAGCCTGGCATTGTGGAGCACATTGCGCAATCGGCGGCGGCCCGCGTGGGCTACATTTTCACTCAGTGCGGCGAGCAGGTGCCGCTGGGGTTCATCGGGTCGGTTGATAAACTGACAATCAGCCACTTGCCGAAGGTGGGCAGCCAAATGCAGACCGAAATCAGCGTGCTGCAGGAAATGGGCGGACTGTCGCTCATATCGGCGAAGACCGAAGACAACGACGGAACTGTGGCCGAGTGCCGAATGAAAATTTTTCTTAAAATCGACTAAAGGAAATTGTTGATAATGAAGACAAAAAACAAAATACGCGAAGCCGTTCTCACCGACCGCAAGACCATCACCGTAAGGTTCAGCGAGGTTGACGCTATGCAGGTGGTGTGGCACGGCGAGTACATCCGATACTTTGAGGACGGGCGCGAGTCGTTTGGCAAACACTACGACGGCCTGAAATATATGGACATTTTCAACAGCGGATTCCTGGCGCCAATGGTTGAACTGAACTGCCAATACAAGCAGTCGCTCACGTTTGGCGAGGAGGCCATCATTGAGACGCGATACATCCGCACGGCGGCGGCGAAGATTATGTTCGACTACACCATCTACCGCGCGTCGGACAACACGGTGGCCGCCACGGGCAGTTCGGTCCAGGTGTTTGTGAACGCCCAAACGCGCGAACTTGAACTGAACAACCCGCCGTTCTACGCCGATTGGCAGAAACGTTGGATAAAAGATTGACCTACAGCCAAAAGCAAACATCAGAAATGAAGATTTACATAAACGCCGACTCGATTGTAACGCCGATAGGATTCGGCACGCAGGAGAACCTTGCGGCGCTCTGCTCGTACCGAAGCGGGCTCACGAATCACACCACTTCCGACGTGTCGGACACACCGATTGTAATGTCGGAGTTTCACGACCACTCTATCAGGCTTGAGTCGAAGATTCTCGACTTGGAATCGCAATACACCAAATTTGAGCGACTGGTGATAATGGCCATCACCGACATTCTGGACCAAACGCATATCGATTTGGAAGACAAGACGGTAGGCATTGTCATTTCAACCACAAAAGGAAACTCGGTGCTGATTGACCACACCGCGGAGTCGCAGGACGGGCGCGTGTCGCTCTGGAAAACATCGGACCGCATCGGGCGCTATTTTGGTGCGGCCAACCGTCCGATTATCGTGTCAAACGCCTGCATATCAGGTCTTTCGGCAATGATTGTGGGCAAGCGGCTCATTGAGGCTGGCGTGTACGAGAGCGTGATTGTGGCGGGCTGCGACGTGCTCACCCACTTCATCACGAGCGGTTTCAAGTCGTTCAAATCGTTGAGCGCCAAACGCTGCGTGCCGTTCGACGCGCGCCGCGACGGCCTGAACCTTGGCGAGGGCGCGGGTGCCGTGCTGCTGTCGCCAAACTACGACGAGAACAGCATTCTGCTGGCAGGCGGCGCCATCAGTAACGACGCCAACCACATATCGGGCCCTTCGCGCACGGGCTACGAACTGAACCTGGCCATTCGCGGGGCAATGCGCGAGGCTGGCGTGGAGCCCGCCGACATCAGTTTTGTGAACACCCACGGTACGGCCACCGTCTACAACGACGAAATGGAGTCGAAAGCCGTGACGCTGGCCGAACTGCAAAACTGCCCCGTGCAAAGCCTGAAGCCGTATTTCGGCCACACGCTGGGCGCGTCGGGAATTATTGAGGCCATTGTCTGCGCCCACGAACTGCGAATGGGAACTGTTTTTGGCACATTCGGTTACGAAAAGCCTGGCACGCCAATGCCGCTCAAGGTTTCGGCCGAGCATCAGCGAATCAGGAAAATGCGCCACTGCGTGAAGACGGCGTCGGGATTTGGGGGCTGCAACGCCGCCATTGTGCTGTCGCTTCCACAATACGCCAAACCCGAACTCGAAACGCAGCCCGCACAGTTGCGGAGCATACGGTCGATTTCGGTTTTCAACTCGCAGATTAAAGTCGGCAAGCGGATTGTATTCTCTTCGAAATCAACCGAATACGGAACGTTCATCCGCGAGGCGTTCAAGAAACTCGGCGACGAGAATCTGAAGTTCTACAAAATGGACAATCTGTGCAAACTGGGCTATGTGGCTGCTGGCTATCTGCTTAACAATGTAGAGTTTAAGCCCGAAGAAATGGGCATAATCGTTATGAATGCCGTGGGCTCGCTCGACACCGACCTTGACCACGAGCGCATCATCAGCGAGCAGGGCGACGCAATGGCAAGCCCGTCGGTGTTCGTCTACACGCTGCCGAACGTGGTGGTGGGCGAAATCTGCATCCGCTACAAAATCAAGGGCGAAAACACCTTCTTCATCCGCGAGGGGCACGAGAGCGAGGTGACAATGAAATATATTGAGAAGGCAATGGAGCGTCAGAATCTGCGCTACTGCATCACGGGCTGGCTCGAACTGATTGGCTCGCGCTACAGGGTGAATCTCAATCTGTTGGAAAACACTGGTTTTAAGGGAGATAAGGGAGATATGACAGAAACGGCGGAGGCTGCGGAAGTTGAGAAACCACGTAAGCCGCGGCGCAGAGCGACTAAACCGAGATTAACCACGGAAAACACAGAAAACACGGAAAAAAGTGCAAGAAAAGCGGCGCAAGCGCCGACGGAGGGCACGGAAAATGAGAACTAATATCGCGAAAGCGCTAAAATTGAATGAATTGACAACGGAGATTTTTGAACGACGGAATTTTTTAACCACGGAAAACACTGAAATCACGGAAAATAATGCTTAAAAGCGGCGCAGGCGCCGACGGAAAACACGGATTTTTGAGGGCTGATATCGCGAAAGCGCTAAAAATGAATAAATTGCCAACGAAACTATTAGGAAGAAATATAAGATTGATAACTATTTAAAATTCAATATAATACGCAGGAATAATGGAAGAATTGATTGAAAAACTTAAAGGCGAACTGATTGCCGAACTGAATCTTGAGGAGGTAACCCCCGCCGACATCGACGCTGAAGCACCGCTTTTCGGCGACGGCGGTCTGGGCTTGGATTCGATTGACGCACTGGAGATTATCTTGATTCTGGAGCGCAACTACGGCATCAAAATTGAGAATCCCGCACAGGGAAAAGAGATTTTCTACTCGGTGAAAACGCTGGCCGAATACATCACCGCCAATCAGAAAAAATAAATGCGGATTGCGGTTACGGGACTCGGCGCGGTGTCGGGCATCGGCTTTGGTGTGAGTGAAAACATTGAGTCGTTGCGCACGGGGCGGCACGGAATGGGGAAACCACGGTTTTTCCAAACCACGCTCGACGTGCCCGTGTCGGAAGTGAAAGCGACGAACACCGAACTTGCCAAACGCCTGAATCTCAACGCCGAACGCACCTATTCGCGCACCGCTCTGCTGGGGCTTATGGCCGCGCGTGAGGCTGTGGCCGACGCTGGCATCGACGTCAGCAAAAAGCGCGTGGGCTTCATTTCATCCACTTCGGTGGGCGGAATGGATTTGAGCGAGGTGTTCTACAACGATTTCCGCACCGACCACAACCGCGGACGGCTGCGCCTTGTGAGTCAGCACGACTGCGGCGCAAGCACCGAATTTATAGCCAACCAACTGGGAATCAGTGGCTTTGTAACCACCATCAGCACGGCCTGCTCGTCGGCGGGCAACGCCATTATGCTTGGCGCGAGAATGCTGCAGCACAATATGCTTGACGCTGTTGTGGCTGGCGGCACCGACGCGCTCTGCAAGTTCACGCTGAACGGATTCGGCTCGCTAATGATTCTCGATAAAGAGCACTGCCGCCCGTTCGACGCCACCCGCGCGGGGCTGAACCTTGGCGAGGGCGCGGGCTACATTGTTTTGCAGCGCAGCGAGGACGCCGCACACGCACCTTACTGTCTTTTAACGGGTTACGCCAACGCTAACGACGCCTACCACCAAACGGGCTGCTCGCCCGAGGGCAACGGCGCCTTCGGCTCAATGAGCGCAGCAATGGCGGTGGCAGGTCTGCAACCGTCTGAAATTGATTACATTAACGTTCACGGCACAGCCACACCCAACAACGACCTATCGGAAGCAACCGCCATTCGCCGTATTTTCGGCGACCGCGTGCCGCCGTTCAGTTCGGTGAAAGCGTTCATCGGCCACACACTGGGCGCGTCGGAAGGCATTGAGGCTGTATATTCGGCTCTGTCAGTGAAAAATGGATACGTTTATCCGAACCTTAACTTTAAGTCGGCTGACGAGGCCATCGGGCTTGCGCCTGAAACCGAATTTGCCGAAGGACGCCGCGTGCGCAACGTGCTGTCGAATGCTTTCGGATTCGGCGGAAACGATACGTCGCTGGTGTTTTCACGGGCCGACTGACACAAAACATTAAACCACGAGAAACACTGAAAAACAATTAAATACAAAGCAGCGCAAGCGCTGACGGAAAACGCAGAAGCAAAATGAAACCTGTCTACATCACACGAACCTGCCAAATTGCTAACGACCAACTCGTTATGGACGGCGTTGAGGCTGTGCTCGATTACAAGGAAATTATTGCCGACCCCGCGCTGCGCCGCCGTATGAGCCGAATTGTGAAAATGGGCGTAGCCTGCGGCCTGAAGTGCATCGAGGGACTGACACCCGAAAGCATCGACGCCATTATCACGGCCACTGGATTCGGCTGTCTGGCTGATACAGAAAAGTTTATCGAGTCGATTGTAGCCAACAGCGAGCGGCTTCTGAACCCCACGCCGTTCATTCAGTCCACCTTCAACACCATTGGCGGACAGATTGCCCTGCTGCGCGGAATTCACTCATACAATGTTACTTACGCCCACCGCGGATTGAGTTTCGAGAGTGCGCTGATTGACGCTGCAATGCAGGTGAACGAGGGCAAAAAGAATGTTCTGCTTGGCGCGATTGACGAGATTACCGCTTCGTCGGCCGACATTCAGCGCCGCCTTGGAATGACGCGCGAATACGAACTTGGCGAGGGCGCCAACTTCTTCGTTCTGAACGCCACCGCATCGGGCAACAAAAGTGCCGCAGTGCTCGACATCGACACCCGCAGCGGTCGCCTGACCGACGACAAACTGATTGAATGGATTGTTGAGACGGCCAACCGCAATGGCATAGAAATAAGCGATTTATGCATTGTGGCCAACTGCAACACCGCAACCACCGACAATATCAAAAAGCGTTTGTCGCTGAAAAACAAGCCGTTACAATTCAAAACCTGCGACTACCCGACACTCTCGGCGCGGGCTCTGGATTTTGCAATAAACAATTCCACTGCCAATAAAACACTGATAATAAGCGACTACCAACATATAAACCATTCGCTGATTTTGTTAGGTAGGGGGTAGTAGTTAGGATTTAGGAATTAGTAGTTAGGATTTTTGGTGTTGGGTATTAGGTGTTGGGGGTTGGTAGGGACGCGATTTATCGCGTCCGCATAAATCGGATAAAATCGGGTTAAATCGGTTAGAAACAAACAATGATTATCGCACTCGCCGCCGCCGCCATTCTGGCATTCTTGTTTTACGCTTCGTACAGCATAAAATCGCAAGTGTATGTGAAGGCTCTGTGCCGTGTCAAGACTGCTGAAAAGGTTGTGTATCTGACATTTGACGACGGCCCCGACGCCGAGCAGACACCCCAAGTGCTCGACGTGTTGAAGCGCAACAACGCCAAAGCCACGTTCTTCTGCATCGGCAGCCGCATTGCTGGCAACGAGGCTCTGCTCAAGCGTATGGCCGACGAAGGGCATCAGATTGGAATACACAGTTTTAGCCACGCAAACGGCTTTCCGCTTTTCGGCCGCGGCCGTATGCTTGCCGACATCCGTCGGTGTCAACAGGCCATTGAGCAGGCCACGGGCAGCACAACAACGCTTTTCCGCCCGCCGTTTGGCGTTACAAATCCAACCATCGGCAAGGCTGTCAAAAACCTGAATCTCAAAACCATAGGCTGGACCATCCGCACCTATGACACAAACGGTGCCAACAACGCCAAAATAGCGCGCCGAATCAGCCGCCAACTGCGCCCCGGTGCCATCATCCTTCTTCACGACCGCCTTCCTCAAAGCGCCGAGCGCCTGCAAATGGTGATTGAGGCGGTGAAGGTGGCTGGGTATGAAGTGGGGAGATTGGAGAATTAAGGTTGTCTTCTCGGAATCTTTTTTCCGTTTTCAGACTTTTTTGTCTTGGATAGACTGAATTGTGAAAGTTGTTTATTATTGTTTATCTTTGTTCAATAATCAAAACGTTTCGCGCATGAGCACCAATCAGATACAAAAAACAATTGCCGATTATTTCAAGACGCAGCCTGTTTTAAAAGCATGGCTTTTTGGTTCTTTCGCTCGTGGCGAAGAAACCCCAACAAGCGACATCGATATTCTTTTTGTACCTGATTATTCTGGTAAGCCTTTCACTCTTTTCACTCACGGAGGTATGTATATGGATTTGAAGGAGTTGCTGGGCCGCGAAGTTGATTTGGTTGTTGAAGGAACGCTACGCCCGTATGCGGCTGAAAGTGCCAATCGCGATAAAAAACTGATTTATGAGAGAACGAGCGAGAGATAAAGGTCGATTGGAGGACATTGTGGAGTATTCCAATAATGTGACGATGCTCATCGACGGTTACTCTTTCGATGAACTCGTGGCCGACAAGCGCACATACTATTCGGTAATTAAAAATGTGGAGATTGTTGGCGAAGCGGCTTTTATGCTGACTAGCGACTTCAAAAAATCGCATCCTGAAATTCCGTGGAAGGTTGTTCAGGGAATGCGGCATGTGCTTGTTCACGACTATGCGACCATCGACCCAAAGGAACTATATAACACTGCCGTCAACGATATGAAGCCACTGCGGCAACAGGTTGAGCAAATCATTTCTGAAACCGATTGGAACGAGTGGGCATCCGTTCTCGATAATGGTGATATCACTGATGATAGTAATTTGATAACTATTGCCCGCCGTATGAAAGCAGATGGCATGTCAGTTGAATTGATTAGTAAATACACAGGATTAACAGCCATGAAAATCAATTCTTTATAAATTTTCTTTCAGATTTTCTTACAATTTCTCGCGAAGCGAAAACCAAAATTCAAAAATCCGCTTGCGGATACATCATGCCATCAGCGCTATAACCCCGCTGACGGCCATATAGGCATAAATGACCTTCCGCAGAAGCGGAGCCGAGAGCCTGTCGAAAACCAGGCGGCCAAGCCACGAGCCAACCACAACCCCAATCAAGGTGTAGAGCCAGCACCAGCCGACTGTGGGCGTGAGAAAGCCGCATTGCCAGCGATAGACGGTCATGAAGATGTTGCCAATCAGGAAATAGACTTGCGTCATGGCCATGTAGCAGTTTTTGTCAGATTCGGCGGCCGAGAAATAGAGCACTGCTGGCGGCCCCTGCATGGCAAACAGGCCACCCATAACACCGCTCAACGCACCCATCGAAATCTGTACGGGCATGGTCGGATTCAATTTTATACGTTCACTGATTATCAGGAAGTAAACGCTTACTATTATAAGTACTACTCCAAGTAGATGTTTGAGGTGCGTATCGGTTGCCGCCGACACGTATTGAACGGCAAAAAACGAGACGACCAGAAACGCCGCAAGAATGGGCAGCAGTTCCCGCCATTTAATGTAGCGGTAGAAACTGAAAATCACATAGAGCGACTGCGCTGCCGACAGCATTCCCGACAGCGTGGTGGCTTCGCCATACGACGGCATCAGGTGCGGCAGCATAGTCATTATGAATATGCCGAACCCAAATCCGCTCACCCGCTGAACGAAACTTGCACCCGTGCAAAACAATATCAACCAGACAATTACAGAAAAATCCATATTATGAACCACTGCGGGCAAAGGTACTGCGGAGATTGGAAAAATCATTGTTATCGGCAAAAAATCAGTAAAATACCCGATAAACATAATTTAACTGACGGTTTTTTCTGATTTTATTTATCTTGCAGCCTGTTAATCAAAAACATTCCGTTTATGACAAAACAAGAGGCTATTGACAAAGCTCTCGCCTATTTCAAAGAAGGGTATGCATGCTCACAGTCGGTTTCAATGACTTTTGCGCCCGAATTTGGTGCTGATTTAGACACCGTTACAATGATTTCAGCTCCTTTCGGCGGCGGAATGGGACGGCTGCGCGGCAAATGTGGTGCTGTGACGGGCGGTTTCATGGTTCTGGGAATGGCCACAGGACGTTATAATCCGAAAGACATGGACACCAAACTCGCCCAATACAAAAAAGTGCAAGACTTGAATGCGGCCGTTGTAAACATTTATGGCACAGCCGAATGCGGCGAATTATTAAAGAAAAAAGTCAGCAAGGAGCAGGTTGACGCGCGAGCACACCACAATATTGTCTGCACTGGAATAATCGCCGATACGGTTGACGCTCTTTATGATATTCTATATGCTAATTCTGACGGCAAACCGTTGGAATAAAAAATTCAAACGTTACTTTTGCCCTGTCAAACACAAAAAACTATCACCGTGGACAACTTAAAAGATTTTGAATCAACATCGGGAGGAAGCAACAAGAAACTGATTACCATAATCGTTGTTGAATCCATCCTGCTTGCCGTAATGTGCGTGCTTTATTTCACAAAAACCTATACGAGCCACATCCAGACCATCACCATCAATCAGGTATCAGAGGAGAAAGACTCTCTCACAGTGCAATACCACCTGCTGCTTGCCGACTACGAGAACATCGAGACCAGCAACGACAGCATTTCGGCACAGCTGGAGCAGGAGAAGGCTCACATCAAGGAGTTGATGGACGAGCTGAAAGCCACTAAATCGGAAAACAAGGCGCAAATCAACAAACTGAAGAAGGAACTGAAAACCCTGCGTGACGTGATGAAGAGCTTTGTCCACACAATCGACTCGCTCAACACGCTCAACATCCAACTCACCGAGGAGAACACCCAGGTGAAGAAACAGATTACGGCCGCCAAGCAGGAGAACAAGCAGCTGACAAAGAAATATGAGGAGGCCGCCAACAAGGTTGCCAAAGCATCAGTCATTAAGGCTATCGATGCCTCGATGGAAAGCTACACATCGAAGGGCAAACCCGCCACAAAAGCCAAAAAGGCCAAACGCCTCGCCGTCAAATTCACTCTCGACGAGAACCCAATTGCACCCCAGGGGCTCAAGAATGTATATATCCGCATTGTCAATCCCGACGGCCTGATGCTCGTCAACAAGGAGCAGGACACTTTCAAGTTCGAAGACGACAAGATAACCTTCTCCGCCTTGCGCCAGGTTGACTACAAGGGCGAAAAGATTGAAATGATTATCTACTACGAATGCGAGGAGGGCGAACTCAAAACCGGAACCTACAAAACCGAAATCTTCTGCGACGGCAGCATGATTGGCTCAACCGAGATTGCGCTGAAGTAGAGGCTGAGAGGGAACCGAATCTGTTATTGATACAAAAAAGCCGGCTTTGAGCCGGCTTTTCTATTTTAATATGGATATTCTTTACAGCAAACTGTCGTAAAACTCGTTAAAGGCGTCCATATATGTCTCAACAGGCTGATAGCCCAGCATCGGCTTCCTGGTTGATTCAGCATAAGCGGCAACCTTCTCATTCACCTTCTCGCTTCCAATGATGACACCATCAGAGAAATCGATAGCCAGACGCATCAAATTCTCATAATTAGGCTCAGTAACGCCCGCCACATCGCTCTCTGAAATGGAATCGTAAATCAGCTTCTTCTTCAATTGCGGATTGAGCGGAGCGTTGAATTCATTGTCATATATGGATGTAACCACTTTTGAATTGCTGAAGAGCGGATTGTCGCGGAAAGTGCGCTTCACATAGAGCGGCACAAACGATGTGAACCAACCGTGGCAGTGGATAATATCAGGCGACCAGCGCAGTTTCTGCACTGTTTCGAGCACGCCGCGGGCAAAGAACATTGCACGCTCGTCGTTATCCTCAAAAAACTGGCCGTCGGCATTCTTCAGAGTAGCCTTGCGCTGGAAGTAATCCTCGTTGTCGATGAAATAAATCTGCATGCGCGCCGACTGAATCGAGGCCACTTTGATAATCAACGGATGGTCGGTGTCGTCGATTATAAGGTTCATTCCCGTAAGCCTGATAACCTCGTGCAACTGGTTGCGGCGTTCGTTGACACAACCATAACGCGGCATGAAAGTTCGGATTTCCTTTCCTCGTTCTTGTATTCCTTGTGGAAGCTCGCGACTGATTTTCGATATCTCTGTCTCTGGTAAATAGGGAGTTATCTCCTGCGAAACGAATAACACCTTTTTCTTTTCCATCCCTGAATTTTATGTACAGTTTTAGGCCACAAAGGTAGTAAAAATATTGAGTAGTTGAATTTTAAAAAATTCAAAATTCAAATGATGGTCGATTCATTATGGCAAAACAGCGAACAATTATCCGCGACGCAAGTGCATGAAACAAAAAGGGGCGGCACGCAAGCCACCCCTGTATCAAATCATAATCAAATCTATTCTGTCACCAATGTCATCACACACACACCGCAGCCCTCCTTGCCATCTTTGAAATACATTTTAAGATAGTAGGGACCCGTTTTTGAGCAGATGAAGTCGAATGCCGAATATTCGGCACCGGTTGTCGGGTTAATATTGCCACCGCAGCGCCCCTGCACATCGCTCGACATCTCAACCACGGTATGCCCTGGTTTTGTCTCATCGTTGCAGGTGTAGAAACGATAGTGCGAGCCTTTGTTGAGCATAATCGAGAATTTTCCCTCCGATATGCTCTTTCCCTTCATGGCTTCGGTAAAGCGGATGCGGAAATGTTTTACATATTTGACTGATGACCCTCCACCTGACGAACATTTGTCGATGAAGGCCTGGTCGCACTGGGCATAACTGCTGCAAACGCCCAGAAACAACATCACGCATAGCATGTAAAACTTCCTCATAATCAAACGTATTACTGATTTTTCTGCTGAGCCTCCTCAGCTTCCAGAGCATCCAAATCAAGTTTTACCACAAGTTTATCGTATACAAAGCTAATCTTTTTTTTCAGTTTTTCCATATCATTTGGCGTTAGACGCATTTTATATGCTGAAAATTCGTCCTGCACAAATGGAATAACGTTGCCGTCAGCATCAATCGAGTTCGGGTCGTAGAAGATTGGAATATCGCCTTTCGTAATCTCCTGACCAGCCTGAAGGTCGCGGATGTCCTGAGGTGTGAGCAAAATCAGACCGCCCTTGGCAGGGTCCACAACCACCTCCTCATCTTTCGGAATGTAAAGTTCGTTCTTCACATATATCTTGATGTAGTTCAAGTGTTTCTCATCGCGGAAAATGAAGTAGTTGTCGCCGATGGTGTAGGCGTCAACGCGGTAATACTGCTGCTCGAGCTTGCGGCAGCCCTTTGGAGTGGCCGAGCATGGAACCTCCTCAATCTCGTTTGTTGCAAGGTTGATTTTCTTGAACTTGTTGCGGAACACATCGGTGTTGATGTAAAAATACTCGCCTTCCTCATCGAAGTAGCTGTTGTATAGCTCGCAACGGTTGTCATTGAGCTTCACTTTGTATTTTTCTTCCCAAGTGTAAAGATTATATACGTAGAGATAGACGAACGACGATTTCTCACCGCGGAACGTTGCCACAAGGTAGTTTCCATATTCATCGACAGCCAGCTCAAGCACCTCACTGTGCTTGTACTCGGGACCTTTGATGCGGTGCTGCCAGCGGTAGCCCTTAGGAATTTCAAACGGCATTGTCTGAGATTGAGCGAACTGGATTCCGCCAATAAGCATCAATGCAATCAGTGCTAATTTTTTCATAAGCATAGTTCGATTTAGTTAGGGTGTAAATGTATTAAAAAAACGGCACTCCGTCATTTTTATTTGACAAGTGCCGATTTTTTTGTGTTACTACAATTTTTTGAACAGCTCAGAGAACGATGTCTTCTGGCTGATAATGCTGTACAAATCAGCTGACGGAACACGCTCCTGCTCCATTGTGTCGCGCTCGCGGATGGTTACGGTGCCGTCCTCGAGTGTCTGATGGTCGACAGTGATGCAGAACGGTGTGCCGATGGCATCCTGACGGCGATAGCGCTTGCCGATTGAGTCTTTCTCGTCGTACTGAACGTTGAAGTCGTACTTCAGAGTGTTGATAATCTCGCGGGCTTTCTCCGGCAGGCCGTCTTTCTTCACAAGCGGCATAATGGCTGCCTTGACTGGCGCCAGCACTGCGGGCAGTTTCAGAACCACGCGGGTGTCGTTCTCGCCAACAACCTCCTCGGTGTAGGCTCCGCACATGATGCTCAGGAACATACGGTCGACGCCGATTGATGTCTCGATGACGTACGGAACATAGTTCTCGTTGAGCTCGGGGTCGAAATACTGGATTTTCTTGCCCGAATATTTCTGATGCTGCGAAAGGTCGAAATTGGTGCGTGAGTGGATGCCCTCAACCTCCTTGAAGCCGAACGGCATGCGGAACTCGATGTCAGTGGCGGCGTTGGCGTAGTGAGCCAGCTTGTCGTGGTCGTGATAGCGGTAGTTCTCGTCGCCCATGCCCAGAGCCTTGTGCCAGTTCAGGCGCACTTTCTTCCAATGCTCGAACCATTTGAGCTCCTCGCCCGGACGAACAAAGAACTGCATCTCCATCTGCTCGAACTCGCGCATGCGGAAGATGAACTGACGGGCCACAATCTCGTTACGGAAAGCCTTGCCAATCTGTGCAATACCAAACGGAATCTTCATGCGGCCGGTCTTCTGCACGTTCAGGAAGTTGACAAAGATGCCCTGAGCCGTTTCGGGACGCAGGAAAATCTTCATTGAGCCGTCGGCGGTTGAGCCCATCTCTGTTGAGAACATCAGGTTGAACTGGCGCACATCGGTCCAGTTTTTGGTGCCGCTGATGGGGCAGGCAATCTCCTCGTCGATGATTATCTGGCGAAGCTCTTCCAGATTGTTGTCGTTCATTGCCTTGGCGTAGCGTGCGTGCAGAGCGTCGCGTTTGGCCTGATGCTCCTGGCAGTGAACGCTGGTGGCAAGGAATTTCTCCTTGTCGAAGGCGTCGCCGAATTTTTTGGCGGCTTTGGCCACCTCTTTCTCAATCTTCTCGTCGTATTTGGCAATCTGCTCCTCAATCAGCACGTCGGCGCGGTAGCGCTTCTTGCTGTCTTTGTTGTCGATGAGCGGGTCGTTGAAGGCGTCGACGTGACCAGAAGCCTTCCAGATGGTCGGGTGCATAAAGATTGATGAGTCGATGCCCACGATGTTCTCGTTGAGCTTCACCATTGCATCCCACCAATAGCGTTTGATGTTGTTTTTCAGTTCAATGCCGTTCTGACCGTAGTCGTAAACGGCTCCAAGTCCGTCGTAGATTTCGCTGCTGGGGAACACAAATCCGTACTCCTTGCAGTGTGCAACGATTTTCTTGAAAACGTCTTCTTGCTGTGCCATAATTCTATTTATTTTTATATGTGTCAGTTTTTAAGAAACTGCAAATGTAGAAAATTGATGGTTTAGTACAAGGCAAAAGTTTCACCGGCTGCAAAGTGGCGAATATTTTTGCCGCCGGAGACGATGGTACTTAACGAAATTCGCCCTAAATTGCGCGCCAAACGCACTGCTATGGACAAGTACATTCTGGTTCCGGTTGATTTTTCGCCAAGCTCGATAAACGCTATGGAGCACGCCGTGCTGTATGCCAATGCCATGAAGTGCGACATCAAGATGATTCACGTCAAACGGCGCAATGCCGACTACGACCCGGTCATCAATTACAGCGACTACGACGAGGTGCTGAAATCGTCGGCAGCAAACAATTTCAAGCGGATTATTGCCCACTTCAGCGGCAAGATGAAAGGCAAAATGGACTATTGCGTGCGCGACGGGCGTGTTTTCACCGAAGTGTGCAACCAGGCCAAATACGGCGACGCGCTCATGATTATCAGCGGAACAAACGGCGTTTCGGGTTTCAAGGAGCGGTGGGAAGGCAGCAACGCTTTCCGGATTGTGAGCCACGCCATCTGCCCTGTGATAACCATCAAATACAATTTCGTGCCTCAGTCGCCGCGCCGCATTGTGGTGCCCATTGACAACTCCGAACGCACACGGCTGAAGATTCCGTTTGTGGCCCGCATTGCCAAGAACTTCAACGCCGAAATGATTCTTGTTGATGTGAGAAACGACAATAAGTTCTCGACACAGAAAAAAATGGCCGACGCCATGAAAGCCGTCACCGTCTATCTCGACCGCCACAATGTGAGATACAGCAAAGAGACACTTCAAGTGAAAAAATCGAAAACGGCGCGTGCGGTGATTGACTGCGCCATAGAGAACGACGCCGACCTTATTGCCGCCACAAGCGAACGGCTCGACAGCGGCTGGCAGCAGTTCTCTGTCTCAAATCAGCAACGGCTTGTCAACCACTCCCCAATTCCGGTCATCACCATAAAAGTGGCATAAAAAGGGAAACGGAGAGTGTTTAGTGGGGAGAGGAAAGATTATTCGCTCAATCTGTTAAAAACAAAATTAAGCCATCCCGACAACCGTCGAGACATCAATCATTCTGTTATTCAATCAGTCGGCCTTGGTGTAAATCCAGGCGTTGCTATAGCGCTCGTTGGCACGGATGCGGCGGAGCTCATGCAGTGCCTTCACCTTATCGGTGTAAACGGCGAGCGACACCCGGTAGAGGCTTCCCGACTCCACAACTTCTGATTTGAACCCTTCCTTTGCATACATTTTGGCATGCTTTTCGGCATTTGACCGCTCCTTGAAACTGGCACCAATTATATAATAAGTACCGTTTGAGAGTGAAGCGTCGGTGCGTGGCTGAGTCGGCTGTGCAGGCGTTTCGTTGTAGAAGAGCGCCGCGCGCTTGTTGGTTGACGCATTGATGGCGTAATCGACCGACGATGAGGCGGTGACCGTGTCCTCGAAGGCGACAGAAACCGGCACTACGCCCGCATCCTGCTGCTGGTTGCGATTGTGGAACGGAATCAGTCCTATCAGAGCGGCAATCGGTAGCAAAGCGGCAGCATAAAGCAAAACTTTTTTGGGTTCGATTGTGGGCATTTTGCGGATATTATCGTTGTTAATGACTTGCTCGTTTTTCGATTGATAGCTCAGCGGCGGAAACCGGAACGACGTCAGACCGCAAGAGTCGGTAAGCAAGTTCTCGGTAAGTTTTGGGGTAAAAGTGAGAGTCTGGTCGTCAGTGAGGCGGAAAATGCCTAATCCTTCCAACTCAAGCGACTCACCGTTTTCGAGTTTCATCCATGCCTCATCGATACACTGGCGAACCATGGCATCGGCCTCGCTGTAAGTGATGCCCAGCTCCTGCGACACTTCAGCCACCAGCAGGCCATCGTTGTTGGACAGACTGCTGTTGAAAAGCAGCTGTTTCGACGGCGGCGAGAAAGTGTGGGTTGACTCGTCGTGAGTGGAGCTTGCATAATTGGCCACAAAACCGCCGAACCCAGGCAGGATGACGCAGTCGTGAACCAGCAGAAGCCGTTTTATATGGTTGCTTAAATCCAACATCGGTAAAAATGCGATTAACTCACAAATTTACACTTTTTTGAATTGTCGGAGCCACACGCTGACAGAAATCTTGCAAATCGGCGAATTTTTAACCTCAGAAAACACTTCAGGCACGGAAAAAACACAGTGCCGACAGACTGAAATTTGCCAAACGCATACGCCTTTGCCACTATAAGACAGCAACAATCATGCAACTTTATTAGATTGATTATCAATTTTATAAAGTTATATAGGTATAAATACCTATTGACAAAATGGACACAAAAACCTACTTTTGATTCAGAATTTGAAACGAAAAGAGTAGCATAATGAACCCATTCATTATTCAATTAGGTAACAAAGCCTTACGAAAAATCGTATTAAAGAAGGCTGATTATGCGGTTGGCGCTCAGGCAAGGCCGCAACAGCTAAAGTATAGCTTACAATGATGAATAATAAAATACTGATAAACAAACTTCTATTAATAACACCATAACACATTTTATTATGAAAGTAAAAAACCTGTTTTTTGCAATGGCCATGGCGCTTACTACCATGGCGGCAAGTGCTCAAACCGACGGCTTCTCATATCAAGCCGTGGTGCGTAACGCTCAAGGCGAACTGATTAGCAGCTCGCAAGTTCAGTTAAGATTGACTCTGCTCTCGGCCGACGGCACAACAGAGCTCTATCAGGAAACCCACAAAGCCACAACCAACGCTTATGGCGTGCTGAGTGTGACAGTGGGCGCAGGAACGGCCGAGAAAGGCGATTTTGCCAAAGTTGACTGGGCTCAGGGCAACATCCTGATGAAGATTGAAATTGACGCCAACGGCGGAACCGAATACACCGACCTTGGCACAACCCAGCTGCAGAAGGTGCCTTACGCCTATTTTGCAGCCACATCGCCGAGTAGCAAGGGCGAGAAAGGCGACCCAGGCGAGAAGGGCGAGCGTGGTGAGAAAGGTGAAAAGGGTGAACAAGGCGAAAAAGGTGAGCAGGGCGAAGTTGGTCCTCAGGGCCCGCAGGGAGCCAAAGGTGAAAAGGGCGACGCAGGAACAGGCCTCACCAACCGCGGCGCATGGACAAGCGGTGCGCAGTACAAGACCGGCGATTATGTGTTCGCGCCAAGCGCTGTGAACGCAAATGCCAACACAATGTGGATTGCGCAGGGCGAATTCACATCAACCAAAGAGCCAAAGAGCGATGCAACCAACTGGGTTGAGTTCACTGCTCCTGCCGGCGAGGCTGGTGCAGGCATTGCAAACGCAGTTTTCGACGGCGGCGTGCTGACCATCACCACCACCGATGGCAATACCTATATTTCCGGAAATCTGAAAGGTGAGAAAGGTGACAAGGGAGAAAAAGGTGAAAGTGGTGAGAAAGGCGACAAAGGTGATACTGGCGCAAAAGGCGATAAGGGAGACAAAGGCGACAAGGGCGACACTGGCGAGAAAGGCGCAGCTGGTACTGGAATTGCCGGCGTAACCTTCACCGACAATGTGATGACCGTGGCGACCACTGATGGTAACAAATATGTATCGGGTAACCTGAAAGGTGAAAAAGGAGATAAAGGTGACGCAGGAACGGGCTTAAACAATCGCGGCAATTGGGTTAGCGGAACTCAATATAAATCAGGCGACTATGTTTTTGCACCGAGCAAGAGCAACGCCAACACAAATTCAATGTGGATTGCACAAGCAAACATCACCTCAACCAAGCAGCCGAGCGAAGATGCAAGCAACTGGGCTGAGTTCTCCGCTCCTGTTGGCCCGAAGGGTGAAGATGGTGCTAACGGCGTTGGCATTGCCAGTGTCACTTTCACTGACAATGTGATGACTGTTTCGACCACAGATGGTAACAAATATGTATCGGACAATCTGAAGGGCGAGCAAGGCCCCAAGGGTGAAGACGGAATGCAGGTGTCGGGTAGCAAGGGCCAGACTCTTGTGCACGACGGTACAACATGGGTTGCCACCGACCAGATTGCCGTGCAGAAACTCGATGTGAACAAACTCGATGTGAAAGCAGCCGACCAAAACTCAGAGCAAGCTCTTTTCGAGGTTAAGGATAAAGATGGCAACGTGGTGTTCGCCGTTTACCCGAATGCAGTACGAGTGTATGTTGATGAGGAAGCAGACGGCGGCAGCAAGCCAATAGCAACCGGTTTTGCAGTGGCAGGACGCCGTGCCGCCAAAGAGGGTGTAAACAGCGAGATATTTTCTGTAAATGCCGAAGGAACAAAGGTCTTTGTTGACGACGGCAAGGCAATGGCAACGGGTTTTGCAGTAGCAGGACGTCGTGCTGCCAAAGACGGCAGCGCCACTGCCACTGAGAACATCTTGAAGATTGACACCGACGGAACAACCGTTTACATTGACGATGACGCGAAAGCAATGGCAACTGGTTTTGCTGTTGCAGGACGCCGCGCCGCCAAAAACAGCAATGCCAATAGTAATTATTTTAAAATCAACAACGAAGGCACAACAGTCTTTATTGATGATGAGAACGGCAAGGCAATGGCAACGGGCTTTGCTGTAGCTGGACGACGCGCCGCAAAGGCCGGCGAGGGCAGCGACTATCTATCGGTTAACACTGCCGGTACTCAGGTTTACTTCGACGATGAGGCTGCCGACGGCTCCAAGGCTATTGCCACTGGTTTTGCTGTGGCCGGACGCCGCGCCGCAAAGGACGGTGAGGCCGCCAATCTGCTGACCATTGACAACGATGGTACCACAGTCTTTATTGATGATGAGGACGGCAAGGCAATGGCAACGAGCTTTGCAGTGGCTGGACGACGCGCTGCAAAGGCCGGCGAGGGCAGCGACTATCTATCGGTTAACACTGCCGGTACTCAGGTTTATTTCGACGATGAGGCTGC
>JAFVGW010000024.1 GCA_017474765.1 Salinivirgaceae bacterium | reverse complement strand
TGGTACTGCGCACAGTGGGAGAGTAGGACGCCGCCCGCCTTCAGCGAGCCCCGATTCCAAAAGGAGTCGGGGCTCGCTTCGTTTATGGCGGCGGTGTGTGTGGGCGGGAGTCGCGGACGGTAGGCTCAGACGCTTGCCGCCTTGGCGCGGACGCGGGAGAAGGAGAAGGGCTTGTGAGAATAACATCGGCGAAAGCGCATTGCAGAGCAAAAAGTCTGCCAGGCAAAAGGTGACGTCAAGTTTAAAGTTTTTTTCTGATTCGCCGACTTTCGTCGATGGCGGCAAATGTGGCAATGGTGCAAACTATTGGTGCACAGTTATTTCATCGCGGTAAAAAAATATGATCTCGCCAATTCAAATAAAAGTTGCATTTTAGCAATTCAAAACCATATAGCATCGACACAATGACTACGCAAGCGACGACAAAAATAATTGCTGATTACTTCAAAACGCAACCAGTGGTGAAGGCGTGGTTGTTCGGCTCTTTCGCGCGCGGCGAGGAAGCGCCCGAAAGCGACATCAACATACATAAAAATAGTAACCCAATAAATCTCAATCCATAATGAAAGCAAATCTATTTATCGCATCGCTATTGTTGATATGTGCATCTTTTTCGCAAAAGTCTATCGATGATACACCAAACTATTTGTTTGACTATTACATCAACTACAAAGACTCTGTTGTGACAATCGACAAATCGTGGTTTTCGAAGTATCACTTTGTGTCGGATTTTTTTAGTGAAGAACCAAAAGAAGAAGAAACGTGCTACGTAAATGATAGTTGTTTCAATAATTGGCTTCGCGAAAACGATTTCTTGAACCATTGGCTATTTGAAATTATGTATAAAGATAGTGCCGTTTGTAAATGGTTGAAGACTCGGGGCTATGACGATAGGGTATTTGAACCAGATATAACTTCACAAACCAGAAGTGAGTTTTTAGCGGAGCGATTCGAGCGTGATAGCATTGAATATTATTATATCGGCAAATGCTATATATCAGACAACTTTGACAGCTACCAAATAGATGAGATTTGTGAGAATGTTGGTTCACCTGATTCGCCTTACTATTTTTACGATAGAAATACATACATATTCAATGTGCAAGGTTCACGATTGCTCTCAATTATAAAGACATTCCATTACTATTCGTATTCAGGTTATGGTGATAGTGGATATGAGTACACTACTCGTGTGGCGCCCAATACATACACCTGTAATAGCGTTACATTGAGTAGTGATGTCATATTTGCTGATGATGATTGGAGTAGAAAACAGAATGACCCTACCGAAGAATTGAGATATTCTATTGATGATAACGGCTTCGTCACAAGTGTGTCGTTGCACAGAAATAACAAGTCCGACTAATAGATAGGGAGTCTGATAACCGTTTTATGCTTTCGTGATTCGCCGACTTTCGTCGATGGCGGCAAATGTGGCTGTGGCGCAAACTATTGGTGCACTATATTTTATGTCGATTACCGCCAAAGTCAGCGGCAGAGCGAATAGCAGTGCGCCCGCCACTTTGTTCATTGCCGAGTGAACGGCCGCAAACTGCCGCCTTTCGGCATAGACCGAGACAATATTGAAAATCTTGATGCAGGCGATGGCGCCCGTCCAGACAATGAGCCAGACGGGAATGTTGACGGCGGGAACAAGTTTTATCAGGCAGACAATGACAAAAGCCATATCGGCGGCAGTGTCGAACTTCGAGCCAAACTCGCTTGCGGTGTTTGTGCGCCTTGCCACCCAGCCGTCGGCAATGTCGGAAACGCCAGCGGCGATATACAGCGCGAAGAACGTCGGCGTGAGCGCATTGCAGAACAAAATGGCTGCGCTGCACAAAATTCTGACGGTTGTTATGGCGTTTGCAAGGTTCATTCGGTGGAAACGGCGGCCAGTTGCGCTCACTTTTTCAGTTCCAGCTCATACTCTTTTGCGTCGAAATAAACCACTTCGCGGTCGGGGAAGATTTTGGTCACTTTGCAGAAGGAAGGCACTTTGAACTCATTGCCACTGTGAAAGTTACCGCCTTCGCAGCGCCAGCCGATATATCTGACGGTGCCGTCTTCGAGTTCTTCGGTCTGCCGCTGTTGGCTCTCGAATTTCAGAACGCCGTTCTCTTTGTCGAAACGGAAAACGCCTTCGCCACTGACGCCGTTGAATGTGATTGCGGCTCGGCAACTAGCGCTGTCAACGTCTTCATATTCAATAAAATCAGATAGCAGAAACGACGGATTGAGCATTGCGTTTTCGGCCAGCAAGGTTAGGTACATCGTGCGTTCCATATTGGGCGCTTTTTGGTCGAAAAGTTGGAAGTGTTTTGCAATGTAGCCTTTCATTCCGCCGCTTCGCGTTGTGGTGTCGAAATAGTCAACGCCTTCGAACGGAATGCCCATAATGGCTGATTTACAGAACGCTTCGCGGTGAGGACAGTCGGCAAAAATCCACAGGTCGTAGTCCATCCGAATGCTCACGCCCTTCTTCTCGTTGAACACGAAATCGGCTTGTCGGAAAAGGCAGTGCGTAATGTTGTGTTTCGGGGTGCCCGCAAGGCCGATAAATTCGCAGAAATCCTTCAGGCAGACGGGCAGTCGGTTTATCTCGTCGGCAGCGCAAAGTCCCGCCGCTTGGGCAGTCCTGCCTTCACGCTCTTGCATTTCGGCTTTAAAATTCCGATAAATATCTGATTCGCTGCAATTTAAAAACACGACCACGCCGCCAATGGCGACCAGAAGGATTGTGATTATGAGCATAAAACGTTTCATTATTCGTAATCGTAGAGCGATATATGCAGGATTTTCCACTCGCCGCAGGATATTCGCGCGTGTCGGCCTTGGTGGTCTTGGTCGCCGTTGTGGCGGCGCACAAAGTTTATCGCGCCTTGGTCGTCAATGGTCACTTCATCGACACAGAGAATGCCCTTGCGCGGCCCTTTGAACTGACTGCCGTTTTGCGTCGGCTTGTCGGTGCCGCCCGCGGCTATGAAACCATCTTCGCCAAGCACAAGTTGCTGCTCGTGAGCCTTTTCGTAGGCCGAAGCAAACGTCACCACAACGCCCGTTCCAGCCAGCAAATAGTGGTTCGGGGCCAGTTTCAAGAGTACGGCGCCGCCTTCGGGCCAGACAGAGCCGTCGGTGGCGCGCGGGTCCCAAGGCAGGGTGAAATAGTGGCGACAGGTTATCACCATATCGTTGTCGGTAATGACGCGCTCTTTGTCGTCGGCGTCGAACAGCAGGCCGTAAGATTGCAGCGGCTTGATTTTGGTTTGCCGATTTCGAATTTGCTTTAACAGTTTGTAGGCATTGGTAACGCTTTGTGTCTCAGCGGACTGCGCCTGGTCAATGGCGAAGGGTGAAAAGCCAATGGCGCCGTGCTGGCCGAAAGCGTACATCGCTCTTGCGCCGCTGTTCTCGCAGCATCGGCTTTCGGGGATAAACAGCGGATTGCCAGGCAGCGCGTATTGGTCGGCCCAGCCTTTGAATCCAGTGTCGTAAATGTCGGGGGCTATGCAGAGCAGTTGCGGCGCGCCCGCCCGCCAAATATCGATAAGGTGAGCCAGCGGTCCTGCCGACGGATATTGCCCAGGCTGGCGTCCGCGGCTGTTCATTGCGGCGTTCACGTAGAGCGGAATGTTGGTGTACTGCCTTGCTGTCTCGCAAAGGCGGCCAACATATCGGGCGTAGTTGTAGGCCATAAAAATCTCATCGGTATATACGTCATTTCCAAACACTTCGGTCCAACTATGGCCGTTGGCGTTGAACCGATTTTTGAGCCAGGGGTGCAGCGTTTTTTCATTCTTTTTCAGATAGTTAATCAACTCTGTCGGCACGCCTTTGTTATAAACTTCGTCGGCCAACGGTGAGTGGTCGCGGGCATCTTCGAGCATACCAATCTCGTTCTCAACCTGCACCATCGTCACCACATCGGCGGCCGTCTGGCTGATATGTT
>JAFVGW010000023.1 GCA_017474765.1 Salinivirgaceae bacterium | reverse complement strand
GCGCACGCCGTCGCGATAAACGGCGAACACCACATTGCCGTCTTTGTCTTTAACCTCGAAAAGAGCATTGCTGTCCGATTTGGGCTCTCCTGCCTCAACGGTGTTAACCATTCCGGCCGCCGTTGCATACATGGCGTATGGCGCAGGCTGCAACTGTATGGTTCCCAAGTCAATATAATTGGTGCCGCCGTTGGGGTCGGCCTCTATCTTCATCATCACCTGCATGCTGCTCCACGGCACTGCGGCAAAATCTCCGCTCACCTTTCGGCCATTGCCCACCTCAACCTTCACGTTGCCGTACTGGCTGGTGGTCGGGGTTTGCGTCTCGCAATAGACTACTTTTCCGTCGTAGATGAGACTGGACTGCATCGCAATCTCCTTGTTGCTGACCAATTCGCCTTTGGCTGTGCGGATAACTGCCTGATAGGCAAAACTGTTTTGGGCTTCAGCATTTGCAACCATCGCAACCATCAGGCACACGGCTACAACCATTTTCTTGAAAAACGTTTTCATTATTAAACAGTTAATTAAAACATTCTGAGTATTTTGCATCAATAGGTCTTGAGATGAACCTATTATTCCAATCACAAAACACACAATTTACAAAAATAAAAAAGTTACGTTTCGCCATCACACTGAAACCATGATTTTTCCAAAAAAAAACGGCCACTCTCAATTGCGAAAGTGGCCGTCAATTTATCGTTAACTATTGATTACTTCTGCTCTGCAGCATCGAGCTGAGCTTTCATGTCATTGTACTTGTCGTTGTACTCCGGATGTGAGCTGCGCAGTTTGTAGTAGCACTCCTTCAAAACCTGCATTGTATAGACATCTTTAGGATTGATGCTGTGGCACTTCTCAAAGTAAGGAACGGCCTTGTTCATCTGCTCAAAAGCAGCGGCAATGGCGGCATCGTACTCTTTCGGCTTGTTGGCCGGAATGTCGTTGGCAGCCTTAGCCATCTCAACAGCTTTGTTGTAAACCTGAACGCCAAGGTTCAACCATGAGTCGAAGTGGTCTGGATTGATTTCAAGAGCCTTGTCATACGATGCTTTTGCCTCATCGGGTTTGCCAATCTTGTCGAGCAAAGCGCCCTGGGCAAAATAATACGATACGTTGTTCGGCTCGCTCGCTATAGCTTTCGCCAGATATTCAAGAGCCTTATCCGACTGGTTGTGACCAATATAGTGGTTGATGAGTTCAACCTGCAACATATTGCAGTCGTTGGGGTAAGCCTTCATACCTTTATCAAGCATAGCCAGATAGGCTGCAGTGTCGCCCTGAGTTCTGTCAATGATGGCAAGCAAGCCGTAAATCTGGGCACCACCATAGTGGATATCGAGGCAACGGTTGTAGTAGAAACGAGCTTTTTCATAATTCTTGCCCTGGTCGGCAACCAAGCCTGCATTGTAAACAATTGCTGAGTCAACCTTGCCCGGAGCTGTCAAAGTATCGATTGCAAGCGATTGCTCGAAGCAGTCCAATGCATTAACAAGGTCTTTCTTGTCGTTGAACTCAATTGCGGCATTGTAAACCGTGAACGACATCAACGATAGTTGGGCGTTGATTTGCTTACGCAGATTGCCCTTGGCGTCAAGCGCGATGGCCTTCTTGTACGAGTCAAGTGCAACACGTGTCGGGGTTGCGCACAAAGCCTTCATATCAGGGTTCTTCGACTCGGCAATGGCTTTGTAAACATCGCCACGAACCATCCAGGTTTTTGCCTGACCTTTGGTTTTCTCGTGAAGTATTGCTTCCTCGATAGCCTCTTTTGCCTTATCCAACTGTCCGTACTTGATATTGCTGGTGGCACTTGTAACTTTGGCTCCCTGTGCCATTGCTGTGGCACTGAAGGCAACCAGTGTAAACATTAATCCAAAACGTTTCATATTCTATGTTTTTGTTAGTTTAATTGCCACAAATATAGTCCTAACTTTGAAAGTTGAAACACAAAAAACGACGAAAAGCACCATTATCAATAAAAAAAACGGGTAAGTCGCCCTACCCGTTCTCATTTTTATGCTTTTCGCAATTTTATTCGTCGGCCTGATTTTCGGCTTGTCCTTCAGTCTGACCTTCGGCTTGACCGTCTGCTTCACCTTCCTGAGCGGCTTCTTCCTCGTCTTGGTGCGGAACCACTTCAACGGCCGCAATGGCATCGTTGGCGCGCAGCTTAATGAGTTTGACGCCCTGTGTGGCGCGGCCCATCACACGCAGCTCGGCCACCGTCTGGCGGATAGTCAGACCATTTTTGGTAATAATCATCAGGTCCTCGTCGTCAACCACACCCATAATGGCTACCATATCGCCCGTTTTGTCGGTGATATTCAAAGTTTTAACACCCTTTGCGCCACGTTTGGTGATGCGGTAATCATCAAGGTCGGAACGTTTGCCGAAGCCGTTTTCCGAAACAACCAGAATATCCTGCTTCTCCTCGCCCACGTTCACAACGCCCACAACCTCGTCGCCGTTTTCGAGCGTTACGCCCTTGACGCCAGTGGCTGTGCGGCCCATCGGACGGACATCCTGCTCGTTGAAGCGTACGGCCTTGCCGCTCTTCACACCAAGAATAATCTCGTTCTTGCCATCGGTGAGCGCTGCGGCCAGCAGTTGGTCGTCCTCGCGGATGTTGATGGCGTTCACACCATTCTGACGCGGACGTGAGTAGGCTTCCAGATTGGTCTTCTTCACAATGCCCTGTTTCGAGATGAGCATGATGAAATGATTCTGAATGTATTCAGCGTCGATGAGAGTCTTCACATTAATATATGCCATCACGCGGTCGTTCGGGTCGATTTGCAGAAGGTTCTGAATGGCGCGGCCTTTCGATGTGCGTGTGCCTTCGGGAATCTCGTAAACCTTGAGCCAGAAGCAGCGGCCCATCTCGGTAAAGAAAAGCATTGTGCTGTGCATGTTGGCGTTGTACATGTGCTCAATAAAGTCCTCGTCGCGGGTGTTGCTGCCTTTTGAGCCCACTCCGCCGCGGCTCTGCGTCTTGAACTCGCTCAAAGCCGTGCGTTTGATATAGCCAAGGTGCGATATGGTGATAATCACGTCCTCATCGGCGTAGAAATCCTCGGGGTTGAACTCACCCTCGTCGGGAACAATCTCGGTGCGGCGCGGGTCGCCGTATTTCTGCTTCATCTCAATAAGTTCGTCCTTGATGAGTTGCATACGAAGTTCGCGGCTCTCGAGCAGTGCTTTCAAGTGTTCAATGAGTTTGCAGATGCTTTCGTATTCGGCGCGCAGTTTATCTTGCTCCAGTCCAGTGAGTTGGCGCAGACGCATCTCGACAATGGCGTTGGCCTGAATCTCGGTCAGCGCGAAGCGGTCCATCAAGCCCTTGCGAGCCTCGTCGGGAGTTTTCGACCCGCGGATAATGGCAATCACTTCGTCGATATTGTCAACTGCAATTATCAATCCCTCAAGTATATGGGCGCGTTCCTCGGCTTTGCGCAACTCAAATTTAGTGCGGCGGGTAACCACATCGTGACGGTGTTCAATGAAGTTGGTAAGCAACTCTTTGAGAGTCAGCGTGTAAGGCCGACCATCAACCAGAGCCACATTGTTCACGCTGAACGACGACTGCAGTTCGGTGAATTTGTATAACTTATTGAGCACCACCGATGGAACCACGTCTTTGCGCAAATCGTAAACAATGCGCATACCCTCGCGGTCCGACTCGTCGTTCAGGTTGGTAATGCCGTCAATCTTCTTCTCGTTAACCAAATCGGCCGTGTGCTTAATCATTTCGGCCTTGTTCACGTTGTACGGAATCTCGGTAATCACAATGCGCGATTTTCCGTGCTCCGAGTTCTCAATCTCAACCTTTCCGCGCAGCACAATGCGGCCGCGGCCTGTCTCGTAGGCGTCGCGGATGCCCTGATAGCCGTAGATTATGCCGCCTGTCGGGAAATCGGGGCCCTTAATGTAGTGCAGCAGTTCATCGACGGTGATGTCGGGGTTGTCAATGGTGGCGCAAAGGCCGTCGACCACCTCGCCAAGGTTGTGAGTCGGCATATTGGTGGCCATACCCACGGCAATACCCGAAGCGCCGTTGACAAGCAGGTTCGGGATTTTTGTTGGCATCACGGTGGGCTCTGGCAGCGTCTCGTCGAAGTTCATTGTCATATCCACCGTCTCCTTGTCGATGTCGGCGATAATCTCCTCGGCAATCTTCGACATACGAGCCTCGGTGTAACGCATTGCAGCGGGGCTGTCACCGTCGATTGAGCCGAAGTTGCCCTGTCCATCGACAAGCGGATAGCGCATTGCCCAGTCCTGTGCCATACGCACCAGCGTGCCGTATATTGATGAGTCGCCGTGCGGGTGGAATTTACCCATCACCTCACCCACAATTCTGGCCGATTTTTTATATGGTGCGCTCGAAGTGTTACCCAAGCCGCTCATGCCGAAGAGCACTCGTCGGTGTACAGGTTTGAGTCCGTCGCGCACGTCGGGAAGGGCGCGTGCCACAATCACCGACATTGAATAATCAATATACGAAGACTTCATCTCCTCTTCGATATTGATTTTGATAATTCTTTGTCCGTCAATCATTTATATTAAACTTTTTGATAATTTCGTCTTATTTTTCAAGTGCCTAAAAGTACTATTTTTGAGCCAAAAGACCGCCTTTGCCAAGCGCCAAAAACCAACTTTTATCAACAGAAAAACGGGGCGATTGTTGATAATTGAGCGAAGGTTTTAAACGGAACGCAGACAACGCGGATTTATCTGATTTTCGCAAGATTTTCCCGCATAGTTCGTAGTCTGTTGCCCGCTGTCTGAAGTCCATCGTCTGTTGTCTGAATTCTGTTGTCAAAAGAAAAATCCCATCCACAGCCCTTTCTTTTGTATAATTCCGTACATTCGCCTTGTTAAAAATTTCAAGGATATATGAATTCGAAATTTTCACCAAAAATCAACAAGATTCTGATTTACAGCAAGGAAGAAGCCGTACGGCTGAACAACGACTGCATCGGAACCGAGCATCTGCTTTTGGGCATTCTGCGCGATGGCGACGGAATTGCCATCGACGCGCTGAACCGCGCTGGCGCTGACATTCCCGCCCTCAAGCACGAACTTGAAGACAAGTTGCGGCAACAGCAAGGCTCGGTACGCCCCAATGACGCCATTCCGTTGCTCAAAGCCGCCGAAAACGCGCTCACAATCGTCTATCTCGAAGCGCGCTCAATGAAAAGCGACACCATAAACACTGGTCACCTGCTGCTGTCAATCCTGCGCGACGAGAGCAGTCTGGCAACCACAATACTCAACGAACAAGACATTAACTATCAGTTAATCAAATCAATAATCGCAAGTCCCGCCGAAGAGCCGCACAAACAGGCTCACCAGCAGCCGCAGGACATCTTCGATGATGACGACGACGATGATGACGATGTTTACG
Source organism: Salinivirgaceae bacterium (assembly GCA_017474765.1). Lineage (GTDB taxonomy): Bacteria > Bacteroidota > Bacteroidia > Bacteroidales > SZUA-534 > RUG13583. The sequence goes on along the minus strand of JAFVGW010000023.1, from coordinate 181,516 downwards.
AGAACATCCACAAGAAAAACCAACCGAAAGACGGCGGCCAGCCGAAATCGAACTCCGACACGCCTGTGCTCGACAATTTCGGCATCGACCTGACCAAGGCCGCCGAAGAGAACCGTCTGGACCCGATTGTGGGCCGCGAGACTGAAATTGAGCGACTTGCGCAGATTCTGAGCCGACGCAAGAAGAACAACCCCGTGCTGATTGGCGAGCCTGGCGTGGGCAAATCGGCTATTGCTGAAGGAATGGCCATCCGCATTGTGCAGAAGCGCGTTTCAAGGATTCTGTTCGGCAAGCGCATCATCACTCTCGACCTTGCGTCGATTGTGGCAGGCACCAAATACCGCGGTCAGTTCGAAGAGCGTATGAAGGCCATTCTCAACGAGTTACAGCGCAATCCGAACGTAATTCTGTTCATCGACGAGATTCACACCATTGTTGGCGCGGGCGGCGCAAGCGGCTCATTGGACGCGGCCAATATGCTCAAACCCGCTCTTGCGCGCGGCGAGATTCAGTGCATCGGCGCCACAACGCTCGACGAGTACCGCCAATATATTGAGAAGGACGGCGCTCTCGAACGCCGTTTCCAAAAGGTTATGGTTGAACCGACATCGGCCGAAGAGACACGCGAGATTCTGAACAACATCAAAGCACGCTACGAAGAGCACCACAACGTCACCTACAGCGACGAAGCGCTCGACGCCTGCGTGAAACTCACAACCCGCTACATATCTGACCGCCACCTGCCCGACAAGGCAATCGACGCTCTTGACGAAGCAGGCTCACGTGTTCACATATCTAACATCCACGTTCCCAAAAAGATAACCGACCTTGAAAAGTCGATTGAAGAAATCCGCAACAAGAAGGTTGAAGCCGTAAGGCAGCAGAAGTTCGAAGAAGCGGCCAACTATCGCGACAGCGAGAAAAAGACCATCGAACAACTTGAAAATGAGAAGAAAAAGTGGGAAGACGACCTGATTAAGCACCGCGAAACGGTGACGGCCGAGAACGTGGCCGAAGTGGTTGCAATGATGACGGGCGTGCCCGTGCAGCGCATTGCGCAAACCGAAGGCAACCGCCTGCTCAAAATGGGCGAAGAACTCAAGGGCAGCGTGATTGGTCAGGACGAAGCCATTGCAAAGATTGTCAAATCGATACAACGCAACCGCGCTGGCCTGAAAGACCCGAACAAACCTATTGGCACGTTCATCTTCCTTGGCCCGACGGGCGTCGGAAAAACACAGTTGGCAAAGGTTCTGTCGAAATACCTGTTCGACAGCAACGACGCACTCATCCGCATCGATATGAGTGAGTATATGGAAAAATTCAGCGTGTCGCGCCTGGTTGGTGCGCCTCCAGGATACGTGGGCTACGAAGAAGGCGGCCAACTAACCGAGAAAGTGCGCCGCAAGCCCTACTCCGTGGTGCTTTTGGACGAGATTGAGAAGGCTCACCCCGACGTGTTCCACATTCTGCTACAGGTACTTGACGAAGGCCGCCTGACCGACAGTCTGGGCCGCCGCATCGACTTCCGCAACACCATTATTATTATGACGTCGAACATCGGTTCTCGCCAGTTGAAAGAGTTCGGCACGGGTGTAGGCTTCTCGACAACTGCGCGTCAAAACTCATCCGACGAATTGGCTAAAGGTGTGATTGAAAAGGCTTTGAAGAACGCCTTCGCCCCCGAGTTCCTGAACCGCATCGACGATGTGATAATGTTCAACCAACTCTCGAAAGACGATATTCACAAGATTATCGACATTGAGTTGAAAGGCCTGTTCGAGCGCGTGGCACAAATGGGTTACACGCTGAAAATCACTCCAAAAGCGAAAGATTGGCTTGCCGACAAGGGCTACGATGCTCAATACGGCGCACGTCCGCTGAAACGCGCCATTCAGAAGTACATTGAAGATGAGATGGCCGAAGTGATTCTGAAGGCCGAAGTGGCCAATGGCGACACCATCACCTGCTCGTACGACAAGAAGGACGACAAACTGGTGTTCAAAGTGGGCGGTGGAAAGGACAAAGGCGAAGAGACGGAAGAAAACACTAATAACGAAACAGATAAAGCGTAAAGCGACATAAATGAGCATAAGAATTAAAACTCCAGAACAGATTGACGGCATCCGCAAAAGCGCAAAACTGGCGGCTGCCTCACTCGATTATATCGGACAATACATCAAGCCTGGCGTTGACACAGAGCGCCTCGACAACCTCATCAACGAATTCATCTGTGACCACGGCGCCATCTCGGCCTGCAAGGGCTACGGCGACTATCCGAAATACTGCTGCATTTCGCCCAACAACGTGGTCTGCCACGGCATTCCTTCGCCAACAACCATTCTGAAGGAGGGCGACATTGTAAACATCGATGTCACAACCATTCTGAACGGATATTATGGCGACACAAGCCGAATGTATTCTGTCGGGCAAATTTCGCAAGACGCACAGAATCTGATAGATGCAACCAAGCACTGCCTCGATTTGGGCATTGAGCAGGTGCGACCGAAAAACACTTTCGGCAACATCGGGTTCTTCATTGCCCGATACGCGCAAATGAAGGGCTACAGCGTTGTTTGGGAATTCTGCGGACACGGCGTTGGCATCGAATTCCACGAGGACCCGCAAGTTGACCATATCGCCCGCCGCAACTCTGGCGCGATAATGCGTCCTGGCATGATTTTTACCATCGAGCCGATGATTAACCAAGGCAAAGCCCGCGTCGACATCGACAAAAACGACGGCTGGACCGCCCGCACCATCGACGGCAAACTATCGGCACAGTTCGAGCACACAGTGCTTGTAACGGAGACTGGTGTTGAGGTGCTGTCAGATATTCACGGCGAATACCCGATTAGGTGAGAAACGATGAATGCGTGAGTTTTTCACAAACGCAGTATCAATAATTGTGACATTACAAAAAAAGCGAAGCCCCTCTCCTGACTTCGCTTTTTTCTATCTGTAATTCAAACTGTTATTACTTCAGCTTCTTCACAATCTTGACCGTCTCCATTGCAATGGCCAACTCCTCGTTTGTCGGAATTACCAGCACTTTGACTTTCGACGCAGGTGTTGAGATAACAACCTCCTCGCCGCGGATTTGGTTCTTCTCGGCATCGAGTTCAATGCCCAGATAGGTCAGATAGTCGCAGATTGCCTTGCGGGCGGCACCATTGTTCTCGCCCAGGCCAGCGGTGAAGGCGATTGCATCGACGCCGTTCATTGCGGCGACGTAACTGCCAATGTATTTGGCCACGCGGTAAACAAAGCAGTCGAAGGCAATTTTGGCGCGCTCGTTGCCAGCCTTGGCGGCGGCCTCAAGGTCGCGGAAATCGCTCGACACGCCCGACACGCCCAGCACGCCCGACTTCTTGTTCAGAATGTTCAGAACATCGTCAACCGAGCGATTCTCCTTGTTGGCAATATACTGAACCACAGCAGGGTCCACATCGCCGCAGCGGGTGCCCATCACAAGGCCTTCGAGCGGTGTCAGGCCCATACTTGTGTCGACGCACTTGCCGCCAACAACAGCCGAAATGCTCGCGCCGTTGCCCAAGTGAGCCACAATCACCTTCGACTTGTCGGGGTCGAGTTTGCCGAACTCAATGGCACGGCCCGAAACGTACCAGTGGCTTGTTCCGTGGAAGCCGTACTTGCGAATGGCGTATTTCTCGTAATACTCATACGGAAGCGAGTAGAGATAAGCCTTCACGGGCATTGTTTGGTGGAAAGCGGTGTCGAAAACGGCCACCTGCGGGGTGTTGCCCATCAGAGCCTCGCAAGCCTCAATGCCAATCAGGTTGGCAGGGTTGTGAAGCGGGCCAAGGTCGAAGCACTCGCGGATAACGCGTTTCACATCGTCGTTAATCAGAATCGAGCCGCTGTAATACTTGCCTCCGTGCAGCACGCGGTGGCCAACGGCCTGAATCTCGTCCATACTTGTCACCACACCGTATTTCGCGTCAAGCAAGGCGTCCATCACCAGTTTGACGGCCGCCTTGTGGTCGGGCATCGGCTGATTGACAACCAGTTGCTCCTTCCCTGTCGGCTTGTGCGTGAGCGACGAGCCGTCGATTCCGATTTTCTCGCAAATGCCCTTTGCCAGGACACTGCGGGTGTTCATATCAATGAGTTGATATTTGAGCGACGAACTGCCGCAATTCAATACTAATACGTTCATAACTTATTGATTTAAAGCGATTGCCTGATTGCAGGTTATTGCAATTACGTTGACCACATCCTCAACAGAGCAGCCGCGTGAAAGGTCGTTGATTGGTGCGGCCATACCTTGCAGAATCGGGCCGTAAGCCTCGGCGTTGCCCAAACGCTGAACAAGTTTGTAGCAGATATTGCCTGTTTCGAGCGACGGGAACACCAGCACGTTGGCCTTTCCTGCAATGTCGCTTCCAGGGGCCTTCTTTGCCGCTACACCAGGCACAATGGCGGCGTCGGCCTGCAGTTCGCCGTCGATATCCAGTTCGGGCGCCATCTCTTTGGCGATTTTGGTAGCCTCAATCACCTTGTCAACAACCTCGTGCTTTGCGCTGCCTTTGGTCGAGAAACTCAGGATAGCCACCTTCGGCTCCTTGATTCCAGCAATGGCTTTGGCGGTTTTGCCAGCCTCAACGGCAATCTGTGCCAGTTCCTGCGCTGTGGGCACGGGAAGCACGGCGCAGTCGGCAAACACCATAATGCCGTTGTCGCCATACGTCTTGTCTTTCAGCACCATCACAAACGCGCCTGAAACGCACGAAATGCCAGGTTTTGTCTTAACTATCTGAAAAGCAGGACGAAGCACATCGCCAGTAGCGTTGTCGGCACCGGCAACCTCACCTTTGGCCATACCCACCTTCACCATCATCGCGCCCAGGTAGAGCGGATTCTTGAGCAGACGGGCGGCCTCTTCGGGCGTCATTCCTTTGTTCTTGCGCAACTCAACCAGTTTGTCGATAAACTCCTGCTTGCGCGGGTGGTCCTCAGGGTCCACAATCTGCGCTTTCGCGATATTCTTCAACCCGAAATCGGCGGCTTTCTTCTCCAACTCGGCCTTGTTGCCAATCAGAATAATGTCGGCAATGCCCTGTTCGATAACTGCGTCGGCGGCCTTAATGGTGCGCTCCTCGTAGCCTTCGGGCAGAACAATTGTCTGCTTCTGCCGCTTGGCGTTCTCTTTGATTTGCTCTAAAAGATTCATATTGTTATGTTTAAAAATTACGTTCAATGCCGACAAACATACCAATTTTAGAGTATTTTTGTTATTCGGATAACGAAAATATGTTTATTCACTAATTATCAATCGGATATGATTTGGGCTGACTACCTGACGAGTTACAAGAACTTTCTGAAGTTGGAAAAATCGCTTTCGGCAAACACCATCGAAGCCTATATGGCGGATATTCAGCGGTTTATCAACTTCTCGAAAGCGCCGTCGCCTGTCGACGTCAAGCCAATCGAAATCCGCGCCTTCATTGACGAACTCGACGCCGACGACGGTATGAGCGCGCACTCGCAGGCTCGGATTCTGTCGGGCATCAAATCGTTTTTCAAATACCTGCTGATTCACGACATCATCGAATCCGACCCGTCGGAACTGATTGAGACACCGAAACTTAGCCGCAAATTGCCGACCGTGCTCTCGCCCGAAGAGATTGACCAGTTGATTGAAGCCGTGGACCTTGACAGCGAAACGGGCTACCGCAACCGCGCCATTCTTGAGACGCTCTACGGCTGCGGAATGCGTGTCTCGGAACTTATCAATCTGCGAATCACCGATTTGCATTTCGACGAGAGTTATGTGAAAATCAAAGGCAAGGGCAGCAAAGAACGATTGGTTCCCGTGGGGCGCTGCGTGAAAGACGCCATCACGCTCTACATTCACAACTACCGCAACACGTTGGATATCAACCGCAAAGACGAGAACATTCTGTTCCTGAACCGCCGTGGCAAAAAAATGACGCGCGTAATGATTTTCACCATCATCAAAGACCTTGCCGCCAAAATCGGCCTGAAAAAGACCATCAGCCCGCACACATTCCGCCACTCGTTTGCCACGCAACTGCTCGAAGGCGGCGCCGACCTGCGCGCCATCCAGGAAATGCTCGGCCACGAGTCAATCTCCACCACCGAACTCTACACCCACCTCGACCGCGAGTATCTGCGCGATACGATTATGCGGTTCCATCCGCGGTCGTGAGATTAAGGCAAAAAAAATGCCGCAAAGTTGAATTATGCGGCACTTAGTGATCCGGTTGGGATTCGAACCCAAGACCCACAGCTTAGAAGGCTGTTGCTCTATCCAGCTGAGCTACCGGACCGACACTTGCTTATTTTAGCGGCGCAAAAATAAGTCTTAATCTTGCCTTTGCAAAAAATGAACAAACAAAATTGCGTCACAAAATAAAAAAGGCGGACCGAAATCCGCCTTTTCTATTTCAAGCTATTGATTATCAATAAACCATTACGCGTTTTGCTTCGCCTGTAGCCTTGTTGCGCAGAATGTAGATGCCGCGCTCAAAGCGTCCGTTAAGCACTGATGTGTCGCCATTGGTTATCTCAACGGTGCCACGCAAAACACCGGTAACAGAGTAAACATCGAACAGACCGTTGGAGTTCTCTGACAGCTCGTTGATGGCTGTTCCTGGATTGACAGGCTCAGTCACAGGTTCTTCGCTGAATATTACCTTGTCGATGTTGCCGTTAGCACCATCAATAGCCAATTTCAGTGTGTGTGTGCCCTCGGGCAGTTCTACCTTCGTTTCTCCAGTTACGAGTTTATATTTGCTCCAATCGTTGCTGCCAGTCTGCGGAATGTTGATTTTGCCTGTAATGTCCACATCATCAAGATACAGACGGAATGCTGCGCCATTTGTGCCAGAAGAAACATAAGCTCCCCAGTAATATTTCTGAGCCTTTTCAACATTTACGGTATAAATCAGCCATTCGCCCACAGCGGTATAGCCAAGAGCCTTGCCTCCATTGCCTTTCACAATATCGACACCCTCATTCGAGCGGAACGATGCGTCACCTTCGTTGTCAGAACTATTGTCTTTATATGTCTCAGCTACAAAGCCTTTGCGAGCCTTGTCGTACTCTTCTGCTTCAACAGTGCCAGGAATTGCGGCTGGCGTTCCCTTGTATGCTTCGGTGAGAACTTCGTCACCTGTGGCTGTTTCAAATACCAGATAGTCGATATTGCACGATGAGCCTTCGATTTGAATGCGGATTGGATAAGTTCCTGCAGGCATCGGCACCAATGTACGGCCCTTTATCTCAGTATAAGTGCCCCATGAGTTGCTTGCCGTCTGCGGAACGTTAACCTTTCCTGTCAGGTTGATGTCTCCCATGCGGATGCTGAAGGCAGAGCCGTTAGTTCCTGATGAAACTCTGGCTGTCCACATCATCAGCTGTTCCTTATCAACCTTAACGGTGTACTGCATCCACTCACCCGAATTGGTCCAGCCGACTACCCATCCGTCGCCATCATTTTTGTCGATGTCAATGTCTGATATGCGATAGGTATTGCTTCCATTGTTGCCTTCATCGCTATCGCTATAAGCGATGGTGTTTTCGCCAAGGTCGAAGTCCTCTGCCTCAAGTTTGCCTGGCAGTGCGATAGGTGTGCCGTGGAACGGTTTGGCAGGCTCGCAAGCCTTAACCGTGCAATCACGCTCAAACAATGTGCTACTTACCGAGCTGAAAGCCTGCATTTTGAATGTGAAAGCCCCTGGTTCGATTGGTTTCCATAAGTATTCAATTACCGACGTATCAACCTTGGCAATCAGAGTCGAGTCGCAGTAGAGGCGAATCTCGGCAATTGCAGTGTCTGCGCACGAAGCCTTTCCTTTGATTACCGTTGAGTCACCCATGAGAATAATGTTCGACTGCGGAGTAAGGAAGGCATAGTCGCTCGCCACATTGATAAGCGGACTTTTTGCATTGATGGCGGCATCAGTCTGCAAATATTCGCGCAACCATTTCAGCGCCGGGCGCTCCACACCATTCTTAATCAGGCCCGATGCTCCTTTCTCGTCGCCATCGTCAACCCATGTGCTACCATAAATGTAGCCCCAGAGTGTAACACCTGCCACATAGTCGGCCTCCCACATGATTGGGAACTGCTCCTTGTAGCGTGTTTCCTGAATCTTGTCGTCGGCTTTGCAGATGTCGTACTCCGAAATGAAGATAGGCAGTTGCACACCGTCGTGAACTTTCTCAAGGGCTTTCTTAAAGTCCGCACCCGACATATCGTTCAAGTCATGTGACTGGCAGCCGGCTGCGTCAATCGGGCCACCGGCGGCTTTAATAGCATTTATGACATTGATGTATTCATCAGTATCCCATTGGAAAGTGTTGTAATCGTTGTAGATAAGCACTGCGTGAGGCCAACGCTCACGTGCCATAACAAACGCTGTAGCCAACCAGTCGTAGCCAGATTTGCCCGGGCCGCCAAGGGCGTCAACAATTCTTGTCATTTGGTATGGCGAGTGATAATTTCCTTGACCGTTATTTCCTTTTACAGCCTCGTTTGCCACGTCGATATACTCCAAATCGGGGAACTCCTTGGCAACTGCGTCAAACCAGCGGGTGATGGCCGCCAGTGTCTCCTCGGCGTTGAGCTGCTGAAGGTAGCTCGGAATCTGTGCGCCCCAAAGCAGAGCGTGGAATTTGAACTTGAAGCCGTGCTCCTTGCAATAGTCATACTCCCGGCGGGCAGTGCTGAAGTCAAACTGGCCCTGCGTGCGTTCAATCGACTCCCATTTGGTCTCGTTCTCAGGAGTTAACTGGTCCCAGTACTTGGGAAAATCATCCCTGATTTGCCCCATTGTGGTGATGTTACCCAAAAACTTGTTCGGGTTGTAGTTCATCTGCGCCTGGCTGGTCATTGCCCCTGCCATTAGCAGCAACATCAGTGTGTTTTTAATCCTCATAGTAGTTATTACTTTTTAGTGTATTAAAAATGTCACATTAATAAATGTCAAAATGACAATTATTCGGCAAAGAAAAGAAACATCTGCGTGAATAGCCAAAAGAAAAGCCAAAAATCGACCTTTAATGAGATTTTTTGGCTTAATGGACTGTTTTATGATAAAAAACTTGCCGCATCCATCGTCAGCAACTTGACGGCACACCATTTTTCCGGGCAAAAAAAATAATGCCTTCATGTCTGACATTATTTTTCTAGCGTCAGCAACGCTTCTGTGTTAATTGATTAATTTAATAAGTTTTAACTCTCGGATAGTACGCATTCTCAATATGCTCAACTTCTACAACTGCTCCATTTTTGTGCAGTACGGTTACCACATCAAGTCGCGCTTCCTCCGACCGACGAAATCTGCGCATATAACCATTGGCTGCATTAGCTATAAAATTTTGTTTTCGATAGTTGACAGCTTCCTGCGGCGACACGAGGTAGTTGACTGCCCGTGTCTTCACCTCAACAAATGCAACAACATCATCTTTAAGCGCAATAATATCCACTTCGAGATGCCCTGCCCGATAATTACGCTCCAATATTTTGTAGCCTTTCTTAATTAAAAGATTGGCAGCTGCGTCTTCGCCGATTTTGCCGATTTCTTGGTTTGTCATAATTCAGCAATATACTCCATAAACCCGCGCTTATTCTCCAGTGCTGTCGTTGTTGGACGGCCCAAATCTTCGCGGGCACCGATTGAGCACTTGACTTCGATAAGGCTTAATTCGCTGGCGTTTTTGGCTGACTGAAGTGCTTTGTCCAACGCTTCAAACGAATCAACAGAAACAGCAGACTTGTACCCACAGGCCTTTGCTATGGCAACCAAATCGATTTTGCCTGCCACTGTCGGTTGGCCGCCGACTGTCTCGTGGGCTGCATTGTTGATTACAACGTGAACAAGGTTTTTCGGCGCATTAGCCCCGACAACCGCCATCGCTCCCATATGCATCAAAACGGCGCCATCTCCGTCAATACACCAGATTTTGCGGTCGGATTTGTTGATTGCAACGCCCAATGCGATTGACGAGCTGTGGCCCATCGAGCCAACCGTCAGGAAGTCGTATTTGTGGCTCTGGCCGTTCGCTTCACGAATTTCGAATAACTCGCGGCTTGCCTTGCCCGTTGTCGATACAATGGGGTCCTCGCCCGAAACGGCAACAATATGACGGATAATTTCCTCGCGAAGCATTGTGTTCTCGTTTTTATACTCAACCTTCCCGTCGTAAGAAAGACCGCCCTTGCGCACAACAAAAGCCACATCCTTGCCCTGGGCAAGCAACTCATTAAACCGCTTCATTGCGGCGGCGACTTCCTCGTCGGTGGTATCCTTCCCGATAATGAACGACGCAATGCCCATATCGTCAAGCAGTTTCACCGTCACCTCGCCCTGATAAATATGCTGCGGCTCATCGTGAACGCCAGGCTCGCCGCGCCAACCGATAACAAAAACCACAGGAATCGCATAAACCTTGTCGTTCAAAAGCGACGCCACGGGATTGATAATGTTTCCCTCACCCGAATTTTGCATATAGACGACAGGGACCTTGCCCGTAGCAAGGTGATAGCCAGCCGCCAATGCCGTGCAGTTGCCTTCGTTGGCCGCAATGATATGGTGTTTCGGGTCGATGCCGTATTTGCTCATCAGACAGTTGCACAAAGCCTTCAACTGACTGTCTGGCACACCAGTATAAAATTCGGCACCTATTATATTTAAAAGATTTTCAACTTTCATTTTATTCTATTTCAATATTTTATGATAGAGCATATCGATAGTGTCCTCATCGAGCTCCACTGGATTGTTTTTAAGCCTCGTCGGATTCACCGATTTTTTCAGCACAGCAAAATCGCCTTCCAATTTGATTTCTGGCGCCTTCAAATCCAATTGTTTTACAATATTTTGGAATTTCACAGCCGCATCCATCGGGACACTCTCGCCCATCACGTCAGCGATTTCCTTGAAAACCGAATCAAGATAATTCTTGCCACGACCATCGATACATTTTTCGGTGTTCTCAATCATAAACGGCCATAACTCACTGACACACAATGCCGCTGCGTGCCCGTGCGCAATTCCGTAAAGCGACGTCAGTTTGTAGCACATTGCGTGCCCCGCCGTAGTCTGAGTTATGTTAATGGCTTTTCCCGCAATGTTGGCGGCCATCAGCATATTCTTGTTGCCATCGTATTCGTTTTTCAGATACGATTCCATATTGTTGAGAATCAACATTATCGCATCTTTCGAAAACTGTTTGCTCTCATCTGTCGAATTGACCGACCAGAACGACTCAACGGCGTGACAAAAAGCGTCGAGCATCGTAACCTTGCGCTGATAATCGGGCAAAGTTTCAAGCACCGACGGGGCGAGCAACACCACTTGCGGAATGCAACTGTAATCGGTAACCGACTGTTTTACACCATTATAGTAAATAACCGCAAAACGAGTCGCCTCACTGCCTGTGCCCGCCGTTGTTGGAACCGCGAAAAAAGGAATATCGTTCGGGACGATTTTCTGATTGATATAATCGCTTCCCAAAGGCATTGTCGCATAAAGTTTTATGCACTTTGCCACATCCATCGCGCTTCCGCCGCCTACGGCAAGAATCGAATCGCAACGAGAAGATTTGAAAGCCTCAACACCCCTAACAACCGACTCATAATCGGGATTCGGCTGAAAATCAGAGAAAAAAACAGTCTCGATATCGTTCGCCGCAAAGAATTCTGTTATGAACTTCCCAATCGCCAGCCGTTTGAATGACGAGCCACAAACGACAAAAATTTTCTTTATGCCGCTTTCAAGGAAACATCTTCCAAATTCAGCGTAACCTTTATCAGGAAAAACTACCGTCTGTTCCACTATTTTGTGTTCTGATTATTGTTATTCTCGTGCATATTTTGAGCGTGACAAGCATCAATTATGGTTATCGTATTGCCTTTAAGAGTATACGCAAAATACCACTTGTCAGTATTTGCCATATGGCATTCCTTCCAATCTGATATTGTTGGGCGCCGCCGAAGCAACTTTTTTTCAATCTCATACATTGAATCAATGGCATCATCAATGTTTTTATGCATAAACTCTTCAGAATATGTGTGTTTGTATTTTTTAGCTACGTTCTGATAAAAGCTGTATATCTTTTGGAAGCACTTTTTGCTGATTCGATAGTTCATAATGCGTACTCGTTTCGAATCATCGAATGAAGCTTTTCTCTGGCAGTTTCAAGGTCCATTGTTTCTGTATCCTGACCTACCATATCCTGAATCATAAAATCAACCTGATTCTGCAACCAGAGTTCAATGCTCTCGTTGCTGGTGAGAGCGGGATTGATACTTCGGATTACCGACTCGTCGACTTTTATGCTAACCGTGCACATATTCCAACCAATAATCTCTCAAAGATACTAATCATTAGCGTTTCTCAAAATATACAGCACGCTTTATTTCGTTCCAGGAATTAGTTCGAGTATCTCTTTAACACTCATACACAAATCGTTAGCTTCAAGCGAACGGTGGTGCGTAAGGATTGATTTGGCGGTGTTCACCATTGCTGGATAGGCCGAACGCAACATATGGTTAGCATAAATAACCACATTCACACCCCAACTTGCAAGCTCTTCTTCGGTTATCTGGTTGTAGGTTGTCGGCACAACAACAATCGGCACCGAAGTGTGCTTCTGACGGAATCGTTGGCAGAATTCCTTTATATCCTCACCCGACTTGTTCTTGCTGTGAATCATAATTCCGTCGGCGCCAGCATCAACGTATGCAAAGCAACGTTCAAGCGCATCCTCAACCGATTTGCCAGCGATAAGGCTCTCGCAGCGAGCGATAATCATAAAGTCCTGAGCGATTTGCGCCCGTTTGCCCGCTCTGATTTTCTCAGAAAAACCTTCAATCGAATCCTGAGTTTGAATTGCATCGGTGCCGAAAAGCGAGTTTTTCTTCAACCCCACCTTGTCCTCAATAATAATTGCCGAAACACCCAGCCGCTCCAACGTGCGGACGGTGAACACAAAATGCTCGATTTTGCCACCCGTATCGCCGTCAAAAATCACAGGTTTGGTGGTGCATTCCAAAGCATCGTTCAATCCGTGAAGGCGCGTTGTAAGGTCAACAGCTTCAATATCAGGCTTGCCTTTGCTTGTGGAATCGGTAAGCGAGCTGGCCCACATTCCGTCAAACTCTTCGGTCTTGTTGTTAACCTTGACTTTTGTTTTCTCAATGATAAGACCAGTCAATCCCGAATGGCTCTCCATAATGCGAACAATCGGTTTGGCCGCAATCAAACGGCGCAGCATCCGCTGACGGATTTCGGGGGTTGTGCCAATCTCGCGAACTTCGGCATTAAGCGCGGTGGAAGAAATACCTGGCGTATATGGAATATCAACCACTTTCCCGCCCCATTTTGCAATGCAGTCAATCACTCTTTGGCGTGTCTCTTGCTGAACACCAGTCTTCCAGTCATCGCCGTGAACAACATAATCTGGTTTGAGTTTTTCAAGATTGGGAACATAGTCCAATGTCGTTTGCGGAACAACTCTTTCGACGCCCTTTATGTTTGACACGATTTCCGCACGCTGCTCATAAGTCAAGTACGGTAGTCTCTTATAACTTGCGATAGCAGCATCGGTAAGCACACCAACAGTAACTTCTCCGAGTTTCATCGCCTCGTGAATAATGTTCAAGTGCCCGTGATGAATCAGGTCGGCACTCATACCGCAATAGACTGTTTTCATATCTTATTGATTTTATTCTATATTTTTCTGATTTTATAACAAATACGCCACCATCATCCTTGGGTGACATTTACTTTCTCCGCATTCAAATCATTCTTATACTCCAAAAAAGGCAAGAACGAAAGGAACGCAAACAGCGGAAAACTGAAATGGCTGCTGCCGCTAAACATACAGAAGAACATACAGCAAAGATACATTATAAAGAATATGCCCAACCGCTGCCGTTTCTTCCAATATAGCCAAAGGCTCATTATCAAGAAGATGATATAAACCACGCCGCCAATAATTCCAGAATACAGGAACGATGAGATGATAGGATTATGCGGAAAATCGTAACGTTTGGGATTACCATAGAATTTCTCGCCGTACCACTCAAGATATTTGAATCCTTGACCAAAGATTTTCTGTTTTGTATTATAACGAGTCTGCCAAAGTTCAAGGGCGTAGCGCCAGCGGTCGGTACGGGGGGCTGTAAAATAATTAACAGTATTACCACCTGCACCAACAAAGAAATCATGAAGAACACTATCGGGCAATTGATCGGCATACATCGGAAGGCCTGTGGTATCATCGCAAATAAGGCTTATGTCTTTTACTTCGATTTTGGAACCTGCGCGTAAAGAATTTAGGAAACACACAGGGTTATAATGGTCTTTTTCAAACTTATACTTAACCGAACACCGCATCCAAACACTATCTATTGGTACTATTTCTTGTGGAATATTATTGATAAAGCCATGCCCTTCATCAATCCACCAACCAACATAAAATGGACTCATTGAACCTTCAATAATCTTATATGTAAATGACAATTGATAGGTTGTATTTTTATGATAAATAATAGGCCGCCCAGTATAAAAAACTTGCCAAAAGCCATCCCCACAATCACGTTCCACTCGAATCGCATTATCGTCTCTTCTGTCAATCAAGACAAACTTCACGCAATCATTTGGTGCCTCAATAACACTCCATTCTTCTAAGCCATGTTGTAAATCTCCATTATAAAACAAATTTTCATCTTCTTTATGTGGTTGAAATTGTTCATAATATCTATGAGAAATCATATAATCAAACTCATTAAAAGACATTCTATTGTCAATCAGAGAATAGATTCTATAATAACGGGTTTTGGTATCATAACGTATTTCTGATAATTGAAATCCATTTAAAAAAAACAAAGCACATATCACCACTGCCCCAAATACGCCAATAGTCATTATATTATAAAGTATTGTTCTTTTATAATCACTTTTTTTTAGAATAGCACACAAAAAAAATACTAATATCAGCAAAACATAAAGCACATATCCTCTCCGTGATATGCCCAATATAATATTAATAGTTGCCACAATACAAACCGCCGCGTGTCTAAACCTTGTTATCTGATTCTTGCTTTGCAATTTAACTGATATGATTATCGAAATAACAAAAAACAACGTGTAAAAATTATTGTCATTAACCAATGAATAACCTTTGCCCTCAAAAAATATGCTTGATAATGGCATCAATATTCCAAACATTGACAATGCAAACCGAATTACTGCAATGCTACCCGCAACCATCGTCAGCAACAAAGTACATTTCAAAAACGTATCTCGCCTACTTTCCACGTAATAATATTTTGAAAAAGCCACGAAATACAATATCAGCCATATGTTCATGCTCTCTTTTACAACATTGCTGATTGGTGTAAAATGTGCGAAGAACAAGACAATAACCAACAATGGTAGCAATAACTTGCTCCATTTCGGTTTTACCATGCCATTTTTCAACAACCAATATGCAGAATAAACAACACATGGCACAAGCGTTAAGAAAAACAAATACTTATAGCCAATAAACACTGTGCGACAAAAAAATAATGCCAAACACAAGGGCATTATTTTTTCAATAATCTGCAAGCGTCCTACGTTATCCAATTTTAGCATTTTAATTACTCTCAAATAAATGATTCGTCTCTTTTAACTATCTATCTTAAAATATCATCATCACTTAATGGTGCGTACGGGCCATCTTTCGTTTCGAAAATCACAGTATCAGGTTCCAACACTTCCAATGAGTGCCATTGTCCCACAGGAATATTGTAGCCGAAATTGTCATTTTTATCAGACAGGATTACCGATTCTGTTACATCGCCCGAATCATTATAAAACATCATTTTTATTGCGCCCCGAATTAGAATATAAGTTTCCGAAGTATGTCTATGCCTATGGACTGGCATTACAGTGCCTGGTTCCAAGGCATTCAGCAAACGTTGAGACGGGGCTGCCAACGAATCATGAAAATTATAGTTCATTCTCAAACGTTCGCTTCGTTTCGCAGCTGCTGATACCTTATCCAACAGTTCTCTATTTATTAGCATATCAAATGTTTTTCGATTTTAAATAATCTTCATGCAAATGATAGTATTTTTTCATAAAAGCCACGTATGCTAGCACCAATAGAGCTATCACTGCTCCTGCGTATATATAATGATTTACAGGCAGAAAAATAAGACCGAATGATATAACAGCCTGCAAGAATGCGTACACCGCAGAAACAACTGTATGGGGAATCTTTAGCTCATTGGCCATAATCTGATAGGCATGTTTGCGGTGCGCCTGCCCGAGATTTTCATGAAGCATAATACGGTGTACAATAGTAAGCACACTATCGACTCCGTAAACCGCAAGAAATACAATATACGAGATATCAAATGTCTTGAATATAACGCTTCCAAGCGCGAAAAGAATTATAAATGCGATACCAACCGCCCCCACATCGCCAGCAAAACATTTTGCTTTTTTGCGGAAATTGAAAAAGCAAAATACCAACAGGCTCATTATGGCAACAATCAAAAGGTTATGGTCTATGAATTCTTCATTGAAGTTCACAATCATAAGCGGAGTCAACACCGCAAGCGAATATCCGCCTGTAATGCCATTGATACCATCCATAAAGTTGTATGCGTTAATTACGCCTACACACACTATCAATGCTATTACAATTATATACCAATACTCTGATTGTAATAATCCGATTTGATAAAACAGCAAAAGCGTTGACAAGAAATGAATTATCAATCTTATCGAATTTTTTACCGAATGAACATCATCAATAAAACTTACTCCTGCGATAAACGTAAGGCCAAGCATAAACCACGGATAGTTGAATCCAAAAAACACACAATAAATCCACATCCCTATCAGGAAGATAATTCCACCGCCACGCAAGGTTATGCTGGTATGCGAACTCCGCAAGTTTGGTTTGTCAATGATATTAAACTTGTCCGCTATACGAAAGTAGGCAAGCTCTATCACAACTAGAAGAATAAATATGGTAATTAAAGCTATCATCAATTAATCTTGTAGTTTTCAACAACATCCATCGGATTCCACCCCAATTCACGAACCGCCTTTTCATTCGAAAATGTAAGAGATTCTGTTATTTTCCTTAATTTAAGCGAGTTGATTGGAGCCTTCGCCCCCAATAAATTGCCGATACACGCCAAACATTTTGCTATCCACAACGGAACCGAAAAAGGGATTTTCTTATTTAACTGACTGGATATCACTATTTCCAAATCTCTGAATGTTGGATTATTTGAATCGCACACATTATAAATGCCACCTTTATCAGCAACTAATGGAATCAGATTGGCAATATCATCAACCATTAACACGCTTTTACGCGCCTTTCCACCTGCAATGCTTAAATAACGACCTGTTTTTATGCCATTTACCATCGCTCCAAGGTTGCCTGGAGCGTTTTTGCCAGCAAGCAGTGAAGGACGGAGAATTGTAAGTATTACATTGTTTCGCTTGCACCAGTCTGCCAAAAACTCTTCTGCCATTATTTTACTTTTTGCGTATGGCGTTTGACCATCCAAATGGTGTTCTTCGGTAATCATTTCGCCAAAATCGCATCCGTATACCGCTACGGTGCTAATAAAAATAAACGATTTGGGCGTTCCTGCCTTTTCCAAAGCTGCGCAAACTTTTTTGGTACCTTCAAAATTAATGTCATAGAATAATTTGATTTCTGCATCGGTCCTAGGAACCACATGCGCTTTGCCTGCAGCATGAAGGACAATATCGTACCCATGGCCCAAATGAATTTCATCGGTCACAAGGTTTATATTGTAAGTGGCGGTTTCATCCAAAGCCAGGGTGTCAACATCATAGTTTGACCTTAACAAAGGAAGAATGTTGGAACCGAGAAAGCCTGAAGCTCCAGTGAAAAGAAGTGTTTTCATAAATCAAAAACTTTATAAATCCATGATGTTAAATTGTATGATTTATAAATTTCTTCATCTATCATTTCATATTTTCCAGAAATACAACCTGTCGGAATGCTAATATTTGAACGCGAAACAACAATCTGATTTTCTGGCCGATAGAAATCATATTCTTTTACATTTTCGTTGGTAGTAAGTATTTTTTGTTGCAGCCCCAACATTTCTATTGTTCGCATTGTAAGACCAACTTGTTTAGGATGGTTAATATCTATAATACACTTACTATTCCCAGAAATATCAGAAACTTTTTTCTTATCGATAGATTTCGTATGAACATACTCGCTCCCGAACTTTCTAACATACTTATTCAAAATCCATCTGAAACAATACATCAATTTGCCAGGAATGTACAGATAATAAAAATATGACAATCCGTTAGTCTCGAAACATTCTTTAAGAATATAAAGAATTTTGGCTCTGTCGCTATGAATCGTTCCTATGAAGCAAAAATCATATTTATAGTCTTTTTTATTTGATACTGGTTCAAATGTCTTTATATAAAATAGGGGGCGAAATATAAATCCGTATTTTTTACAATCATTTGGGTCAAAAGAAAGACAACGGTCAAAATACTTATAAATATGTTTCGCGTTTTTGTTCTGCAACGAATCATACATATATAAAACAAAAACTGATGTATTGAAACTTTGTTTCATCAATTCAATACAATCCTTTGTCGCAGTCTCTGGGGACAGAAAAAAAACATAATCTGGAGAAAAACTGGATTCTTTTTCTATTACCAGTTTATAATATTTAAAGATTCTCGACTTTAAAACAAATGGTAATTTACGAATCAGCAATTTTTCAAATGATGACGGATTGTTTCTTTCATCATACAAATGCACAATCGCGCCTTGACGTTCCATTTCTTCTTTAATCGTCACTTCGTAGTTAAAAAACTTCGGCGCAAAAAAAAGTATTCTTTTTCCTTCTAAAGAACTCATTTGTAAAGCCCTTTGGTTTTCATCTCGTCAAGAGAATTTTTGTAATTGTCTTCTTCAATAGGCTGAGTTAAAACCCATTCGCAGAAATTTCTCAATCCTTCTTCGAAAGTAAACTTAGGGCTATAGCCTAAAATACTCTGAGCAAGCGAAATATCCGCATAATTATGTCTGATATCGCCTAGACGGAAATTGCCCGAAATGATGATTTTGCTTTCTGATTTATAAAACTCCTTAAGATACTTCGCGACAGTCAAAACATCCACGGCCTTGCCCGTACCGACATTAAACGCCCTGTATGCACATCGGTCATTGTCTATGGCTAGAATTGTTGCGTCAGCAACATCTTCTATATACACGAAATCGCGACTTTCCGTACCATCTTCAAATATATTTATGTCATGATTTTGGCGAAGACTATTGCTAAATATCGATAGTATACCTGTATACGGATTTTTAAGACTCTGTCCTGGCCCGTAAACATTTTGGTAGCGGAAACTTACTGAAGGTATGCCCAACGACCTGCATACCGTATGTACAAGTTCTCCTTGGACTTGCTTTGTAATACCATAAACAGATGTTGGGTGCACAAGGCAACTCTCATCGGTTTTTATAAGTTCAGCATTTGCACCACATTGTGGACATTTAACGTTAAAATCACCATTTAGCATTGCCTTTTCC
Source organism: Salinivirgaceae bacterium (assembly GCA_017474765.1). Taxonomy (GTDB): domain Bacteria; phylum Bacteroidota; class Bacteroidia; order Bacteroidales; family SZUA-534; genus RUG13583. The sequence goes on along the minus strand of JAFVGW010000023.1, from coordinate 161,914 downwards.
TCTCGTGCATCAGGATAGACAATACCGCAATTCGGGCATTTGTACATACCCTCGCCATAAATAGCACGGCTTTCGGCAACAATTACTTTTTTTATAGTATGCCTTTCATTTGCAAGAATATCTAGCAAAATGGCCGTACCACCAATATTTGTGTTACAATACTTGTAAATCTCATACATAGATTGTCCGGTACCAGTTTCTGCCGCAAGGTGAATCACAGCATCCTGACCAATAAGAGCCTTACGCCAATCATCTCGACTTGTCACTGTACCATGAATGAAATTTACCTTCCCCTTAATTCTGTTATATAGTTCTGACTTGTCTGGATTTTTCCCGTGAATCTGTTCTGTAAGAGAATCTAACACAGTAACGTTGCAGCCTTTAGCAACTAATTTTAATGCGATAGTGCTACCAATAAAACCCGCACCACCTGAAATAAGGATATTTTTCATTTTATAATATTTATACTCGTTCCCAAATATTAGTTTCAGGGTTATATTTTTTAATGATTTTAGCGGGTACCCCAACTATAACACAATAATCAGGGAATATGCCTCTAACAACTGCATTAGCGCCCACAATACACTGTTTGCCCAAAATAGTTCCCGCTTGAATACACGCCCCATACCCAATAAAGCAATTCTCCCCTATTTCTGTTTTACTAATAATAAATGGTTGCTTTAAAATATGTTGTCCTATTTTTCTATAATCATGGTCTATGTTTGTAACAAAAACGTTTCCTAAAATCGTGGTCTTTTTGCCAATAACAAGGTTTTCGTTTCCCCCAGATGTAACATGAAAATTTTGGCCAATCGAAACATCATCATGAATTTCTATGCGACCGTTATTATGAGTTTCCATCCTTGCACCCGGCTGAATTCGAACTTTCTTTCCAATAGATATACCTTTAGGACGATATATAGCCAATGGTTTACATATATATGACGGGAATCCTATCTTCAAGAAAAAAGGACTCAAAATCAATGCTCTAATTAACCCCCAAAACCTAATGAACATATCAAATCATATTATAATTAAGTTGCAGTTATTTCTATATTTACATATTACGATTCTTCTCAAATACTTTATTCTTTCAAATATAACTAATAACACCTTTTTGAATATAGTGATATACCCAAAAGCATACATTTCATTAATGTTTTTAATAATACCATCACTCATTCCTTTTAGATTTGCAGATAACCCACTGAATCCAAAATGTGGTTTGCCACCTCCTGTCACAACTAAACTATCCGGCATCATATAACATTTTTTGTTATAACAAATCCGCAACCATAAATTTACATCTTCAGCATATCTTTGCTCTTCATCAAATACACCCACATCATCAAAAACGCACTTTTTAATTACTGCTGTTGATGTTTGTGGAAATACCTTTAAAAGCAAATCATTAAAACTTATCTGTTTAAGCGATGAATAATTGTGAAAAAAAACACGAGTTCGTTCATTATTACGATTACAACCAATAAAATCAATACTTGAATCTTTTCGTAATATTTCTAATTGCTTTTCAAGTTTTTGTGGATGCCATACATCATCAGAATCACAAAAAGCGACATATTCACCAAGCGCAGATTTTATTCCAAGATTTCTAGCAGAGGACACACCGCCATTTGGTTTGTTAATTAATCTTATGCGTGTATCGCTATATGATTTTACAATAATACTGGTAGAATCCGTTGAGCCATCATCTATTACAAGTACTTCAACATTATTATAAGTTTGACCTAAAATAGAATCTAGAGTACTTTTGATTGTCCGCTCCGCATTATAAGCGGGTATCACAACAGATACTAGACATTTTCTATCCACAGCTTCTAAAATCTTTACTGTAGAATACTATTCCACTTTTTCACAATAATATCTGTGGAATAATATTCTTTTACTTTTGTTGATAAATATGATAATTCTGCCCTTTTTGAAATAAGCGTTTCCATCAGTTTACAATATTCAGTTTCATCTTCAAATGAATTTGTATGATATTTAAAATCAATCAAATCAAAAATATCAATACACCCTCTTGCTGGCGTTGAGACAACGGGGACATTAAAAGCGAACGCTTCCATTACTGTAACCGGCATTGCTTCTGAATATGATGCCATTAACACTAATTCTGCATTTTTCAAATAAGCCTCAGGATACCCTTTTGTTCCCAAGAAAAGACATCTATCGTTAATTTTCAAATCATTAACAAGTGTCTTTAATTTCTGTTCGTCTGGACCAGATCCTATAATTACTAATTTGTGAACAGATAATGGATGTGTCTGTAAGTATTCATAAAAGCCCTTTATAATGAGTTTTATGTTTTTCACTTGGCACAATCTCCCAAGAAACAGAAAATATGGTTTTAATTCTACTGCATTCTTTATTTCAAAATCAACATTTTTCTCCTTCTCTTCAATATCAATTGGGTTATACATAACTTCAACATTCTTGACACCAATTTTTTTTAAACACTCATACACGCCTTTTGAAACAGCAAGCACTTTGTATGCTTTATTATATATTATGGATACAAACTTTAACAGAATTGGATTAAATACACTATGTGTGAATTCGCTATCTAATAACGCATGATGAACAACAATCTGTTTAGTTTCAGCATGTGCTTTTTTTATTGCAAAATGCCCAATGATAGAAATTAGATATATGCTTGTTACTAAATATTTCGGATTGTTATTTTTTAAATATGCGGAAAGATATTTTAGCGAACTCTTTACTTTCAGGTTGTCATATGATATAACATTCACATCTGATGAAAGGGTTGATTTTAAAACACCCCTATTTTTTAATACAAACAAATCTATTTTATGATATTTCGACAAAGCGTTTGCAAGAGAAACGACGACCCTTTCTATTCCCCCAATTTCAAAACTATTCAAGATGAAACAAACTTTCGCCATGTTAACATATATTTCTTAATAAAACATTGGGCGTAACGTGTTTTTTCTTGCGAAAAATATAATATATAGCAAAATACACAAGAAAGATGTATAAGATAACCGTAAACTGCGTTATTCCTTCCCTAATGAATAATCGTAGTTGAAAAATAAAAATTATTTTAACCAAAAGATTGTCAGCCCCCCTTAACCATTTATCAATTATAACAACCAAAAAAGGTACAATCAATGACGAGATAAAACCAATATATCCCAGTTCATATATTTGTTCCGATATAAAATTTGAACCCAATCCATAACCTCTTCCAACCAAATGAGACAATTCCACACCTACGCTCTCGTATGATAATAAAGAAAGCTTTATGGAACCAGGGAGAAGGCTAGCATATGTACAATCCGCTATTATTCTTTCCAAATTAAAGCCTCTGCCAATCAAATTATGTTCAATTATAAAGGGCAGAGTTGTAAATGTTTCGAAAAATTCTCCAAATACCATTGTCCAATTCAATTCCGTTCCCAAAGCAGCAGCTCTAACAAAAAGCACTCCTACCAGCAAAACCGACATAATAGGAACAATTATTTTCAAGGCTAATTTTTTCTGCGTTATGACATACAGAATATATAAATAAATCAACACTATAAACGCGGTTGTCCGTTGATTAGCCAACGTTTCAAATACAGCAACCAAAACCAATGGTAAAAAATAAACAAGTCTTTTATTTTTAAAAAAAAGGAAAAAACTTGCAGGAATAAGCATATACAGAAACATTCGAATATGATACTGCGCTTCCAAACGCAATGCAGCATTTCTCACAATAAAATATGAAAAACTGCCAACAGACTCCGCGGATGCCCGAACGTTAATCAAACGTAATATTGCCAAAGAAACAACTATTATGCTTGCCCATTCCACGAGATATGAGAGTTGATAAATAATCTTATATCTTGGCTTAACAAGAATTTCGTTTTTGAACGTGTCATCTCCTTTACAGAAACAAAAAATTAAGAATGCAAAAAACAAATTATAAAAGAATACCACACATCTTGAAAAAGTAATTGTATTATCGGAAAAGCCCCATTTGCAATTAATATCTTCAATAAAAAAACAAGGAAAAGCAATATAACAAAAATAGAAAAACGACATCCAAAACACCAGCGATGTAACCACCTGATATTTTCTCTTATAGGTCATCTTTATGATTCCCCACAATAGTGGTATTATGCTTATGATATACAATATTTTCACAAAAATAAACCACATATATCAATACTTCAGGATAATAACAATAAAAAACTATTGATACCTATATTGCTTAACGACTGAAGGTATTACTAAACACAGATATAATAATATAACTTCATCAATACTTTCGAAGAAATCATAATTCTCATAATTACGTTTTTAAAACTTGTAGGCTTTAATACTTGTTTCAATTTATCTGCATTTTCTTTATCATAATGAAACAAAAGCTTTTCAAACATGATATTGCATTTTTTTTTCTCTCTATCATAAGGTTCAATTTCAACACCATACCTATTGGCGAAATAGGTTCTTATCTGATATACATTATCTTCAAATAACAATTTTTTATCAATATTAGCTGTATTATAAACTGATTCCGGCATCATTCTATAGGCTGCGACCAAATCATTCATAAAATATATTGTTGAACTTTTTGAAATCCATAACCACAATGGATAATCTTCCATAATCCATGGTTTTGATTCTGGAAATACATCTTCAAAATAGGTATCAAAGACGCTTCTCTTAAAACAAACTGTAACAGCAGGTATTCCATTCTCATTTAAAAGTTCATTGAATGTCATTGTAGACTTTCCAACTATTCGTTTTAAATATGTACCATCTTCATCAACACACTGCGCTTTTCCATAACACAATCCCACTTCTGGATGTGCTTCCATATAGTTTATTTGTTTTTGAACTTTCCCCGCCAACCAAAAATCATCACCTGCACATTCCATTACATATTTCCCTTTGCAATGTTTAATTACATTGTAGTAATTTTTAATAAGTCCACAGTTTTTTTCATTATATATTGGCTTTACAATGTTGGGATATTTTGCAGCATAATTCTCAACAATTGAACGAGTACTATCCTCAGAACAATCATCTCCAACAATAATCTCAAAATCATAATTATGTTCTTGAGACAATATACTATCCAATGTTTGTGCTATATATTTTTCTTGATTATATGTAATTATACCTATTGAAAGAACCAATTCGTTCATTTTTACATATTTAAGGAATAAATTTATATGACAATCTCACCAAATTGCTCACATATTTTGTCTTTAACCTTTCCTAAAAACAATCTCATAACAACACTTATCAACAAAGAGCATGAAAACATAACTATTATACTTGCAAATGTCCAAGCTATTAGATGAAAAACACTTGTTGACAAATGTGATTCGGTCACTAAATATTCTTTCCACAAGAGATATGAGAATGAACTTGTATGAATACAAAATATGGCAAAACAACTTTTTGCACAATAGTTTATGATTTTGTTTTGGAACTTAAGTTTTACAAAAAGCAGAAAAATGCACACTGCATTTATGACACTAAACACAGAACTATAATTATGAAATGACGGAAGCTTCACTATACTAACAGTCATTATTAGACTTGAAACTAAATATACGCCTATTAGAATTCCTGAAGAAATGTCAAGTTGTCGCTTTCTAATCCACATTCCCAATGAAAGCATAACAACAAACTGCACAATTGTATAACCAGATACATTACCTTTTATTGTTATGGGAGACAAACCATCAGCAGAATTCATAATATGCAAATCTTCAACTATATTCAATATTGTTGGTATGCCTATAAAAGATACCAACAATATGCCAATCAAATAATCAGAACTTCTTAAAGACAGAACATTCCACACTTTTGCTATATATGGAGACAACATGTAACTTATCACATAAAAGATTGCGAAATAATTACATGGCAATGCTGATGTTACTAAATTCCTTACAGAAAAAACATCAACACCTTCGGCAATATTTATTCCATAATTGAATAATTTATAAAATATTACAATTATAAAAATATCAACACATTTTCCAAATTTGATTTTGTTATTTGTGTACAAAAAATATCCACTAACAATCATAAAACAGTTTACGGCTCCAATGCTAAAACTTTCTAAAAAATGTAATAAGAACTCCTGGCTAGTCTTACTATTCACATAATTATATGCCCCTCCTCCTTCTGGATGATTAAAATGAAGCATAATAACCATAGCCATCAAAACTAACCTTAACAATTCTATATTAGAATTCCGATTTGCCATGTTCATTCAATTCTGTTTATAACCTTATTTATAAATAACTTATATTCTTCTTCTTTCAATACAGCCAAAAACACAGCATAAACAGCAACTCCTAATATTATTCCAACAACCAAACCAACGACTGGTATTTCAATAAAACTTGTTGCTCCCCATACAATTATACCCATAATAATTGTCGCAACAATACACTTCCAACAACAAGCCAATTGCTTGAACGCTCCGAATTTGTACAACTTGCCAATCATAAAACCATTCATATAGAACCATATAATTGCTGTTACTGCCTTTCCAATGACTACAGCCTTTAAACTTATAGGAAATGTTATTGCCATCATTATTGCAATAATCGGCACTTTTGAAAAGTCAATTTTCATAAACAAATCAGACCTACCAATTGCATTCAACAGATTCAAATTCAACGAACTAAGCGGTATGAAAACATAACTCAACGACAACCAAAACAACAATTCCGATGCAGGCAACCATTTCTCTCCCAATAACACAAGAATGATTTCGTCAGACAAAACTGCCAATCCCACCATTGCCGGAAAAACCACTAAAGCCGAAAGTTTTATCAGACGGCTAAAAGTCTGTATCAGTTCATCTTTTTTGTCCTGCAAAGTTGCCATCATGGGGAATGTGGCATTGTTGAGTACAGAATTCAACGTTCCCGCTGTCAGTTCAGGAAACTGTTGGGCTCTTGTATAATAACCAAGACTTGCGGGATTATAAACTTTTCCGATTATTAGATTATATACATTTGTAATCGTGGTTGAAAGTAAACCACATGCCAAAAGTTTTGAACCAAAACCGAACAATCTCTTAAAACTAACTATATCAAAGCCTGTTTTCGGAATCCATTTCCCAGCTATCCAAAAACCCACAACAGAAACAATCGCCTTAATTAAAGCTTGAATCACCAAAGACCATACACCAAACCCTGCATACGCTGCCCATACCGCAATACATCCAGAAATTATAGTCGCAACTGCATTGATTAGCGCTATGCTTTTGAAATCTACATCTATTTGAAGTTTTGCGCTTTGGACAACTGTTAGAGAATTTAGAATTATAACCAAAAAGAATACTCTCTGTAACGAAACAAGTTCTGGAGTTTCATAAAAATCCGCTATTGCCGGCGATGCAAAAAACAATACCACATAAAGCAAAACACTTATTAGAACATTGAAAATAAGAACTGTTGAAAAATCTTTCTCTGTTCTGTCCTGCCGTTGAATCAAGGCTCGAGTAAAACCACTGTCAACAAAAACATTAGAAAATGCCAGGAAGATTATAATCATCCCAATGGTTCCGTAGTCATGCGGGGTAAGCAGACGTGCAAGAATTATATTTAGCACAAACGAAATACCCTGAACCGCAATTTTCTCAAATGCGTTCCAAAACATTCCTATTTTGGTCTTTTGCTTGATGTTACTATCAGACATTAAACGAATCTATAATACAGTAAAATCAACTGTTTGGTACGCAAGAAAAAATCAAATTGTTGATCAATTAAAATAATCATCTAATAAATACTTGCATATCCGTTCCCCATTATGATATGTGGGATTAAGTTTTTTTAAACTCTCAAATCTTTTATCTTTTAAGTCATCCTGACCTTGAGAAAGTGCTGTTAAATATTTCTGAATATCATCCCATGATGAAGCGTAATACAATCCATTTGTCATAATCCTACCTGCATCGTTAAAAGAATCAGAATTGTCACAATAAATTATCGGTTTGCCTGTGTAATAAAATTCTGGTAACAAACTTGTAGGGTCTGTTATCATTGCATCAACATCATTAAACACATCAATATAATCAGTTGACGGATCGTTCAAAAAAAGATTATCATTTTCATTAAAGATTTTTACGATAACATTATATCTATCTTTTGTTAATTCTCCTGTAGAAATGAAATTTTTTAATAATAATGGATGAGGTCTGAAAATAAGTCGTAGATGCTTATTTTGTAAGAAAAACTCAATAAGATGATCGATATAATTAAAAAAATTTGAGCCACAGATATCACGATTAGTAGTCCATCGTGGTGTCCATAAAAATGTTTTAACACTATTATTATTTTCTGCTTGTTTTAATAAATCAAATCTAGGAAATCCACAAACTCCTATTTTATTCCAGTTACAATGCTCTTTTAAATATAGATTTTTAACATAACTATAAGAAGCTTCGCTATCTGGGAAAAACAAATATGTATTTCTTAAAAAAGAATAATTAAATATAGTTGACATACATTCCTTGGTTATGCTGAAACCATAAGGGACATAACACACTCTTGTAAATTTAGCCAAATATGAGCTTGTGTACTCTTGGGGCAAATGCACGTCATATGGGCGTGGTAAAAACACATAGTCAGGAGATATTTCTTTTAAATCAAAAAAAGAGTTATTTACAAATCCATTAATAACATCATATCCCATACTCAAGAGATGTGAATAACTCATATTTTCCCCATATATGTTTTGATGAATACCACTAATACTTTGTTTTTCTGGTATTGCTACCAAATATACTTTCATTGAAGAATTATTAATAGCTTCATCATAAATACTCTTCATAGAGTTCCATAATGAAGGCATCTGACATATAAAAACAACTGTTATAACGTTTTTTCGCTTCTTCGAATCCAGTTCTTTTATATATCTTGAATTTCTTTTAATTAGAACAACATTACCAATAATACGTTTTATTCTATTTATAATTTGCTTAACCATGCCGTTCTTTATATGAGATATCCATTTATCATTTGAATTCCCCACTCATAAACCTTATTTATCATCGGTGTACAGACACCTTTGTCTTTTGCCAAATCGTTGATAAATTTCAGACCGAAGGGAAAATCTTCAGTAAAATATCTGTTTTCGAAATCGGGAACCCAACCGTCTTGAACTTCTTTCATCGGAGACAAAATTCCCTTGAATGCAGAAATGTTTTGTATTTTTTTTGTCAAACTTTGCGCATCGCTACATTCATAATAGTCAAGTAATGGAATTATAGAGCCTTGGGTAATTGGAAGTTTTTCCAACAATCTAAAAAACTCTCTGTCCATTTCTATAATTGTATTGGACGATTCCGCGGTCCATTCTTCGTAAAATAGAATATTATGGTCAAAGGGACTTCCATCCCAATTATGAAACATAGAATACAATCTTCCTGTATGTAAAATGGGATTGCTGTTAGATAGCGAAACTTCGTAAAAACTATTCAACAGTTTAACAGGTGTTTGCCATAGTTTTTCAACCGTCAATTTGAATGCTTCATTATCAAGAATATTTTCTACTGCGATTGAAACTTGAGGTTTATATCCCAACAAATTTGCAGAATGTCCATATTTTTCAACTCTTGCAATGAAAGGAGTTCTTTGAAAACCAAAAAGTTTGGCATCAACATCCAATATTTTATGTGCAAAAAAGAAAAAACCAGAACTGCACACGATTGAGCCAACAATTGTATTAGATGATATAAATGGTTTGATTGAATTTAGTTCGTTCTCAATAGCGTACCCAGGAAGACATAAGAAGATAATATCACAATTCTTAACAGCCTCTTCGGGATTATTACTAATAACTGCAAGTTTTCCTAAATAACGTTTCCCATTGAAGTCTTTAACCTTGATTGTATTATTCCATAAATCAGGTTTTCTCGTGAATACATTAACGGAGACATCGTGATTAGAAGCCAAAACTCCTGCGCATACATGTCCTAATGAACCTCCGCCACAGATACAAATTCTTATCATCTCTCTGTGTTAATCATCTCTAATCCTTCTATGAGTTTCGCGTTGTCTTCATGACTTCTAACAGCGATGCGCATATATTGCTTACCATCCAAACCTGCCTTGTCGGAACAGTCGCGGGTCAGAATATTGAATTGTTTCAACATTGTAAGCACTATGCTATTTGCTGTAAAAGGGGGAAGAATCTCCACCAAGAAATAGTTGGCCTGACTTGGCATTACTCTTAGGAAACGGATTTTGCGAAGTTTTGCTTCAAAATCATTGCGTTCCATAATAAACTTTTCACAAGCCTTTTTGTAGTCCTTCTCATACTTGGTGTAAATCTGCATAAAGAACTCTGCAAATGAGTTAATATTCCAAATGCTGACAGACTTTTTAAGTTGCTGAATAAGAGCTGTATCTGCGGCGCACATAATTCCCAAACGCAATCCTGGCACTCCATAACTTTTTGATATGCTTTTCATTACGACCAAATGTGGGTATTTTTCCAAGATGTCGTTGTTAAGCAACGAATTATGTTCCCAGTTCTCGCTAAAATCAACGAAACTTTCATCAACAACAAGTCTTACACCTTCTTTCTCACACCATTTTGCAAGATTAAGAATGTCGTCTTTGGGAATAAAATTGCCTGAGGGATTATCAGGATTGATCAACAAAATATTGTCAGCATGATTCTTCTCAAAAAACGTCATCAAATCCTGTGATGAATACCTGTATTCGTTGTTATGCGGCACAAAAGTAACGAGATCTTCCTTATTCCGGCGGTTGGGATATTCCTCAAAAGTAGGTCGAATTACACCTAATGTGCCGGGCAATACCTCCATCAACGCCTTTATGAGTTCAGCGGCACCGTTGCCTGGAATAATGTATTCTTCTTTAACTCCCCAACATTTGCTTGCAAGCAATGTGTTTACTTTCATTCCTGACGGATATTCGGCAACAAGGGTTCTAAAATTAGCTTCCATTTCATCAATTATGTTTGACTGACGAAAATATGGATTCACCAAATAACAGAAATCCAACATTTTAGGGAATCTCCAAAAACCGCCAAATCTGCCATAATATTTTCTTATTATATCTTTTTTATCAGCAAAAATCGCCTCTGCTATATCAAGATCTTGCTTGTCATCTATTTCGTACCACTTTTCATTAGTAATCGGCAATGCCTTCAAATCATGGGAATTGAGGAACGAAATAATCCTTAACACGTTTTCATAATACTCATTGTTGCCGACTGCTTTAGAGTACGCTTCGAGAAACGGAACATATTTGTTTCTTGAAAATTCTTTTGAAAACTTGTAAATATTTACAGTTTTATAATAACTATCTACATCACTATACTTAAAAGCTGCCTTAGGGACAAAATTGACAATATTATTATCATCATCAATCTTTACCATCGTGCCATCCATCCAAGTCTCATATTTAGCAACAAGTGCAAGATTCGGTGTTGGATTATTCAATAAAAGCTCAAACATTCCATCATCAAAAATCAAATCACTCTCAATCAACAAAGTGTCATCAGCTTGAAGTTGTTCTTTCGCAAGGGCTAACGAATAGATGTTATTTGTTTTGTCGTAAATTGGATTATTGACATACTCAATGTCAATGTTAGAGTATTTGGCAGACAAATATGTTTTGAGTTTTTCTCCTTCATAACCAATTACAATGACTATTCTATTGAGATTTAACCTATTGAGTTGTCCCAACAGACGATCTATTAATTTTGTGCCGTTTACTTCCACCATACATTTGGTGTTGTTACGGGTAAATTCTCCAAGACGTTTACCCATACCAGCGGCAAGAATTATTGCTTGCATAGTTATATTATTACTTTTTTTCAGAAATAATGTTCAATAGTTATAATCCCAATTCGATTATATCCACTTATGTGTCTATCATTTTCCCTTTTTACATAATGTTTAAAGAGAAAATATTATACAGTTGCATTTCGATAGCCGTCTTATTAATACCTATTGATAACATTTACCACTTCTTCTGCCTCATCCAATGTCAAAACAGGGCTGATTGGCAGACTTAATTCCTGATTGTGAATTTGTTCCGTTATTGGCAATGAAATGCCGTTCCACTCTTTGTAACACTCTTGCTTGTGCGGCGGAATAGGATAATGTATAAGCGTTTGAATGCCGTTATTCTTCAAATATTGCTGAAAATCGTCGCGTTGCTCGCAGAAAACAGGAAACAGGTGATATACATTGTTCTTGTCATCCAAACGGTTGGGTAACGTGATTTTCGGATTGTTTATGTTGTCGTAATAATACGCAGCAATCCGTTGACGATTGGCATTGTCTTCGTCCAAATGGCTGAGTTTAACATCCAAAACCGCAGCCTGAATTTCATCTAAACGAGAGTTACGCCCGCAATATTTGAAGACGTATTTCTTTGCCGAGCCATAGTTTGCCAACGCACGAACACACTCGGCAAGTTCCTGATTATCTGTTGTTACTGCACCCGCATCGCCCAATGCACCGAGATTTTTGCCAGGATAGAAACTATGCCCTGCGGCATCGCCTAACGAACCTGTCCGCTTGTCGCCAAAACGGCATCCGTGAGCCTGCGCGTTGTCCTCAATCAGTTTAAGATTATACTTCTTGCAGAGTTCGCCAATTTTGTCGGTGTAGGCGCAACGTCCGTAAAGGTGGACAATCATAATGCCCTTGGTTTTCGACGTGATTTTTTCTTCGATTTTACTATCGTCAATCTCCAAATTCTCAAACGTCGGCTCCACCAAAACAGGTTTCAGATTGTTTTCGGTGATTGCAAGAATTGAAGCGATATATGTGTTTGCGGGTACGATTATTTCGTCGCCATCGTTGAAAAAACCTAATTCCTTATATGCCCTGACAATCCAAATCAGCGCATCCAATCCATTGGCAACTCCAATGCAATACTTTGAGCCAATGTATTTTGCATAGTTGTTTTCGAAGGTTTCGTTCTCCTTGCCTTGAAGATACCAACCCGAATCAACAACCCGCTGCACAGCCGCATGGATTTCGTCGGAATACTTTTCGGTTATCGATTTTAAACTTAAAAATGGTATTTGCATGATTTATACTTTTCTAATGAATTTTGCAGGATTTCCAAACCACACTTCGCCCGCAGGAACCGATTTTGTAACAACACTTCCCGCTCCTATCATGGCATTCTCACCGATTGTGACACCTGCGAGAATTGTGGAATTCGCGCCTATACTCGCACCTTTTTTTATCAATGTTTTCGACAATTTCCAATTTGGATTTTTAGAGCGTGGGAACAAATCGTTCGTAAATGTTACATTAGGGCCTATGCAAACATCATCTTCAACAGTCACGCCATCCCAAAGCTGAACTCCGCTTTTAACGGTAACATTGTTCCCTATTACGACTTCGTTTTCAATCAACACATTAGCGCATATATTGCAGTTGTCCCCAATTTTGGCGTTAGGAAAAACCACACAAAACTGCCAAATATTGGTGTTTTCGCCGATTTGGAAAGATTTACAATCTGCTAATTGGTGAATCATATCGGTCTTATTTCAAGGATTTTAAGAAATCGTCATAATTCCTTATGTACTCTTTTTCATCGTAGTATTCACTAGCAAGAACTACGAGTTTGCAGCCGTATGAGAAATCGTGCATCTCGCGCCACATGTTTTTGCCAATATACAAGCCAACATCAGGACGGTTCAAAAGAACTTGCTCGCGTTTCTGCCCATCATCGAGAATAAAACGGCACGCACCGTCCATGGCAATAATTATCTGTTCCAATTCCTTGTGAGCATGAAACCCACGTGATTCATTGGGCAGCGTGTCAAACATATAATACACGCGTTTGATTTCAAAAGGTATGTTTTTCAACCCTTCCAACGAGATAAGTTTGCCACGGCGGTCACCATGAACTTGTAAATCTAAAAGTTTGTAATTCATATATTTACTTAAGATTTATTAGTTTTTCCAAAACTGATATTATATCTATTCAATACAGCAATACCACATACCCCGCCACATCCTTCAACCTCCCTGATATGCAATACCCCGCATCTGTTTTAATTAAAACTCCTGATTTCTCAAGATTTATAACCGATGATAAGATGCTTTTGCGGTTTAGCTGTTCAATTGTAAAACCTTTATTGTTAAGAGCAGCTTCTATATCGTTGATATTGGAGTTTTTATTCTTATGAATATTACCAATTATCGCTGATACTAATACAAGTATATCGCGGTCAGAAATTGAATTGACGAAACCTGCACTCTGAATAACGTATGGTATGCTACGCTTGTATGCTTCGATTATGCGCGAATCTTGGTTATCAAGTTGAGATTGCAGCGTCGCGGCCGTATCAGTATTGCTTTGCTTTTGAAGCTGTTTTATTTCAACTGCAAGGTTATCAACTATCTGGTAATATTCTTGCATTTCATCTTCAATATTGAAACAATCGCGGCCGCTGAACACATTGAGCATCAAGGCCGATTTATGCAGCCGAAGTCTGTCGAATGGTGAAAGTTCTGTCTTCAACCTCATCAGAATCAGCATACATAATATTGCTCTTGAATCGCTCATAATACTGTTGCCGAAATTAAATCACCAATCATTTTTGGTTTTGCATCTCAAGTATCACTTCGTCAGCCAAATATAAATCGCTGAATAGATACAGTCCGCTTTGCTCGTTGTGAAGCCGTCGGCAAGTATCGCTTGAATAAAAAATATCCAAAGCCCGCTTGTACGAGACACTTAATTTATTAGCCAACGCGACAACCACACAACCAATCTGCTGCCACAGCAATATTTGTCTGACAGATTCCTTATTGCTCATATTCTGACACTTTCTACAAAATGCAAATGCTTATTAACTAAATCCTAATTCAAAAAACATATTTGATTATTCGGCTGATGCTCAGACAAACGCTTTAATGCTGTATGTTTTTCCATTACACCATACATATACAGACGAATAGTATCTATAACTCTGTCGTTTGCAATTCCTCCCTCAATGAAATCGTAACTCAACCATGGTTTGTTACCCAGTCGGCTATCTATAATAAAATCCATCCAAGCCTCATCATACAAAGGGAAATTCAAATACTTGTACTCTCTGACAGCCGCCTCGTTATCATAATCGTACACGTTCAGCAACGATACACCTTGACGGTTAAATGCGACTTGGCGAGCCCATTGCTCTGCATGTTCCCGAAGAATAGTGGTATAAAATCCTTTTCCAAAATCCAAATTATCGCGTCCTCTGCTACAATCGGGATTTTCAATTCTATCCACACTACCATGATACAGTCTAATCATTCGCGTTCTCCCGTCGTTGCAATAAATCTATCAAACTATCAGTCAGATTTTCTCTGCTTTCTGTATGCAGGGTACTGTAAAATGGTATCAGATAATTATCTATCATTCCAACAGCGTCCATCCTTCGATAAACATCAGAATAATCTATTCCAAGACGATGAGCCACATCTTCGATGCATGATGCCACAAAACCCATCAACACTTGAGAGTCCGACAATTCTCGAAGTTCCTCCATATTACACAAAAACAATACTTTCTACTGTTTTCCACTCTGCATCAGTCATTTCATGAAACTGCTTTTTCAACGATAACAAAACTTCTTTTTTCCAACGCTCATCAATCAGTTCCGACCAACCTTCTTCAGCAAGAAACCTTAGGTATTTTCCTACGTTCTCTCTACTTATTTCAGATTTCATATTGTTATCGAATAAACTATCACTCAAAACATCTTCTAACAATCTCAATCACAACATCTTGCTGTTCGGGAGTCATCTTGTTGTCCGATGGCAGGCACAAACCGCGTGCAAAAATATCGGCGCCGACATCGTTTGCCGCGCCACAATCGATATAGGCGTTCGACTGGCCGCGGCCGTTGCCGTTGGCTGTCACAAACGGGTTCATTCGGTAGATTGGCTGCATATGCATCGGCTTCCAGATTGGGCGGCCTTCGGCATTAAATTTTGCCAAAGTTTCAAGGATTTCAGTCGGGCAGGATTTGCCTTTTTCGGGAACAAATGTTGATTCTTTTTCGTTGCGCACCTGTCGGCACATCGCTTCTCGGTTGATAAGCAGACAACTGAGCCAATAGTTCGGCGAACTGTTTTGTGCATCGTATGGATTTATCGTTACAGGCAAGCCTTCGAACCCTTTTTTATACCGCTCGTAGATGGCACGTTTCTGCGCGATATGCTCATCGAGATAGTTCATCTGGCCACGGATGACGCCTGCAATGATATTCGACATCCTATAGTTATAACCCATCTCATCATGCTGATACCATGGAGCCAACTCTTTCGATTGGGTTGACCATTTACGCACTTTTTCAGCATCATCTTTGTTATCAGTCAGAAAAACGCCGCCTGAAGAACCTGTGATTATCTTGTTACCGTTGAAACTAATTGTACCATAATCGCAAAGGCCGCCAACTTTGCGTCCTTTATATGTTGAGCCTAACGCTTCCGCCGCATCTTCAATAACCCTTGCGCCATGTTTTGCACAAATGGATTTAATTTCATCAATTTTGGCAGGAACACCATATAGATGAACCATAATCACAAGTTTCACATCGGGATAGAGTTCAAAAGCCTTTTCAAGTGCTTCTGGGCTCATATTCCATGTATCATATTCTGTATCAACAAATACTGGTTCTCCACCTTCATACAACACTGCATTCACAAGTGCATTAAATGTCAAGTCCGCACAGAATACTTTGCGTCCCTGAAGTGTTCCACAATTTGGTTTTGCCTGTCCATAAAGCCGTTCCCCTGCAAGCCTTGTGGAAAGATGCAATGATGCGGTTCCACAAGAGAGAGCAACAGAATATCGTACGCCAACATACTCAGCCTCAATCCGCTCAACCTCATTGATATTTTCGCCTGCTGTTGTAATCCAATTCTTTACAAACGCATCAGTTACCCACATTTGCTCATCGCCGTGCATTGTGGGCGACGACAGCCAAACCTTCTTCTCGAATGGTTTTATGTTTTTGGTATTCTGAAACATTCTATTGGGGTGTTAGGCACTAGGCACTAGTTATTTAGGATTTAGGATTTAGAAATTAAAAATCAGCAAATGGTATTAGGTGTTGGGTGTTAGGTATCAGTAAATTACTAATCTTAACACTTTACACTTTACACTTTACACTTTACACTTTACACTTTACTCATAGCCCATTGCTCATTACTCTCTACTCTTTACTCATTCTCTACGCCAAGTTGCTCCGCAGGCAGGTCAACGGCAATGCTGGCCAATCCGTCGAGTACGATATAGAAACGTTTTTTGCCATTGGCACGGTTGACAACTCCTTGCAAACCATCGAATTGTCCGCCATGAATTGTCACTCTGTCGCCGATTGCCACATCAACGCACTCAAGTTTAACTTCGGGAGCACTGCAAACCCGCATGAAATCCTGCATCTGCTTGTCGCTCACAATCATACTCGAGTTGGTGTTGCGGTCGACAAGGTAGTGCACATCGTACTTCATGTTGTTCGACACGGCAAAACGGTCATCGGCCTCAATGTGGACAAACACCATCGACGGCAGAACGGGCGTCTCAATCTTCTTCTTGCGCCCGTGGCCGTAGTAATGGAAATCGGTTGTGGTGGGCAGGAAGTGCTCAATGCCCATTGCCTGCAGCACCGTGCGAACGGCTTTTTCTTGCCGCGGCTTTGTTTTCAGCACATACCAATTTACCATATCTACACGGCTTCGCCACTGTCGGGTGTGGCTTCACTTCACGACCATATCGGATTAAACCTTACAAAGATGCTGGTTATCAGCATTCTAATTCAGCATAGTCCGACATGCCTTCTATTCATTATACAAAACGCAATATTAGCACTATATTCTCAATTTTGGAATTTGTTTTTGAGCAATGGGGCTTAATTTGCGGTAAAAAATAGTGGATTGTCCAACGAATGAGTTGGCCGACTTTACGGCATCAGCGAATAAAAATCAATGGAACAAACAGTTAATTTGTCCCGACAATCGTTTTATCAATCTTCTCATCAACAAAAGAGAAAACAAGACGGTTTTGTTCGGTCAGTATTTCAACGCCAGGCACTGAACCTATCAGTTTCGACAATGTTGGGAAACCATAGTCGTAAGGGCGGAATTCGGGGTTTTCAATCCTGATTTTCTTGCCGATAACATCAAGCGGATATTTGTTAGGCGCAATTTCTTCACCGTCAATGGCTTTCTGAAGCATGTCGGTGAACTTTTTAGCCGCCTTGCTTCTCAACCGCGACTTCGACGCTTCGACCTTCTTTTTGAGCGTGGCGTTGCTTTTCTGCAGTTTATCAAACTGTTTTTCGAGTTTGGTCTTGCTGTTGGTCATAGTGCGCAGTTCCTTTTTCACGTCCGAAAGTTCCTTCTTCAGTTCGGCGAAAGCCTTGTTCTTTTCGGTCATTTTCTTGCGCTGTTCCTGCAGAGCGGTGTTTTTCTCGGCGATTTTCGAGTTCAGCACGTTCATCGTGTTCTTCATCTTATCGATGTTGACGCTGCACGACAAAGTCGAAAGTTTATCCTGATTGATGAATATGTCGCAGATTGTGATGAAGTTATAGTTGGTTTTGCGTTGCCCAACGCCGATTACGAACTTGCCTTCGTTGCGGATTCTGACGGCCAGATTGCTGAAATCGCCGTCGCTCGAAACAATCACAAAAGCATCGTAAAGGCCTGTGTGAAGCAGGTCCATGGCGTCAATCACCATTGCAATGTCGGTTGTGTTCTTCTGCTTGCTGTGGACAAAGTGGTGCATTGTGCGTAAGGCGCAAACCGAAACCGTGTCGTTCCAGAGTTTCAGTTTTTCCTGCGACCAGTCGCCGTACACGCGTTTGGTGGTGATGGTTCCGAATTGGCTGATTTTGGCAAGAATCGGTTCAATTTTCTGTTTATCAACATTTTCGCCATCGATAAGCACTGCCATCGACGAGAATTTGATGTCAGATTTCGGTTCGTTCTTTTTGGCCATATTCAACTTTTTAACCGTTTGATTTTCTATCACATCCGCAACTTCAAATCGGCCAGCACAATGGCCGTCATTGCTTCGACAATGGGCGGGACGCGCAAGGCGATACAAGCGTCGTGGCGGCCTTTAACTATCAGTGGTTCAACCTTGTGAGTCTCGAAATTGTAGGTCTGCTGCTCGCGGGCAATGCTTGCTGTGGGCTTCACCGCAAGGCGGAAATAGATTTCGTTGCCGTTGGTGATTCCGCCGTTTATGCCGCCAGCGTTGTTGGTGGCTGTGGTTCCGCGCTCATCAATTATGGCGTCATTATGCTGTGAGCCAAACATTTGCGCTGCCGCGAATCCGCTGCCGAACTCAATGCCCTTGACGGCAGGAATGGCAAACACCGCGTGGCTGATTAGCGACTCAACCGAATCCCAGAATGGCTCGCCCCACCCGACGGGAAGCCCCGTCACGCGGCAATCGACAAGGCCACCAACCGAATCGTTCTGCGCCATTGCCTTCGCCACTGCGGCCTCGATATCGGCTTGACCGCCCACTTCGACAAGCGTTGAGCGAATGCCGACACCATCGAGCACCTTTTTGGCCACTACGCCAGCAGCCACAATGCCCACCGTGTTGCGCGCCGAAAAATGTCCGCCGCCGCGGTAATCGTTGAAATCGCCGAATTTGCAGCGGCCCGTAAAGTCAGCGTGGCCAGGACGCGGCTGCGCCACAAGGTTCGCGTAGTCGGACGAGTGGGTGTTCGAGTTTTTGAACAGAATGGTTATTGGCGTGCCTGTGGTGTGACCGTCGAAAACGCCCGAAACAATTTTAGGCTCATCGGCCTCAATGCGCGTGGTGGTACCCTTCGCGCCACTCTTGCGCCGTTGCAGGTCGGCAGTGAAATCGCTGTCGGTCAGCGCGATACCAGCGGGGCAGCCGTCAATCACAACGCCAACTTGCGCGCCGTGCGACTCGCCAAATATGCTCACTCTGAAAATTGTTCCAAACGTATTCATAATATTGTGTTTTAAAGGTTTAGAAGTTTAAAGTTTAGAGTTTAGAATGTTTAGCGCTTTGCTGTTGAGAAGGTTGAGCGCTTTGCTGTTGAGATAACTAAACTTTCTAAACCTTCTCAACTTCTTTCACCTTTCATTGTTAATTATTCATTGTTAATTATCTGACGTGATAAACCGCGCCCTACCCTTTCATAAATTCAATAATCGTGCTCACTTGGTCGCCCAAACGTTCAACCACAAATATAGCATCATCGGCGTTAAAAACATCCAAAATCAGTTCATCGGCGAGTTTTGCGGGCTTTTTGAACTCAACACGCATATTGCGCGGCTCAAATCCGTCGGGCAAAAGTTCGAGCGCCAACCTGACATAATTGGCGTTGTTCATATGCCGATTATAGTCGATATCGTTTTTAACAACCTTGTAAAACGTTGAATATTCGGCATTTATCTTCGGCACGGAAATGCGACGGTCGCGATAGTCCATATCGAGTTTGGGCTCGCGGTGGAAATTGGCAACAAGTTCGTCGCTGATTTTGTTGAGTTTGCCCGAATCGAGTTTGACAAACGCGCCCATACTCCAACTCTTGTAACACGGCTGACCTTCAGCATCATAGATAAAAGTATTGCGGAAACCGAACATCGGGCTCACTTCGAAAACCGAAGTTGTAACTGTCAGATTCTCTTTGTATTGCGGCACGCGCACCACTTCAACCTGACGCGACGCCAACAACTGCGCCATTCCATTTTCGGTAAAAAAACGGTCGTATTCGGGCTCCGACGTCTTCCAAAGTTCCGAGCAGTCCTGCATCATCTGCAAAGCCGAGAACAGTTTTAAACGACCGTCGGCATCGCACATTGAGACTGTAACCTTGTAATCGAGACTATACATTTCTTGTAACTATTTCTAAATCATCGAAAAACTCGGGATACGACTTGCTGACGCACTCTGTGCCTTCGATTGTTACCAACGACGAAGCCGTCAAAGCGCAGAGTGCCAACGACATAGCCATTCGGTGGTCGTTGCAGGCCGAAGCCGCGCCGCCACCAATCGGGCCGCCCACGACAATCATCTTATCGCCTTCAAAATCAATGCTAATGCCGAGTTTGCCAAGTTCACGCCTGATTGCCTCGGCGCGGTTGCTCTCCTTGTGGGTGAGACGGTGAACGCCAGCAATGGCCGACGTGCCCTTGCAATTGGCCGCCAAAGCCGCCAAAACAGGGAACAAATCGGGGCAGTTTGTGGCATCGAAGTTGAATGGTTGCAGATTGTCGTTTTTATTGACAATCAAGCAATTATCGGTATCAAAAGCGAATTTTGTGCCTGTGAGCCGCAACACGTCAATAATGGCGCGGTCGGCTTGAGCCGATTGTGGATTCAAACCATTGATTTTCAGCGTTCCAGCAATGGCCGCGGCAACAATAAACGCCGCCGCCCCACTCCAATCGCCTTCAACGCGGTATTTTGCGTTGGCGTACTGCTGCCCGCCTTTTATGGTAAACTGATCATAATCTGCATTTTCCACCGAAACACCAAAATCGCGCATAATCTGCAGCGTCATATCAATGTATGGGCGGCTCGTCAAATTATTGACTGTCAATACGGTATCATTCTTTAATGTGGGCAGCGCTATCAGCAAACCCGTCAGGAACTGCGAACTGACCGAGCCGTCAACTGTGGCTTTTCCACCTCGCATCGGGCCTTTGACCGCGATTGGCAAAAGTCCGCTATTTGTTTGAACATCAACGCCTAAATGACGCAGAGTGTCTTCCATAAAACCCACAGGCCGCTGCGTGAGCGAGCCCTCGCCCGTCAGTTCGACACGGCTGCCCAAAAGCGACGCGACGGGCGTGAACATCCGCAGCGCCAAACCCGACTCACCGCAATGCAAATGGCTGCCCGACAATCCGTTAGCAGGCGGAACAATCCGCAACTCATCGGCCGTTTGCTCAACGGCGCAACCAAGATTGTGCGCAACGCCAATAGCCGCGCGGCAGTCGTTGCAATCCGATAAATTGCTGATAATGGTAGGGTTATGCGACAAAACGGCAAGCGCAATCGCCCTCTGCATATAACTTTTCGACGGCGGCGCTGTAACCGTTCCAGAAACACTCGTTGGCTTTATTGTCAGGTTCATTTTTCAGTAAGCAATTGTTTCATTTTTAGCATTATAGCCTCATCAATTTGGCCAGGCGCGGTTGCTCCGCCATCGGCAGTGGCGACAAACGTGAAGGGCGCGCCCATTGTGATTGCCGCAACGCGAGTCAAAGCACCAACGCGCCCCATCCCGATTGCAAGTATCTGATAATCGGCATTATACAGATTAAGCAGATTCATAACATCGGTTTTTGAGTGGCACATACAGGCCAACTTCACCACATCGGCGCCCATTGAGTGTGCAAGGTCGGCAATCTGCTGAAGTTCAGGAAATTGCGGTGTCTCATCGTAATTGTGATACGACACAATCACCTTGCAGTTGTGCCTGCGGGCAATGTCGATAATGTTGCGGCGGTAGTCGTCGTCGGCTTCAACCTCAACATCAACCCAAGCGGCGCCACCCTCAATAGCGGCCTGCAAATAGGCTGTCTGCTCGGCTTGCGACAGTCCGACGGGGCGGCACGTGGCAAGCATATTTGGGTGAGTGCCAAACAGTTGGCGAGTCTCGTCGATTGTCAGGCCTGATTCCTCAAGGCGGATTTCGACCATCTCGGCCCCCTGAACCAGGCGGCTAACGGCATCGTAGCCTTTTATCGCCACCGAGCGGCATAATGCTGTCATAACTCTATCTGTTTCAGTTCGTTAATATCAATTTTCTCAATCACCACATCGCCAATTCCGCGCATCAGCACAAAATTGATTTGCGAGCCCTCGCGCTTCTTGTCGAGTTCGAGAGCGTTGTAAATGGCTTGTTTATCGCCAGTTATCACTGTTGGCAGGTTCAGTTTGCGCAACAGCGCCACAATGCGGTCGGCATCGGCCTGTGAAAGTAGTCCGCGTTTGACCGAAAGCCGTGCGGCAACCACCAGCCCAAGACTGACAGCGTAGCCGTGGCTCACCTGAAGCACCTTTTCGGCGGCGTGGCCGTAGGTGTGGCCAAGATTGAGTTTGCGACGCTCGCCACTCTCCTTCTCGTCGCGGTTCACAACGCCCGACTTAATGTTGACCGAATTATCGACCAGCGTCTCAATCACATCCATATCGAGATTCAAAGCCTTTTCGGCGTTTTCTTCCAGATACTCAAACATTTGACGGTCGGCAATGAGTGTGTGCTTCACAATTTCGGCAAAGCCGCTGTCGAGTTGGTCGGCGGGCAGAGTTGTGAGCATCTGCGGGTCGCAAATGACGAATTTCGGCTGATTGAACGTGCCAACCATATTCTTGAATCCCAAATAGTTAACACCATTCTTTCCGCCCACGCTTGCATCGACCTGCGAGAGCAGCGTGCCCGACACAAAGCCGAATCCGATTCCGCGTTGGTAAATGGAAGCCACAAAGCCCGCAACATCAGTCACAATGCCACCTCCGACCGCCAGCACAAAGCCTTTGCGGTCGATTTTCAACTCAAGCATCCGCCCTATCGCCGCCGAAACCGTTTCGAGCGTCTTCGATTTCTCGCCCAAACCAATCTCAATTATCGGATAATCAGCAAAATACTTGCCGTAAATAGCGTTCACGTTGGGGTCGGTAATCACCACAACCTGTTGCGTGGGCAGATACTTGCGAAAGTTCTTAAAACTCTCGCCCACAAGTATTTGCGAGTCACCTTGCGCTCCGTGGATTGTTGTTGTTTTCAATGTTTAAAAGTTTAGAAGGTTAGAGTTTAGAAGGTTTAGTTTTCTCAATAGCGAATCGTCTCAACTCATTGAGTCTCTAATCCTTACACATTACTCTTTATACTTTACTCAATTATTCAATTATTCAATCCTTCAATCAATCAGTTATTATTCATAATCACCGTCTGCTTGTTGATTGACTCTTGGTGAATGGCCTTGAAAACGGTGGAAATGAACTCCTCGCTCAAGTTGTGTTTTGCGCCTTTTTCAACAATGCGGCTAATGATTTCGTCCCAGCGCGACGGCTGTAAAATGGTGATATTGTGCTCTTTCTTGTATTGGCCAATGGCTTCGGCAACCTTCATACGCTCGCCCAATGTCTTGAGCAAATCCTCGTCGAACTTGTCGATTTTCAAACGAAGGTCGTCCAAAGTCTCCTTCTGCGCTTGGTCGAGTTCAACATTACGCAAAACCAAAGATTTCAGCAATTTACCCAAATCTTCGGGTGTCAGTTGCTGCTTGGCGTCGCTCCAGGCCTCCTTCGGGTTGCAGTGGCTCTCGATAATCAGACCGTCGTAGTTCAAGTCGAGCGCTTTCTGCGACACTTCCTGAAGCAATTCGGTGCAGCCCGAAATGTGCGACGGGTCGCAAATCATTGGCAGACCTGGCATTCTGCGGCGGAACTCAATGGCCATTTGCCACTGCGGAACGTTGCGGAAACGAGTCTTCTCAAACGACGAGAAACCGCGGTGAATGACGCCCACGCGCTTGATTCCAGCGCCCATAATGCGCTCAACGGCGCCCACCCACAACTCAACGTCGGGGTTCACGGGATTCTTGATAAGCACAGGAACGTCAACGCCTTGCAGAGCGTCGGCAATCTCCTGCATTGCAAACGGGTTGGCCGACGTTCGGGCGCCAATCCAGAGAATATCAACTCCAGCGCGCAACGTCTCGTAAACGTGCTTGAAGTTGGCCACTTCGGTCGAAGTGAGCAGACCAGTCTCGGCCTTCACGCGTTTTAACCAGGTAAGTCCTTCAGAGCCAACACCTTCGAACGAATTCGGACGGGTGCGCGGTTTCCAGATTCCAGCACGGAAAATCTCAATGCCCTGCTCTTTCAAGCCACGGGCGGTTGTCAGCACCTGCTCCTCGGTCTCGGCGCTGCAAGGTCCTGCAATCACCACAGGACGCTTTGTGTTCTTTATAATTCCCCACGATTCAAACGGGGTTTCAGTTGTGTTCATTTTTTCAGTTTTTTTGACTTCGGACTTCAGACTACCGACGACAGACGACTTTTTTGGTGAATCGGTGAATCTAATCCTAAATTGTTAATTATTAATTGTTAATTCATTTTTTCCGTAAATAGGCGAATTAGCAGACGCGATAAATCGCGTCCCTACCAACACCTAACACCTTCTACTTCAGCACTCTGCGAATCCTATTGGCCTCGTCAATCATATTGTAGACGGCCTCGTTATTGTCGTCCTCAAGATTCTTCTTAAACTCCTGAAGATATTTAATATAGGTGTCGAGCACAATGAGCACGTTGTCCTTGTTCTGCTCAAAGATAGGCTGCCACATAGCCGCCGAACTCTTTGCCAGACGCACCGTCGAGTCGAAACCGCCCGACGCAAGGTCGAAAATGTGCTTTTCGTTCTTCTCCTTGTCCAAAACGGTGAGCGCCAGCGCAAACGAACTGATGTGCGATATGGCCGACACGTAAGCCGTGTGCACGTCGTGGTTGGCGCTGTTCATAAAGATGATGCGCATATACATTGCCTCGTACATTCGGCGCACCAGGTTCACAGCCTTGATGTCGCTGTCCTCGGTGTCGCACAGAATGGCCACCTTGCCAGCGAACATTCCAGCCTTGGCTGCCCACGGGCCCGAATACTCCGTTCCTGCCATTGGGTGCGAAGCCACATAACGCTGACGTTTAGGATGATACTTCACCCAATCGCACAACTTGCCTTTGACCGAACACATATCGGCCACCACCTGATTGTCGTTCACAAGGTCGAGAACCTTCGGAAGCACCTTCAGCGCCGCGTTCACGGGCACGGCCACCAGAATCAGGTCGGCGCGCTTCACACCGTCCTCCAACTCACAAATCTCGTCAACAAGCCCGATGTGCTCCGCCCCAGCGGCGTTTGTCGGGTTGCTGTCAACACCGATGATTGAATCAGCAAACTTCTGCTGACGAATGTCGATTGCGGTTGAACCGCCAATCAAACCCAAACCAATGATTGTTACTATCATAATTATTTGATTTATTGATTTTTATTTATTTTTGATTTCTGATTTTCGATTTTTGATTTTCAATTGAACACAGATTTTATTGTTTCTAACCGATTTTATCAGATTCAATCAGAATAAGTTTTCGGTTAAAATCTGATTGAATCGGTTAGCGATTTTCTTACCATTCTGCCTTCATTTTCAATTTTCAATTTTCAATTTTTAACTCCTAATTCCTAACTCCTAATTATTTATCGATGCCCCCTTGTACTCACCCAAAACCGACAAGTTCGACACAAGATTGAGCACACGGCTCGTGGCGCGGTCGAAATTGCTGCGGTCGCTCCACTGCAAGTCAACATAGAACGCGTATTGGAACGGACTGCCCAGAATCGGCAGCGACTGAATTTTCGTCAGGTTGATGTCGTTGTTCTTGAACACCGCCAGCACGTCAACCAGCGAGCCAGGCTGATGCGTCAGTTCGAAGCAGATTGACGCCTTGTCGTTTTCAGGCGAATCGACCGCCGTGCGGCTGATGGCCAGAAAGCGCGTGTAGTTCTTCTTGTGAGTCTGAATCTGCGCTGCAAGTATCTGAAGGCCATAGAGTTCGGCCGCATACTCGCTTGCAATGGCCGCCGTGTGGGCGAGTTTCTCCTCGGCCACCTTCTGCGCCGCCGATGCCGTATCCGACCAGTTTATCATTTTGATATTCGGATAGTTATCGAAGAAATCCTTGCTTTGCTGAATTGCGATTGGGTGCGAGTAAACCTCCGTGATGTCCTCAATCCGCGTACCAGGCAGAGCCATAAGGTTTTGCGTGATGTGAAGGTTGAGTTCGCCAATCACCTTGAGTTTCGAGCGCTTGAGCAGCAGATAGTTCTCCAGAATGCTGCCCGCAATGGTGTTCTCAATGGCCACAATGCCGTAATCGGCCGTGCAGTCCTCAACGGCGCGGAACAAATCGCGGAATTGGTCGCAGTTGACCGTCTCAATATCGTTGCCGAAATACTGCCTTGCGGCTATCTCGTGAAAGGCTCCGTTCACTCCTTGAATTGCGATTTTCATATTCATTTTCAAAAAAAAAGCCCCGCAAAACGCGGGGCCTGTATTCATAATCAATTACACGAACATTACCCCGCCTCAATTACTGAAGTAGTAAAAGAAATAATAAGCGAAGTATGAAGGTGTGTTCAACATTGTTTTCTGTTTTTAACGCCGCAAAAGTAATAGGAATTTGCAACGCTGTACGTTTGGTGCGAATTTTTTTCGGAGAAATTTTGCGGGATACGTATGGCACGTAAGAGTTTTGGGGTTAGAGTTAAAATACCAAATGCTTAGCATATAATATAGGAGCTGATAATAAAATTCGGGAAAAGACTGGAAACTGATTTAAAAACATTAGACATCAGGCATTATGAATCATTCGCAGAATGATATCAGAAAAAAACTTTAAACTTGACGTCACCTTTTGCCTGGCAGTCTTGTTATATAGGCGAACTGACGGAGCAGCGAGAGCAGAGATAATCTCGATTAAGCTCTGCCGAGTCGCGACGGAAGAAGACGAAAGTCAACGGTTCAAAAAACAGAAGTCTAACAATTAAAAATTTAAGAAAATGGAAATGTTAATACCTATTTTAGTACCAATCTTCTGCGGGTGCATACTGCCGATAATGATTGTATGGCTGAACAACCGCCGCAGAATCATCGAAAACAACTCGCGCACACAGATTGTGCTGGCCGCAATGGAAAAGAATCCTGGAATGGACGTCGACGAAATGCTCAAAAAAATGGCGCCAAAGCAGAAACTGCTGAAGGAGAAACTGCTCGCCAAACTGCTGTGGGGCTGCATTACATTACTACTGGGTGTTGGATTGGCGATTTTCTGTCTTTGCACAAGTTTTGGCGGCGGAATGACACCGAGCAACCTTTGGTTTTCGGGATTTATGAGCACCATTATGATTGCTGTCGGTATCGCCTTCTTAATCAATTACTTTATTGGCAAGAAAATGCTCGCCAAAGAGATTGTAGCCGAACAGAACGAGTTGTCAGCACAAGCGTAAAACGTGACTCGCGAAGAATTCATCGGACACATTGAGAGTGAGCAGGCGGCCGTGCGTGGTTTCCTGCTTGCGCTCTGTTGCGGCAACAAGGCCGACGCCGACGACCTGGCACAGGACGCGCTGGTGAAGGCCTACATTGCATCGGCGGGCTATCGCGACGAGGGGCGGTTCCGCTCGTGGCTCTTCAAGATTGCCCACAACACTTTCCTGAACCACAAGGCGAGTTGTCGCACAATGGAGAGCATCGACGAGGCGCGGACGCTCATCAGCCCAACAGCGGCCGACTCATCGTTCGAGCATCAGAACCTTTATCTGGCCCTGCGGACGCTGCCGCCAAAGGAGCGCTCGGCCATAACTCTGTTCTACCTGAACGGATACAATATCAAGGAGATATCGGCAATCACTGACACGTCGGAAGACGCTGTGAAGAAACAATTATCGCGCGGACGCGACAAACTGAAAGAAAAACTGGAGATATGAACAAAGACAAAGCACTTGAGGAACTTTTTCTCGCGCAGAAACCACAATTCAATGATAGCGAGGAGTTTATGGCATCGCTCGAAAAGCGTTTGGAGGCCGTTGAATTTATAAAGCGGCATCAGGATGCAACCATCCGCCGCTACAAAATGGCAATGGTGGCGGCTTTTGTGGTGGGCATCGTCAGCGGCGGCGTCACCATTGCGTTTTTGCTTTCGGCACCTGCAGCCATTCCGCTTTTCAGTTTCCAAACGCACGCGGTCCTGCTCTCGTGGCTGGCCGAGAACGCCCGCTCGATTGTGGCCGCCGCTCTCGCCCTGCTTATGGCGTTCGGACTAATCAGCATTTTCAATAATATTCAGGATATCAGGAGTATGCGTGAGAAGCGGAATGCAGTTTTTGTGAGCAAAAAGTGGTGAACAAGTATTATCACTTTCGCTCATATTGTTAGCAACATTTTCATAAAAGGATTGCGCGCAGAAAAAAATCGGACTGCACACAACCGCCAAGATTCATATCTTTGCGCAAAAATTACGAACTGATATGCAAGAGAAAATCATTGTTCTTGACTTTGGCGGGCAGTACGCTCACCTGATTGCCAACCGTGTACGCCGGTTGGGCGTTTTCACAGAGATTCACTCGCCTGCAGCGCCGGTTGAAGAACTGGCGGGCGCAAAAGGCATCATCTACAGCGGCGGACCGGCAAGCGTTTATGCCGCCGACGCGCCCGAATACAATCCTGAGATTCTGAACATTCCCGTTCCGAAACTTGGTATCTGCTACGGTCACCAACTCATTGCGTCGCAACTGGGCGGAACCGTGAAACCCGGCAAGGTGAAAGAGTACGGCATATCGGATTTGATTATCGGCGACAGCCAACACCCGCTGCTCAAAGGCATTCCGGCATCGTCTCCAATGTGGATGAGCCACGGTGATTCGGTTTCGCAACTGCCTGACGGATATCGCATTATAGCATCGACAAAAGACTGCCCCATTGCCGCTGTGGCGATGGACGAGCGCAAGATTTACGGCATTCAGTTCCACCCCGAAGTGACGCACAGCAAGTTCGGAATGCAACTGCTGGACAACTTCATCGGCATCTGCCAATGCGAGCGCACGTGGAATATGAAGAGTTATATGCCGCTGATTTCTGAGAAGATACGCACCGAAGTGGGCAATCGCAAGGTGTTCCTGCTTGTGTCGGGCGGCGTTGATAGCACGGTGGCTTTCGTTCTGCTGAACAAAGTTCTTGGCACAGAGCGCGTTATGGGCCTGCACATCGACAACGGAATGATGCGTATGGACGAGTCGCAGAAGATTATTGAGTTCCTGAAGGCCGAAGGAATGCACAACCTGCGCGTGGTTGACGCCACCGCCGATTTTCTTGGCCAACTGGAAGGAATAACCGCGCCCGAAGAGAAGCGCAAACGCATCGGCGCAACCTTCCTGATGGTTAAAGACAAGGAAATGAGCAAGTTGAACCTTGACCCAAAAGAGTGGATGATTGCGCAAGGCACCATCTACCCCGACACCATCGAGAGCGGCGGCACAAAGAACGCCGACCTGATAAAAACCCACCACAACCGCGTGAAGGAAGTGATGGACCTGATGGCGCAAGGTCTTCTGCTTGAGCCACTTGCCGACCTTTACAAAGACGAAGTGCGTATGCTTGGCGAAGAACTCGGCATTCCGCACAATCTGGTTTGGCGCCACCCCTTCCCCGGCCCGGGACTTGGCGTGCGTCTGCTCTGCACCGACGGCAAAGGCGAGTTTGCAACAAACGCCGATGTTGAAGGTTTGGACAAATATTTGAAAGACAACAATATCGAGGGCCGAGTTCTGCCGGTGAAAAGTGTGGGTGTGCAAGGCGACGGCCGTACCTACGCTCAACCTTTCCTGCTGACTTCGAAAAACTTGAGTTGGAAAGAGTGCGAGCGCTTCAGCACAGAACTTGTGAACCGTTTCAAAGTCATCAACCGCGTGATTTGGCAGGTTGGCACAGTATCGGACGAAATGCCGAAATTGGTTGCCCAATACGCCACCAAAGATAAATTCGACACGCTGCGCAAATTCGACAACATCTGCACCGAGTTCCTTCAGGCCAACGACCTTTACGAGAAAATCTGGCAGATGCCCGTGGTTCTGACACCGCTGCGCGTGCAAGACAAGCCGTGCATTGTGATGCGTCCCGTGAACAGTTCGGAAGCAATGACCGCCAACTTTGCCGAAATCGACCAAACGCTACTCGCCGGCCTGTGGCAACAGTTCAAGGCCGATGGCGCTGGCTCGCTCTGGTACGACGTGACGCACAAACCGCCAGGAACCATTGAGTGGGAATAGGATATTTCAAAAATAATGTGCATCTTTCAGAAAAGATTCTGAATGGAGACCATTATATATATAGGTAGCATTGAAAACCGTCCTGGCATTCTTGCCAAAAACAGCAGCGAATACTCCGTGCTACCCCTTGAAAAGGTTGATATGGATGTAGTCGGGCAGAATGCTTCGATGCTGATTATCATCGATTTAAAAAGCACCGATTTGAATGATGCGATTGCTCTGGCAACAGACAAACATTTCTCTGACACGGCATTTGTTGCTCTTACCGAACCTGGCGACATCGAACAACTGAAATCTGTATATGAATCAGGCTTTTACGAATGT
Source organism: Salinivirgaceae bacterium (assembly GCA_017474765.1). Lineage (GTDB taxonomy): Bacteria > Bacteroidota > Bacteroidia > Bacteroidales > SZUA-534 > RUG13583. Next base: position 130,711 of record JAFVGW010000023.1, on the reverse strand, counting down.
ATAAGCACCCACGACAAAGTCGAAGAAAGCGTAAGACTTGAAAACACTATTGGCAAGGTAACAAGCAGAAACAAACGGCGCGGCAAATTCCGCAAAGTGATGCAGTGCATCAACTTGTCATCCAACTCATTTATGATGCTCGACGCTGCCGGCGAACTCATCTGGTGCAACGACGGTTTTGCGAAAATGTATGGATTCGGAATGGATGAATTCAAAAACATTTTCGGCCGTAACATTCTGGAATTCAATGACAATGTCAATATCAAACAATATTTCGACAAATGTATCGGGAAAAAAGAGCCCGTCACATTTGCCTCGGTGTTTACGGTTGGCGAAGACTACAAATGGATTCAAACCACACTGACTCCCATTCTTGGGCGCGACGGGAATGTTAAGAACATCTTTGCCGTTGAAACAGACATCACAAATCTCAAAGAGTCGGAATTGGCTTTGAATCAGAAGAATGAGTATATGCTGTCGCTGACCAAACACTTGCAGGAAACCAACAAACTGCTTGAACAACAGCAACTTGAAATCAACTCACAAAACGCCGTCATTGCCGAAGAAAAGCGCAAATCGGACGAACTGCTGCTCAACATTCTGCCTTTTGAGATAATGCGCCAGCTGAAATCGAAAGGCTCAGTGTCGCCGCGCCAATACAAGAGCACCACTATCCTATTTCTCGACTTCGCCAATTTCACCAGTCTGACAAGCGAGCTATCGCCTAAAGAACTGATTGAGAGGCTCGATTCGTATTTCAAGACTTTCGACGACATCACCGACGCTCATTTCATCGAGAAAATAAAAACCATCGGCGACGCCTACATGTGCGCCGGAGGCCTGCCGCTGAGCAACAAGAGCCACCCGTTCGACACCGTTCTGGCTGCCCTCGACATGCAGCATGTTGTGAATAAGATTGCCGAAGAAAATGAAGCAAACGGCATCAATCCATGGCTTTGCCGCATCGGACTGCACACAGGACCTGCCATTGTGGGAGTTGTGGGACGCAAGAAATATGTTTACGATGTGTGGGGCGTGACAGTGAACACCGCCGCCCGCGTTGAGCAGGAAGGTGTGGTTGGCAAGGTGTGCATTTCGGAAAGCACCTACGAATACATAAAAGATTATTTTGAGTGTGAATGCCGAGGCTCCATCTACCCCAAACACATGGAGCCCATGCAATCGTACATTGTCCATCGCCTGAAACCGGAATTTTCAGAGGACGAACTCGGATTGAAGCCTAACGATGTGTTCAAGAAGATGCTGAATACATTGTAAGGGGCAAGTTACAAGATATAAGGTATAAGTAAATAGTGCTTGATATTAATATTTCAATGCATAGATATTAAACTATGAATCACACATTTAACTTAAATCGATTTTATAACTACGCCATCAGTTTTATTGCCTTTAACAAACGGTTTCTGACAATAATGGCAGTTTTGTTTATGGTTCCCGCAATACTGGCGGTTTGCGGTGCGGGGCTAATAGTTGTGTTTATCGCTTTGTCGGTGGATGCGGCCTTACTGCCATTGTGCACCAACACTCCCGACCGCCCAATGTGGAATCAACTGCCAGAAGCATCGGAGTTGGAGAAATACATCACTGAAACGGTCATAAAATTATATACTCGGTCATTCCGTTTGCAATTCACGCCGCGTTTGTCATCGGCTATAAATCACCTTTTACAGATGGATTTCAGATTGAGTTTCTTCTGTTTATGTGGATTGAGATGTGTTTTGCAACATCTTGTGCAATATGCAATGTCATTCCAGGTCATATTCCTTCTAAAAATTCAATTGAAGAACCTCTATACTATTCAAAAGGTGCAATTTTCCTCCGCATATTTTGGAACATTATGTTTACGTATTGTGTTGGATTCTATGAATTGTGTTTTTCTGGTTTCGGCTTTTGGCGCCATCCATTCTCTCTGCAAACAAATTGTTGGATGATGGTTGCAATTGTTGTTATGTCTGTTCTTTTATATTTTTTATATTACCACAACAACACCAAACGGTTCGCCAAATTCAAGTATTACTATGAAATAAACGGGGAAAGAATTTGGACAAACGAGGAAATAGACCTGTCGCAATTCAAATGACTTTTGCCTTGCGCCTTATGCCTAGAAAACAAATTCACTCAACTTTCAATTGTTAACTTTTAGGTAATAAAAAACTCGCAATTGTAAGTTTTGTACCGAAGAATTAGTTTTCTTTGCGTCAAATTAAAAGCGGGGCCAAGATTGCCTTGCAACTGATTTGTGGAGTTTGAAAAACACATCTAAAGGCTTTTAAATATGAGCGAAAACCACAACATCGACGAACTCGACAAGAAGATTCTGTCGATAATCTCGAAAAACGCACGCACACCTTTTCTTGAAGTGGCACGCGAGTGCGGAGTGTCGGGCGCAGCCATACACCAAAGGGTGCAGCGGCTCACCAACATCGGCATCATCACAGGTTCCGAATTCATTGTCAGCCCGCAGAATCTGGGCTACAAAACGTGCGCCTTTGTGGGCATCAACCTGAAAAAAGCCTGCCTGTATCACGACATCGCCGAAGAACTCTTCAAAATTCCTGAAATAATTGAATGCCACTACGTTACCGGCAACTACTCGCTGTTCATCAAGGTGATGGCACACGACAATGAGCATCTGCGCCGCATTCTGTCGGACAAACTGCAGCGGCTCGACATTGTGGAGCGCACCGAGACCATCATCTCGCTCGAAGAGAGTTTCCGCCGGCAATTCCCAATTGAATCGAATGACTAAATATTTATAAATCAATAACAATTTGAAACAATATGAATAAAGACAGTGTTGTTTTCGACCTTATAGACAAGGAGTACGCCCGCCAGAAGCGCGGCATTGAGATGATTGCATCTGAAAACTTTGTGAGCGACCAGGTTATGCAGGCTATGGGCTCGTGCCTGACCAACAAATATGCCGAAGGCTACCCGGGCAAACGCCACTACGGCGGCTGCGAAGTGGTTGACGAAGTTGAGACGCTGGCCATTGAGCGCCTGAAGAAAATCTACGGCGCCGAATATGCCAACGTGCAGCCCCACTCTGGCGCGCAGGCCAATGCAGCCGTTCTGCTGGCAGTGCTGAAACCAGGCGACAAGTTTATGGGGCTCGACCTTGCACACGGCGGACACCTTTCGCACGGCTCGGCAGTGAACACATCGGGTATGATTTACACCCCGTGCGCCTACCACCTGAACAAGGAAACCGGCCGCGTTGACTATGACGAGATGGAAGAAATTGCAATGCGCGAGAAACCGAAATTGATTATCGGCGGAGGCTCGGCCTACAGCCGCGAATGGGACTACAAGCGTATGCGCCAGATTGCCGACGCCTGCGGCGCCCTGCTGATGGTGGATATGGCTCACCCTGCCGGACTCATCGCTGCCGGACTGCTCGACAACCCTGTCAAATATGCCGACATTGTAACATCGACAACTCACAAGACTCTGCGCGGGCCACGCGGCGGTATCATTCTGATTGGCAAGGACTTTCCGAATCCGTTTGGAAAGACAACCAAAAAAGGTGAAATCCGCTCGATGGGCAGCCTGATTAACTCGGCCGTGTTCCCCGGACAACAGGGCGGACCGCTCGAGCACGTGATTGCAGCCAAAGCCGTGGCTTTCGGCGAAGCACTCACACCCGAATTCAAAGAGTATCAGAAACAAGTGCAGAAGAATGCCGCCGCCCTTGCCAAAGGTATGATGAACAAAGGATTCTACATTGTTTCGGGCGGAACCGACAACCACTCGATGCTGGTTGACCTGCGTCCGAAATACGCCGAACTGACTGGCAAGGTGGCCGAGAAGGCTCTTGTTGCCGCCGACATCACGGTGAATATGAACCTTGTGCCGTTCGACACCCGCTCGGCAATGCAGACCAGCGGCCTGCGCCTTGGCACACCCGCCATCACCACCCGCGGCCTGAAGGAATCGGATATGGACGTGATTGTGGATATGATTGACCGCGTTCTGGCCGACCCTGAAAACGAGAGCGTTATCGCAAAAGTTAAAGCCGAAGTGAACGAGATGATGATGCCGCGCCCAATGTTTGCGTGGTAATAAAAACAGATAGAAAAAGTGCCCGTCAAACGATTGCATTTGACGGGCATTTTTTTTGCAAAAAAAGTTGCAGAAAAATCGGTTTTTAACCGATAATAAGTACCTTTACCACAACTGAAAAAATAGAATCTTGGACAACAAACGCAGCAATATATACAGACATTGTAAGCACTTGTGTGCCACGGCTTTATTGTGTGTTTCCATACTCTTCGGATGCTCCGAAAAAGGGCATCACGGAAGCATTAGCGAAGGCTCGGTAAAGTTCAAAATCACCTATTTGCAGACCGAAAAGGAGAATCCGATTATCGGCCTTCTGCCCTCAACAATTGTGATGCACTTCAAAAACGACAAGGTGATTCTTGAAATGGAAGGCTGGCTGGGAATATTCAGGTCGGCATTCATAAAAGACGGCAACCACAAAGCCTACACCCTGCTTAAAATACTGAACAAAAAATATTTATACATCTCATCATCAGAAGAGGGCTACTACGGCATGAACCGCCCCGACAATCTGCAAATCAATTTTGACAATACCGAGAAAGAGATGATTGGGTTTCGCTGCAACCATGCAAGCGTGAGCATCGGCGACTCAACATCATTTGATGTATTCTACACCACCGACATCAAAATCAGCAATGCCACAGCCAACACTCCTCTCGACAAAATTCCAGGAATGCCAATGGATTTCCGCCTCTCGATGAACGGCATTCCGATGCACCTCGAAGCCATTGAATTCATTAACGAAAAAATATCGAACAACACATTTGAAATTCCTGAAGGTTACGAACGCGTTGAACGGTCGCAAATGGACGAAATTTTCAATGGAATAGGCAAATAATTTTGCCTTTTTTTCGTTTCAATCCTACAACTAAGACTATGGCAAAGAAAAAAGACAACATTACTGTTGATGATATAGACGTGAGCGTGACCGTCCGTCGGCGCACCATTGTTGGCGTCTGCCTTGCGGCTTTCACGGTTTACATGGCTTTCGCGTTCATTTCATATCTGTTCACCTGGCGCATCGACCAAAGCACGCTCGATGTTCCAGCCGGCAAACTGTTTTTCAACCCCAACATTGTGGCCAGCAACTGGACAGGCACATTCGGAGCCTTTCTGGCCCACCGATTCATGTACCGCTGGATTGGTCTGCCGTCGTTCGCACTGATTGTGATTCTGGCTGTGTTGGTTTTCAAATTATTCAATATCAAAACATTACCCATAAGCAAAACCATCAAATTGTCGATTGTCTATTCAATTTGGGGCTCGGTTGCGCTGGGCTACATATTCCACCACGCGGCATTCACTCCTGGCGGCGCCCACGGCTATTTTGTGAGCGAATGGATGAACGCCGTGATTGGCAAACTCGGAACGGGCATTGTGCTGATTACCTGTCTGTTCGCCATTCTGTCGTTCACTTTCGACAGTTTTGTTACACGATGCCGCACCTTTGTGAAAGAACTCATCCGCCCGAAAGTGACCGACAAGGAACTGCCGCCGTCAACTGAGCAGGAAGCGGCTGCCGAAACCGATAATAATGAGCAAGATACAGAATCAGCAGATGAGGAGACAACCGAGGCTGAGACTATCGAAAGCGAAAACGAGCAAACCGAGGCTGATAACAACGATGACATTCCGTTTGAGAAGAACGACAAAGACCTGCTGAAATTCGAGATTACAACCACCGCAACATTCGACAACTCAGACAACGACAACGACTTGAGCAACAATCTGGGCGAAGTTGAATCACAACTGATTGACAATGACAACGATGACTCAGCTGACAGCAACGACAATATCGAAAACGATAACAATATCAGCGAATTAGGTGGTGAGCAAGACAATTTCACGATAACCATCCCCTCGCAGAAAAACGACGAGATTCAGCCTGGCGATAATCCTGAAAACGAGCCAGATGGCGAAGTACAAATGGATGTTACACAAAATGAAGAAGAAACTCAAAAGATACGCGACATCGACCTTGAGCCTTACGACCCGACCCGCGACCTTGAAAACTACCGTCTGCCGTCAATCGACCTTCTGAACGACTACGAGCAGAACAACACGGCTGTAACACCCGAGGAACTGCACGCCAACAAGGACAAAATTGTTGAGACTCTGAACGATTACAAGATTCAGATTGCGAAAATCAACGCCACTGTCGGGCCAACAGTAACACTTTACGAAATTGTTCCCGCAAAAGGTGTTAAAATATCGAAAATCAAAAACTTAAGCGATGATATTGCGCTAAGCCTTGCAGCTTTGGGCATCCGCATCATTGCGCCGATTCCAGGCCGCGGAACCATTGGTATTGAAGTGCCGAACGAGAAGCCGCAAACGGTGGCAATGCGCACTGTGCTAGCATCACCCAAATTCCAGGAAGCCAAATACGAGCTGCCGGTGGCCATTGGCAAAACCATCACCAACGAAACGTTCACATTCGACCTGACAAAAACGCCGCACTTGCTTGTTGCTGGTGCCACTGGTCAAGGTAAATCGGTGGGACTGAACGCGATACTGACATCGCTGCTCTATAAAAAACACCCGTCGCAACTGAAACTTGTGCTGGTTGACCCGAAGAAGGTGGAACTGACGCTGTACAAGAAACTTGAGAAGTATTTCCTTGCTATGCTGCCCGATGCCGACGAGCCAATAATCACTGATACACAGAAGGTTGTGAACACAATGCAGTCGCTTTGCATTGAGATGGACAAACGCTACGACCTTTTGAAAGAAGCCGGCTGCCGCAACATTAAAGAGTACAATGCAAAATTCATCAGCCGCCACCTGAATCCAGAAAAAGGACATCATTATATGCCTTATATTGTGGTGGTTATCGATGAGTTTGCCGACCTGATTATGACCGCTGGCAAAGAAGTCGAGCTGCCAATCGCACGCTTGGCTCAGTTGGCCCGCGCCATCGGCATACACCTGATTGTGGCCACACAAAGGCCTACAACCAACGTCATCACGGGCTTGATTAAAGCCAACTTCCCGGCTCGAATCGCCTTTAAGGTGATGAGTATGATTGACTCGCGCACCATTCTGGACGCCCCAGGCGCCAACCAGCTGATTGGCCGCGGCGATATGCTGATTTCGCTCGGCGGCGAAACGCAGCGCGTACAGTGCGCCTTTGTTGATACGCCTGAGCTTGAGAAAATTATGGAACACATTGAACAGCAGCAGAGTTACACATCGGCGTTCCTGCTGCCCGAATACGTGCCTGAAGGCGGCGAAGGCGCCAGCCTTGAAGATGTCGACCTTTCGAAACGCGACTCGATGTTTGAGGAAGCCGCACGAATAATTGTGATAAACCAGCAAGGTTCTACATCACTGATACAAAGAAAGTTCTCCATCGGCTACAACCGCGCAGGCCGCATTATGGACCAGTTGGAAGCCGCCGGAATTGTTGGCCCATACCAAGGCAGCAAAGCCCGCGATGTGCTTATTCCCGATGAATTGAGCCTTGACCGACTATTAGAAACATTACGTTGAAAATGAAAAAGATACTCCTCATATTATTGGCTCTGGCCACCGCAAACTGCTTTGCGCAAAAAGACCCCGAAGCAAAAAAAGTGCTCGACAAGGCCGCAAGTAAAGTTCAGTCGTACAAGAACATAAGCATCGATTTTGACTATCATTTCGAAAATCTGGCCGAAGAAAAAAACGAGAACTACAGCGGCAGCCTGATAATCAAAGGCAACAAATTCCGCATGGATGTCGACAACACCACAACATTCTGCGATGGCAAGTGCCGTTGGGTGTATCTGCCTGAAAGCAACGAGGTTACCATCTCGCCCATCGAACTTTCCGACGATGATGCCCCCGAAGAGAAATTCCTTTCGGACCCGATGTCGCTATACACAATTTACCGCGAAGGATTCAAATATCTGCTGAACGACAATGAAACCATTGACGGCAAGACCATGCTTGTGGTGGAACTGGCTCCCGAAAACATCAAAAAGCCATATTTCAAGATAAGATACTGGTTCACACAAGATTACAATCTATACCAAATCAAGTGCTTTCAGAAAGACGGCACGCGCTACACGCTCACTCTTTCAAAATTCGATGTCAATCAGAAAATTGACGAATCACAACTGAATTTCGACGCGAAAAAGCACCCTGGCGTTGAGATTATTGATATGAGAGACTGATTGAAGGATTGAGGGATTGAAGGATTGAAGGATTGAGGGATTGAAGGACTGAAGGCGAGAATACAAAAAATTCCCCCCAAACACCTTTGCCGCCACAAAAAAACAACACCCCCTTCCCTGCCGATGCGGACAAGGAAGGGGGTGTTTATTATGCGCCTATGAGAAATATTAGAATTTTATATCCCTAACAAGACGGACAAAGAAGAAGAAGTTTCGTTGAGATGTTTCCAGTTCCATTGTTTCTGTATTAGATTCCGAAGGATCGAAAACATAAGCATAATTGTCGCTTGGTGTCGCTGTCCAATATACACCTTTGCCCAAGGTTGTCATGAAAGTTTCGTTGGTCATTACAAACATAAGGCCGACATTGTTTTCATAGTGCTTGGTAAGACGACCTATACCATTCCAATCAGGAAGGAATACAACACCATAATTTGATTCAAGATATTCCAAATTTTCTTCTGTAACCAAGGCTCTATCGTCTGTTCCCATGACATTGCGCAACTTGTCATCAACTGATGTTTTGGGGTCATCGATGGTAATATCAAAATCATCGGGCAAAAGCAATATGCCTGGAACTTTTCTGTTGCTATTAGAAGGAACTGGTGAGTCGTTTGGCAAACTTATTTCAACCTTGAAACGTTTCTTTGCTGCATCAGTACGGGTGTTGAGCAAATATAACCATTCGTCACTTGTAAGCGTACGCCATACACCTGCTTTGTTTTCACCATTGCTGATTGCGTTGTACACTCCCCAATCGGCTTTTGTTCCTGCCAAAGGTGTGGCTGAATTACTATTGATATTGAACGCCGTATAGTTAGGACCAGATGTTGCAGTTTGCGGGAATTGGTCGAAATAGAGTTGATGTGGCGAATAATAAGTGAAACCACTTCCATTCCACCCACTTGTTCCCCAGCAGAACAAATCGGTCCAACCATCACTATCAGTCTGATAATAGGAATTATAATACGAATTTCGATTTGGCTTTTCGGTTGTTTCATACTGATATTCGGCAAAACGCCACATATTCGAACTGCCATTTCTCTTATATTGCAAATTACCTTGCGAAAACGCAACTTTCTTACTTGCTGATACCGAGAATTTGCCCTCAATTTCACCTTCCATGCGCAAGAATCCTATTTTCTCACTTACAATGGCATCAACTTCAGCCTTGGTGTAAACCTTTTCTTTCAGAACGTAACGGTTGTCGGATTCTGTTTTGGTGTAAGCGTCGGTTTTCAAAACATAGCGACCGTCAGATTGAGTCTTGGTGTAATAGTCGGAAAAATCGGAAAGGGTGGCAGGTGTTGCATTGTTGCGGACTGGGCGGACAGGATAACCGCCACCCATAAATGCAGTAGCGACACTTCTTGAATTAGTAATTACGGCTCCAATATATCTTTCAGTGTGACCAGACTTATACGAACTTTTAGTTAAATATACGTGGGTAGTACTGGTATATGAATTCCTATCGTAAATACCAACTTTTGGCAGAAATATATGAACATCGGTCAAAGAATAATCAGCAGATGGTGTGTAAGAATCGCTTTTTGTCTTACCCCTGTCGCTGGCATTTTTGGCCATATACACTATCAAACCCTTCTGCCCTGTTCCCGCATAATCGGTAACATTTTCGAACAAACAGTTGTCAAACAGTTCCTGCCACTGGTCAGCCGACGGCGTTTCCCATAATCCGCCAAAATGAACAGCGGCAGCATCGTTCTCACGAGGAAAAGAGCCAACAAAAAACGTCCAAGATGAGTAATCCAGATTTTCTGGCACCTCTGTTTGGCCCCAACCGTAATAGTCACCAGCCTGTTGCGGTTCAGTTGCGCCAACGTTGCAGGTTGCCCAAAGTGTATGACTTGGCAAGCCAAGGTCAACGTAGTCGTGTGGGCCGTCAATCTCATCTTTCAGAGCATAGTTTCCTGTTAACAAATCTTCGCTAAACGCATTGATTTTGCTGTCAACATCGGCTTTTGAGTAGTAGCCCTCAAGCGATTGGTGGGCAGTCAGCACGGTTTCCTGCATATTGTCTTGGAGTTTGATAACAGCAGTGCCAGCATTGGCTCCTGGAGTTATACTCATTTCGTTCTTGTTGGCTTTGCCACTAATATCCTGATGGCTCTGCAAAGCCGTTGCGCCAAGGGCTGCGCCGCTGCGGATGTCGTCAAGGTCGTCGATAACATCTTGTTTGCCGCTAATATCCTGGTGAGATGTCAGATAATTGGCATCGTTCTGCAATTCAGACACTTTGGTTGGAACGGTGGGCATTGTCGGAATATCAGACTTGAGCGCATAGCCGCTCAAACTTGGAATGTCGGCCTTCTTGGCGTAAGTTTTCTCAACGTCGGCGCTTTTGGCGTAAACGGTGAGGTCAACCGATTCGGTTTGGCCGCCGCTCAAAACATAGTTGTCGAAGGCCTCTTTGGTCACGTAGTTCTTCGAAACGTACTCTTTCGGAGCGTAAGAACTGCGGATATAATCGAATGTGTCGGCAACATATCTGAATGGAGCATATTGGTCAAGGTCGGCCTTCTTTGCATAGTAGAAGCCAACGGTGTCCTTAACATCGCGCATTGTGGTGAATTTCCTGATGTCATCTTTTTTGGCGTAAGTCTTCTCAACGTCATCTTTCTTGGCGTAAGTCTTCTCAACGTCAGCATTTTTGGCATAAACGGTGAGGTCAACCGCCTCGGGATTGCCACCGCTGACAACGTAATTTTCAAACACTTCTTTGGTTACATAGTTGTTTGTCAGCACGTTGACATCGGTTTTCTTGATGTAGGTGTTGCCGTAGGCGGCCAGCGAGTCGTTGATATATTTTCTTATCTCTTCCAAATCCTCGGCTCTCACCAAACCCAGAAGAGCCTGCACATCGCTGCTGTTCAACTTTTTAGCCAGTTGATTGACATCGATGTCGCCAGCCTGCTCGGCATACATGGCAAAGGGCACGCTCAGGAGTTGAGTGGTGGCTGCGCCATACTTGGTCTCGGTGCGCATGTTGTAGATGGCGTTGGGCAGGTTCCATTTAATGTCGGAGAGTTTCTGGCTGCTCTCGCCCTGGCCAACAACCAGAGTCAGCAAACCGTTGGCGTTGGTTGTCACTGAGTGCTTCTCGGTGTAGGTCTGAAGGGCCACACCGTCAATCTCGGCCGTGATGGTGAGCGTGACGTCAACCTCCTGATTAGCAACTATGGCGTTCTGCGCATCGCGCACAACAGCCTGATAACTGAAGCCCTGCGGGGCTTGGGCGAATGTTGCCACCGACAATAACAAGGCGGCAACGATTGTTGTAAATTTTCTCATGTTTTTAAAAATTAAAAAGTTCATTTTATGTTGTTTAAATGTTTAATCGGTGAATTGGTGAATCGTCTAAAAGGTGAGTCGCTTCGCTGTTTAGATACTATCTAAACCATCTCAACCTTTCTCAACTTCCTCAACTTCCTTTACCTAATGCCTAATGCCTAGTGCCTTTGAATAATGTGTAATGATTCATGTTCGAAATTCGTAATTCCAAATCCACTAACACCTAACACCTAGTGCCTAATGCCTAGTGCCTAAATCTCAATTCTTCACAATCTTAAACGTTTTCACCACTCTCTCGCCATCGTCAACGCGCAGGAAATAAACGCCTTGCACGTAGCGTGTCATGTCGATTGAGGTCTGCGCATCGGCAATGTCGGCAGTCGCGAGTGTTCGGCTGTTGTTGTCGGTGAGCGTGTAATGGAGGTTGGAGTCGCTGGCATCAACAACGCTGAGAGTCAGGCGGTCGGTCACTGGGTTGGGGTAAACCTCGGCCTCGAGTTTAATCTGCGTGTTCTCGATACCATCGACAACGCTGATGGTGTAAGCCTGCTGAACACCTGCGGTAAGGCTGCCCGCGTCGGATGTTGCAGTCTGGTAGAACGGCTGCCCAACGGTGAAACTCACCGCACCCGCCTCGCCGCCCGCTGCGGCAACTGTGGTTTGGGCACTGGCCATGCCCGCGCAAAGCAGCGCTGCGGCAACGGCTAAAATTCTTCTTCTTTCTGTCATAGCAATTAATTTATATTAGACAAAACCTTGCTTTTTTCCTGAAAAAGCGGTGCAAACATACCCAAAACGCCATTTTTTGTCAATAGGTATTTATACCTATATGGGGATAACCAATTGATATACAGACCGATTTTTTACCAATCTTTTTCAACAAAATCAAGTCGAAATCATTAGGATTTTTTAAGCGGACGACAGAAAGTCGAATGGTCGGCAATTAAATCTGCCTTAGGCGAGACCGTTGTCGCGGCGGATGTCATCAATCCACTTCCCCACCACGGGCGCGGAATAGCCGAATAATTGGTCGATGGCTTCGGCGGGAGTGTCGGCAAACTGCACCATTGCGGCGTGCTGCGGCAAAAGCATCTTCTCGCTGACCATAAACTCAAGTTGAGCCTTCAAGTGATTGTAGAATCCGTTGATATTCAGCACGACAATCGGCTTTTTATGGAAGCCTAACTGTCCGCCCGACAAGATTTCGAACATCTCGTCCATTGTGCCGAAGCCGCCAGGCAGAACCACAAAACCGTCCGAAAGGCGTTCCATTGTGGCCTTGCGTTCCTGCATTGTGCTCACGGTGAGCATCTTGGCCAATCCAGACTGCGCCAGTTCGCGGCCAGCCAGAAATTCTGTGATGACGCCCGTCACCCTGCTGCCGCCTGCCATTGCGGCTTCGGCCACGCAGCGCATCAGCCCAACGTTGGCGCCGCCGTAAACCAAATCCAAGCCGCGCGCGGCAAGCAATGCGCCAAATTCGGCGGCAACGCGCTCATATTCAGCATTTGAGCCACGATTCGACGCACAAAAAACGCATACGGTTTTCATTGTGTGCGATTATTTGTTGTTGCAGTGTATCAGCCTGAGAGTGTGTCCCATACGCTCTTTTTTGGTGCGCATATAGAACTCGTTGTATTTGTTCGGCTCAATCTCAATTGGCACATTCTCAACCACTTCGAGCCCGTAGGCTTCAAGTCCGATGCGCTTCACGGGATTGTTAGTCATCAGGCGCATCTTGCTCACGCCCAACTCACGCAGAATGCTCGCCCCCACCCCATAATCGCGCTCATCGGCGTCGAAACCCAGGTGGATGTTGGCATCGACGGTGTCGTAGCCGTGCTCCTGCAACTCGTAGGCCTTGATTTTAGCCATCAGCCCAATGCCGCGCCCTTCCTGATTCATATAGATAATGACGCCTTTGCCTTCTTTATCGATGGTTTGCATTGCCTTGTGCAGTTGCTCGCCGCACTCGCAGCGCATCGAGCCGAAAATGTCGCCCGTCATACACGATGAGTGGACGCGAACCAGAATCGGCTCATCCTTTTCCCACGAGCCCTTAATCAAGGCGATATGCTCTTTGTTGTTCGACTTCTGAAGGAACGGAATCAGACGGAAATCGCCGTAAGCCGTCGGCAGATGCACTTCGGGGCCGCGCTCAATGAGCGTGTCCTGCTTCAGGCGGTAGGCAATCAGGTCTTTGATGGTTATTATATTGAGATTAAATTCTTTAGCAATCACCTGCAACTGTTCCATCCGCGCCATTGTGCCGTCTTCGTTCATAATCTCGATGAGTGCGGCGGCGGGATGAAGTCCTGCAAGTCGGGCCAAATCAACGGCCGCTTCGGTGTGTCCCGCACGACGGATAACGCCCTTGTTTTGAGCGTAAAGCGGATTGATGTGGCCTGGGCGCGCAAAGGTTGACGGTTTCGATTCGGGGTCGGCCAAAGCACGGATGGTGGCGGCACGGTCGGCAGCGGAAACGCCTGTGGTACAGCCTTCTATCTTGTCAACCGACACGGTGAACGGTGTGCCCAAAATCGATGTGTTGTTATCGACCATATGGTTGAGTTCCAACTCGGCGCAACGGTCGATGGTGATGGGCGCGCAGAGCAGTCCGCGGCCGTTTTTCAGCATAAAATTCACCTTTTCGGGGGTGATTTTTTCGGCGGCAATCACAAAATCGCCTTCGTTCTCGCGGTCTTCATCATCCACAACTATCACAAAATCACCACGTTTGATAGCCTCAATGGCTTCTGGAATCGTGTTCAGTTTTATATCGGCATTATCCATTGCATCTTGTTTTAAGACGTGCAAAAGTAGGCAGAAAAAACAGAGAAAGCGAGAATTGTCAGCCGAAAGTTAGAGGTTTCACTGACATTCTTCTAAACAAGCGAACACAGATACCCCAACTTGTAAAAGCCAAATAGCCGCACTGACGGGTTGGCGCTCAGCAAGTTACGCTCAAGCGAGCGGCGCAGCAATTGGAATTTAAACGAGACAATGCCTGCCAAATGCAGTTTTTGTAACTTGCTATAAGTCTGCAATAATTGGCTGTAACCACGCAATTCATCGGCGTGGGCTTTCAGGTTTACGATTCCACGGCGCGTTTTTTCAAGAAATTGTTCGGCGGTATCAGTATCATCGTGATAGACAGGATTTTGAATATGCAGAATCGGCTCGACGGCCAACTGCAGTTTCTCACCGAAAAGAGTGTCTTCGTGGCCGTAATCCACAAACGTCTCATCGAAGCGGATTTGTTGAGCCAATTTGCTATCAATCAGATAGTTTGAAGTTTTAAAACTCTTATACGGACAGGCTTGCCGCTGTTTCAAAGTCAGCACTTCGTGAGTGACGCCGTATTTATAGCGCAACGGATTGACATTCTGCTCGTTGCCACTTCGATAAGCCAATCCGCCGCAAACAACCCGCGCCTGCCCCATTGCTTCGGCGTAGCGCTTTAAGAAATCGGCATCGGCAGGGAAAACATCGGCATCGAGACACAGAATCCACTGATATTTAGACTCTTGCAACAGTCGGTTCCGCATTTTGGCAATATCAATTCGCTCATCGAGCCGAACAAAACGGCAATTTGGCATTGTTGCTATCTGGCTGTTTTTCTGCACAATATCGGCATCAGTCGAAGCATCGTCAACCACAACAATCTCATAAACCAAATGCAAGGCATCGGCTTGCCGCGACAATTCCGCAACTAACTGATTACAAGCACAATTATATGTAGGTATCAGAATCGAAAGCACACTGGTTCTTTTTAGCAAATGTATAAAAACGCAATGAGACACCGACGCAATTCAGCATATAAAACTCCGTAAAATACCTATACTGTGGTATTCGCAACATATCAATTCAATAGGTATATTTGCCGCGATTTTAAACAGTTATAAAAACTTAATTTTCAGATTATGAGTTACAAAAGGATTCTCACCATTCAAGACATTTCGTGCGTCGGACAGTGCTCGCTCACTGTTGCGCTTCCTATAATATCAGCCTGCGGCGTTGAGACCGCTGTTCTGCCTTCGGCTGTGCTATCGACTCACACGGGCGGCTTCAAGGGCTTCACCTTCCGCGACCTGACCGAAGATATGCCGCTCATTGAGCAGCACTGGAACAAAGAAGGCATCAAGTTCGAGGCCATCTACACTGGTTATCTGGGCAGTACAAAGCAAATCGACTACGTTATCAGCATCATAAACTCGACGCTCGAGGCTGGCGCGAAAATCATCATCGACCCCGCAATGGCCGACAATGGCACGCTCTACTACGGTTTCGACGACGTGTTTGTGAAAGCAATGGCAAAACTCTGTGCCAAAGCCGATTACGTTCTGCCGAACATCACCGAGGCCTGCTTCATCACAGGCAGCGAGTACAAAACCGAATATGACAAGGCTTACATTATGGATCTGCTGCAGAAACTTGTGGCCAACGACTCTAAAAATGTGATTCTTACGGGCGTAAGTTACAAGCCTGAGACCACGGGCGTGGTGGTTTACGAGAACGGCGAGTATAAATACTACGAACACAAGAAAATAGCGCAAGGCAGCCACGGTACTGGCGATGTTTACGCTTCGGCTTTTGTGGGCGCGCTGATGAACGGCAAACCTGCCTACGATGCCGCAAAAATCGCTGCCGACTACACCGTTAAGTGCATCGAGAACACTCAAGACGGCTCGAACCACTGGTACGGCTGCAAGTTCGAGACAGCAATCGCTGATTTATTGAAGATGTTAGGGAAATAAATCCTTTCTGAACAAATACTACGCAAGTCGATTCGGCTTGCGTTTTTTTTGCCAAAAAATGTGCAATTTTGGCACGTTTTAAAGCGTTTTTAAACGAAAGAAAATCAAACGATGACTCTCCGACATATATTTTCAATAGCGATTCTGCTGCTCGTAACTCTTTCTGTATCAGCACAAGATTCCGAAAGCGAGCAGCAGTACAAGGCTGCAATGCAGAACGCCAAAACCGCTTTCGATGCAAAGATGTACTCCGAAGCGCTCTACTTCTACCGCGAGGCTCTGAAAATCAACCCCGATGCCAAACTGCCACGCTATAAGATTGAGGACATCCGCACCATCTACATCGATGACGGAATAAAAGAAATTGCTGAAAACAAGCAAATTGCGCAAGAGGAAGTAAAAAAGCAGGCCGAAGCCAAAGCCGATGAGCGCATTGAAGCCGAAGTTGTGCAAGCGCAGAAAGAACTTGAGACTCTGAAAGTTGCAATGGTCATCAGCATCGATGAAGAACCCATGGTTGAGGACGATGTCGTGGAAATTGCCGATGTGGAGCCAACGCTCGAGACGAAACCGATTGAGCCTGAACCAGAGCCTCAACCCGAACCAATCGAGCCAGAACCAATTGTAACACAACCAGTTGAACCCGTCATAGAAGAACCGAAGCCAAAAGAAAAAGCCATTGAGCAGCCTGCGCCAAAAGCCGAAGAGCCTGCACCCAAACCTGTGCAACCAGCGCCCAAACCCGCTCCTGCAAAAACTGTCAGCAAACCAACGCAAAAGCCTGTCAGTCAGCCTAAACAAATGAGCGATGAGGAGAAAAAGGCATGGAAGGAAAACGAGATAAAAAAACTCCGCCAACAATATCCCGAACAAAAAACAGTTCTGGAATTTGACCAGCCTGGCAAGCATATCACTCGCATTATCATGAACGTTGACAATGAGATAATGGTTTATCTAAAAGTCAAACACAGTTGGGGTGCGACGTTTTTCTTTGTGGAAGAAATAGGCGAAGACTTGCGAAGCATCGACGAAGTTACTTTCAACAAAAAAACCAATCTGCAAAACTATGGACATTAAATTCTACCAATACATCGACGCCACGCCCGAGGACGTGTTCATGTCGCTCACCAATCCGCGCTCAATCGAGTTGTGGAGCAGTCTGCCCGCCGATATGAGTGCCGAGGAAGGCTACGAATTCTCGATTTTCGATGGCGACATTGTCGGCAGGAACTTGAAAGTGATTGAAAACGAATTGCTTCAGCAGGAATGGTATTTTGGTGAGGAAAATGCCGAGCCGTCAATCGCCACCATCAAATTGCATCCCGACAAGAACGGCACCAGTGTGGAAGTACGCCACACAAACATTCCTGCCGACGCCTTCGACAACATCAACAAGGGCTGGCGCGAATACTACATCGGCGCAATCAAGCATTTTTGCGAGGACGAAGAGTGATTCGCGTGACGCGAAATCAACTATTCGTAAATCTTATGCTGTCCCGCTAAAAGCGTGTTTTTCAGCAGACTAATGATAGTCATTGGGCCGACACCGCCAGGAACGGGCGTAATATAACTGCACAGGGGCGCCACCTCATCAAACTTGACATCGCCTTTGAGTTTGAAGCCCGATTTGGTCTCGGTCGAAGGCAGACGGTGGATTCCAACGTCGATTACTACGGCGCCTGGCTTAATCATATCGGCGGTTACAAACTCGGGCTTGCCGATTGCAACTATCAGAATATCAGCGCGGCGGCAAATCTCTTTCAGATTTTTCGAGCGGCTGTGGCAAATGGTTACAGTGGCGTTGCCTGGGTTCGATTTGCGTGACATCAGCAGACTGATTGGCGTGCCGACAATGTTGCTACGGCCCAAAACAACGCACTCTTTCCCCTCGGTTTCAATATTATAGCGCGCCAGCAACTCCATAATTCCCGCAGGTGTTGCGGGCAGGAAGGCTGGCAGACTCATCGCCATACGGCCTGTGTTGATTGGGTGGAAACCGTCAACATCTTTGCGGTAGTCGATTGCCTCGATAACTTTATTCTCGCTAATATGCTTTGGCAAAGGCAGTTGCACAATCAAGCCATCGACATTCGGGTCGGCATTGATTTCGGCAATTTTGGCAAGCAGTTCGGCCTCGGTTATGTCGGCGGGGAAGCGCACATCGGTGGATTCAAAACCCACAGCGTGGCAAGTCTTGATTTTGCTGTTCACGTAAGTGGTGCTGGCACCGTCGTCGCCAACCTGAATCACAGCCAAATTGGGGCGCTTCTGCCCGTTTTTCACCATCTCCTCAACCTGCTGAAGAATTTCAGCCTGCATTTGCTGGTTTATTGCCTTTCCGTCAATTAGTTGCATACTATTATGTTTTTGTGTAATGTTTAATGTGAAAAGTGTAATGTTGAGAATGTTGAGAGAGTTGAGCGCTTGCTGTTGGACGAATCTTTACTCTTTACGCCTTACTCTTTACTCACTACATTCTTCCTCTCATATTTTTCATCTGGCTCATCATCTGCGCCATTCTTTTTGCGCCTCCGCCGCTCACCATTTTCATCATCTTGCTGGTGTCTTCAAACTGCTTCATCAGACGATTAACCTCCTGAATCGAAGTGCCGCTGCCCGCTGCAATGCGCTTGCGACGGCTGCCGTTGATAATGGCGGGCGTTTCGCGCTCGGCGGGTGTCATCGAGCCGATTATCGCCTCAATGCCCTTGAAGGCGTTGTCGTCGATATCCATATCCTTCACAGCCTTGCCGATTCCAGGAATCATCGACGCAAGGTCTTTCAGATTGCCCATCTTCTTCACCTGATTGATTTGCGACAGGAAGTCGTTGAAATTGAAGGTGTTTTTGGCGATTTTCTTCTGAATGGCGCGGGCTTCTTCGGCATCGAACTGCTCCTGAGCGCGCTCAACCAACGAGACGATATCGCCCATACCCAAAATGCGGTCGGCCATACGGTCGGGGTGGAACACGTCGAGCGCGTCCATCTTCTCGCCCATTCCAACAAACTTGATTGGCTTGTTCACCACCGAACGGATTGAAAGCGCCGCACCGCCGCGGGTGTCGCCATCGAGTTTGGTCAGAACAACGCCGTCGAAATCGAGACGGTCATTGAACTCCTTGGCCGTGTTCACCGCATCCTGACCCGTCATCGAATCGACCACAAACAAGGTCTCGTGCGGTGTGACGGCCTTTTTAATGGCGGCAATCTCGTCCATCATCTGCTCATCAACAGCCAGACGGCCCGCCGTATCGACAATCACAAGGTCGAAACCTTTCTGCTTCGCATATTTGAGTCCGTTGGTGGCAATCTGCACGGGATTTTGGTTGCCTTCCTCGGTATATACCTCAACGCCAATCTGTTGGCCAAGAACTTTCAATTGGTCAATAGCGGCAGGACGATAAACGTCGCCCGCAATCAAAAGCGGCATCTTTCCGCGCTTGGTTTTCAGGCGGTTAGCGAGTTTTCCGCTGAAGGTTGTCTTACCCGAACCTTGCAGACCCGCAATCAGAATAACTGTCGGATTGCCCTTCAGATTAATGTCTTCGGCCGTCGAGCCCATCAGTTCAACCAACTCGTCGTGGACAATCTTAATCATCAACTGCCCAGGTTTGATTGACGTTAACACATTCTGTCCCAGCGCTTTCTGCTTAACGGTATCGGTGAATGTCTTAGCGGTTTTGTAGTTGACGTCGGCGTCGAGCAGGGCTTTGCGCACCTCTTTGAGCGTTTCGGCAACGTTTATTTCGGTGATTTTGCCCTCGCCTTTCAGAATCTTGAAAGAGCGTTCGAGTTTATCTGACAGATTTTCAAACATTTTCTTGAATTGTTACTGTTTTTTAACGAAAGGCAAAGGTAACATAAATTCGTTAACAGAAAGATTGAGCGGGGATTGAATGTGGTAGCAAAACATTCCTTCAAAAAAATGATTCCCTGATTTATTTCTCTAACCGATTTTGTCCGATTCAAACAGATTTTTTATTTCTAACCAAACTTATCCAAACAAACCCGAGTTTTTTCCGCAAGCGGATAATGGGGGTTCGGGCTGCTGCGCGGGAAATTTTTAGAAAATTGGTTTTAAAAATTAAACAAAATCCATAATCAATTGAAATTGAATAATTTTGTTTTAAAATTTTTAAAAATTTCTGCCCGAAAGGGCGTGGCATAAAACACGTAGGGGCGCGTAGTTGTACGTTCGCAGTGCAAGTATTATCTATTTGAGCAGAAATGATACCATATTTTTCTATTTTTGCTATAATATTGTGCACAGATGTTACGAGTTAACATTTTTATATAGTCAGGTATGGAAAGCAACCAAATACAACTTTTCGAAAACAGAAAAATTCGTTCAAAATGGGATGATGACGAAGAGCGTTGGTATTTTTCCATTGTTGATGTGGTGGCTGCGCTTACCGACCAGGAAAATGCGCGTTCGGCAAGTACTTATTGGGCGGTACTGAAAAAAAGGTTGATAGCCGAAGGCGCAGGTCAACTGCTTACAAATTGTAAGCAGTTGAAAATGTTAGCCACCGATGGTAAAATGCGAATGACTGATGTGGCTGATACTGAACAACTTTTAAGAATAGTTCAATCTGTTCCAAGCAAAAAGGCCGAGCCATTAAAGCAATGGCTTGCGAGAGTTGGTAGTGAGATTTTAGATGAAAGTGTTGACCCAGAATTGTCAATCGACCGCGCTATCAGAAATTATCGGCGCATAGGTTACAGCGAAAACTGGATAAACCAACGCATAAAATCAATTGAAGTGCGCAAGGCTCTGACCGATGAATGGGACAAGTCGGGGGTTAAACAGGGGCAGGAATATGCCTATCTTACTGATTTGATGTATAGAACGTGGGCTGATATGTCGGCGAAAGAATATAAGCGGCTCAAAGGATTGAAAAAAGAGAATCTGCGCGACAATATGACCAACATTGAGTTGATTCTTAATATGTTGGCCGAAGCATCAGCAACGGAACTATCGCAAAAAAGCAATCCCAAAAATTTAGAAGAAAGTACCCAAACTGCTATTTCGGGCGCTGAAGTTGCAAGAGATGCAAGATTGTCGTTGGAAGAACGCGGCGGTGAAACCATCAGCCCTAAAAATGCCAAAGAGTTAGGTAACATTCAATTACCATTCGATGATTTGCCTGACAATGGTAATGATTTTTAATGTGTTTATTTTCTAACCAAACTTATCCAAACAAACCCGAAATTTATCCACAAGCGGATAATGGTTTTTCGGACCGCTGCGCGGGAAATTTTTGAAAATTATTCAGAAACGTCTGAAAGACGCTAATAATCATAACCGTATGCAAGCGTAGCGCGGCTTACGGTAAATGTCGCCACTCGGCTCTCGCCTGAAAGGCGATACTTTCAGTTTAGTTCCGCCTTTCAGGCGGTTGTGTGGTGCTATTTGGTTCCGTAGGTTTCGCTTCGCTCAACCCACGGTTATTATTGTTGCCGCCTTTCAGGCGGTTTTACATTTCCGCCCAAAAGGGCGCGGTTCCCCCAAAAAAAACGCGCCGTAGGTGCGTAAGATTGGTAGAATGTGGCATTCGTTATAGAATGAGCGTGCCGTAGGTACGCCACATTAAAACGCGTTGCGTACCTACGGCACGCAGTTTTCCTTGTAGCACATTTCTACCAATCTGTTGTCCCTAACGGGACAAATCCCTATTGTTTGTTATAACGATATGATTTTGATTTTTAGAATTTTAAAAATTTTATTTCCAATTTTTCTTACAATTTCCGCCCGATAGGACGCGGCAAAAAACACGTAGGGGCGAATGATTATTCGCCCCTACATATATGTTATAATAAATTGCCTATCAATCGTTTATCATCACACGTTTGGCGACGGTGCCAACCTTGACAATGTAAACGCCTGCACCGTTGACCTGCAATTCTGCTCGGACGCGGCACGCCACGTCCCTACCGACCAATGCGCCCATTGCGTTGTAAACGCGGATTTCATCGGTGGCGTTCTCAACAATTATGGTGTTGTGGTGGGTGTAGATGTTGATGGCGTTGGCGGCTGATTCGGTGACGGTTGTGCCTGGATTGTTTTCATTGCCACCTTGGTTCTCGTTGCCTTCATTGTTGCCACCTTGGTTCTCTCCTCCTTCACCATTTCCGCCTTGGTTCTCATTGCCACCTTGGTTTGCAGTTCCATTGCAATTCCAAATTACAGGTCTGTTGTCTGGATTCCACTTTGATTCCCAATTCTGCGGAATTGAATCGGCTTCGCATCTGATAGTTAAATTAGAGCATCCATTAAACACATAACCATCCATTTGCTCAACGCTGATTGGTATTGTTATGGTTGATAATGCTGTATTGTCGGAAAAAGCACTATGATTAATACTAATCACAGAATTAGGAATGGTTACCAATGAAAGCCCGCTGCAACCAGAAAATGTAAAGCCTTCAATGCTGGTTACTGAATTAGGAATTATTACCGATGTTAGACCTTTGCAAGACATAAACGCCTCACTACCAATGCTTGTCACTGAATCAGGAATATCAATTGATGCTAAACCGCTACACCCCTTAAATGCCCCGCTACCAATACTTGTCACAGAATTCGGAATGTCAATAGTTATTAAACTGACGCAACCGTTAAACGCCTGTGTTCCAATGCCTATTACCGAATTGGGAATGTTTACTGATGCCAGACTGCCACACATACAGAACATTCCATTTCCAATGTTTGTTATTCCGTCGGGTAGTGTTGCGGATTCCAACCCGTCGCAATAAAAAAACAATCCGTTGCCCATACTAATAACTGAATTAGGAATGGTTACTGATGTCAACCCTCTGCAATAATAGAATGCGTTAGTTCCAATACTTGTCACTGAATTTGGTATGGTTACAGATGTAATGCTGCTGCAATAAGCAAATGTATAATCGCCAATTGCGGTCACCGTATTGGGTATCACCAATTCTGTAATTTCATTTTCTTCACCTTTTATGTATAGATGACGCGCTTTGCTTAACGGATTTTCATTAAAATTAGTAAAATTTATTCCGCATAAATATTCGATGCTTGCAAATTCAACCTTTACCAAACCGACACAGGCAGAGAATGATGATGCATCAAATTTCACAACAGTGTTAGGAATAGACACTGAAGTTAATTCATTGGTGTATGCAAACGCTTCTCTGCCAATGCCAGTAACAGTATATTCTATTCCAAAATGTTTTACCGTCTCTGGTATTTCGACTTCTGTCACACCCGAATAATTTCCACTGCCGTGAGTTTCGTATGTCACTTCCACAGTATTGGTATCTCCACTGATTGTAATGTTGTAATATAACCCATCAACTTCAAAATCGGCCGCCCACGCCTTCACTGCAAGCATTGCGGCGACAGTTAATAAAAAAATCTTTTTCATTGTCTGATACACTTATTCGTGTCGTGCGCAACTTCTTGTTATACAAAATTTGTGCTTGCGACTCCCCAGTCAGGCAATGAAAAAAAACGTTTGTTGGCTACACATATAAAAAAACGTGGGAATCTTGTTACTCGCTCCCACAGTTCGCGGCCTTCGGATTGCCTTCTATCGTAAGATTGAGCAACGCGAAAGCCACGTTTGGCCATATAAAAATCATAACACCTTACAGATGTTATGTGTTCCATACACCAAAACGGGCGTTCACAATTGCCTTCTCTTTGACGATAGATTCAAAATTTCCGAAGTTCCGAACTGTCAAAGGAAAACGTCAGTAAACGTCTTTCTATATGCCTGCTTGCAAATTATGCTTTACGGCATAAAACGCATAGCAAGACAAAAGTATAAAAAGTAGGTTGGAAAAGGAAAAATTTTTTTTGGGTGGAATTTCATCGCATTGCAAGCGTTTTCAATGGCCATTTTTGCAAAAAGTTACTACTTCAGAGCCAAAAACCTTGCAAAAAGTTACTACTTTACGATTAAAAATATTGCAAAAAGTTACTAAATTTGCAATGAAAAACGTGCAATAAGTTACTATGAACACAATTAAACGAAAGATTATCAGCAAGTTTACAGATTGGAAAAACAAACCACAAAAAGTGGCGCTTCTTGTATGCGGTGCAAGGCAGGTGGGAAAAACAACCACAATCCGCCAGTTCGGGCGCCAGCACTACAAACATTTTGTGGAAATCAACTTTGAGCAGACGCCCGAAGCCAAACAGGCTTTCGATGGTAACCGCGACGCCGATTCCATTATCAACCGCTTGAGTGTGATGGGCTACGGGCCGTTTGTCGAGAAACAGACGCTGATTTTTTTTGATGAGATTCAGAGTTGCCCGAACGCACGCACGGCAATCAAATTTTTGGTCGAAGACGGACGGTTCGATTACATTGAATCGGGTTCGCTGTTGGGTATCAACTATGCCGATGTAAGCAGTTATCCTGTTGGTTTTGAGCAGCAAATAAAAATGTTCCCTCTCGATTTTGAAGAGTGGCTTTGGGCCAACGGCGTGAGCGAAAAGGTTCTTGATGCGGTGCGCAAATCGTACACCAGCGAAACGCCTGTCGATGATTTTCTGCACGAGCAACTGATGAAGCACTACCGCGCATTCCTGATTGTGGGCGGAATGCCAAAGGTGGCGGCCACCTATCTTGCCAACCCCGATTTTGCCGAAACGCTCAATCAGCAGAAGATAATCATCGATAGTTATCGGCTTGATATTGCGAAATATGCGGCAAGTCAGAAGACAAAGGCAAAGTTGTTTTTCGATGCCATTCCGTCGCAACTTGCAAAAGAGAAAAAGCGGTTTGTGCTTTCCGATTTGGAAAAGACCGCGAGTATGCAGAAATACGAAGATGCAGCGCAGTGGCTATCTGATGCGGGTGTGGCGATTTTCAGTTTCAATACCCACGCGCTTGAACTGCCATTTGAGCAGTACGAAAACCGCAACTTATTCAAAGTGTATATGTTAGACACTGGTCTGCTCTGCAATATGTGGGGCACCGATGTGCAGTGGCAGGTGCTGCAAGGCAATCTCGACATAAACGAAGGCGCACTGACAGAGAATTTCGTTGCTGCGGAACTTACCAAGCACGGCCGCCAACTTCACTACTACGACCTGAAAAGCCGAAACGAACTCGATTTTCTTTTACAGGAAGGAAACCGCCTTTCGGTGCTTGAAGTGAAATCGGGCAAAGATTACAAGCGGCACACATCGCTGACCAAAGCGCTTGCATCGCCGCTTGCAAAGATTGGTCGCAGCGTGGTTCTGAACAAGTTCAATGTCGAAAAAACTGACCAAATAACCTATCTTCCGCTCTATATGGCGGCATTTATGTAAGGACAACCGAAAGCGTTTCTGCTAACGATTGCCCTTCTTTTGAATTACATTATCGACTTAAAGTGCTAACTGTCAACTAAAAATGCAGTCCTGCCGCAGCAATAAATCCCAACACAACCATAACCCAGACAACTATGGCAAAGAGCACGGCCACACCGCCCAGACTCAAGCCAATAATGCCGCAAATGCGTCCTGCGTTGGCGTTCTTTACCGAAGTTTCGGTGTACCTGTCGGGATTTTCATCGTAGAGCGCCTTGGCCTTTTTGGCATAGACAAGCGCCAAAATGCCTAACACCAGCCCGACTAACAATCCGACACCGCAACAAATGCATACAATACTCAAAATGCCCATCACAAGCGTGCCACTCGAATTGGGCAGTTGCTCTCTGATACCGTTCACATTATCAATTGTTTCCATAATTCAAAATATTTTAATTAAGTAACTCACTGCTATAATGACGACGTTTAAAACAAAAAGTGACACCAAAATGCGACTTCCGTGACGAAATTTGAAAAATAAATGCAAGGCTAGAAAAACGAACATCAGAATGAGCGGAATCAATGCGGGAAACATTGCAATGCTCTCGCCTATCTTGCCATCAATCAGCAGTTTGAGCGCCCGCTGACTTCCGCAAAACGGACATTCAACGCCCAAATATTTCTTGTAGAGACAGGGAATGTCGAAATTGTAACCCACACGGAACATACTCATTATCTGTGTTTTTCACTTCGCTTCGGGCACATTCGTGTTCCTGTTCATAACTTCGCGCGCATCTTTGGCAAACTGACTCAAACGTCCCCAATTATCTGACTGAATGGGTTTTAGCAAACCATTCTCTACATCGGCCACTGCGACAATGTAGAACAGGCGCTTGTCGCCCACCTTCGGGTAGTGAACGTATGTGAGCAGATAATCGGCTTCGATTTTCGGTTTTTGACCGCAACGCTTTGTCAGTCTGATATTTACCATTGCCGCACCGTCGCGGGGGGCTGTGCGCTGAGCGCTCACAAAATTGCCCAACGAATAGACGAGCAACTGATTGGCGGCGGTGTCCATTTCCATTGGTTGCAGCACGTGCGGGTGCGAGCCGATAATCAGGTCAACGCCTTGTTTTTTAAGCATTTCGGCCATTTGCATTTGGCTGCGGCTTGGCACCGTGTCGTACTCAATGCCCCAGTGCATACAGGCCACAATCAAATCGGGGTTCAGCCTTTTCGCTGCCGCTATATCGTTGATAATGTTATTTTTATCGATACGATTCACAACTGTGCCCTTTGGCGTTGGCAGTTCGTTGGTGCCATAGGTGTAATTCAGAATGGCCAACTTAATTCCCTTAACATCAACAATTAACGGATATTTCTGACGGAATTCGGCCGAATCGTGGAACGTGCCAGTGTGCGGAATTTGCAGAGAGTCAAGCACATCGAGCGTGCGCACCACACCTTTCCGACCGCCGTCGCAGGTGTGGTTGTTCGACGTGACCAAGGCATCGAAACCGCAATCTTTCACAGCCACAGCCAACGCGTCGGGCGACGAGAACTGCGGATAGCCCTTGAAAGGCGGCCCTGCAAGCGTAACTTCAAAATTCGCAAGGGCAAAATCGGCTTTCTCCACATACGGCTTAATGTAGCGGAAGCAGTCGGTGTAGTCGTAGGTCTTGGTCGAGTCGTTGTAGGCGGCGGCAATCTGCGAGTCGTGGCCCATAATGTCGCCAGCAAATAGCAGAGTTACAACCGAATCGGCCGTTTGAGCCTTCAAGGGCTGTACGGCAATCGCCAACAATGGCACGATTATCGTTTTCAGATTCATAGACTATTTATTTCGATAAATGTTCAGAAATACAGGCAGGTGGTCGCTGTAGCCGCCAAGATACTTGTAGCCCGCATAGGTGCGATATGGCTTGAATCCAACGTTGGTATCGTCGGCTTCGAGCAGGAACGGCGGATTGAACACGCGCGCTTCATCCTTGTCGGTGTAGAGCGCGCCTTGACCATCGAGCAGCGAGCCACTGATAATCATTTGGTCGAGAATGCCCCAAGTGCCATCGTATTTATGTGTGCCCCAACCTTTTACAAACTGCATATAATATGCCAGATTGTATAGCCGCGACTGCTCAATGGTTGAGAAATCGGTCTGCGCCTGCAACTCAACGCAGACGCTGTTGTTGTCGGGATAGTCATTCAAGTCGCCCATTATAAGAATTGCAGCACGCTGATTATCAGCCTGAAGCGAATCAACTTTCGAGCGGACAATCTTTGCCACTTCGCGGCGCAGTTCGTCGGTTTCGGTCTGTCCGCCCCAGCGCGAAGGCCAGTGGTTGACAAAAACGTGCAGAGTGTCGCCGTGGATTGTGGTGCCCGACGCCATTATTATATCGCGTGTCCCGCGGCCGTTTTTGTTCACATACACAGGAATATACGTCACACTGAATGGCTTGAAACGTTTGGGTTGATAGAGCATCACAACGTCAATTCCGCGGCTGTCTGGCGACTCTTTGTGCAGAAATTTATACTCAAAACGCCGCAGATTCGAACTATTTACCAGACTTTCAACCGCATAGCGCGACTCAACTTCACAAAGTCCGATAATGTCGGGCGGCGTCCAACCGCCAACGGCGGCTATCACCTTGGCAATCTGCGCCCTTTTAGTGTAGAAACGCTGTTTGGTCCAGTGTTTTTCGCCGTCGGGCGTGAACTCGTCGTCGTTTTTCTCGGGGTCGTCATCCACATCGAAATAGTTCTCGCAGTTGTAGAACATCACCCGCAGATAGCGCTCCTTTTCAACCACTTGACGCAAATCGTCGGGCAGAGCGTCGCTTTGCGGAAAAGCCGCAAACCCAATCAGCGACAATAATAATATGGTCAGTGCACGTTTCATTGCTCAATCCTTTCATAAGCGCCCAAATCGGGCAGGCTGTCACGCTCAACACCGTCCAAATCTATCGGATAATCAATCAGATAGGCGGGATTGCCACGGTCTTTTGCCGCCGACAACGTGTCGAGACGGAAATCACCCTCGGCGGGATTGACAAAGCGCGGCAAATCGGTTGGTTCAGTTATCATATTGACAAACAGACTCGTATCACTGATATCAAATTGCGGATTGATTTTGAGCATACAATTTTCGAACTTGAAAACAAACAACGAATCAAACGCCGCATCTTCAGCTAAAAACCTGTCAATCACCACTTCAGAATTGAGCGAACCATAGATTATGCTATTAGCAAAATGCGCGTTGAATTTGTAAACAGAGATAGTGTCTTTACTTGAAATGTGATTATTGAGCTCCAACGACGGCATCAAATGGCGCGCCGCATAGTTGACCAATGTTGTGTGCACGAAATTGTAGTTGCCACCATAGATTAGTGCGGCAGCATAATAATCACAATTGTAAATCAGCGTGTTATAAACATCGAGATTGGCCGTCTGTGCGTAAATGCCCGCAATCGACATATTGGAAATCACCGTGTTCGAGAGCGTCAAAGTAGTTTCATCGTCAACATGATTATCGATTTGAATGCCTTTGGTACCATTTTTTATAATAGCGTAATTAATTGTGTTTCCGCTACTTCCCTCCAGTAAATGAATATTGCCGAAATAATAGGTATTACCTCCGATTTTATAAGTCGCTCCCCACTGTCCCGACTTGTCGGCGTAGTATTCCTCCAGCCTATCGCTCTGAAAAACAACTGGTTCGTCTTTTGTGCCATTCACGTGAAGCCTTCCTGCCACAATCAGACTTGAATTGTTGTGAAAATAGAGCTGAACGCCAGCGTCAATGTCGAGCGTGCAGAGGCTGTCCACCATCACCGAATTATATATAAGGTATGGCTTGTCGGCAACCCAATGGGTATCGCCAATAAGCGAATCGTTGTAGAAATGCACATCCTGACCAAAAGCCATCAATTTGACATCCTGCACGTTACCATTGGTGTTAAACTGAATTGAATCGAGCACCACGACGGGCGAATTGTTGTCTTGCGGGTCAATCGTCACTTCAACAAAAATGAAGGCGCTGTCGTTGCCGCGGATTTCAAGGTTGGTGTAGTTATTGGTGGCCACACCGTCAATATTCAAACGGTAGTAACCTTTGTCGGCTAGCGAAACCGACGTTCGGACGGCTTCTTTGTTGCGATTGTAAACTCTGAATTGCTTTGTTACTGAGCCAATTGTGGTAAAAACGGTGTCGAATTTTACAGTGTCCGTCGAAAATTCAAGACGCGCCGATGGTGAATCGGTGAATTTTGCGTCATCGTGACACGATAACAAAACGCCACCGCACAATAACAGACCGCACAAGTGGTTAAACCTCATAACAGTTTTTTTCTAACGCTAACGCCGTCGGCGAACCGTTATTGTTGCTCTGCTCAATCTTCGTCACTCTGGATAAAGGCCGTGTAGGTGTACTCGTTCTGCACCTTGGCGCCCGCAAGCAATATGATAACCGACTTCTCCGAACCATCCTTCGCCAAAATGTTCGTTTCCTTGCGGACTCCGACCACCTTTCGTTTCTCGGGATGGAGCAGATTCACCATAAACTCATCTTCGTCTTTCGTGTAGTTGCGGAACAGCATCTTGATGTTCTTGCCCAAAACTTCGGTACGCGAGTAGCCCCAAAGCGTTTCGGCCGCACGGTTGAAGAACTCAACATCGCCCGACTGGTTGATGGTGACAATAGCATCGTGTGCACCTTCGAGAGTCTTCTCGTTGCGGATTTTGATTTTCTCAATCTCCTGGAACTGAGCCTTAACCTCGCGGCGTG
Organism: Salinivirgaceae bacterium; assembly: GCA_017474765.1. GTDB lineage: Bacteria > Bacteroidota > Bacteroidia > Bacteroidales > SZUA-534 > RUG13583. The sequence goes on along the minus strand of JAFVGW010000023.1, from coordinate 100,354 downwards.
CATCGGCAAGTTTTTCCTGCAAATCGTTCTCGTTAGCCTGCAACTCAGCTTTCTGCTTCTGTATCAGCTCATTCTGCTGCTGCGATATCTGTTCAATTCTCTTCTGTTCACTAATATCATGACCAATGGCTACCACTTTTGATATTTCATCATACATGTTCCTCTCCGGAGAGTAGAATACCTCAAGCCATTTTGTCTCGCCACTAGCTGTGAGCAGTTTTGAATAGCCGCGGAATGATTGTCCAGTTATAATATTGTTCCAAGTTGATTCAAATTCGCTCTGCTCGCTGTCACCAACAAAACTATATACACTGTACTCTGCCAAGTCCTCAGTTTTGTAACCTGTCAGGTCGACGAATACCTGGTTATAACTTATCATGCGGCCGCTGGGAGCAAATTCAACTTTAACGCTAGACTCATTAACGGCTTTGATTTGGCTCTCGATGTCAAGATTCTGTTCTTGCTGTTTGGTAATGTCGATGCCAAGGAACAGGATTTTCACAACATTCTGCATGCTATTTCGCACACAGGTGTAAGTTGCCATTGTCCAAATGATTTTGCCGCTTTTGGTTACAAGTCTCATCGCACCCTCAAAATGCTTGCCGCCTTTTGAAAGTGTGTCCCAAACATCATTGAAACGAAGTTTGTCATTCTCGTTGATAAACATCGATATATGATGACCTTCAACTTCCGAATTAGATGAATAGCCAAGTTTCTGAAGGAATTTCATATTGGCGTAAACCAAAATTCCGTTCAGATCGAATTCTGCACGGAGCATAGTGTGGTTCACTGAATTTGTGAAACTTATGAACTCCTCGGCCTGCTTTGTGGCTTCTTCCTGAGTGGCCTGAAGCTCCTCCATGTTCTGGCGCATCTCCTCTTCCTGCTGCGACAGGCGGTCGGCCTGTTCCTGCGAATCAGCAAGCAGTTTTGTTGTGCGCATATTGATTTTCACTGTCGATATGGTTGTTGCGATACTCTCTGCAACCTTCTCCACAAATTTGATTACATAGTCGGCAAACGGATGGAACGATGATAGCTCAAGCACGCCGTGAATTTCATCGTTGACTTTGAGCGGAACAATCAGCAGCACGCGTGGATTAGCCTCGCCCAAGCCCGATGTCACTTCAATGTACTCCTCAGGAACCTCGTCGAGATAGATAGTGCTTTTTTCGTATGCGGCACGTCCCACTAACCCCTCTGACAGTTCAACCCGTTTCTGACTATACTTTTTGCGCCCGTAAGCAAAATGTGCAATCAACTCAAAATGAGAATCTTGTTCTATTTCGTCATTCAGAATGAAGAATCCGCCTTGAACCGCATCAATATATTCGCTCAATTGGCTGATAACCTCGAACGCCAACTTGTTGATATCATTATTATTGTTTCGAAGGATTTCACCGAACTTGGCCAAACCGCCAGCGGTCCAGTTGCGCTGCTCGTCCTCCTCTTTGCGTTTCAACTCTTCCTCTTTATTGTGTTGCAGATTGTCACGCAGTTCTATCATAATGTTACCCAAAGCGTTACCCTTTTCCGGTTCATATTCGCTGTTCAAATTTCCTTTCGACAGCTCTTCGGCAAAATTGAACAGGTTTTTCTGGCTGTTATCCTTGTATGTCTCCAAATCGTATAGTTTTTCAGCCACTCGATAGGTGTATTTTCCAACTATCCAACCTGCCCCGAAAAACACCAAAGGCAACAATGTTATAATAAGCAAATGAGGATTATCGACATTGAACTGCCACAGATTGCTCAACGTGAATATTTGTCCGTTCTCTCTGAATACCAACACATAAGCAATAACTGCAATCGCCACACCCAAGCCTAAACCTATCAGCGAAAACTGAAAAACCGTGTTGGTTATATTCTTTTTAACAGAATTTTTCTTCATATCGATATGTTTATGTTCAAACGTTAAAATACAAACGTTCAAATTTAATAATTAAGGCTAGTTTCAAACACCAAACCGCAGTTTTTTTTTGACAATGACTGATTTTTTACATCATCGGCCTTTAATTGTCAATTCAAATTGTGAAGCCAAGGCGGTCATTCACACTCTCATTCCATTGATTACCAATTGGATAATCTCTTCTTTGCGGCTGTTGATAAATTCTGTTTTTTCGGCTTCGGTTGAGCCCGACAAATCGCTGTAGATGGGTAGCACAACAAAGTTGAACACTGTGAGAGACACAATGTCGAGCACAAAATCGACGGTGCTGACCTGACGGATAGTCCCCCTCCGCACCTCGGCCTGTACCACACTGTCAATCAATCCGAAAACATTGTTGTGCAACGTGTTCTGCATAAAATATTTGTAGGCCGACTGCAACCGTTCCTTGTTGCATAGCAACTCGTTGATGACGAAAAACGGCAGGCGAGAGTTGGCTGTCAGAAAATCGAAATAGGCGCCGATGGTGCTGCGAAGTTTGTCGGGAAAATCCGCATTTTGCTCAAGCAACGGCTTCTGCAAGATTGTCAGAATGGTCTCCACCTTGCCGTTGAAAACCTGCAGAAAAAGGTTCTCTTTGGTGCGGAAATAGTAGTGCACAAGCGCCTGATTGCACCCTACCCGACGCGCGATGTCAGTTGTTGATGTGCCCGCAAAACCTTTATCCAGGAAAAGGTCTTCGGCGGCCATCAGTATCTCATTTTCAAGATTTTGCTCTTTGCTCATTGTCGCGTTCTTTAGGGGTTAGGTTCTGGCTTCGGCTTCAGCAAGTTGCTCCTTGCAGTTCTCAATCATAAAATGCAGACGGTTGAACACATTGGCTTCCGATGTACTGCTGTCGAAATCAAGGAACAGAAGGCTCATCTGCGGATACACCTGCTTGATTTTCTTCTCGATACCTTTCGAGATGATGTGATTGGCGATGCAGCCGAAAGGTTGCAGACTCACCACGTTCTGAACTCCGTGCTCCGCAAGGTGGCATATTTCGCCAGGCAGCATCCAGCCTTCGCCAAAGTCGGCGGCAGAGTTGATGACCTGCTCCGAGAGTTTGCCAATCTCGAAAATGCTTGCAAACGGACGGTAATAAGGGAACGGCTGACAGATGCGGTCGTACTTACGCATGCAACTCAAAAGCAGCGCGTGCAGTCCGTCGCTAATCCATTGTGGATTAGTTTCTTTCTTGATGTTGTAACGGCGATTGTAGTGACTGTTGACAAACGACGTCGAGAAGAATGTAATCAGTGCGGGCGGCACCACCTCAACCCCATGCTCAATGAGCCATTGGGTTACGAACTTGTTGCTGAACCCGTTGTATTTCACATAAATCTCGCCCACAAGCCCGATGACAGGCACACGCTTGTTCTTCTCCACAGCCGCCGTAAAATCGGCCACTGCCTGCTTCAGAAGCCGCTTCAGGCCTTTGTAGTCCTTATTTTCGATGAACGGGAATGCTTCCTCAATATAGCGGTTGCGAAGTTTGAAGGCCAGCCCAGGCTCCACCTCACGCACCGCCGCCGAATGATACATTTTGGCAATGCAGTCGGCATAGAGAATGGCATGGACAAGAATCTTTATCACCTTTCCCCACTTAATCTCGAATCCAGGTTGATTATTGTTCACCCCCGCCCCCGTTGCCAGCGACAGCACAGGCACTTTGGCGAATCCGCCAGCCACCAACGCGTTCTTAATCAGCGAGTAATAGTTGCTTGCGCGACATTGTCCGCCCGTTTGTGTGATGATGACAGCCGTGTTGTCAAGGTCGTATTTGCCGCTGTTGAGCGCATTGATGATGCTTCCAACCACAATCGTGGCAGGGTAGCAAATGTCGTTGTTGGCAAAACGCAAACCTGTTTCGGCGGCTTCCTGATTGCCCGTGGGCAGCACCACCAGATTGTAGCCCACCAGTTTGAAAAGCGACGGCAGAAACTCCGAATAGCCCTCTGCAAAATACGGCGCGATGATGGTACGCTGACGGTCTTCCTTCTCGAAAATCTTTGTGGTGGCGAATTTGCGGTCAACTGTCGATGTTTCAGCCAGTTCGGCCTTGCACGATTCCACCAGCGAGCGGATGCGCAATCGCAGCGAACCGATATTGTTCACATCGTCTATCTTTAAGATTGTCAGGTTTTTGCCAAAACGTTTCAATATCGCGTTCACCTCGTCGAGAATGAAGGCGTCGGGACCGCAGCCAAACGACGTCAACTCAACAAAATGCAGGTTTTTGCGCGGATACTTGCCCGCAAAATAAGCCGCCTTGAAATACGGTTCGGGTAGGCCCATTGGCTCAATGCGTTAATCTCGTCGAACACCGTTGCGCCAAGTTCTGTGGCCACATGCTCCGTAATCACATCGATGCCCATGTAGGCGATGGCCTGCGATATTTTGTGCTCAATCATCGGATCGGTGTGATACGGACGGCCTGCCAGCAGAATCACCATTCGGTTCTCCTTTGTGGCCAAATCGAGTACTTCGTTGGCGCGCGCTGTAAGTTTCTGAATGTATGATGTTTGCACGTCTTTCGCCATCTCAATGGCTTTCAGCGCAACTTCGCGTTTAACGCCCAAGGTTTTCAGATAAGCCCAGCACGATTTCACCAGCAACTCACTGTCGTTGAATGTTATAACAGGCGCATCGAACGGCACTCCGCTCTTGCGGGCGGGGTCCATCGAACTTTTGATGACATCAGAATAGGCCGACACAATCGGGCAGTTGAAACTGTTTTTCGACTTATCGTCCTCCTTGCGCTCGAAAACCACATAGGGGTAGAAAATTCTATCCACCTTCATATCAATCAGATTATTGATGTGGCCGTGCATCAGTTTCGCGGGGAAGCAGATGTTGTCGGCCATGATTGAGCGCAGGCCCGACTCGTAGATTTTGTTGCTCGAATTGTTCGACAGCACCACTTCGAGCCCGCAGGCCGAAAACAAGGTGTACCAGAACGGATAGTTCTCGTACATTCCCAAAGCGCGCGGCAGTCCAATCTTGATTCCCAACGATTTACCCACAGGCTCCACCTTCGGCTGACGGAAAAGCAGTTTGTACTTCTCCACCATCATATTCACGCCCTTGCGCTCTGATTCTGAATGGTTTGAGTACACTTTCTCGCAGTTGTTGCCCGATGCGAACGTGTTGCCGTTCGGAAAGTGGAACAACTTGACGGTGCAGTGGTTGTCGCAGCCAGGACAAGTCTGAAATTCAGACTCATACGAGTTGGCGTCTATCAATTCTGTTAACGATTTATCTGACATATTATTAATTACGAATTTTGAATTACGAATTACGAATTTGATTGGTGAATCGGTCAATCGGCGAATTGTCTGTCTTCCAATCGATTATCCGATTATACAATTCACCGATTCATCATTTTTCCTTGCTCATCTCAATAGCGTGAAGAGCGGCTCCGTAGGCGCCCATCAGTTCGGGAATGTCGGTGAACGACACTTCGCAGCCAGTCAGCAGTTCGAGCGCACGCACAATTGAGTGGTTGCGGAACGTTCCGCCCTGAACCACAATATTCTCACCCAACTCTTTGATATTCTTCAGTTTCAGCACTTTGAACAAGCAGTTTTTCACCACCGAATAACTGAAACCTGCGGCAATGTCCTCAACAGCCGAGCCTTCGCGCATGGCCTGTTTCACCTTCGAGTTCATAAACACGGTGCAGCGCGTTCCCAGGTCGCACGGGTGCTGCGCCATGCACGAGAGCCGCGCAAACTCATCAACCTTGTAGCCGAGCATCGTGGCAAACGTCTCAATGAACGACCCGCAACCCGACGAGCAGGCTTCGTTAATCTCAATGCGCTTGATGGTGCCGTTCTCAACAAAGATGGCCTTCATGTCCTGACCGCCGATGTCGAGCACAAACGACACATCAGGGTTGACGTGCCGCGCTGCCACAAAATGCGCCATCGTCTCAACAATTCCGTAATCGAGATTGAAGGCCGTGCGCAGCAGATTCTCGCCGTAGCCAGTGGCGCAACTGCCTGCAATCACAATGTTATCAGAGTTTGGCAGAGCGGCCTGCATACGCTTCAGCCCGTCGGCGAAGGTGCGGAAACTATCACCATTATTTCGCTGATAATCAGTATATACTATCTCGCCATTGGCATTGGTAAGCACAATTTTGGTGGTGGTGCTGCCCGAGTCGATGCCCAGATAATATTTGCCTTGCTTGTCGGCTGCGAAATCGGCTTTCGGCACAAAATTGTTCATCTTGCGCTTGTGCCACTCGTCGTAGTCGGCTGCCGACACAAACAACGGGTTGAGCCGTTTCGACAAATCGACAGGCGTGTCATCGGTCGCAAAACGCAGAATATAAAGGAATTCCGACAGACGCATCTCGCGATGTCCGAGCGAACCTGCCAGCAGAGCGCAACCCAGAGCGGGAATGATTTGCGCGTTTTCGGGCAGAATGCAGTCGCCTTCAGTGATGTTGAGTACATGGATGAAATGTTTTTTCAGTTCGGGCAGAAAAGCAAACGGACCGCCGCAGAAGAACACTTCGGGCAGAATGTCCATGCCACGTGCAAGCGAAGCCACAACCTGCATCGCCACCGCGTTGAACACCGATGCGGCAATATCGCTGCGGCTCACGTTTCGGCTGATAAGATTCTGAATATCAGTTTTTGAGAACACACCGCACCGCGATGCTATCGGGTAGATGGTTTCCGATTTTTCGGCCAGCGCGTTCAGTTCGTTGGTCTCAACACCGAGCAGCGTGGCCGTTTGGTCGATGAAGGCGCCTGTTCCGCCCGCGCAACTGCCGTTCATGCGGATGTCGGGCACCTTGCCTTCCTCAAAGAAAATCATCTTGCTGTCCTCGCCGCCCATATCAATAAAGGTGCGCACCTGCGGATAGCGCTGCTTGATGGTTTCGGCGGCAGCCACCACTTCTTGAATGAAGCCCAGATTGAGCCTTTCAGCGTAGCCCATCCCCACCGAGCCCGTCATTGCCACATTCAGCCAGCAATCGCCGAACTTGTTGAAAATGCGCGTGGCCACATGATTGGCCGTCTGCTTGATAGCCGCGTTATGGCGCTGATAATCAGAATAAACCAGTTTTCCATCGGCATCGAGCATAGCCACCTTCAGCGTGGTTGAGCCAATATCGACACCAAGATTATAATGAGTTCCCTCTTTCATTGAATATAATAGAGTTATTTAATAGACTTATTAAAAACGGTGCGAATATACAGTGTTTTTTGGTTTTTAAAAATTTCGACTCATCAGAAGGGCGCAAGAAAAATATGGGGCGAATTACATCACCCCATATTTCTATCAAATGAACCACATTTAAACTGAATAATATCAATCATTCACAATCACACGTTTCGCCACATTGCCAACCTTCACAATGTAAAGACCTGCGGTGTTGACGCGGATTTCTGTACGGACGCGATTAATCGCGTCCCTACCAATAAGGCGACCCATTGCATCATATACGCTGATTTCTTCTGCGGCGTTTTCAACAATGATGGTGTTGCCGTGGGCATAAACCATCAAATTGTTTGCAGCGGATTCTGAAACGGATGTTGACAATCGTGTGCCTTCAGCAGTGCGTGTGTCAGTTGCGCCACAGCCGCGCTCGCAGACAGCAGTCTCTGTGCCATCGGCTTCGGTGGTGGCGTCGTTGTTATAAACGTAGTTTACAAACTCGTGGCCCAATGGCGGCAGAAGTTCTTGGGTCCAGTCGTATTCGTCGCAGACGGCACAATGCTTGCCCTCTCCCAGCCCTGTCTCGGTGCAGGTTGGTTCAACTGCCTCATCAATAACAATGGTGTGACCTTTAGCCGGTATTGTGTCTTGCTTAACTATGACTGTGCCGCAAACCGAGCAATGCGAGCCTTCAGTTAAACCTGATTTTGTACAAGTTGCGGCAACGGCAGCATCTGTAACTGAAGTATGGGCATTATTGCCATTTCCACAATATTTCCATACTACCGTTCCTCCATTTGCATTCCAATCTTCATTCCAGTGGGCAGGCTTGCTGTCGGCCTCGCAATATATTGTGGCCTTGTTGCAGCGGAAGAATGCAGCATTTCCTATCGAATCGACAGACATTGGTATCAGTATGGAATCCAAACCAAGACAATAGTTGAAGGCGCTGCCGCCTATCTGCGTGAGCCCATTGGGCAGAGCAACTGTTTTAAGGCTCTCACACCAATAAAAAGCATTGATGTCAATTGTTGTTACTGAATTTGGGATAGTAACCGATGTGAGTTTTGTGCACTCGTTAAACAGTCCCGCTTCAATTGTTCGGAGCGAATCAGGAAGCACAACCGAGCGCAAAGCAGTGTTGCTGAATGCATTGCTTCCGATGCTCCAAACAGAATTTGGAATTGATACCGAATCGAGCGATGCGCAATTGAGAAAAGCGCTTTCGTAGATTATTTGGCAACTATCGCTTATCATACATTGCTGAATGTCATCTGCTTTCGGCATCATCAGCGCAACATACTTGTTAATGTCGTTGCCCAGATAGAGAGCATTGTCGAAGGTGTTATATTGCAGATTGTCACAGCCGTAGAACACGCCGTAACCTATACTCTTGATACTTGTTGGTATGGATACGGTTTTGAGTTTTTTGCAATTTTCGAAAGCCCAATTCCCTATCTCGACAATCGATTTGCCCACAACAGCATTCTCAATCGCCGAACAATTGTTGAATGCCATACGGCCAATGTGCGTTACCGAATCGGGAATTGTTATGCTAGTAAGAGCCTCGCAGTTTTCAAACGCAAAACTTGCAATTACCTTACAATCGCTGTGTATCTGGCACGAGGTTATGTTTTTGTCTTTGGCTTTGATGAGTGCATAATAAGGATTGTCTTGTGAGCCAATATAGATGGCATTGTCGAAAGTGTTGAACTGCAATTTGTAACAACCGCTAAACGATGTTGCGCCAATGCTTGTTATGGTATTGGGCAGGTAAACCGCTTTCAGTTCCCAGCAACTGCTGAAGGCGCTCTCGCTGATTGATGTTACTGTGTACGTTTTGTTGCCGATAGTTGCTGTTGGCGGAATTACTACCACAGGGTCATTGCCTTCATATTTTGTGACTTCCGCCTCGTTGGGGTTGTTTACATTAACTTTGAATTTAAATCCATCGCTGTAGGCTGATACAGATTTGGCTCCCCATGGGCTGCCAGAGGCTGTGCCAGAATAGATTACTTCACCCACATTCGCAAACGCATTCCAACCGATGTTTGAAACAGTGTTTGGAACGACAACTGAATTTAGACTATTGCAACCACTGAAGGTTTCACTACCAATGCTTGAAAGCGAGTTTGGAAGGACCACTGAAGTAAGCCCACTACAATTCTCAAACACATAATCACCGATTGTCGTAACCGAATTTGGAATGACAACTGAATTAAGGCAACTGCATTTATAGAATGCCGAACCACCTATACTTGTCACCGAATTCGGAATGCTTACCGAACCAAGGTTAGTGCATAGTGAAAAAGCGGCTCTTCCGATGCTTATGACTGAATTGGGAATGGTAATCGAAGTAAGGTCAGACTGATAAAATGACTCGTAGCCAATACTTGTCACATTAAAGGTTTTGCCTGCAGTTACGGTTTCTGGAATGGATATATCGCCTGAATAAGAATTATTTAACACTTCAACCGATTCTTTGTCAAGCACTTTGTACTTAAATTTGTCTTTTGTGAAACAAATATTAGCAGGATAAATATTTGCGTCACTCAAGATGCTAATCGATGTCAGTTCCGTGCAACCATCAAACGCTTCATCACCTATGACTGTTACCGATTCGGGAATGATGATTGAAATAAGGCTGCAGTTGAGGAATGCCTTGTTTGCAATAATTTGACATTTGCTGTTCACACTGCATGAGGTTATATCCGCCGACTTGGGTTTGATAAGAGCCAAATACTGATTCTTGCTGTTTCCCAAATAGCAGGCATTATTATATTCGTTAAAGGCAAGGTTAGTGCAACCGTCGAATGCCCTAACTCCGATGGATTTAACAGAGTCTGAAATAGTTACTGAAGTAAGTCCAGTGCAATCACGGAAAGCTCCGTTTTCAATGCTTTTAACAGTGTTTGGAATGGTAATGTCACCACCGCTACCCAAATACTTTACAAGTTGTATTTTTGTACTATCGGAATAGAGCCAATCACCATCGGTCACGGCATTGGACAGCACTGTTTTTGCTCCCCAATTGCGGCCTGTGGCTGTGCCTGAATAAATTACAGTGTTAACATCCTCAAACGCATAGCCCCCGATACTTGTAACCGAATCAGGAACAATAAGCAAATCGAGACTTGTGCAATTATCGAAAGCCTGCTGACCAATGGTTTTAACTGAATTAGGAATGGTTACCGATGTCAAACTGGAGCAACCATTGAACATATGAGCTGCTATGCTGGTTATGGAATCGCCAATGATAACTGTTTTGAGTTTTTTCATTCCTTTGGAAATAGCACCAATGGCGCGTGTGTTATATGACAGTGTTTCAACGTTATTGCAACCGTTAAATGCATAACTGCCAATGGTGGTTACCGAATTAGGAATGGTAATTGATTTCACCCCGCTGCATCCGTAGAATGCTCTGGCGCCAATGGAGGTAACAGCATCAGGAATAGTTATTGATGCAAGTTCAGAGCAACCATTGAAAGCCTCATCGGGAACATTGGTTACCGAATTGCCGATATTTACTGTTTTTAGCGTTTTTATTCCTTTGAAAATAGAACCGACTGCATTTGTATTATATGTCAGAGTTTCAACGCTACTACAACCAGAAAAAGCATTATTGCCAATGCTGGTTACCGATTTAGGAATGGTTACCGAAATCAAGCCACTGCAATTGTTGAACGCTTTATCTCCTATGGTTGTTACTGATTCGGGAATATTAATTGAAGTTAAGCTGCTGCAACCATCGAAAGCATTATTTCTAATTTCGGTAACGGAATTAGGTATGGTGACAGAAGTGAGACCACAGCAATTCCTGAACTTTGTTCCAATGCTTGTCACGCCGTCAGGAATCACCAGATTTGTCACCTCCTTGTTTTCGATATACAAATGTTTAGCCAAATAGATGGGATTTGATAACGTCGAGCCGAATTCCATAGACAGCAAACTCTCCATGCTGGCAAATTCAGCTTTAGTCAGACCGGAGCAACCTTTAAATGCTTCTTTACCGATTTTTGTTACTGTATTAGGAATGGTTATTGAAGTTATATTTGTTTTGTTTTCTAACGCATAATCTCTGATAGATGTTATTGTAAAAGTGTTTCCCGCAGTTACTGTTGTCGGAATGACAACATCACCCGTGAGGTTAAAAACTTTGGTGATTTCAACGGTGTTTTTTGTCAACACCATATACCTGATTTCGTCTTTTGTAAAGTATATGTCGGCATTGCTGAAATCAGCATCACTTTCTGTTATAATTGCACTTGGATTGCCTTCGCCTTGACTGTAAAAAGCACCGTCACCAATACTGGTTAAAGAATTGGAAATGATTATTGTATCCAGCTTGTAGCAAAATCTAAATGCCCCTTTGCCAATTTTTGTTACCGAATTGGGAATAGTTATCGTTGTCAGACTGGTGCAATCATAAAACGCATTGTCACCAATACTTTTAACAGAATTACCAATTATTGCTGAAGTCATTTCCATATCGCGATAGAAAGATTCTGCGGCAATACTATCAACAGTATTGGGAATGACAACTGATTTCAATGCGACTACACGTTCCCTGAATGCGCCAGCTGAAATACTGACGACAGTAAAATCATTGCCCGCAGTAAAAGTACCCGGAATGTTAAATGACCCGCCATAACTGTTAGCCACCACCTGTAGTGTATTTTTAGTCAGCAGTTTATATTTTAATCCGTTTACTGTTATGCATATGTTAGCATCTTTGTAATTAATGAAATCATTATCCGTTGTTAATGAAGCTAATTTGTAGCAGTAGCTAAACGCACTATCACCAATGGTTTTCACCGAGTTGGGAATAAACACATCCTTCAATTTTACACACTCATCGAAAGCCAATTTACCAATTGTAGTTATAGTTTCGGGAATGGTTAGAGATATTATACTGGAGCAATTTCTAAAACCAGATTTGCCAATGGCAGTAACAGTGTATTTTACGCCATCAGTTTCGGGATATGTAACCTCTGATGGAATGACGAGGTTTGCCGGTGGTGCGGTACTACCTTTTGAAACAGATACCGTATGGTTAGTTTCGTCAGTTACTGTATACTTTAAACCATTTGAGGTAAAAGTATTCTGTGCCCACGCCTGCCCTGCAAGCATTGCGGCAAAAAATAGTGTGATGATGCGTTTCATTAGAATTGTATTTTATTGTTTATTAGAATTTTATCATTTATTTCCGTATAGACGTGCCATGGCGCGTTTATACAATAAAAAAGTCTGCTATTTCAAAATCTTTCAAAGATAGAAATATAAGCCGTAAAAGCGATATGTTTTTTGGCGAAAGCCAATTTTGGGGCGTTAGAAGAAAAGCAAAAAAAAAGGGACGCAAATGCGTCCCCGTACATTAGGCAGATAAAAATTACTTTTTAACATTAGCCTTAACCTTCGCAACAAACTCTGCAGTTGGTTTGAAAGAAGGAATGTAGTGCTCTGGAACAACGATAGTAGTGTTCTTTGTGATGTTGCGGGCGGTCTTCTTTGCTCTTTTCTTTGTAGCGAAGGTACCGAAACCTCTCAAATAAACATTGTTACCACTTACCAGTGAGTTCTTTACGCTGTCCATAAAAGCCTCAACTGCTTTCAACACTGTTACTTTCTCAATTCCTGTGCTCTTTGAGATCTCGTTTACTAATTCTGCTTTTGTCATAACAAAAATATTTTATAATCAACAAATTAAATTTTTGGTTTGGCAAATATATGAAATAGAATATTGTAAACAACCTTTTTGTCATTTTTTCTGAAAATAATTTTTTCGGTCCAAAAAACTAGGGCCGACATGCATTTTTGCACCAAAGGAAACAGTCAAACTTTTCTTAAAATGCTACCTTTACAGCCGAAAAACACAAGCGATATGCTCAAACGCAGAACAATATTGGCGGCTTTTTTGCTGCTTTCGATGTCGGCTGGCGCCCAAAATGCCGTTCAGGAAACCGACACCATACTTAATTATACCGATATCAACGGCTTGAAACAAGGTCACTGGATTGCGAAATATCAAAACGGAAAGACAAGATACGAAGCCTATTTTGTTGATGGGCAGCCAATTGGCGAATTCAAGAAATACGACTCTTATGGCAATCTGAACGCCATTCTGAACTATAGCAGCGATGGCTCGAAGGCTGACGCCAGATTCTTCCATCGCAGTGGAAAAATCAGTGCTACAGGCAAATACGTTGGGCACGAGAAAGACAGTATCTGGCTTTACTACGCCGACAACGGAATCCTATACCTCCAGGAATCATATAAAAAAGGTGTGAAGGACGGACTGTTCATCCAGTACACATCGGAACGAAAAAAGATTGAGGAAGTAACGTGGAAAGACGGTGAAAAGCACGGTCCATGGCGCAAATACTATGTGACTGGTGCCATGATGTTTGACGTGAACTACGACCACGGCAAACTCAACGGCGAAGGCAAAGTGTACTACGCCAACGGCAAACTCCAGAAAAAAGGCAAATATGTGAACGACCTGATGGAAGGCTCGTGGCTGCAATTCGACGAGCACGGCAACTACGTCAAACAATATGTTTATAAGCACGGCTACTGCAAGGAACTTGCCGATGAGCAGAACCGCACCATCAACGAGATGGAAAGCCACAAAGACGAATGGGAAGACCCCGCAGAGCACATGAACGACCCAACCTGGCTAATGCGCTGACAATCATGAGTAAAGGCAGAGTACTGATGGCAATGAGCGGCGGCATCGACAGCACAATGGCCGCCATCCTGCTCACCGAGCAAGGCTATGAACTTGAGGGTGTGACATTCCGCTCGTGGGACAGCATCTCGAAAGCCTGCATGGAACGCGAAACAGGCTGTTGCTCAGTTGATTCAATATTCGAAGCCAAACACATTGCCAACAGTTTGGGATTCAACCACCAGATTCTCGACATCCGCGAACTGTTCCGCCAGACGGTTATCAGCAATTTCATCAGCGAATACATGAAAGGCCGCACGCCAAACCCGTGTGTGGTCTGCAACAAATACATCAAATGGGGCGCACTGCTCGACCTGGCCGACAAACTCAACTGCGAGTTCATCGCCACGGGCCACTACGCGCGCATTGGCAGCCTAGAAGGACGGCACTTCATCAGCAAGGGCATCGACACCACCAAAGACCAGTCGTATTTTCTCTGGCAACTAACACCCGAGAACATTGCCCGCACGCTCTTTCCGCTGGGCGGATTCACCAAGCAGCAGGTGCGCCAGATGGCTGCCGACCGAGGTTACACAAAACTGTCGCAAAAGCGTGAGTCACAAGAGATTTGCTTCGTACCCGACAACGACTACCGCAATTTTCTGCAGCAAAATTCGCCAGAATATTCTGCTGTGGGCCCAGGCAATTTTATCAGTCCCGACGGCCGCGTTTTAGGCCAACATAAGGGTTACCCGAACTACACCATCGGGCAGCGCAAGGGGCTCGAAATCGCATTGGGGCAGCCAATGTACGTTTCGCGCATCGACGCCGCCAGCAACACCGTAACTCTCGGCACTCGCGACGACCTGTTGAGCACTCGTCTCACTGCATCTGACTATAATTTCACGAAAATTGAGGCTCCGCAAACACCTATCGAAGTAATCGCACGCGTCCGCTACCGAAGCAAAGGGGTGCCTGCAACCGTTGTGGCCGCAGGTGATAAGATTGTTGTGGAATTCAGCGAACCTGTGGAGTCTGTCTCGCCTGGCCAGTCAGTGGTATTTTACCAAGATGACGACATGATTGGCGGAGGAATAATCGATTGACACTCAATCATCTAGCCATCCATCGCACCTATTTATCCCTCAAATTCTCAACCGAATTGTCAATCCACTCTTGCTGATAGGCTTTACGCAGGCCGTTGTACCACTTGTCGCCGCGGGTGTAGTCGAGAACTTTCACCTTAGGGTCGGCCGACGGATGCTCGCGGAAATCGCGGCGGGCCAGTTCAATGCCCAGTTTTTCCTGACTCTCGCGGGTCCACATCGACTCATAATAGCGACGGTTCAATTCGTTGAGCAAGTTGAGAGATTTCTTCAGTTCGTTGATTTCGGCATAGTAGACAACTGCCGCATCGACAAGTCCACCATATTGATTTTCAAAAACATAATCGTAAACTGCCTTGTGACGGATTCCGAATTTGTTGTTGCAACTGTCGGTAAAGAACTCGGTGGCGGCTACATAGGTCTCGAGAGCCTTTGCAAACTCTTTCTGCTCAAGCATCGGCTGCACCGAGTTGACCATCTTTTCGTACTCGCAGATGGTTTCGATGTCCTTCGAGCGTTCCTGCACAACCGAATCGGTCAGGTTGCACTTGTAGTTGGCACGAGCAATGCCCGCCGCCTTCGACAGCGACGTGCGCGCCTTGATGAACTCTTTCTGCTTGATAAGTCGTTCAGCGGCACCTACTTGCACATTGTAGTCGAACCACGCCTGACTGCACTCACCATCGCTCAAGGCCGCCGAAAGATCCGCCAAAGCGGTCTGAACTTCAGCAACTTTGGTGATTTTGGCGTCTTCGGCCACAACCAGCGCTTTCTGATACTGCTGTCCTGCCTTGCCCATCTGGAACATCTCGACATACGAAATGCCTAAACTGCAAAGATTTACAACATACATTATCGATGCGTTGCGGTTTTTGGTTGTCCAAGCAGTATCGGCCACAATGGGTTGTTCCTTATTGATTGCCAGCGCCGCAGCATAGAATGCCAAAGCCTCGCGCGGCTGCTTTCGGGCCAGAGCATTGTCGCCCTCACCCATCAGGCCGTCGTACTTCTGCTGATAGGCTTCGGTGCGCAACTCATCTGCCAGCGCAATTTTCTTCAATTCCCAAGTCTGACGGTATTTTTCGGCTTCGTCGAGTTGCTCAAGAGCCGAGTCGGGATAACCGTCGTCGAGCGACGATTTTGCTTCTTCCAACATCCGCATGTACTTATGAGTACGGCTGTCGAACGCCAGTTTCTCAAGTTCGCTCGTACACTGCACGGCGGTGTGGGTTCGGCAGATATGGGTTGCCTGGTCGAAGGCGAAGAGTGCTTCGTCGGGCTTATCCATCGACACCGATTTTCCGTATGCGATCCATGCCAAATACAAGTCGTTCAGCAATTTACCTTCTGCTTTGGCATCGATGTCGAAATTCGGATATTCTGCACGCAGATTGGCAGCCGAATCGGCTAGCAATGTACTATGTTTCAAGTCTTTGGCATCATAATAAGTCTGTGCTTCCGCGATGAGTTTTGCGTGAATGGTGCCGTAGAGTTGCGCCGACAGTTTGTCAAACTCTTCGAACCTTCGGATTCCCTTGATGCGCTTGCAATAGTCCTTGCAAACCGAAAGCACTCGAAATCCGTTATCAACATCCTTGTTATCAACAAATTGACTCACCGAATCGATAAAAATATAGATTACACGCTCTGCCAGTTTGATGGTGTTGTAGCGCGTGTCGGAATCGGGATTCATATCAGTCACAATGCGGGCGCAAGTGTCCAACACTTTGTAGTAAAGCCCTGACTCATAATCCATTGAAGCCAACTGATAATGCGGTGGCGCATAGTTGTTTTTTGCCTTGATGGAATTGATAAACATCTCTTCAGCGCGGTCGCCCTTGCCCCACCCGAGCAATTCCATACCTTTGTTGTGGTAGGTTTCCCACATGTGCGACAGCGCATATTCAACCTGCTTCTTCACATTGCGGTTGGTTTGTTCCGCTTGGCGCAGATGTTCCATCAAATCGATTGGATTATAGGCTGATAGATCAAGTTTCGTATCAAAATGCCGCGATTTGATGTCATTGATGACGGCCGTGTTGTTGATGGTGAACTGCCGTGCCTGCTCAAGCGTTTCGATGGAATCGGGACGAATGGCAGCCAACTCTTGTTCCATCATTTTCAGGCGGGCGTCGGTGTTGTAATAGTCGTCGATAAGGCTGATGAACTCATCGGCCTCACGCACACCCGACTTGTTGAAATGCAGTTCAACCGACACGATGCGTAGTTTGCAGCCAGTGAGCGGCTCTTCTTCAACGTAATAGTGGCGAACCATATTCTTTTCAGGCTCAAACGGCTCATTATCAACCGTCCAGCGCTTCACTTCACTGCCCGCGCCCGAAAGAAGCACAAATTCAGCGCTGAATACTTGCGGCAGCAGTACACTGTTGATACTGAAGCCTTTATACTTACAATCGTTGTTCGATTTAAAGCCACGATTATCGATGGTTATAAGCAACTGTCCGCCGATTTGTGTTATACGGCTTTCCAAATCGAGTTTGTAGGTGAGCAAACGGTCGCCACCATCGGCAAAAACAATGTTGAGCAGGCCGTCATCGCTGCGGTTGTCACCATTTATCTCGACCGAAACAGTCTGCGACTCGTTGAATAAAGTTGACTGCGGATATGCCGCCAGACCAACGACAACCGTTAAAAAAAATGCACAAGCAAAACGTTTCATCTGATGCTCAAATTACATTTAAAAATTTGGTTATCAATCACATTAACAAGAAAAACGCGATTAAAACCAATGCACAATGTACGGATTATATCAATCGATTTTGGGGCTTCAACCTTTTGTATTCAACGGTGGGTTGTTAATAGCGAAGAGTTTTGGCGACTGGCACTGGAATCAACAAAAAAAAACGGCCCTTTCGAGTCGCTTTTTAGTTGATATACAACCGATTATCTATTAATAGAAATAAGAATCGGTTGTGTTGTAAATTTGTTTCGGACCAATGCGGTTGACTTTGCCGAATTTTGCCAAATCGTTGACATTGAAGTCTTTCGGATTGCCCATAATGCCAATCACAACAGGTTTGCCTTTGATATTCTCCTCGTAGAACTTCATTATGTCGTCCATTGTGAGCGACTCAATCTGCTTAATCATCTCATCCATGGGCTCGCCTTCAAAACCTAGCAGTTTGTAAGCATCCTTTGCAAAAGGAAGGCTACGAGCGCCAGGGTTCGATGTCTGGCATATCTGCAACAAGTATGACTTTATGTTGTCGATTCGCCAATCGTGACGCGGCATATCTTTGAGCAAATCCATAAACACAGTGACAGCCTCGATTGTCTTGTCGTTCTGTGTACCGATTGTACCATAGAAGAATATCGGATTTCCAGCCAAAGTAGGCGACATTGGCCTTGCTCCCGCAGAATAAGCCATTGAGCGTTTCTCGCGTATCTCGGTCAAAACCAACCCGTTGAAATCACCCGAGAAGTATTGGTAGAATGCGTTTGTTATCACCTCCATCTCCTTCGAATATTTGAGCATCGGGAAATAGAAGTAGATTTGAGCCTGTTTGGCATCGTTGTTGGCATAGAAATAGACTGTGTTTTCGCTAACATCAGCTATTTTTCTGTCCTGCGGAGAATCCGACGGCTTCTCGTGAGCCACCAACGGCAAGTGCTCGCTCAAAATCTTATGAACATCGTCGAACGGCATTGAACCTGTGTAATAAATTTTAGCCGCATAGTTAGCCGCACGTGTGATGTCGCCTGTCAGGTCGGCAATTGTCATATCGTTGACAACATAATCCGTCGGCTCCTTGATGTATGGTGAATTATCGCGGTAAAGCACATAAGCCAACAGCGGTTGTTTGCCCGACGAGGGGTCCCAACGACGCACATAACGCGTTCCTAAAATATTGTTTTTCAATCTATTCAACTGTTTTTCATCCAATTCCGGCATCAGAATCAGTCTCGACAGTAAATCGCAAGCGGCCGTGAGAGAATTCTCCTCGCCCATAACCTGAATTGTGAGATAATCCTCATCGGCTGCCACCGCATAATCAACATGCAGTTTGGCGAACTGTTTTTTCAGCTCCTGCGACTTGTAGTTGCCCATTATGCCCGCATCGTTCATCAGCGTGGCTGCATACGCCAGTTTCGGTAATACATTGGTTCCCACGCCATAGCGGATTGTAAGATTGAAAATGTTGCTGTTCGGATTTTTAGTGTAATTCAACTCCGACAGCTCGTTAATCTTCTTCGTCTGAACGTTTTCAAGTTTCAATTTTGTGTCGGTCACGGCACCAGGCCTAACATATTTGAACTGCTGGGCAAACATCGACTGCTGGCCTTCAGCTTGAATCAGTGGCTTATACAATGGCTTAGAAATTTTGTCTTTCGGCTCGTTCGATTTCTCTTTTTCAAAATTCAGCACCAGATAATTATCATCAAGATATTTTTTTGCCAAAGTCTTGATTTGCTCGGCCGTTACGGATTTTATTTTCTCAATTCTGTTGACAATGTCGGTAGGATCCTGTCCGTAAATAAATGATTGTGCCAACAAACTTGCCATCGACTGATTATCTTCCATCATAATCTCAGTCTGTATGCAGAGGTTGGTTTTTGCCAACTCCACATCCTCGTCGGTGAACTCACCGTTCCGAACTTTCTCAATAGCCGCCAGAAGTTTCTTCTCTGTCGATTTGTTGGTGGCATAACGGCGCTGGCTGTTGTCGTACAATGGCACACCCTCGATAATCAGACGTCCCTGCTCTTTGAACGACAGCACTTCTGCTCCAACAGATGAAATCTCGCCATCGAGTACCAATTTGTCGGCAACACCTGTCTCGTTGCTGTTCGAAATCAGATTCATCACCACTTCCAATGGAATTTCATCCTCGCTTCCTGCCTTTATACCGTTGAAAACCATATAAACAACTGGCGAATAACCGACGTAAACTGTTTTCTGTATTCGTCCCTGAATCTTCTCATCGGCAACAACTTTCCGTTCCGGAACAGGACCAGCCGGCAATTTGCCGAATGTGGTTCCGATTTTGCCGATAATATCGTTGGCCTTAACATTTCCTACAATGACAAGCACCATATTTCCTGGCACATACCACTTTTGATAGAACTCAATCAGTTTGCTCAACTGCGGATTTTTGAGGTGCTCGCCCAAGCCGATAACAGAACGCGCGTATGGCGTTTTGCCGAAAATCGACTCAAGCATCTTCTCCTGAACTGCCCGACCTGCCTCATCTTTTCCTCGGTTGTACTCCTCATATACAGTTTCCAGCTCTGTCTGGAACTCGCGGAAAACTGGATTGATGAAGCGTTCTGATGCCAATGTGAGCCATTGGTTCATACGGTAGGCAGGAATCTGATTGACATAGCAGGTGAAATCGTACGAGGTCCAGGCGTTGGTTATTTTGTCGCCAATCAACTCGCATAAATTGCAATATTCAACTGAAGAACTGATTTTTGCAGCCTCAATAGTCAACTCATTAATCTGCATGCCGATTTCGTTCTTTTTTTGAGGGTCCTGCTCGGCAGCCATCTCATCGTATTTTGCGATAATTTGATTGTAGATTGGTTCCTCTTTTGCCCAATCGAGCGCGCCGATTTTTTGTGTACCCTTAAAGAGCATGTGCTCCAGATAGTGCGCCAGACCTGTGTACTGCTCTGGGTCGTCGTAAGAACCAGCACGCACACCAACCATACCGAATACATCTGACTGAGTCTCGTCCTCCCAAACATAGACAGACAATCCGTTGGCCAGTTTGAATGTTTTTAGTTCCTGTGCATCAGCCAGTTGCCCGAAAGCAAAGAATGCAGCGAGAAACAAGAATTTAACGTTTTTCATAAAATACATTTATTTAAGTTTATATCGCAAAAATATCAAAACAAAGACCAAAAGCAGCGTTTTCAAACAAAAAAAAGCTGCCAAAAGTGACAGCTTTTTTTGTAGTAATATGAATTGTGCGTATTACTCTTCTTCCTCCTCTGCCTTAACCATGTCGGTGCAACTTGGAGCATAAAATCCTAAACCGTCAATATAGATGAAAAAGCCCGGGAATGAAATATTTCCTTTATCATCGTAAGTACCAATGATAAGGTCTTCCGTTGGCTCACCATTTTCATTCAAGCCATAGAAGTATACCCAACCCAAATCTGCATCGGGATCAAAATCTGCATAATTGCATATTGCTGGCTCAAAATCAACAATTATTTGCTTGTTTTCAAAATCAACGGTTGCAGTAATGGTTTGCCCACCACCCCACCAGTTAGTGATTTTAATTCTATTATAGGTATTCTCAACCCACGAGATTTCCATGGGATACATTAAGTCTGGATTTGGATTTCCATCATCATAGGCCAAATAAGAACCAAACAAATATGTGTCCTCAAACACCGGAGGAGCAGGAGTCGTGATTTGTGTTACTTCGCTATATTTGACACTGTTACCTACAACACAATACGATTTCACATAGTATTTGGTAGCACCAGCAACCGCAAGTGTGTCAATTTCACCTGGCAACGTGTTGAAATCAAGCCTTTCGGAAAAATCCTCTTTGGTAGAGAACACTATTCCGAAATATATAGGATCCAACCCTGCAGTATCACCATCGACTGTATACGAAACGTTTACCGATTCATATGTAATATCAGTACATACAGGTGCAGAAAGATTCACATCGCGTGCAACCAAATATTTTGCGTCGATGTCGTCTTTAACCAAGTCTTCGCACCCTACAAAGGCAAGCGCAACTATTGCTGCCGCAGCCATTGAAAAAATATGTCTTTTCATCAGATACAAGTTTTAAGTTTATGGATTTTGGTCTTTTTCTTCAATTTCGTCGTTTTCCTGAATCTCACGAAGCGGAATCTGATATGTCCAATCAACAGCACCTGCTTCAATAATAAATTTGTTATAAGGTACCATGTGATTAGTACTTTTGGTACGGTCAATACCTTCATACAACCGTTTCAGATCGAAAAAGGAAAATCCCTCGCCGATAAGTTCGATGCGGCGCTGAATCCACACATCATAAACGGTTACAGATGTTTTGTTCCATGCAGGATCACGTTTTTCCATCAGCTCCTTCAAAACAGTCGCTGCTGTTTCACCATCGCCGAGATGGGCGTATGCTTCTGCCTCGATAAGAACCATTTCCGATGCTCTCATGTATGGATAATCCATTTCCCAGTTACCGTCGCCACCAAATTTTAAGATTGCATACGGATGGCAAGCTCCTGGAAGACTTGGATCAGTAAACAACGAACCTTGAGCATCGTTGAACCAGTCTTTCCTGCGCAAATCAGTGATGCTCATCTGATTATACAACCAATCAGAAATACCGCGTCCTGAATAATCCATGCCCGAATAACCTGGAGCAAGATTACTCATGTGAGAGAAGAACGATACAAAACCAGTCATTGTTTCTGAACTATGGTCGAATCCCCACATCCACTCTTCGTTGGTTATGTCAATAAAGCCATCTTTCATACCTGCCTCGTCCATGATTTTATAACCCTTACGGGCAGCATTTGCCGCATCAGCGGCTTTCTGCCATTGCTGCGACATCAGATAGTAGCGAGCCAAAAGGCCGTTGGCAACATGCACGTCAATAAAATCCTTGCCACTGGCGCCTTTAGGACGCTCATAACCTGCATCCAACAAATCAACGGCTTTTGTCAAATCGCTCTCAATTTGGTCAAACACCATTTTCACAGTATTACGGCCAGCGCGGTCTTTTATCTCTTCTTCGCTCAAATTCTCTCTCTTACTGTAACGCAAAGGAACGCCGGGAGCATCGTAGTTAATTGTATTGGCGTCTTTCATATACTGCTGATACAACTGTATCAGATAGTAATACGACATTCCGCGAACTGCGTATGCCTGTCCCATGATTCCCTTTGCCTCTTTCGTGGTTGGATCTTCATTGAAGAGGTCAATTATCTCATTAGACTTAGCAATCAGTGTGTAGAATGTAAGCCAATCAATTGCTGTACGAGCATAGGGGTATTCTCTCTCATCGAAAGCATAATCATATACAAACCAGCTGGAATTAAAGAATACTATGTCCTCACCTTGCATCTCGGTTGAATGCAAAACTGACATATACGAAAAATCTTCATGGTTACTACCATCTGAGCCATTAACATTAGCCGACACCATGAACGACCAAATGCCATTCAGGTAAGCGTTCAAAGCGTCGGGGTCAGACTCGACCAACGATGCTGCCGTTTCTGAGTCGAGCTGGGCAGTTATTTCTCCGTCAAGGAATTCTTCGCTGCATGAGTTCATGGTTACAGCTGCAACCACCCCAAGCACTAATGTTGATATACGTGTAATTTTCATTTCTTTAAGTTTTAAATCCCTGATTAGAATGTTATTTTAACTCCGGCAGAATAAGTGCTCAAAGCAGAATATGCATAACCTGTCGAACCATCAAAGTCCTGACGTGGATCCAATCCCTTACGCTTCGAGAACAACCAGATGTTGTCGCCTGTGATATAGAAGCGCATCTTCTCAATCTTATATTTCTCAAGCAGCGAGCTTGGCAACGAATATCCCAAAGTTATATTCTTGATGCTGAAATACGAAGCCTTGGTCAACCAACGGTCGCAAGAGGCGTTCGCATCACGGTCACCAAAACTCAAAGCAGGAACATCTGTGTCGGTATGTCCCGGAGTCCAACGGTTGAACATATCTTTGTGGAAGTTCTCACCATTGTCGCCGGCATTCATAAGACTCTGATAGAACGAATCCCATACCCAGCCACCAATCTGATGAGCTGTCGAAATACTTAAATCAAAGCCGTATGCCTCAACGCTTGTTGATATACCGCCAGCCCAGTCTGGAATAGCGGATTTGCCGATTTCCTGCTGAGTTGCTTTAGAAGAATCGTAAACTTTTGACGCTTCTCCTGTCTCCTCATCAATTCTCCAATATTGTGCCTTACCATTGGTCGGGTCAACACCAGCATATTTGTATGTGTACCAATCATACAAAGAACCACCCTTCTTGCGCCAATAACTGCCTGCCTGATAACCATCGTCAGGTTTGCCTGATGCCAACTTGGTCAGTTTGTTCTTGTATGTCATACCATTGAGTGATACACTCCACTTGATATCGTTTTTGTTTACAACATCAACAGTAGTCTCCAATTCAACACCAATGTTCTTCATGTTCATCTCGTTCCGCCAAGTATAGTTTGGTTTTCCTTCTGATGGTGGCAGTGGGTGTTTATAAATCATGTCTTTTGTCTCCTTGATGAAGAAATCGACATTCAAATCGAAACGATCCAAGAATCGCGACTCAAAACCTGCGTTAAAGTTTGCTGACTTCTCCCAAGTCAAATCAGGATTGCCACGCAATGTCTTTGACAAAGCTGCCTCACCGTTAACACGGTCGACACTGTACAAATCTTCGTAAACCTTTGCCAAGCCCAAGTTGTTGTTACCCTGGGTTCCGTAGCTTACTTTGAGTTTGAAGTTATCGATTTGCTCAATGTCACGCATGAAGTTCTCTTCCTTGATACGCCATGCACCACCAACAGCCCAGAAAGTACCCCAGCGTGATTTTGGATCGAACTGCGAACTTGCATCACGACGAATACTTGCAGTCAGATAATAGCGGTCGTTGTAGTTATACTCGACACGCGACATAAAGCCTTCAAGAGTTGACTCTGACGTTAACGAACTCAAATCCTGATATTTCGTGGCATTGGCAAATTCAGGGTTTTTAGCATTGACAAAGTTGGTCATGTGTCCCATCATGTAATTGACCACATCCTTTTTAATTTCATGACCCAAAAGAACTTTCACATTGTGCAAGCCGAAATCGTGATTGTAATCGAGCAACTGGTTGGCATTCAATGCTCCATAACGTTGCATCTCTTTGTATCCACGACCACCAACATTTGCTGCGTCACCACCAATAGGTGTTTGGAACGTTGTGCTATTCACAACAAAAAGGTCGTAAGCTGCATTGACTGTGAATTTGAAATCTTTAAGGAATTTCACTTCGAACAAACCTCTTGATGTTACGTTGTCAACCACGTTCTTGATGATACTTGCTTCAAGCACAGCCATTGGGTTCTGATTAGCAGCGTATTTGGTGGTAAACTCGTATTCTTTTTCACCTGTGTTCTTATAAACTTGATTGCCCTCTTCATCATATTTATAAATAGGATAAATAGGAGCAATCATTTGCGAGAACATAAACAAGTTGCTATAGTTTGAACCAGTTTCATCAGCAAAAACGCTCATATCAGTTCTGGCATAAGCCACATTACCCTCAACACGGATATTGCTACCTAACTTATGCTCTGCCTTCAAACGGGCAGCGGCACGTTTAAAGCCCGAATTAGTAACATAGCCGTTATCATCAAGATAAGATATTGACAGGTAGGCATTTGTAACCTCACCACCACCGCTAACATTTACGTTATATTCTTGACGCAGACGCTTTTTGAACGGATCTTCAAGCCAGCTGTCGCTCCATTTCTTACTTGCAGCTTTTGCCTCAGAGGTTAGTTTTCCTGTTTCAGGATCAATTATATTATTGTCATCAACTCCCTTGTAGATATTAAAACCACCCAATTGCTTAACCAAATTGTTAGAGGCATATTCGCTTGCGGCAAAATAACTTTTTGAGCCAAGCAAACTGTTACGATACGACTCATAAAACATTTCGTAGTATTCGCCTGGATCAGTGATTACATCGTAATTACCAACGCCGCGGGCATTGAATCCCAAGTTGGCTTCAGCATTGATTTGCGGTTTGCCGCTCTTTCCTTTCTTGGTTGTGATGATGATTACACCGTTCGAACCGCGAGCACCATACATTGAGTTGGCCGCCGCATCCTTCAAAATGGTATATGATTCAATATCCTGTTGCGATATTGAGTTGAGTGAGCCTTCGTATGGCACACCATCAACCACAATCAACGGACTTTGGCTTGCTGAGATTGAGCCGATACCACGGATCAGAATCTTTGCCGATGAACCAGGAGTACCACTGCTGCTCGACGACTGAACGCCAGCAACCTTTCCTTCCAAGGCTTTCGACACGTCTGACACTTTCATCTTCTCGAGTTCAGAACCCTTAACCTGCGATGCAGAACCCGTGAACGATGATTTCTTTGCTGTACCGTAGGCCACAACCACAACTTCGTCCATACCGATCGACTCAGGATCAAGAGTGACGTTGAATTTTGTTGTTGTACCGATTGCCACTTCCTGTGTCTGCATTCCCATGAACGAGAATACCAGAGTTTCAGCATCAGCAGGAACACTTAAACTGAAATTACCATCGAAATCGGTAATTGTTCCCATAGTAGTCCCTTTCACAATAACATTGACACCTGGCAGAGGCTGGTTGTCCTCCGAAGAGATAACTGTACCTGTCAAGGTCTTGTTTTGTGCACTAACTAACTGAATGCCAAGGGACAAGAGGCACACAATCAGCATAGTAAACTTCTTCATAAACATATTAACAAATAGTTGTTGCTTCACAATCCACAAAGGAAAGAAAAATTTGCATATATGGCACTAAGTTTTTTACGCATTATGAACAATATATTGTGAAACAGTTATTCAATAACGCGAACTGTCCGTTGTCAGAAAAACGCACCTACTCCACCACCTGCAGTTTGGCGAATTTCAGCAGCAGTTTTTTCTCGCCTGCTTTCGGAAAGAAGATTATGGCGGCGCGGCTGTCGGCATTGCCGTCCATGCGCAGAACTTTGCCTTGCCCGAACTGTTGGTGCAGCACGGTAACTCCTGGCCGTATGCTGTCGATTGGTGAAGGCTGAATACTTGAAGACTGACTTGGCTGCTGACGAAGTTGCTGCAAGCGTCGTTGTGCGGCAAACGATGCCCCTGTCGGAATTTTTGTCTGCCCGAACGACGATGAGCCAAACGATGACGAACCGAATGTGGCACGCTGCGCACCACCTACCGCACCCGAAACCACAGTCATATATTGCGGGTCGATGTCTTTGATGAAGCGGCTCGGTGTTACCTGCTCCCGAGCGCCGCCGTATTTAGCTCGGCTACGGCAATAGGAAACGGTAACCTGCTGCATGGCCCGCGTGAGCGCAACGTAAAACAAGCGCCGCTCCTCCTCCAACTCGTGCTGACTGTAAACCGACATTGACGACGGGAACAAACCTTCCTCCACACCTACTATATATACATACGGGAATTCCAAACCTTTGGCCGAATGAATGGTCATCAGTGTGATGCTGTCCATGCTTTCAGTCTTGCGATTGTCCTGATCGGTAATGAGCGCCACGTTTTCAAGGAATCCGACCAGACGCGGACTCTCACCTTCTTTGTAATTGGCTGCCACATAATCGCTTATGCCGCGCAAAAGTTCTTCGATGTTTTCGAGACGGCTTTGGTCGTCGGGGTCGTCAGAATTTTGGTATTCGTTCTTAATACCCACAGTATCAATAATTTCACGAGCCATATCGTAAGCGTCAACCTTGTCGAGCATCGGAATGAATTTGCCAATCAGTTCGGTGAATCCTGCAACTTTGGCAACCGTTCCGCGATTTAGTCCCGCCACTGCCAACAACTCGGGATTGGTCGCAACAGTCCACATGCTGCAATTGTTGGCGTTGGCTGTCGCGCTGATTTTATCCACTGTGGTCTCGCCGATTCCTCGCGCGGGATAGTTGATGACACGGCGCAGTGCTTCGTCATCGTTGTTATTGACAATCAGACGCATATAAGCAATGGCGTCTTTCACTTCCTTGCGTTGGTAGAACGACTGTCCGCCGTAAATCTTATACGGGAAATTGCGTTTGCGCAAGGCTTCTTCAAAGGTTCGGCTCTGCGCGTTGGTGCGGTACAAGATGGCGAAATCGCTGTAGTGGCAATGTTTGTTGGCAATTTTGGCGAAAATGTCACCCACCACGTTGTAACTCTCTTCAATATCGGTCATTGCGGCCATGACACGCACAGGGTCGCCTTCGTCCTTTTCTGAAAAAACATCTTTCGGAATCTGATGTTCATTCTTCTTAATCAGGCTGTTAGCCGCCGAAACAATGTTCTGCGTCGAGCGATAGTTCTGCTCAAGTTTGAACAATCGGCACTGCGGATAGTCGTTTCGGAAATTCAGAATGTTCTCGATTTTCGCGCCTCGGAACGAGTAGATGCTCTGCGCATCATCGCCCACAACGCAGATGTTCTGATGTTGCTGCGCCAATTTCTTGATTATCAGATACTGCGCATAGTTCGTGTCCTGATACTCATCGACCAAAATATATTTGAACCGCTGCTGATACTTGTCGAGCACGGTAGGATTGTCGCGGAAAAGGATGTTGGTGTTGAGCAGCAAATCGTCGAAATCCATTGCCGACGCCTGACGGCAGCGAGCCACGTAACGCTCATATATTGTGGCGATTAGCGGCATGCGGTTGGCATTGTCGGTAGCCATCAGTTCGGTGCTGGCCTTGTAGGTATCGGGCGTAACCAGATTGTTTTTGGCCATCGATATGCGGTTGGCGATGTGGTTGGGCTTGTAAACCTTGTCATCGAGACGCATCTCCTTGATAATGGACTTGATAAGGCTTTTTGAATCGGTAGTGTCGTAGATGGTGTAAGCCGATGGAAAGCCGATGCTCTCGTGCTCCATACGCAGAATGTGGCTGAAGATGGAATGGAACGTGCCCATGACAAGCGACTGCGCGTCAGAGCCACCAACCAGCGACTCGATACGCGACTGCATCTCGCGTGCGGCCTTGTTGGTGAAGGTCAGAGCAAGAATGTTCCACGGTTTCACGCCGTTGGCAAGCAGGTGGGCAATGCGGTAGGTTAGCACGCGCGTCTTACCCGAACCAGCACCTGCCACAATCAGGCACGGGCCTTGCGTGGCCTGCACTGCGGCTCGCTGCACATCGTTGAGTTGGTCGAGATAGTTCTGCATTTTTTCTGTATCAATCGTCGGCAAATTACCGCAAAAAAGTTGAGAGAAACCGAATATCGGCAACATAGTTTTTAACAAAACGGCAATTCGCGCGATTTGCCTAATTTTATATAATATTGCGCTCGATTTTTGAGTTATTGCTATCGACAGATTTTTTCAAGATGACAAAACGCGGACCATCAATTTTGCTACTCGTCGGCCTGATTCTTTGGGGCGGCAGTACCTTTTCGCAAATAACGGCCAACGCCAGCAGGTCCGACACCACCACCTACAAAACCGACTCGATTGCCAACGACCCGATTTTCGTCTACTACTCCGACCCGCGCGGATTCAACACCACAGGCACTCTCACGGCATCGGTGCCCGACAGCACAAACCTGACTTTCAGTTGGTTCAGTTACAACGAGCGGACTTCGAAATTCGACATCGCACTGAAAACCGAAAGCGGCGTGGCCGAATCGACCAAGGATAACTGCACGCAAGGCGGCTACATGGTGACCGTCAGCAATAGCCAAAACACATGGGACACAGCATTTTACGCATGGGTTTTCCAGAACGAGTTCAATGTGAGCGCCATAAACGTCTACAACTCGACCTGCGAACTGATGGAACTGCACACATCGATGGCCTATGACGAAGAATTTGAATACTACGACCGTGTGAGCGGCAAGCCCCTGACCTATTTCAGTGATAACGTGAAATTTATGAAATACCGATGGGAAGCCACGCCGCAAGGCGCCGCCATTCCGTCGGTGAAGAACCCCGTTTTTGAAGCGCCCACAAAACCAACAGTTTACAGACTGACGGTTGAAGACTCGCACGGCGAGAGCCGCACCAAGAAACTTGAGATTGAAGAAGGCGACGACAACGGCGACGGCAATGTCTATCTGAAAGCCGTGAAAGCCAAATTCTCGGCCAGCCGCAGTTTTGTCCCGACCGAAGAAACCGACAGCAGCGGCCAGGCACCGCTACTCGTGCAATTCATCGACAGTTCGGAAAATGCCATCGAGTGGTCGTGGTACTTCTATAAGCCTATCGACCAGCGCGTTGTGGAAGCCGACTCGCTGATGACGGACACCATCACAACGCAATATCCGCCCGACTCGATTCTGTACAGACGCCCGAATGAGAAATACGGCTACGACGTGGCACTGATGGTGAAAGGCCCTGTCTACATTGTCGATGGCGAGCAGCACCAATGCGTCGACCGCCTGCTGAAGGAAGAATACATTAATGTCGATTCGTCGTTCATCGCAAAGAACCCTGACATTCCGAACGCCTTCACACCAGGCGGCGCCAACCCTGTGTTCAAATTCACTGATGAGACAATGCCGAAATCAATCCGCCACTTCGAAATCAAGATTTACGACCGTTGGGGCATGAGAATCTACAGTTACGAAGACAACGATGGCAGTTGGGAAGGTTGGGACGGCAAGACATTCGGCTTTGGTGACGCACCCGCTGGCGTCTACTTCTACACCATCTACGCTGAAGGTTGGAACGACGAAAAATTCCGCCGCAAAGGGTACGTGCATTTATTCCGAAGCAAATAAACTTGAGACTTCAGACTTCGGACAACAGACTTCAGACAATACGATTGGTGAATCGGTGAATCGTTTAACGGGTTTAACAAGTTTAAAGTTTAGAATGTTTAGCGCTTCGCTGTTTAGAAAGATGGGGTTCTAAACGTTCTCGACATCCTCAACCTTCTCAACCCTTTTAACTCTTCGCGTTCCTACCAACACCTAACACCAATACCTAATGCCTAGTGCCTAAACACTAATCCGCCCATCCTGCATTGTAATGGTGCGGTCAGACATTTGGGCCAGGCTCATATCGTGGGTGACGATGACGAAGGTCTGGTTGAACTTGTCGCGCAAATCAAAAAACAGGCGGTGCAGTTCCTCTTTGTTCATTGTGTCGAGATTGCCCGACGGCTCATCGGCAAGAATCACTTCGGGGCCGTTAATCAGCGCGCGGGCAACGGCAACACGCTGCTGCTCACCACCCGACATCTCGCGCGGCTTATGGTTCAGACGGTGGCCAAGATTCAGATATTCAAGCAATTCAACGGCTTTTGCCTCGCACTGTTTGCGCGTTCCGTTGTTTATCAATGCTGGAATCATCACATTCTCAACTGCAGTGAACTCTGGCAGCAACTGGTGACCCTGAAAAACGAATCCAAGATTGCGGTTGCGGAACCGCGACAAATCCTTCTCCGACAATGCCGTAACATCGACACCGCCAATCACCACCTTACCGCTGTCGGGGCGCAGAAGCGTGCCAACAATCTGCAGCAGCGTGGTCTTGCCTGCGCCGCTTTTGCCCACTATCGAGACAATCTCGCCCTTTGCCACTTCAAGATTGATGCCCTTCAGAACCTCAACCTCGCCGTACGATTTGTGAATATCAGAAATGCTAATCATCGGATTCGATTTTGTTTTCGGCCATAAAAGTATAAAACAAAACAAGGCCGCCAAACGGCAGCCTTGCTGATATTTCATTTGAAAATGAATTCTTATTGAGCATCTTCATCTTTCTTCGATGCGCGGTTGAGCAAATCGTAGGTGATTGGCGTTGCCACGAACAGTGAAGAGTAAGTACCAACTGCGATACCAATCATCATTGCGAAGATGAATCCGCGGATAACCTCGCCACCGAAGATGAAGATGGTTATCAACACGAGCAATGTGGTTACCGAAGTGTTGATGGTACGAGCCAATGTGCTGTTGACGGCACCGTTCATCACATCTTTCAGCGAGCGCTTGCTCTGAGTAGCCATATACTCACGGATGCGGTCGAACACAACCACGGTGTCGTTGATTGAGTAACCAACCACTGTCAGGATGGCGGCGATGAACGACTGGTCAATCGACATTGAGAACGGCATTATGCTGTAGAGCAGCGAGTACATCGAGAATACGAACAGAGTATCGTGAACCAAAGCCACCAAACTGCCCACGCCGAACTGCCATTTGCGGAAACGGAAGGCGATGTAAAGGAAGATGACTATCAGCGAGAACGTGATGGCCAGCGCTGCCGACGACTTGATGTCCTCAGCAATTGTGGCGCCCACTTTCTCCGAACTCATACGGTAGTCGTTCTTGAATGCCTCGTAAGTTGTTCCTTCTGGCAGGAATTTATCCTTCAAAGCCAGGTAGAACTTAACCTCAACAACATCGTCAACTGATGGTTCATCCTTTGTGTATTGTTTTGCTTCTGCATAATCAGCATCAGTAGCCTCCTCGCCAGCGGCAAACAGATACTTAGTTGTAATCTTAACCTGCTCATTTCCACCGTAAGTCTTAACCTCAGCGGTCTGACCAATCTTGTCGGCGATTGCATTCTGGATTTCAACGGTGTTCACTGGTTTGTCGAAGCGAACCACGTAGGTACGGCCACCTGTGAAATCGACACCGAAGTCAAGCCCGCGAGTGCAGAGTGAGATGATGCCTGCCAGCAGAACTGTGCCTGAAATGACGTAGCAAATCTTGCGGGCACCGATGAAGTTGAAGTTGACACCTTTGAAAGCGCGGGCTGTTGCCGCGGTAGAAAACGATGGTGTCTTATCTTTTGCAAGCATGCGCTCGAAAATCAAGCGGGTAACAAATATCGAAGTGAACAACGATGCCAGGATACCGATGCTCAGCGTAACGGCGAAACCGTGAATCGGGCCGTCGCCGAACTTGCCGAGAACAAGAGCGGTCAGCAAGGTTGTGATGTTCGAGTCGAGAATTGCAGAATATGCGTTCGAGTAACCGTCTTTCACTGCAAGTTTGATGCCCTTGCCCGAAGCAAGTTCCTCTTTGATACGCTCGTAGATAAGCACGTTTGAGTCAACCGCCATACCAAGTGTCAGCACGATACCTGCGATACCCGACAGCGTCAGCACGGCGCCCAACGATGCAAGCACTCCGAAGATGAAGAACACGTTCAAGAGCAACGCAACGTTTGCGGCCATACCACCCGTACGATAGTAGAACAGCATATAAACCAGCACCAGAACGAATGCGATGACGAATGAAATGAATCCTTTGTTGATTGACTCCTGACCGAGTGACGGACCAACGATTGTCTCCTGCTCAATGCGGGCAGGTGCTGGCATCTTACCAGATTTCAGGATATTGGCCAAGTCTTTTGCTTCAGCAACGGTGAAGTTACCAGTGATTGACGAGCGGCCACCTTTGATTTCCGACTGAACGGTCGGGTAACTGTAAACATAGTCGTCAAGAACAATGGCAACGCTCTTGCCGATGTTCTCTTTGGTGATGCGGGCCCACTTGCGTGCGCCTTCAGCGTTCATGCTCATTGAGACCTCTGAAACGCCACGGCCCTGCGCATACTCGTCAGAAGCGTCAGTTACAACGTCACCCGAAAGAGCAGGCTGACCGTCGCGGCTTGTAACCTTGATGGCAATCAGTTCGAAGTAGTTGCCACCTTCGTCGAATGCCTTAACGCTCCACAGAAGTTTCAGGTTGCGCGGGAACAAAGCCTTAACAAGCGGTTCTTTCAACATTGCGTTGACAGCGGCTGTGTCTTTAAAGTGTGCAAAACCAACTGCAGCGCCTGGACGAAGACGACCGTCTTGTGTATAGTAAGGATTCAGAACTGAATACAACGGATAATTTCTTGCAACGTCCTCAGCAGCGGCGTCAGTTGCCGTTGAATCGGCTGCGAGTTTATCAATCAGCGAATTCGATTCTGCTGAAGCATCAGTTTTCTGCTCTTCGGCAGTTGCTTCGGCAGCCTCGCCACCATTCTCGGCGGCTTTCAAATCGTTGATTTCCTTGATTTTGGCATTGGCCTCAGCCAGATATTGCTGAACTTCAGTGTTGTCGTATGTTTCCCAGAACTCAAGATTGGCGGTTCCCTGCAACAGTTTGCGGACACGCTCCGAGTCTTTGATACCTGGCAACTCAACCAAGATGCGGCCAGTGTTGCCCAAACGTTGAATGTTTGGTTGAGCAACGCCGAAACGGTCGATACGGGTGCGAAGAATTTGGAACGAGTTGGCGATTGCGGCCTCGGTCTCGTCGCGCAGTACATTCAGCACGTCTGAATTCGATGAGTTGAAGTTGACCTTGTCTTTCAGCACTGTTGTGTTGAATATGGCTGCCAGTTTTGCGTTGGGGTCAATCTTTTCAAAACTCTGACCAAACAGCGTTACGAAGTTGGTCTGTCCGCCTTCAGCTTTCTGTGCCGCTTTGGCATCTTCAATAGCCTGAAGGAAAGTGGGATCGTTGCTGTAGTTCGACAGCGACTTGATGACATCAACCACGCTCACCTCAAGAATGACGTTCATACCGCCCTTCAGGTCAAGGCCAAGGTTAATCTCACGCTCCTTGCATTCACGATAAGTGAAATCCTTCAGGAAGAAGAAGTTATAAACTGGAACGCTCGCCAAAGAGTCAAGATAGTTGTTGTACTTGACAAGGTTCAAATTACCGTCGGCCTCAGTTGCGAATGCTGTGGCCTTCTTCTCTTCACGCGTTGTTACTACTGTAAAAAACAATTGATACAGGCACACTAATACGAGTGCGATAGCAACAAATCTAATAGCTCCTTTATTCTGCATTTTTAAATAGTTATTTGATTTTTCATTACTCTTTATCCAGCAAGGCTGGTTTTTGCTTAAAGCACGCAAATATATCGGTTTTTTTAAAAAAGCGAAACAAAATTACTCTGCTCGTAATTGTTGTTGAACTATTGTTGTAAATCAGTATAAATTAATGCTTTAGGCTTTACAACCGATGATTGCCAGATTTTTCTTTATACCTATTATATAATGAAAGAGCCGCACGGATAATGCGGCTCTGTTCAAATGTTGTTTCGTTATGAATTCATCGAGATAAAAAACTCCTCGTTGTTACGCGTTCTGGCCAGGCGGTCGCGAAGGAACTGCATTGCCTCCACAGAGTTCATATCCGACAAGTGGTTGCGTAGAACCCACATACGGCTGAGCGTGTCCTTGTCCACGAGCAGGTCGTCGCGGCGAGTGCTGCTCAGGTTGATGTCGACAGCAGGATAGATGCGCTTGTTCGACAATTTGCGGTCGAGTTGCAACTCCATATTGCCTGTTCCCTTGAACTCCTCGAAGATCACCTCGTCCATCTTTGAGCCAGTCTCGGTCAGAGCTGTTGCCAGGATGGTGAGCGAGCCGCCGTTCTCGATGTTGCGGGCTGCGCCGAAGAAGCGTTTCGGCTTGTGCAGCGCGTTGGCATCAACACCACCCGAAAGCACCTTGCCAGATGCGGGCGAAACCGTGTTGTAGGCACGTGCCAGACGGGTTATAGAGTCGAGCAGGATAACCACATCGTGACCGCACTCAACAAGGCGTTTAGCCTTTTCGAGCACGATTGACGACACTTTCACGTGTTTTTCGGCTGGCTCGTCGAATGTTGATGCGATAACCTCGCCGTTCACGCTACGGGCCATATCGGTAACCTCCTCAGGGCGCTCGTCGATGAGCAGGACGATAAGGTAAACCTCTGGGTGATTGTATGCGATTGCGTTTGCTATCTCTTTGAGCAATACGGTTTTACCAGTCTTCGGCTGAGCCACAATCAAACCGCGCTGTCCCTTGCCTATCGGCGAGAACATATCGACAACGCGTGTCGAGATTGAGCATTGCGGATGGCTTGTAAGGTCGAACTTCTCCTCAGGGAAGAGCGGTGTCAGGAAGTCGAACGGCACGCGGTCGCGGATGCTGTCGGGTGTGCAGCCGTTGATGGTCTCAACCTTGATGAGCGGGAAGTACTTCTCGCCCTCTTTCGGCGGACGGATGGTGCCTGTCACTGTGTCGCCCGTCTTCAAACCGAACAGTTTAATCTGCGACTGGCTCACATAAACGTCGTCGGGCGAGTTCAGATAGTTGTAGTCCGACGAGCGCAGGAACCCGTAGCCGTCCTGCATCAGTTCCAGCACGCCTGTGGCGGTGATCAACTGGTCGAACTCGTATTTTGTTTTGTCTTCAGCCTCACGTTGCTGAGCCTGCGGCTGAGTTGTCTGCGGCTGATTTTGATGTCCGTTCTGATGGTTGTTCTGATAGCCGTGCTTGACAAATCGCTGCTGGTTGTTGTTCTGGCGATAATCGGTATGCTCAGTCTCAGCCGTGGTACGTTTCTCTGCAGAATCGGTTGATGCCGCAGGTGCTGGACGCTGACCGAAATCGAGTTCGGGCGCCGCCTTCTGACGCATATAATTATTGGTGTCTTGTTTCGGTGTGCGATCGGCAGGCATGTCGTTGTCAACCATTCTTCTGTCGTACGGACGTGCTGCCACGCGCTGCGGCTGTTCGCCGTTTTTCTCATACTGCTCCGATGTTGCCTCGTTGTCAGCATTGAGCGACACCCCCATCACACGCTGCACGCGCGCGCCCAAACGTGCGCGTTTGCGCGGCTGGCGTTCTGCATCTTCTGCTGCCTGTCCGTCGTCTTTTTTCGGTGCGCTTGCACCTTGTGCTTCAAGAATTTTGCTAATGAGTTCCTGCTTTCTGAGAATTTCCACTCTCTTCATTCCCAACTCTTTACCAATAAGGCGCAAATCGGGAAGAAGCATTTTGCTCAGCGACAAATAATCATGATTCATAAAAAAATGATTTGTAAAATAGTGATTACACAATTTCAAATAATGTTCGAAAAGGATTTCACAAATAAGAAGTGATTTCGTTTGGATAGAACTATCCGCGCCTTTTTGAAAACGGTGCAATTTTAGTGATAAATTGCTTTCGCGCAATAAAAAAAACGAAAAAAGTTCCCCACAGAGCGCTGTTTTTATACCTTTGGCATCGGTTTTAAAAGAAATGATATGAGAAAACTTCTGATAATAGCCGCTGCTGCCTTGATGACGTTCAGCGCACAAGCACAGCGCGGCAGCAACAACACCAGCCGCGAGCAGGCATTTAAGATGACTCGCGTGCTCGACCTGATTAGCAATCTCTACGTTGACACCGTGAACCAGCAGAAACTGGTTGAAACCGGCATTGTTGCCATGCTCAAGGAACTCGACCCGCACTCGGTTTACATCACGCAAGACGATGTGAAGGCGATGAACGAACCGCTCGAAGGCAATTTCGAAGGCATCGGCATACAATTCAACATTATGAACGACACTCTGATGATTGTGGCAGTGATTCCTGGCGGACCGTCGGAACGCGTGGGTCTGATGGCTGGCGACCGCATTATTTATGTGGACACGGCCAACATTGCAGGCGTGGGACTCACCAACCAGATGGTGCAGAAGAAACTGCGTGGCAAGAAAGGAACCGTGGTTACAGTAAAAGTAAAACGACACGGAAGCAAAGACTTGATTGACTTTAAGATAACACGCGACAAAATTCCAATCTACAGCGTCGATGCAGCCTATATGGTTGATGCAAAAGCAGGCATCGGCTACATAAAAATCAACAAGTTTGCGGCCACCACAACCAGCGAGTACAACTCGGCCATCAGCAAGTTGCGCAAACAAGGCCTGAAACACCTGATTGTGGACCTGACCGACAACGGCGGTGGCTATCTGAACACTGGTTTCGACCTTGCCAGCCAGTTCCTGCAGAGCGGCAAGATGGTGGTGTTCACGCAAGGCACCAAAATGCCGCGCCAGAACTACTACACCGAATCGGGCCACAACGAGAAGGACTACGGACGGGTTGTTGTGATGGTGAACGAGAATTCGGCTTCGGCAAGTGAGATTGTGTCGGGCGCCCTTCAGGATTGGGACCGCGCCGTGCTTGTGGGACGCCGCACCTTCGGCAAAGGCCTGGTGCAGAATCAGTTCCCGTTCAACGACGGCTCAATGATGCGACTCACCGTGGCCCGCTACTACACCCCAACAGGCCGCTGCATACAACGTTCGTATGAAGGCGGCGTTGACGAGTACAACAAAGAATTCGACAAACGCTACAACGATGGCGAACTCTACAGCGCCGACTCAATCCATCTGCCCATGGGCGAGAAATACTTCACCAAAGTGAACAACCGCGTGGTGTACGGCGGCGGCGGCATCATGCCCGATGTGTTTGTGCCGATTGACACCACCTACTCATCGCGCTACTACGTGAGAATGGTGCGTCAGGGAATATTTAACAAATTCGTTCTCAACTACATCGACAATAACCGCGCCGAACTTGAGAAGAAATACAAATCGACCAAAACCGACAAGGATTTCAAGACGTTCGATGAGAATTTCACCGTCACCGACGATTTTCTGAAGCAACTCACCGACTTTGCCGAGAAGGAAAAACTGCCGTTCGACGAGAAGGGCTTCGAGCGCGGCAAAGAGCATATGCGCGTAAACCTGAAAGCCGCCATTGCCCGCGACCTGTACGATTCGGGCGAGTACTATCAGATTATCAACCGCATCGACCCGATTTTCAAGGAAGCGGTGCGGGTGATGAAGGACGAAAAACTGTACAAATCGAAACTTCAGCCAAGCAAATAGTGCAACGTGATTAACTGGCTTACAGACAATTGGCTCGAACTGTTCGGCGTGGTGTCCACCATCGTCTATCTTGTTTTGTCCATCCGTCAGAGCATCTGGCTGTGGCCGCTGGGCGCGCTCTCGTCGGCCATCTACATTGCCGTGTACTTTGCCAACAAGTTCTACGCCGACATGGGGTTGCAGACTTACTACCTGATAATCAGCATCTATGGCTTTGTGGCGTGGCTTGCCCACAAGAACCGCGAAGGCCGCGAACTGGCCGTGAGCCGCACCACAGCAAGGCAATGGCTCGTTTTGGGCATCGTCACCGCCGCCATCTGGGGGGCGCTTTACGCGATGCTGACTCTGCTCACCGACTCGCCCGTGCCCATCGGCGACTCGTTCACAACCGCCCTGGCCATCACCGCCACCTGGATGCTCACCCGCAAAATGATTGAGCAGTGGCTCGTGTTCATTGTGGCCGACGCCGTCTCGGTGGCGCTCTACTTCACGCGCTCGATGCCGCTCACCGCATTCCTTTATGTAATATATACAACAATGGCCGTTGTGGGCTATCTGAAATGGCGGAAAGAACTGATACAAAGATAATTGTGGCCACTGGTGCCGAATCGACGGGCAAAACCGAACTGTGCCGATTTTTAGCCCAAACGCTTGATATTCCGTGGATTCCCGAATTGGCACGCGGCTACGTTGAGCAGTTGGGCCGCCCCTACTCTTACGATGATGTGGTTGAGATTGCCCGTCTGCAGATTGCCGAATTTGAGCGCGTCATTGCCGCTGGCCACACCGCTGTTTTGTTTGATACCGATCTGATTATCACCAAAGTATGGCTCGATGTGGTTTACGGTCGATGCCCAGCGTGGATTCCCGAAGCCATACGATCGTACCCTGCCACGTTGCACCTTCTTTGCCAACCCGACATTCCGTGGGTGCCCGACCCCGTGCGCGAAAACGGCGGCCCGATGCGCGAAAAACTGTCGGCCATCTATCGTAACGAACTAGAAATGTTTGGTTTGCCATACACCGAAATCAGCGGCAATGGCAATGAACGGCAACAGATGGCATTGAAGGCGGTGAGAAAGGTGATTATGAGTTAAATTACGAATTCTGAATTACGAATTACGATTCACCAAATCTATTGTCCGAAGTCTGTAGTCTTCTTATTCTACATACAGCACCAATCCCTTAAGATACTCACTTTCAGGATGGAACATTCCAATCGGGTGGTCAATTGGCTGCGAGAGTTGATGCAGGATGCGCACATTGCGCCGCGCATTGACTGAAGCCGCAAACACGGCCTTGCGGAAATCTTCCTTGCTCACCGCCTGCGAGCACGAGAAGGTGAACAGCACGCCGCCTGGCTCAATCTGCTCGAGCGCCCGCTGGTTGATGCGCTTGTAGCCTTGCAGTGCGTTGTTGAGTGCGCTCTGATGTTTGGCAAATGCAGGCGGGTCAAGAATTATAAGGTCGTACTTGTCGGTTGTCTGCGCGAAAAAGTCGAAGGCGTCGAGTGCAAAACCCTGATGGTTAGTGCAATCGGGGAAATTCAGCGCCACATTGCGGTCGGTTTGAGCGATGGCAGGCTTCGACACATCGACGGTGTGCACCGCCTTTACCCCTGCGCCCAAGGCATACACGCTGAAACCGCCCGTGTAGCCGAAAATGTTGCAGACCGTGCGCCCTGCCGAGTAGTTGGCAAGCAGTTGGCGGTTCTCGCGCTGGTCGATGAAGAAGCCCGTTTTCTGGCCGTTTTCCCAATCAATCTCAAACTTATGGCCGTGCTCAAGAACGATGTTGGTATCGGGTTTGCCGAACAAATATCCGTCAACAGGCTCAATATCAGCCTTAAACGGAAGGGTTTGCGAACTTTTGTCGTAGATGCAGCGCACCTTGTCGCCCAAAAGGTCTTTCAGGATTTCGGCAATGGCGTCCTTAATCAGGTACATCCCGACAGAGTGCGCCTGAAAAACCACAGTGCCGTTGTAGTAGTCGGCCACAAGTCCCGACAGACCGTCGCCTTCGCCGTGAATTATGCGGAAGACATTGGTGTCGGCGCTGTCGAAAAAGCCCATTCGGCGGCGGAACTCAATGGCGTTGGCAATCTTGCGGCGGAAAAACGCGGCATCGGGAACGGTGTTCTCAAAAGTCAGAATCCGCACGGCAATTGACGACGGCTGATAATGCCCCCAAGCAAGGAAACCGCCCTGGTTGTCGTAAACCGACACAAGGTCGCCTTCCTTTGGCGTGCCCTGCATCTGTTTGATGGCCCCCGAAAAAATCCACGGATGCAGCCGCTTGACCGACTGTTCCTTTCCCGATTTCAGTATGATTTTCGCGCTCATATCGTTTTGTATTTCAGTATTATTGACAATGATTCGGTTTCCGACGCAACTGTTATTCGGCTTGCTCGCCGCGTTGCAGCATGTCGGAAAGTCGGTTGTAGATTTCGAGCGAAACCCAAGCGTCGGTGGCGGCGTAAAGCAGTTGTGCTTCAGTCAGATATGGGATTTCCCAATTCGATGTCTGCTGCGCCTTCGAGATGCGGATTCCCATCAGCATGGCGGCAAGCGGACGTAATCCTGCCTGCTCAATTCCCACTTGTTTGGCCATGCTCTGCACATCGACAAAACCGCCTGGTACAAACGGACTCAAACTGACAAGCGCCTTCAAATCGTCGTGAATGGCGGCGCCGACTTTAATTATTGACTCATCGGCAAGTAATTGTTTGACCACGTTCGGCAGTCGTATTTTGTTGAGTCTGAACAAGAAAGCCCTGTCACCTGCCGATAGTTGCAACAGTGCCACTTTATTGTGTTGTCCTTTGCGGAAATTGGGGCGGGTTTCGGTGTCAAACCCTAAAACCTTGAACTGTCGCAGATAACTGACGGCTTCTTCAATCTGGTCGCTGGTAAGCGGAACGCTGATTTTCCCTTCGAACGCCATTATCGGCAGTTCCGCAATCTCTTCCTTTGCAATCGTCTTATTCATCGGCCAATCCACTCAATCCGCCACGTTCCCACGACGGGCGGTCGTCTTGTTCAAAAGTGCGGGCATCGTCGGTGCGCAAAGCGGCGCCGCTGTATATTAAATGGTGCAGCACCCGCACAATATTCACGAGCCGCTGTCCCCAATAGTTTTTGAAATTGTTCACGCATTCCCAAATGGCGTCGTTCATCATCTCGGGCGAGCCCATCTGCATAAGCGACAGATAATCTTTCAAATCCTGGAAAATATCGGCAAAACCTTCTGATAGACTGGTCATTGCGTCATCACCTGCAAGCGGGTCGTACACTTCGCTGTAGCGGTCGAATTTAGCAAGTTTTGCTGCCACGGCGTTATGAACTTCATCCCATTCTTCTTGAGTGACAGTCTTTTCCACCATTTCGGGGTCGATTGGCTCAATGCTGGGCAGACTCAAGGTTTTAACGTAGAGCAAAGATAAAAGCCTATGCTGCTGGCTTACGAAATCGCTTTGCGAATAAGCCGCAACACGGTCAACCAAATTGCAATACTGGCTGGCCAAAGCAGTGAAAGCGATAACTTCGTCAGAATAGACTATTTTTTCGAAATCTTCAGTCATTGGTTAAGGTTAAAAGCCAAACATTCCCTCATCAGTCATCTCTTCATTCTGTTTGATGGCTTTTTCCTTTAAATCAGACAGATACAGTTCCATTCGTTTTGCGACAGGGTCTGAGAACAAAGCACAGAAACGCTTCAGCGGGTCATTCTCCGACACTTCTTCAATCATGCGCACTGCGGTTTTGCCTTCGACATCAGCCAAAGT
This sequence comes from Salinivirgaceae bacterium, assembly GCA_017474765.1. Taxonomy (GTDB): domain Bacteria; phylum Bacteroidota; class Bacteroidia; order Bacteroidales; family SZUA-534; genus RUG13583. The sequence goes on along the minus strand of JAFVGW010000023.1, from coordinate 58,360 downwards.
GATGTTGCGCAACAGTTCGCGGCCGTCGGGCATAAGCATCCTGCGCACATAGTCGAACTCGCCCAAAGTCTGCGTAAGCAGCACAATCGAGTCGCCATTGGTGTAATACTCAACCCAGCAGTCCTGACCATCGATGGGATCGCGCTGAATCATGGTGTCGAGATTGTGACGCCACGTCGGCTCCTCCCAATGGTTACTGATGTTGCCCAGAACCATGAAATACATCTGGTCAATCATTTGTCCTTTCATCACCTGACGCTCACGCGGCAAGCACATACCGATTATCACTGGCAGCAAGGCTATTACGGCAATTGCGCACAAAACCACTGCAAGTATTTTTTTGCTTTTATTTTCCATATCCTCAAGAGTATAATCCTCTAATAAAAATCGCTCAAAAGTACTAAATAGGTTTAATCAGCAAAAATATTTTTGACTTTGATTTGAAATACCCGACAACTGCGATTCTGAAGAAAAAATATAACTGAAAAACCTGCGTTTTGGGCTGAAAATTGTATGATTTTTACTTTGCATTATTAAAAGATGCATTACTTTTGCGCTCGCAAAAATATGCAGTGATATTGCATAAAGATACAAGATTAAAGACGAAACATTTGTTGGAAAAAATGGAACAGTACAACGACAACATTAAAATTTTAGTGGCCGACAAGGAGCACTACTCTTATGTTGACGAGATTTTGGCAACCATTGCGGCTGCCGCAAAAGTGCGTGGCACGGGCATTGCAAAGCGCAACCCTGGCTATGTGAAACAAAAAATGAGCGAGGGCAAGGCTGTCATCGCACTCGACGGCGACAAATTCGCTGGTTTCAGTTACATTGAGACGTGGGGCGGCAAGCACTACGTAACCACATCGGGATTGATTGTGCCCGAAGAGTACCGCGGACACGGCCTTGCACGCCGCATCAAGCACGTAACGTTCACGCTTGCGCGGATGCGCTGGCCGCAGGCGAAGATTTTCAGTCTGACATCGGGCGCCGCAGTTATGAAACTCAACACCGACCACGGATATGTGCCTGTAACTTTCGCGCAACTCACTGACGACGAGACATTTTGGAAAGGTTGTGAAGGCTGCATAAATCAGGATATTTTGAAACGTACCGACCGCCGCTACTGCGTCTGCACAGGAATGCTCTACGACCCTGAACGCCCGCGCAGCGTCCGCGACGCCGACGAGGAACTGTCGCACGACCCTGGCGTAGAGGACATCATCCATGCACGCTTCCCCGACGGATTTCCCGAAGATTAATTAGGAGTTAGGAATTAGGATTTAAAAATGCGAACTTTACACATTAATCTTTACACCTTACTCAAAACTAAAAACTTATAACTCAAAAACTTATAACTATAAAGATATGGAACAGAAAAAGAAAGTTGTAGTGGCCTTCAGTGGCGGTTTGGACACATCGTACACCGTTATGTATCTGGCCAAAGAGAAGGGCTACGAGGTTCACGCGGCTTGCGCCAACACGGGCGGTTTCAGCGCCGAGCAACTCAAAACAAACGAGGAAAACGCCTACAAACTGGGCGCGACAAAATACGTAACTCTCGACGTGACAAAGGAATACTACGAGAAGAGTCTGAAATATATGGTCTATGGCAACGTGCTGCGCAACAACTGCTACCCGATTTCGGTTTCGTCGGAGCGCATCTTCCAAGCCATCGCCATCGCGCGCTACGCCAAAAAGATAGGCGCTTCGGCCATTGCCCACGGCTCAACGGGCGCTGGCAACGACCAAATCCGCTTCGATATGACTTTCCTGGTTATGTGCCCTGGCGTTGAGATTATCACGCTTACGCGCGACGGCAACTTGAGCCGTCAGGAAGAGGTTGATTATCTGAACAAAAACGGATTTTTCGCCGATTTCACAAAACTCAAATACTCGTACAATGTGGGCATTTGGGGCACGTCAATCTGCGGCGGCGAAATACTTGATTCAAAGCAAGGTCTGCCCGAATCGGCCTATCTGAAACACCCAACCAAAGAAGGTCCCGAGATTTTGAAATTGGGCTTCGACAAAGGTGAGTTGTGCAGCGTCAACGGCAAGCATTATGACGATAAAATCGCTGCCATTCAGGCTGTTGAAGAGATTGGCGCAGCTTACGGCATTGGCCGCGACTGCCACGTGGGCGACACAATCATCGGCATCAAAGGGCGCGTTGGTTTCGAGGCTGCAGCACCAATGCTGATTATCGGCGCACACCGATTCCTTGAGAAATACACGCTTTCGAAGTGGCAGCAATACTGGAAGGACCAAGTGTCGAACTGGTACGGAATGTTCCTGCACGAGAGTCAGTATCTTGAGCCTGTTATGCCCGACATTGAGGCTATGCTAACAAGCAGTCAGCGCAACGTTACGGGCGAGGTTACTCTCGAACTGCGTCCGCTCTGCTTCCAAACAGTTGGTGTTGATTCGCCTAACGATTTGGTTAAGAATAAATTGGGTGAGTATGGCGAGACTGCCAAGGCCTGGACATCAGACGACGCCAAAGGCTTCATCAAGGTGACATCGACAGCGCTGAGAGCGTACTATCTGGCGCATCCGAATGAGAGAGTGTAGGTTGGGGTATTTTGGTATATTTGTGTAATTTTACATAATTCACATTATTCTCATTAATCACAATGGACAACAACGCTCAGTTTTTGTTTTCAAAAGGCGACTACAAAAACCTTGTAGTCTTTCAAAAGGCTGAGTGCATTTATGACCTAACGTGCTTTTTTATTGAGCATTATTTGCCCAAAATTGGCGATAGGACTGTTGACCAAATGAAGCAAGCGGCACGAAGTGGCAAGCAAAACATTGCAGAAGGTAATGAAGCGGGCACAACATCAATGGAAAGTTGTATAAAACTTATGAATGTTGCCAAAGCAAGTTTCAAAGAATTGCAAGAGGATTATGAAGATTATTTGCGCAATCACGGAATGCAAATTTGGAATGTGAACAGCGAGCATTGCCAAAATGCACGCAAATGGTGTACAGGACATTTAAAAACAGAAGATTATATTCGAGTTTGTGAAATCAGAAATGATATTACTATTGCCAATATTGCACTTGTGCTTCTTCATCAAGAAGACTACTTATTAAGAAAACTGTTAGAGAAATTGCAGCAGGATTTTCTTGAAAATGGTGGAATTAGAGAAAAAATGTCGGTGGCGAGGAGAAATTGGCGAGCGCAAAATGGAATGGAATATATGAATGGAGAAAAATGAGAATTATGAGAAGAATGGGAAAAATGGGAAGAATGGGAAAAATGGGAAGAATGGGAAAAATGGGAAGAATGGGAATGATACAAGGCTAAAAACTTATAACTTTAAACTAAAGAAATGATTAAGATAGGAATTTTGGGCGCTGCTGGATATACAGGCGGCGAGTTGATTAGACTGCTGATAAACCATCCCGAGGCCGAGATTGTGTTCGCCAACAGCGAGTCGAATGCGGGAAACCTTGTGTGCGACGTGCACGAAGGCCTGATTGGCGAAACCGACTTGCGATTTACTGCTGAAATGCCGTTCGACAAGGTTGACGTGGTGTTCTTCTGCTTCGGACACGGCAAGAGCGAGGCCTTCCTGAAAGAGCACGCTATACCTAACAATGTGAAAATCATTGATATGGCACAGGATTTCCGCATTGCCGCACCAACTCACGATTATGTTTACGGTCTGCCCGAAATCCACAAAGCACAAATCAAGGCGTGTCAGCATTTGGCCAATCCTGGCTGCTTTGCAACCTGCATTCAGTTGGGTTTGCTGCCGCTGGCAAAGGCTGGTCTGCTGCGGAACGACGTGGCTGTGAACGCCATCACAGGCTCGACAGGTGCTGGACAGAAACCGTCGGCAACCACACATTTCTCGTGGCGCAACAACAATATGAGCATCTACAAAGTGTTTGAGCATCAGCATCTTCACGAGATTTGCCAAAGTCTGAACGAGTTGCGCCCGACCAACGCGCCCGCATTTGCCGACACGCTTGTGGCACAGCCCAAAGCGGACGAGATTACCGTCGATTTCATTCCTTATCGCGGCGATTTTGCGCGCGGCATTTTCTGCACTGAAGTTGTAAGGTTTGAAGGCGCCGAAGGCTCTGCCATCAACCCGACCGCGGAACAGTTATCGGCCTTATACAAAGAATTTTACAAGGACGCCGCCTTCACTCACTACTGCGATAGCGACATCGATTTGAAGCAAGTTGTGAATACCAACAAGGCGCTCGTCCACATCAGCAAGTTCGGCAACAAGGCCGTCATCACATCAATGATTGACAACCTGCTGAAAGGCGCTGTGGGACAGGCAGTTCAGAATATGAACATTATGTTCGGCATTGACGAAAAGGCGGGTTTAAATCTGAAATCGTCAGCGTTTTAATTGATTATTATTTAATTAGATATGAAATTATTTGAAGTTTACTCACTATTTCCCATTGAAATAGTGAAAGGCAAAGGCTGCCACGTTTGGGACGCCAACGGGCAGGAATATCTCGACCTTTACGGCGGTCACGCTGTGATTTCGGTCGGGCACGCGCACCCGAAGTATGTGAAGGCCATCAGTGAGCAGGTGGCAACGCTTGGATTTTACTCTAACTCGGTGATTAACAAGTTGCAACAGAAGTTGGCCGAAAAACTTGGCCCCATCTCGAGCTACGACGATTACTCGCTTTTCCTGATAAACTCAGGCGCCGAAGCCAACGAAAACGCGCTGAAACTGGCATCGTTCTACAACAACCGAAACAAGGTGCTGGCCTTCCGCCACTCGTTCCACGGGCGTACATCGGCGGCTGTTCGCGTGACCGACATTCCAAAGTATATTGCCCCTGTAAATGAAGGACTTGAAGTTACTTTCATCGATTTCAACGACACCGCCGCAATGCGTGCCGAACTGCAGAAAGGCATCTACTCATCGGTAATAATTGAAGGCATTCAAGGCGTTGGCGGCATTCAGGTGCCCGACGACCAATTTATGCACGACCTGCGTCAGGCCTGCACCGACACCAACACGGTGCTGATTTTGGACGAGATTCAGTCGGGTTACGGACGTAGCGGCAAATTCTTCGCCCACCAATATGCAGGCATCAAGGCTGATATTGTGACAGTTGCAAAAGGCATCTGCAACGGACTGCCAATGGCGGGCGTCATCATCGCGCCGTTCTTCACACCTGTTGTGGGCCAACTCGGAACAACCTTCGGCGGCAACCATCTGGCTTGCGCTGGTGCTTGCGCCGTGCTCGACATCATCAAAGAAGAGAATCTGGTTGACAACGCCGCAAAAGTGGGCAACTATCTGCTCTCGGAACTGAAGAAAATCGACCGCATCAAGGAAGTGCGCGGCCGCGGCCTTATGATTGGCATCGAGTTCGAAGAGCCGATAAAGGAAATCCGCAACCAACGGCTGCTTATGGAACAGCACGTCTTTACGGGCGTTGCGGGCACAAACACCATCCGTCTGCTGCCGCCGCTCAGCCTGTCAATGGCTGAAGCACAGGATTTTATTGAGAGATTCAAGAAATGCTTGTAACAGGTTAGATTTAGGATTTAGGATTTAGGATTTAGGATTTAGGAATTACGAGTTACGAATTACGAGTTACGAATTAGGAATTAGGAATTGCGACTGAACGACTTGTCTGAAGTCTGTTGTCTGAAGTCTGAAGTCTTAATTCTATCACTTCTAAACTTTCTAAACAGCGAAGCGACTAAACCTTCTAAACAGCGAAGCGACTAAACTTTAAACTATTAAACAATGAATAATCTCACCATAGTAAAAGTTGGCGGTGCGGTTGTCGAAGACCCGACAACGCTCAACACTCTGCTCGACGATTTTGCGGCAATGCAGGGCAACAAACTGCTTGTGCACGGTGGCGGGCGGGCTGCCGACAAACTGCTGAACCGCCTGGGCGTCGAAATCAAGAAAGTGGACGGCCGACGCATCACCGACAAAGAGACAATCGACGTTGTGACAATGGTTTACGCAGGTCTGGTGAACAAAAACATTGTGGCGCAACTGCAGCGGCGCGGCGTGAACGCGCTCGGCTTCACTGGTGCCGACCTGAACATCATTCTGTCGCACAAGCGCCCCGTGAAAACCATTGACTATGGCTTTGTGGGTGACGTTGACAGCGTGCAGACCGAAGTGCTCTTCTCGCTCATCGAGCAAGGCGCGGTGCCTGTGGTGTCGCCCATCACGCACGACGGCCGCGGCCAACTGCTCAACACCAATGCCGACACCATCGCGTCGGAACTGGCGCGCGCCCTGGCCAAATCGTGCGGCGTGACGCTCGTCTATTGCTTCGAGAAGCCTGGCGTGCTTATGGACGCCACCGACGACAACTCGGTCATCGGCACGCTCACCTACGACAAATTCAAAGAGTATCAGGCCACTGGCATCATCAACGAAGGAATGATTCCGAAACTCGACAACGGCTTCGACGCCATCCGCGCGGGCGTTGCGAGCGTGGTCATCACCAACACCGACGGCTTGAAAAACGGCGGGGGAACAAGGCTGGTGATTTAGAAGTTACGCATTGATAATTAGAGATTTATCCCGTCTGAAAAGTTTTTTGGACGGGATTTTTTTATGGAAAAACTTCAGCGCAAAAACTTCGCGGTTTTTTGTTTCCGCCAAAGTTGTATTTTTACCACCAAATGGGAAATATGAACTCAATAACCGACACTGCCGTTGGCCTTCTGAAGCGAATGATTGCCACGCCATCGCTCAGCGGCGACGAGAAACAGGTGGCTGACATTGTGGCAAAGGAACTGGCCGAGCGCTATTACCAACCCGAACGGGTGGGCAACAACCTGATTGTGCGCTGCACCGATTTTGTGGAAGGCCGCCCAACGCTTATGCTCAACTCGCACCTTGACACCGTGAAACCCGCGCAGGGCTGGGCATCGGACCCATTCTCGCCAATTGAACGGGACGGCAATCTAATCGGCCTTGGCAGCAACGACGCTGGCGCAAGCCTTGTGTCGCTGCTCTCGGCGTTTATGGCAACCGACAACACGGGGCTGCCTTATAACCGCCTGTTTGTGGCTTCGGCCGAAGAAGAGATTTCGGGACCAAACGGAATGTATCTTGTTCTGCCACAACTAAAAACAATGGTGACGGCTGGCATTGTGGGCGAACCGACGGGAATGAAAATGGCTATTGCCGAAAAAGGGCTTCTGGTGCTCGACTGCGAAGCCGAAGGCAAGACTGGCCACGCCGCACGCGCCGACGGCATCAACGCCATCAGCATTGCCATGAAGGATATCGAGTGGCTGCACAGCTATCAGTTCCCCGAAAAAAGTCCGCTTTTGGGCAACGTGAAAATGACTGTGACGCAGATTCAGGCTGGCACTCAGCACAATGTGATTCCCGCGCAGTGCAAGTTTGTGGTCGACGTGCGCACAACCGAGAAATACAGTAACCGCGAGACTTGGGACATTATTCAGCAGCACATCAAGTCGGTGGCCACGCCGCGCTCGCTCAACAAGAACGCATCGGCCATCGACGAGCAGCACTCCATTGTGGTTGCGGCACGGAAGCTGGGCATCGAGACGTTCTTCTCGCCCACCACATCGGACCAAGCTGTCATCAGCGGCGCCTTCCCAACCGTGAAAATGGGCCCTGGCGACTCGGCACGCTCGCACACCGCCAACGAGTTCATCGCCGTGAGCGAAATTGAAAACGGAATTGAAGGGTACGTTGAGCTGCTGAAAGAGATTAGGCTATAAGCAATTTAGACACTTGAAAACTAAACAATAGAGATTAATCGTGGGAAAAAAGTGAATTTGTCATGCCTTTTTATCCTCATTTAAATCATCTATAACCTTCTTCGTATCAGCAAGTTTCTGCTTGCATTTTTTCAGCAAATCCGACACGCGGACAACTGCGTCGGCCAGCTGATCGATGTCCAAACGGTTGTTTTCAATGTCGTCAACAATCGATTCTATTTCCTCGATAGTTTTTTCGTAAGAGAATTTTGTTGCCATAACTTACTGTATATAATTAATAATCAAATCTTTCAATATTTTTCCGCAACTTGCCGTTTGGCAGCTTTTGCTTCCAAATACTGTTTTAAGATTTCTGGCGTAGTCTTCCACCTCTCCTGCATCCAAACCCACTGTTGTGGATATTTTCGAATAATCGACTCTATTATATGGTTGTAAATCTGCGTATTGTACCTAATTGTATCTGTTGTGTCGGATTTAGTGACAAACGGCACTTCGGGCAGGATTTCAAAAGTGTAAGTGTTTGTTTCATTGTCGCGAACAGTATACATCGGCACCACAGCCGCACCAGTGTCAATAACCAACCTTGCACAACCAATCGGCGTATATGCCTGGTGACCAAGAAATTGCAAAAACTCACCTTTTATGCTTTTGCTGTCGTGGTCAATCATCATTATCAGGCATTCGCCGCTTTTCAGCGTGTCAACCAAAGTATCGTAACAACGAATCCGCTCCACATCGCGCATCCCGCGCGACTCGCGCAAATTCACCATCATGTGGTCGAGAGCCTTGTTTTTGATTGGGCTGCTCACGCCTGTTGTCTTATATCCCAAAATGGGCGGCAAAATAGCCGAAAACTCCCAGCCATGTGTATGCGGCACAAGGCAAATGACGCCACGGCCTTCGTTATATGCTTTTTGCAAATGTTCTTCGCCATTGATTTTGAAATATTTAGAAAATTGCTCACGAGTCTTCTTCTTGCTTAATATGGCGTAATCGGTGAACGTTTTAGCCAACGAAGCATAAACCTGCTGGCCAAATCGTTTGTAATCGCCAGCCTGTTTTTCGGGTCCGAAAACAAACTCAAGATTGTGCTCAATCACCCGTCGAGTCTTTTTCATAAGTAAGTAAAGTTGGCGAGCGGCGAACCCATGCCAAGCCAGCAATAACTTGCGCGGCATGAACTTGCTGAGCATAATGACCGACCAAAGCAACCCATATACAATGGAATCGCGCACTGGTCTGATTACATATATTTTGAATTTCGTCGCCATCTACTATTCTATCGTATTTCAATATCACTCAATTATTTACACTCCTACCCGACTTTTTGAGCATTTCACCGACAAATCCATTGAACTTTCTCGCCTTCAGCAGTGTTTCAATCGGCACGTGCATACGGTATTTCCAATAGTTGCGCGGATTGGCGGGCACGTTAATTCGCTCTTGTTCAGGATTTTTCACACGGAAATCGGGGTTCAGCGCGAAGTAATCCTGAATGGGAATCATCACGCACATTGCAGGCGATTGCAAATGGCTGTCGATTATCATTTTACAAATATCGACACTGGCCGCCGCGGGGGCTTTGCCTTTCTGTTTCAGCCAGTTGCTGAAGTAGCGCTGAGTCGATTCGGCATTCTCCTCCCACCAGCCACGAATGGTTGAAATATCGTGGGTTGACGTTGCGCAAACCGACGTATATGGAATTGTTTGCAAATCAACAAATTCAGTGAAAGTCTTCGGCATCCGCTGTATTTCAAGGCTCAATATGCCCAACTCGTCCATCACGGGCTTCACGCAGTTCGGAATCATTCCCAAATCCTCGCCGCAGACCAGCATATCGCTCGCTTTGAGCAGCGCCGACAGTTTCACTTCGGCCTCACGGCGCCAAAACGCATCGTGACGGTGGTAGAAATAATCCTCATAAACAGCGTCTAACAACTGTTGGGTAGGCTTCGGCAGCCGCGCGTACGACGACGTTTTCTGCAAGTCGATACGCGGGTGGTAGCCGCCCGTGGCCTCGTCTTTGAGCAGCAGCACATCGGCGGCCACAGTGAACAGACCATTGAGCAGTTGGCGTTTTGGCTTCGAAAGCGAATCGGGGTCGCTCGCACCGACTATCTTGTTGTAAATCAGCCGTTGGGTGGCGTATTCAGGTTTCAGTCTGAAAAGGCCGTCAGGTTGACGGTCGAGATAAGTTTTCTTTACCTTTTCAGCCTGATTTCCAAATAGTTTATCGATTGTTTCGGCATCGGTTGCGGGAATGCAGGCATAGGCATAATCAATTATAATGCTGCGTTCGAACAATTCGGCCTCCGTCAGCGGAAGCGACGGGTTGAAATGCCCCAGAATTCCGTGTACAGCCGACGTTGGGATTTCCCAAATGCGGAAAAAACCGAGAATGTGGTCGATTCGGTAGGCGTCGAAATAACTGTTCATCTTTGCCAAACGCCGCCGCCACCAAGCGTAACCGTCCTGCGCCATCCGCTCCCAATTGTAGGTGGGGAAGCCCCAATTCTGACCATTCTCCGAGAAGAAATCGGGCGGCGCACCTGCCTGACCGTCAAAGTTATAGAGTTCGGGGGCGCACCACGCGTCAACGCTGCAACGGCTAATGCCAATCGGCAAATCGCCTTTCAGAATTATGCCGCACTTGCGGGCGTGCGCGGTAGCCTCGCGCAACTGGCGGTCGAGTTCGTATTGCACATAGCACCAGAAAGTTACATCGGCATAGTATAGCGAATCGGACTTGAACATCTTACGCACTTCACGCTCCGAATAATTGGCGAATTTGCCCCAACAGTTGAAATCGCCTGTGCGGAATTTGTCGCGCAACGCACTAAACGCCGCGTAAGGCTCAAGCCATTCGGCGCTTTGTTTTACAAATTGCTTAAAATCCTTATTATCAATGATTTTATCTTGACTTTGACCGAACACCGCACGGCAATAATCGAGTTTCAGTTTTATAACCTTCTCGTAATCAACATCCAGCCCATCGTTAAGTTTTTGCGCGGCATCTTCAAATTGTCTTTGCTGTTGATTATCAGTAAGTTTTCCAATTTTGAAAATGTCAAGGAAAAGCGGATTGAGCGCAAACACCGAAATTGCGTTGTATGGGTACGAATCGAGAAACGAATATGTTGATATTGTGTCGTTTATGGGCAAAATCTGTATCATTTTCAGTCCCACGCGAGACGCCCAATCAATGAGTTTTTTCAGGTCGCTGAAATCGCCCACGCCGCAACTGTCGGCCGTGCGCAGCGAGAAAACAGGCACGTTGACGCCCGCAAAACGCACCTTGCTGTCGGACATTGTGAGCACACCATCATCGATTCGGAAAAGTGCTGGCGACTGCGGATAAGTATCTACAAATCTGTGATTTGCGCCTGGTTGCCAATACGTAAACGAATCATCGGCGCTATCTTTAATCACATATTTATATTCAAACTCTGCTGGTAAATCACTGAGCGACAATCCAATATGCCACGTTGCATATCGAACCACCGACATCGGCAGCATTTCAGTCCAGTTGCCTAACAGGCTGCAATTGCCTGTCAGACAGACATATTGCGTTGGTTTGAGCATCGGCACGCAGCAAGTGAGTTCTATTTGGCGGCCCGAAAGGCGTTTGCGCTGCGGCTTGTCGGCAAAGCGACTGTTGGCGGGAAAAAGCACATCGGTGAACGCAGAACTCAAATAGGCAGCCTGCTCCTTCGGCAACTCCTGCCAAGTGTCAACGCAGTGGCACGCGGCGGCACCTTGCGGCGCTTCGGGCAGAACTCGCACTCGGCCCACTTCCATCGTATACTGCTTATTCTGCTCATCCACAACAACATACTTATAATAAACCGTTTCGGTGCACTCGCATTCAATGGTTGCCCGCCAGCGGTTCAAATCGCAGCACTCAAGCGGCAACGCATCGTCTAAATCCCACATTCCCAACTCTTTCGACGAGCCCGTGACCACCAAACGCTGCCCCCATTCTGTCGGACAATAACAATCGAAATGGTATATCATAAGTTTGTTATAAGTTGAAAGTTAATAAGTTATAAGTTTTGTTTAGAAGTTTATCCCGATAGCTATCGGGGGCTTCGCGGTTGAGAAGGTTGAGAAGGTTGAGAAGGTTGAGAAAGTTTATAATACGCTAACCTTTACTCTTTACCCTTTACTCTTTACCCTTTACACTCTCCCCTCTACACACTTCCCTTTACCCTCTACTCAGCAAATAGCGCTCGGCGTCGAGAGCGGCTTTGCAGCCCGAGCCTGCGGCCACAATGGCCTGGCGGTAGGTGCGGTCCATCACATCGCCGCAAGCGAAAACGCCAGGCACATTGGTGCGCGACGAGTTGGGTTCGGTCAGAATATAGCCGTCTTCGTCGGTCTTCACAAACGGCTGAAAAACAGCACTGTTCGGATGGTGACCGATGGCAAGGAAGAATCCGTCAATCTTAATCTGGCGGCGCTCCTCGTCGGGCGTTCCCTGACGGTAAACCAAATTGGCACCCTCAACAACGCCATCGCCGAACAAATCTAAAGTATTGTGTTCGAACAAGATTTCGATATTCGGGGTGTTCATCACGCGCTCCTGCATCGCCTTCGACGCACGCAGAAAGTTTTTGCGCACAATCATATACACCTTGTTGCAAAGGTGCGCCAGATAGGAGGCTTCCTCGCAGGCAGTGTCGCCGCCGCCAACCACCGCAACATCTTTTTTGCGGTAGAAAAATCCATCGCACGTGGCGCAAGCCGACACGCCGCTTCCGCGATATTTCTCCTCCGACGGCAGTCCAAGATATTTGGCCGTTGCTCCCGTGGCGATTATAACAGCCTCGGCATCAATCAGCTTCTCATCATCGACAGTAACCAAATGGCGGCCATCGGCAAAATCAACTTTTGTGACCGTGCCAAACCTTATGTCGGTGCCCAAACGCTCGGCCTGCTGACGGAACTCTTCCATCATCTGGTTGCCGTCAACGCCATTCGGATAGCCTGGAAAATTCTCAATTTCAGTTGTTTGCGTCAGTTGACCGCCAGCCTGCAATCCTTGCACCAAAACAGGCGACAGATTGGCGCGCGATGCATAGATTGCTGCCGTATAACCCGCTGGTCCTGAACCAATTATCAAGACTTTTACTTTTTCTGTTTCCATAATCGAAATATTTTGCAGACAAACATATAAAGAGATTCTGTTTTTGCGGCGGAAACGGCGGCGGTAGTGCTAACAGAAAATTAACAAAGAGAATGGCCGCATTACGGCACTCTACAGCAATCAGGCTAAAATTTTTCGCAAAAGCGGAAATATTTCTGCAAAAAAAGTTTTGCAAGATGTTTGCCTATTGATACATTTGCACCCGCAAAACCACGGGGTGTGGCGCAGTTGGCTAGCGTACTTGCATGGGGTGCAAGTGGTCGTCCGTTCGAGTCGGATCACCCCGACCAGAGAAATCCTGAAAGTCATTGATTTTCGGGATTTTTGCTTTTAGATAAACATCTGATTATGAACTTGAAATACGCAATTGTGGGCACAGGCGCCATTGGCGGATACTACGGCGGACGGCTTGCCAATTCGGGTAAAGATGTTCACTTTCTGTTCAACACTGAATATGAGCACGTTGCCGCACACGGTCTGCAAGTTGACTCAGTGAATGGCGATTTCGTCATCAATCCGATAAACGCCTACAAATCAACCGCCGATATGCCGCAATGCGATGTTGTGCTGGTTGGCTTGAAATCGACGCAGAACCATCTGCTTCCGCAATTGCTGCCGCCGCTGCTCAAGAACGACACCATTATTATATTGGTGCAGAACGGGCTCGGACTTGAGCAACAACTGGCAGCCACACTGCCTGACCAACCCATTGCGGGCGCGGCCGCGTTTATCTGCTCTTCGAGAGTTGGCAAGGGACACATCCGCCACGCCGACTATGGCGCCATCACCATTGGCGAATATCAAAAGTGCGCGCCCGACGTGCTGGCGCAAATCAAAGCCGACTTTGACGAAGCCCAAATTCCTTGCACCATCACGCAGAACCTGAACGAGATGCGCTGGCGCAAACTCGTCTGGAACATCCCCTACAACGGCCTCACCGTGGCGCTGAACACATCAACCGACCGCCTGATGGCCTTTGCCGCAACACGCCAACTTGTAACTGACCTGATGAATGAAGTGGTTGACGCCGCCGTCGTCTGCGGTGCGCCTTTCGAGCGCGAGTTTGTTGACAAAATGCTCGCAATGACCGACCGAATGACGCCCTACAGCCCAAGTATGAAACTCGATTTCGACAACCACCGCCCAATGGAAATTGAAGCCATCTACACGAATCCCGTGAAGGCGGCTCTGGCAGCGGGCTACCATATGCGCAAAACCGAAATGCTTGAGCAGGAATTGCGGTTTATACAAAATAACATCTGATGTCAACAGATAGCAGCATGACAAACAACTTTTGCTACTTTTGCCCAACAAAAACATTAAAAACAGATAACTATGACATTTACAGAATCATCTTGGAAAATTTTCGAGCAGTCGATTGCCGATTATCATAAACACGACGATGTGGACACTCCAATCGCTAATCCGTTTGAAATCAAAACTATAGAGTATTACCTCTACCTCAAGAACTGGATTGACACCGTTCAATGGCACTTGGAGGACATTATCCGCAATCCCGAAATCGCCCCTGTGGAGGCGCTCAAAATCAAACGCCGCATCGATAAGAGCAACCAAGACCGCACTGACCTTGTGGAACTTATCGACAGTTATTTCCTTGATAAATACAAAGATGTGAAAGTGGCTGGAAATGCTGTAATCAACACAGAATCACCTGCTTGGGCCGTTGACCGTTTCAGCATTCTGGCTCTTAAAATCTACCATATGCAGGAGCAGGTTATGCGCACCGATGTTTCGGTCGAGCATAAAGCACAGTGCCAGAACAAGTTGAACGTTCTTTTGGAGCAGAAAAAAGACCTCGGCACTGCCATCGACCAACTTCTGGACGATATTGCTTCGGGCAAAAAATACATGAAAGTCTACAAACAGATGAAGATGTATAACGACCCGAATCTGAATCCCGTTCTCTACGGCGCAAAATAATGGAAATCAAGCGATTGCTGATAACTCGGTTTTCCGCCATGGGCGACGTGGCTATGTGCGTGCCTGTGGTTTGGTCGCTGGCGCAGAAATACAAAGATTTGGAAATTGTTTTTTTGAGCCGCAAGAATTTTGAGCCGATTTTCTCACAACTTCCTGAAAACGTGAAGTTTTGGGGCATCGACTTAAAAAAGGACTATGATGGTTTTTCTGGCCTTAATCGACTTTTCAGCGAAATAAAGCAAAAAGACTTTGACGCCTACGCTGATTTTCACGATGTTTTAAGAACTAAATATCTGAAATTCAGAGCATCATTGGCTGGAATAAAGACAGTTAGGATTGACAAAGGCCGCAGCGACAAGAAACGCCTTACGACAAAAGGAGCCGAAAACTGCAAACCTTTGAAAACCACATTCGTGCGTTATCAGGATGTGCTGAAAAAACTCGGTTTCGATTTTGAATTGAACTTTACGAAAACCTCAAAATCTGGGAAAAGCGGTAAAATAGGCGTTGCGCCTTTTGCCGCACACAAAGGCAAAATTCTGCCACTCGAAACAACCGAGAAAGTTGTTAAATTACTGTCGGAAAAAGGCTTGCAGGTTTTCCTGTTCGGATTCGGCGAGAAGGAAAAAGCGGTTTTGGAGCAGTGGCAGGACAAATATCAAAACGTTGTCAGCCTTGTCGGGAAGTCGGGCGGCCTGAAAAACGAACTGGTATTGATTTCCGAACTGGACTGCATGCTGTCGATGGACAGCGCGAACATGCATCTTGCCTCGCTTGTCGGCACAAGAGCCGTCTCAGTTTGGGGCGCGACTCATCCCGCAGCAGGCTTCTTCGGTTTTAATCAGGACGAAACCGATGCCGTACAGATTTCTCTCCCCTGCCGCCCATGCTCAATTTACGGCAACAAGGAGTGCAGATTGAAAGACAAATACCAGTGTCTCAACAAAATAACAGCGCAAATGATTGTAGAAAAGATACTTAAATAAAAAACGGGGCAAAAGCCCCGTTTTTTATGCATTCTTTATTGGTCGTAGAACATACCTTGCGTAAATTAGCACCACCACAAAGCACACCATCGGCACCAGATACGAGATGTTGATGTTTGTTGCGTCGGAAATGGCACCCTGAAGCGGGGGAAGAAGCGCACCGCCTAAAATGGCCATTATCAAGCCCGAAGCACCAATTTTGGCATCCTGACCAACGTTTTCGAGCGCGATTCCGTAGATGGTTGGGAACATCAGCGACATAAAGAAACTAACGCCGATGAGCGCCGCAATGCAGACCGCGCCTGTGCCGCTGCACAACGCAACTATCAGACACAGAACAATATCGGCGGCCGAAGCCCAAAGCAGAAGTCTCGACGGCTGAATCCATTTCATCAGCCAGGTGAAGATGAATCGCGCCGCGCTAAATCCAATAATACTAAACAGATAGATGGTTGCGGCATCGGCTTCGAGCAGGCCAAGTTCCTGCATCACAATGCGGATGGTGAACGACCAAACGCAGATTTGCGCGCCGACATAGAAGAACTGCGCAACAACGCCGAACACGTATTTCTTATTCTTAATCAATCGTTTAAACGAATCGAGCACGCTGTCGTGGCTGTTGTCGCTGCCTTCGGGCATACGAACCAAAAGCATCACAACCATAATCACCAGAAGCACAAAACCGAGCGTCATATAGGTGCCTGTGATGGCGTTCAGCTCGTGCGACTGCATTGCGGAAAGGTCGACGGCGGACATTGCGGCGCGGTCGGACGCAGTGGCGCTCGACAGTTGTGAAAGAATGAAAAACTGACTCATCAGAATGCCAGTTATCGAACCTAACGGATTGAAAGCCTGAGCGATATTCAATCGGCGGGTGGCTGTTTCGGGCGAGCCCATCGACAGAATGTACGGATTGGCCGTGGTTTCCAAAATTGAGCATCCGCCAGCCAGTATGTATATGGCTATCAAGTAGAAAGCATACGAAGCGGCTTTCGACGCGGGGAAAAACAGAATGGCGCCAGCGGCGTAGAGCACAAGGCCCAGAATGACACCGCTTTTGTAACTGTATTTGCGAATGAAAAGCGCCGCAGGAAGCGCAAAGCAGAAGTACGAGCCGTAGAACGCAAACTGAATGAGCGACGTCTGCGTGTCGGTCATCGACATTATGCGCTTAAAAGCACTTAACAGCGTGTCTGTCATATTGTTAGCCATTCCCCAAAGCAGGAACAGAAGTGTCACAAGGCAGAACGGCACCAGGTATCTTTTTTCGATTGTCTTCATTTTATCAGTAGTTTTAGTGGTTAAAAATATGGTTTTTAAGAGTTTTTCCAACTTACACGGAATTGGTCGCCAATGATTTGACGAACCTTTGCAACAACTTCAGCATCAGCGGGTTCGCTCACAAAATCGATATTTTTCAAGACGTTTTGCGGATTGGTTGTCGAGAACAAGTTCGAAGCGATTCGGCTGTTGCCAAGACTGTATTGCATTGCAAGTTTTTCTATCGGATAACCGATTGACTCGCAGTATTTTGCCGCTTCGGCGCAAGCCTTGCGCAAGGCTTCGGGCGCAGGGTGCCAGTCGGGGGCGCCACGCATTGTCAAAAGGCCCATTGATAGCGGACTTGCGTTTATGACGCCAATGCCGCGGCTCTCGAAAAAGTCAAGAAAATCAATGAGTTTGTCGTCGCACAAGCAGTAGTGGCAGAAGTTCAGAACGCTCTCAACCGTGCCTTCGGGCGAGTGCTCGACAACCCATTTCAGGTTCTCGAGTTGCAGGTCGGTAATGCCAACGTGGCCGACCACGCCCTTCTCGCGCAACTCAACCAACGCGGGAAGTGTCTCATCGACAATCTTTTGCAGACCGCCAGGCAGAGCCGCCTGAAACTCAATATCGTGTACGTTGATAATGTCGATATAATCAACATTGAGCCGTTCCATACTCTCAAAAACGCTGTCGTGAGCGCGGCGGGCCGAATAGTCCCAAGTGTTCACGCCGTCTTTTCCGTAGCGGCCGACCTTTGTTGAAAGAATGAATTTGTCGCGCGGAATCTCTTTAAGTGCCTTTCCCAGAACCATTTCCGCCTTCAGGTGGCCATAGTAGGGCGACACATCGATAAAGTTGATTCCGTTCTCAACCGCAGTGTGCACCGCACGAATGCCGTCGGCTTCGTTCAACGAGTGGAAAACGCCGCCCAAACTCGACGCGCCAAAGCCTAAAGCCGACAACTTCAGGCCCGTTTTTCCAAGATTTCTCAATTCCATTTATTTAGTGGTTATAAGTTGTATATTGCTGATTATCTTACCATTTTACAAGTATTCTGAACACTTTTCCAGGTGCTTCGGCCCAGGTTTTCAGCGCTTCGGCGGATTGCTGCGGCTCGATTATGCGGCTGATAAACTTCTCGACAGGTGCGCCTGAGTTTGTCAGATATTTGATAACCGCTTCAAAATCAGAAGGATTGGCATTACGCGAGCCCATAATGTCGAGTTCCTTCTTTACAAACAAGCTAGTAGTCAGCGAAATATCGGCTTTAGCATAGCCAATGCAGACAATGCGCCCAGTGAAAGCCACGCGGTTGACCGCCAACTGATAGGTGGGGGCGGCGCCAACGGCTTCAATCACAACGTCGGGCGCGGGCAGATTCCACTCGGTGGCGGTGTTGTAGGTGTAAGTGGCGCCAAGTTGGCGGGCAATGGCAAGTTTCTCGTCGTCAAGGTCGGCGGCAATGACGGTTGCGCCGCGCATCACGGCACGCACCACCGCACCCAGGCCGACCATTCCGCAACCGATTACCATAACTATATCAGTATCAGTCACTCGGCCACGGTCGACAGCGTGAAAACCAACGCTCATCGGCTCAATCAAAGCCGCATCGCGAAGCGAAACCGAGCCGCACGGAATGATTTTCTGCCACGGAAGGCTGATAAATTCCTGCATCGCGCCATTGCGCTGAACGCCAAGCGTTTCGTTGTTTTCGCAGGCATTCACACGGCCGCGGCGGCACGACGCACAGTGTCCGCAGTTGGTGTAAGGATTGACGGTAACCGTCTGTCCTACTTTAAGTTGCGACGGCACATCGCTGCCAAGTTCAACAATGGTAGCGCCAATTTCGTGCCCAGGGATTCGCGGGAACGTCACCATTGCGTTTCCGCCGCGATAGGTGTTCAGGTCGGAACCGCAAAAGCCCACGTAGCCGAGTTTCAGCAGCACTTCGCCGCTTTTTGCGGTCGGTTTTTCAACATCGACAACCGCAACGTTGCCAGGTGCTTGAATTTCAATTGCTTTCATATTTATTATGTTTCAAGTTGTTATATTTTTAGTTTAAAATAACTTCCAAATGCCTTGTGTTACAAATTATGTATATCGTTAAATGTCAAATATTTATCTATAATAGGATATAGTAACGCGGTGTTTTCGAATTGGTTTATGGCGCAAATATTTTTGCCTGCGTCCTTGCTCGACGCACCACAATGAAAAACCTTTTCATAGGCTGATTTATAATCAATTATAATGAAACGGTCGTGGCAATCAGGATTTGGTTTGAGCGTAAGTTGCGGATATTGAGCATTGAAATCTGCAACTTCGGCATTGGTCAGAAACCCATTTCGGCTGTGAATGTTCTGCGTAAATAAAATGACATTTACATTCCTCTTCTTGTGCTTTAAAAGTTCGAGAGTTTTAGTATCTACATAATTATCAATAACATAAATTGACTGATTGGCCAATTTGTATATGTCAGTGTAAGCTACATCGGCTTCAAATTTCTCACCTTTGTAAATGACAAAGTTTTTAAAATCAACTTCTTGCACAAAATTTTCATTGATTTTGTCAATGCTTTCATAGATTCTTTTGATTTCAGCTTCAGTTTTTTCCTGTTTCTCTTTGAGTGAAATGTTTTGTTGCGAAATCGTCAACAATGAGTTTGTGAGCAACTGCATCTCATTGCGCGTAACGAACTGCAAATTTTCACGCATATAATGTTTTAACTCTCTGAATGCCCGCATTATATATATGCTTTGTTGTTCGGCAAGAGTGCCGCGCAAAACCGTTGCAAGCATATACACGCCTTGCTCTGTAAATGCGTAAGGCAGTTTTCGGGTGCCGCCTTCTTGTCCTGCAAAAAGAGAATCTTTTGTTGTATTCACGAATTGCGACATTTTACGGTCAGAATGTTGTGAATCAATGATTTGTGGTGAAATCACATTTTGTGATTTCACGAAATCTGCATTATTAGAAGTAGCATTATTCGACTTCAAGATTTCTATGTCTTGAAAATCAGCATTTTGCCGTAATGTCACAAATTGTGATTTCACGGATTCAACTTCCTCGCGCGTGAGTTGGAACATAAAATCTTCGGGGAAACGAGCAATATTACGTCTAACTTGCTGATTCAAAGTTCTTACCTCATAACCATAAATTTCGGCAAGGTCGAAATCGAGCATAACCTGCGTTTGCCGAAGTGTGTAGATTTTCGAACGTAATTCAATGTTTTGTATGGCCGAATTCTTTTTCATTCTGACATATTCTTAATGTAAGGTAACTGTGGTAAATTCTTGAATCCGTAGAACTTAACCGCATTCTCACCAAGGAAGGCCGATTTTTCCGAATAGGTCAACTCGTTGGTTTTCAGCACAAAATCGTACGACATACGATAGGTTATGGCGCAAATGGTGCGTGGATAGTCGCTGCCCCACATCAGTTTTTCAATGCCAACCAAATCGGCCGCTACGCGAATGGCCTCGACTGCACCTTTGAACGGATAGAACTCGCTGTTATACAGCCAGGTAATGCCGCCCGACTCGATAAAAACATTCGTGTTTCGCGCCAGAAGAATCTGATTTTTCCAATTTTTGGTGGTCGCCAGCCCGAAGTGCCCGATTGCGATTTTCAAGTTCGGACATTCCGCTATAAGTTGCTGAAATTCTGCAATCTGCCTTTCGTCGTCGGCAAGGCACATCGAGAAAATCATTTGGTTCGATTCCATAAACTTCATTGCAGGCAGAAGGTCGGCCAGCGGACGGCGGACTCGGTGCCCAGGAATCGCAATTCCCTTAAAACCACGCGAATACAAGGTTTTGACGTTGCTCAAAATATCGTCGGCGGTAATCAGTTTTTCGGCTTCGACCGATTCCAAACCAAGCCGCGGCATTCCGCAGACGAAGAAGCGGTCGGGGTATTTTTGCGCCACTTCGGCAAGGTAATCGTTTTGGTAACCGTCGATAACTTCCTGAACCACAACGGCCCCGCCCACTTGCGCATAATCCATATTGGCAATGAAAACTTCGGCGGTGTTGCGTCCGTCGGCCATAAACGGCGGCAGCATTTGGCGCTCGCCATCGAAAAACATCGAGCGGCCGCGGTTTGTGGTGTAAATCCGCTGCCCGTCAACCACGGTGTCCTGTTTCAGCCATAGGTGGCTATGTGCGTCTATTATAGTCATTTATGCGTATTTTTTTTGTGGCCGCCTAACGGTGGATTTTTTAATCTATTTAGAATTAATCTTTTTCAAAATTCATATCTGCGAAAATCTGTGTTCCCATCGGGTCTGTGTCATCTGTGCGATTCATAAATTTCTGTCTGTCAGGACACACCATTATAAAGTCACCCCAGTTTTAAAAATTGCAAACTCGCGATACCCGTTCCGCTCGTTATTTGTCGGTGCGCCTTCGAGCACACTGGTCACAAATTCGATAAAACTCTGCAGTACATTCTCAATTGGTTCATTTTCAGCAATTACGCCCGCGTTGAAGTCAATCCAGTTCGGCTTGTTGGCGAAAAGCGGCGTGTTGGTCGAGATTTTCAGCGTTGGCGCAAAAGTGCCGAACGGCGTTCCGCGGCCAGTGGTAAAAAGCACTAATTGACAGCCACTTGCGGCCAGTGCGGTGCTTGCCACAAGGTCGTTGCCAGGGGCGCTCAAAAGGTTCAGACCGCGGCGCTCAAGGCGGTCGCCGTAGGCCAGCACGTCGCGGACGGTGCTCTTGCCGCATTTCTGCGTGCAGCCGAGCGATTTTTCTTCGAGCGTCGATATGCCGCCAGCCTTGTTCCCAGGCGACGGATTCTCGTAAACAGGCTGATTATTAGCGATAAAGTAACTTTTGAAATCGTTAATGAGAGCAACCGTTTTGTCGAAAACGACGCGGCTCTCGCAGCGGCTCATCAGGATTGTTTCGGCACCGAACATCTCGGGCACTTCGGTCAGGACGGTTGTTCCGCCCTGCGCCACCAGCCAGTCGCTGAACAAGCCCAGAAGCGGGTTGGCCGTTATGCCCGACAGCCCGTCGGAACCGCCGCATTTCAGGCCCACACGCAGTTCCGACATAGGCACATCTTGGCGGACATCCTTAGAGCAGACGGCGAAAATCTCGCGCAAAAGCCCGAGTCCGTATTCCACTTCATCGCCACTAACTTTCTGTGCTTCAAACATTTTTATGCGACTTTCGTCGATATTGCCGAGCATCGGGCGGAAAGCCGACATTTGGTTGTTCTCGCAGCCCAGGCCAACCACCAGCACGCCGCCAGCGTTGGGGTGCAGCACCATATTGCGCAGGATTTTGCGTGTGTTCTCGTGGTCGCCGCCGAGTTGCGAACAACCGTAATTATGTGGAAATGCAACAATTGCGTCAACGCTACCCATCCGCCCAGCCACTTCGGCGCTGAAACGTTCGGCAAGTTTCTGCGCGATTCCGTTCACGCAGCCCACCGTCGGAATTATCCAGATTTGGTTCCGTATGCCGACATCGCCGTTTGCACGCTTAAAGCCTTTAAATGAGCGTTTTGCGGCGACAGGTTCAATTTCAGTAAGATTCGGCGTGTAAGTATATTCCGATACGCCTTCGAGATTGGTTTTCAAAACGTTATGGTCGATATGGCAGCCCACATCGACCGCGCGCATCACGTGCCCAATTGGAAAGCCATATTTCACAACGTTTTCGCCTTGAGCGAGATTACAGAGCGCGAACTTGTGCCCTGCGGGAATATCGTCGCGCAAGACAACGCCGTCAATGTCGATTGGCGTGCCAGCCTTAAGCGGCGCAAGCGCAACCGCCACATTATCAGCCTGATTGATTCGAATATATTGTGCCATAATTACAAAACCGATTTAACCGTCTCGCGCATCCCCGACTTTTGAATCAGTTCCAAATAGTTGGTTAACAGGTCGGTAAGTCCAGGAATTGAGTTCAAATCTTCGCCCCAAATCAAATCTTTTGCGGCCAGAACGCCCTTCGCAACTTCGGCGCAACTACCTGTTGCCCAAAGTGTTTTGAGCAAATCGAGAATTTCGGGTGCGTCGTTGGGCACGATTTCATCGTTACCGCGGCGGCCACCTTTATAATAGGTGCAAATGGCCGCCAGACCAAGCACAATGCATTTCGGCAACTCGCCTTTGCGCTCAAGATAGGTTTTCAGGCCAGGCAGGTCGCGCGTCTTGAATTTCGGGAACGAGTTGAGCATAATGCTTGTAACATAATGTTTTACAAACGGATTGTTGAAGCGGTCCTTCACGGCCAGCGCAAACTGCCGCAACTCGTCTTCGGGCAGGTTCAGAGTGGGCATAAGTTCGCTAAACATCACGCGGTCAACAAATTGGCCAATCAGTTCGTCGGTGCAGCACTCGCGCACGGTGTTGAGCCCCGAAAGGTAACCGACAGGCGACAAAACCGTGTGCGGACCGTTCAAGAGCGTTACCTTGCGCTCGTGGTACGGCGCTTCCGACGGCACAAAACGCACGTTCAGCCCCGCTTTGTCGGCAGGGAACTCTCGCGAAAGCGATTCAGGCGCTTCAATCACCCACAGGTGGAAAACTTCGCCCACAACCAACTGATTGTCATCAAAACCGATACGTTCCTTAATCGCGTCGGCGTTGTCTTTCGGATAGCCAGGCACAATGCGGTCGACAAGCGTACTGTAAACCGAGCACGCCGTCTCGAACCACGTTTTGAACCCGTTGCCAAGATTCCAATGGTCGATATATTGCAAAATGCACTCTTTCAGGTGTTTGCCGTTATGAAAGATAAGTTCGCACGGCAGAATAATGAAGCCCTTTGACAGGTCGCCTTTGAAATGCTCGAAGCGGTGGTAAAGCAACTGCACCAGTTTGCCAGGGAACGAGAGCGCAGGCTTGTCGGTGAACTTGCACGCGGGGTCGAAGGCAATGCCCGCTTCGGTGGTGTTCGAGACTATGAACCGCATTTCGGGCTGCTCGGCCAGGCGCAGGTAGGCGTCAAAATCAATGTACGGGTCAATTCCGCGGCTCACAACGTCAATCAAATCAATGCTATCGACCGTTTTGCCGCCGTCAAGTCCTTGAAGGTTAAGGTGATAAAGTCCGTCTTGAGCGTTGAGCATTGCCACTTTGCCGCCAGCCCGCGGCTGCACCACCACCACCGACGCGTTGAAATCGGTCTTCTGATTGGTCCGCCAGATAATCCAATCCGCGAAAGCGCGCAAAAAATTCCCTTCGCCAAACTGAATCACCTTTTCGGTGTAGGTTTTGACCGCGGCGGTGTTCTTATTGAGTTGTTTCATATCATTTTCCAATTATGCGTATGTCCAAAATTACACAAATATCGGTAACGGAAACGGAATTAAAAAGTAAAATTTACTTTTTTAATTTTTTGAACTCTAAAACAATTATTTGCCGACAAATGGGCGTCAATAAATAAACGAATTTTACATTTGCAACAACAAATGGCGATTAGATTACACGCCATTGTTGAAGCATGAAATTTACATTGAAATGCCAGTAAAACAGATAATTAAACATCCAATAATGCAATACGCGGTGAATTATGGCCTCGCGTTTGCTGTTTTCTTTCTGTGCCGCGTGATTTTCGTGGCGGCCAACCAGACTTTTTACAACGGAATCGAACCATCTCATTATCTGACACTTTTCAGAGGTGGTATAAAATATGACTTTGCCGCCATTTTTTATCTCACGTTTCCGTGCCTGATTATGATGATTCTACCGTTCAAATTTGTCTTTGGCGAGCGCTATCGAAAAGTGGTTAAATATCTGTTTATCACACCAATATCGATAGGAGTTGCAGCAAATATTTTCGACTCGGCATTCTTTCCTTTCAACTCACGCCGCACCAATTTCTCGTTCTTTCACGAATTTGAGAACGAGAACAATCTGGCGGGAATCTTCTTCGGCGGACTCATCGACTACTGGTACCTGACCATTGCCGCCGCCGCTTTGATTTTTGCCGTCATCAAATTGTATTACAATCCAAAAGTGGCTGCAACCGACTTTACATCAAATAGATACAGTCTGAAAACGCTTCCCGCGACGTTGTTCTGCATCTACCTTTTCATGGCTGGAATCCGAGGTTCGTTCTTTATCGACAACGACCATCGACCGATGAACATGAACAACGCCAACGAGTACATCAAGAAAAGCAACGAGTCGGCCATAGTCCTAAACACGCCGTACTGCATTATCCGCACAATCGGCAAAATATCGTTCACCAATCCTGAGTATTTTCCGCAAGATGAATTGGAGAAAATCTACTCGCCCGTTCACAATCCACAACCAGAAGGCGAGTTCAAAAACATGAACGTTGTGATTCTAATTTTGGAGAGTTTCGGCAAGGAGTATTCGGGATTTTTCAATGGCAACGAGGGCTACACTCCGTTTTTGGATTCACTTTATAATGAAGGACTTACATTCACTCATTCGTTTGCCACAGGACGAAAGTCGATTGATGCCATGCCGTCAATTCTGGCGGGAATCCCCTACCTCACCGACCACTTTTTCATGGGAATGTACTCCAACAACAAAGTGAACAGCATTGCATCGCTTTTAAAGCAAAAAGGCTATTATTCAGCATTTTACCACGGTGCGCCAAACGGAAGCATGGGTTTTCTTCACTTCTCTCGCCTGGCTGGTTTTCAGGATTACTACGGTATGACCGAATACTGTAACGATTCGAGTTTCAATGCAATGGACGATTTCGACGGCCACTGGGCAATATGGGATGAGGAGTTTCTGCAATACTACGCCAAAAGCATGGGCGAGATTCCACAGCCATTCGTAACATCTTGTTTCTCTGCAACTTCACATAGCCCGTTCCGCATTCCCGAAAGGTATAAGGAGCAATTCAAAGAAGGCCCGCAGCCGATAACAAAGTGCATCCAATACACCGACAATGCCATCAGACTGTTTTTCAACAAGATGAGAGAATACCCATGGTTCAAGAACACGCTTTTTGTCATAACGGCCGACCACACTAACCAAATCATAAACCGAGAGTACTCAACCGACCGCAACTCGTTCAAAGTGCCGATTGTGTTTTATCTCGAGGGCGGCATTAAAAAAATCTCGGAAAAACTGTTCTGTCAAACCGACATCACGCCAACAATTTTGGACTATCTGAACTTTGACAAGCCATACATAGCATTTGGCAATTCATATTTTGACGCCTATGACACAACAGGTTACGTTGTGAATTTCAGCGAGCCGCTCTACCAGATTGAAATGGACGGACTGTTCCTCCAATTCGACGGCAGGAAAGAAACAGGCCTTTTCAAACCTGCCGAAGATGTTTTTCTGGAAAACAATCTCATGGGGCAGTTCCCGCAACAAGAAGAGAAAATGCTTAATCTGTTAAAGGCTGAAATTCAGCAATATCACATGCGGATGATTGATAATGGTCTGACCGTGAAAGAATAAATCCTTACTGAATGGTTTGCGCAAAACCAGAATATGGAACAATGAAAGACAAACTTAGAAATTCATTCACCAACTATCTTGTAGCCACACCGTTACTATGCGTGGCCCTGATTTTGACAACCATCGCCAACTGCGGCGTTGAACTCTATTTTTTTGCGGTTCTCTACATAGTTTTGTCCGCCATCTGCCACAGCGCGATTGTCATGCTCGCGCCAGGCATCATAAACTTTCTACTGCGGATTCTCTTTAAAAAAGACACCGTGGCCGACATCGTATTTGCTGTGATTGCCGCCATTCTGCAAATCGCAGTCATTATCGATTATTTTGTTTTCGCCTTCTACCGATTCCACATAAACGGCTTTGTGTTAAGCCTTTTGACAGGTCCTGCAGCCAGTCAGATTTTTGTTTTCGACATCAGTTTGAAACTGAAATCGTTCGCCGTAGCCGCAGCCATCATCGCCATAAACATCATTCTGATTCTAAAATCGTCCAAAGTTTTCAGAAACAAGACATACCGCGCATGGAAACCAATTGTGGCGCTCATAGTCTGCGTGATTTCGGCAAACCTCATTTACGCCTACTGCTCCGCATCGCTCAACAGCACAATCATAAAATGCACCGAAGCCATTCCTTATTATTATCCGACAAGCGCGAACACGAATTTTGACAAATACGGCTTTGTTGACCTACAGAAAATCCAACAGGAAAAAACCAACGACGGAAGCCTCAACTACCCCAAAAAGGAACTTGTATGGAACGATTCAATAACTCCGCTGAACATTTTTCTGATTGTCATCGATGCATGGAACCGACGGACCTTCAACGCTGAGAACACTCCGCATATTGCTGATTTTTCCGACAAGTGCGTCAAGTATACAAATCACGTCAGTTCGAGCAACGGCACAAAAGGCAGCATTTTTACTATATTCACATCATTATCATCGTACTATTGGAATGATTTTGAGCAAAATAACATTAGTCCGATTTTTGTGGACAGGCTCAAAGATTTAGACTACAATGTCCGAACATTCCCCAGCGCGTCGCTTCGCAATCCCGCTTTCAACAGGGTTTTGCTGCATATATTTCCCGAAATAGCAACAGAAACAACTGGCAAAACCGTTTACGACCGCGACTGCAACCTGACACAAAATTTCATCAGTTACATCGACAGCGCTGACTCCGAAAAACCGCTTTTCGCCTGGCTTTTCTACGACCTCGCCCATTCGTACGAGATGCCTGAAAACCGCTTGTGGAAATTTCAGCCATCGTGGAAATTCGCCGACTACTCAAAACTCCTCAACAAAGAGATGGCTCTTGAACCGTTTTTCAACCTCTACCGTAATGCTGTCTATCAAGTGGACTCTCTTGTGGGAATGGTTCTGCAAAAGATTGAAAGCAAAGGTCTTCTGAAGAATTCGATTATACTGATTTGCGGCGATCATGGTCAGGAATTCGATGATAACGGCAAGGGATTCTGGGGGCACAACGGCAACTTTTCCGATGCTCAAATAGGCACCAATCTTATAATGTATTCTCCTGATTGTCAGCCTGCAGCAATTAATTATCGCACTTCGCACTACGATATCTGCCCCACTCTGCTGAAACAATATCTGGGGCTTGAGAATGACTGCGGGGATTTCGGTTGTGGAAAAATGCTATCAGACAGCACCTTGCGCGATTGGATGCTGGTCGGCAGCCGCGATAATTTTGCGTTTATCCATAAAAATCACATTTATGAAAAACGCCCGTCGGGATATTTCCTCGCAACCGACGCCCACCTGAACGAACTGCCTCAAGACTCAATCGACTACAATGCTCTGAATGAGAAAATTCACATGATTGGTGATTTTTACAATAAATGATTCCGCATCAACTGCTTTTATATCCAAAATACTTTTCATCACACCGCATTTATTTACTTTTGCGCCAAGATTCATATGCAAATCCACAATGAAAACTTCGCTTGTCATTTCAACATACAACACCCCGCGCTACTTGGAATTGTGTTTAAAAAGCGCTCTTAATCAGACTGTTGCCCCCGATGAAATTGTCATTGCCGATGATGGTTCCACATCTGAAACTGCTGACTTGATAAAAAAAATCGCGGATAATTCGAATGTAAAAATCGTTCATGTCTGGCACGAAGACAATGGATTCCAACTCTGCCAAATCCGCAACAAAGCCTTTGCGCGCTGCAGCAGCGACTACATTATACAGTCGGACGGCGACATCATTTTTGAAAAGCATTTTGTTGAAGACCACATCAGGCTTGCCGAAAAAGGCTTTTTTGTTTGCGGAAGCCGCGTTTATCTTCTGCCTGACGGCACACAGGAAATGTTTGACAATAAAAGCATTAAGCCAAAGTTAAGATATATGCAGCGAAGCCACATTGTAAATTCACTGCGCATTAAACCGCTGCAAAATTTCCTTGCCCTGCGCTACGGAAAACGCATCAACAAACTGCGCGGCTGCAACATGGCTTTCTGGAAAGATGACATTATCAAAGTGAACGGCTACAACGAAGACCTTACTTCGTGGGGTCACGAGGACGGCGAACTGGCCTACCGCCTGCATTTTGCTGGTGTTAAGAAAAAATTCCTCAAAAACGGCGGCATCTGCTTTCACCTATACCACAAAGAGTCGTCGAAAGAAAACGAAGGCGCACACAATGAAGCCATTAAAAACGTTATCGACAACGAACTAACCTGGTGCGAGAACGGAGTTGATAAATATCTGTAAAACAATCTATTTAGTGCCGTCCAAATATTTCTTGGCATTGTTGTGCTCCCAAATCTTGACAAGCGTGTAAAACTTGTAGTTCGCCTCGTTGATTGATAACACAAGCCCTGAAATTCCTTGAAAAATACCGCCTTTGAAAATATAACTCCTAATGAACCGAAACGTGCATTTTGCAAAAATTCCTAAAATGCCAACTCTCTCACCTTGGCGTTTTTCAATTTCGTTCGAAGTGTAAAGGTTCATTTTAGCGATTTTGGTATGCAGCGTCATCGACTTGTGAATCATTGCAAGTGCCTGATTGGAAGACGGAATTCTCTCTACTCGGCCATCAACTTCGGGACGCGAATGAACATAAGGCGGCCATGTAATTTTGTCTTTCAGAAAGAAACGCAACTGATAGTCGGGATATGAATTCTTGACAAAACGGTTCATCACATAATTTTTCCTTGGAATGAACAACCCCTCCACAGGGTTTTCCGTTTTAATGTAATTATAGAGATAATCCTTTAATGCTGAAGGAATTATCTCATCGGCATCGACCACCAGAACCCAAGGATATTTTGCTGAATGAATGGCAAAATCGCGCGCGGGTTCGGCAATATTGTAGTTTCCTTTTGGGAAAGTCACCACGCGACAACCAAACTCTTCTGCAATTTTGACGGTACTGTCTGTACTTTCCATGTCGCAGACAAGAATCTCGTCGAAGTCTTTCAGATATTCCAATATCTCGCCCAGCGAGTTTTCCTCGTTGTAGGTATTAATTACAACCGAAATTTTATTCTCGTCCATTGTTATTTAGTGATTTTGCCGAAAGTCTTGATACTCGTGTATTTACGCCAAAGGTTGAGTTTCCGTTTTTCGGGAACGCCATGACGTGCGATGAAGTCTTTTGCGCCTTCAAGCATACGCTGAGCCACTTTGCCGTCGGTATATGGGTCATAGTTATTAATAACCCACTGGCGGAGTTCTGTCAGTTTGGGGTCGGCCTTAATCTCATCGTAGGCCTTTGAAAGTTGCATCGGGTCGGTGATGTTTTTCCAATAGATGTCCTTTGCAACAGCATCGAGCGTAATGACAGGCTTGTCCAAAAGCAAGAACTCGTAAATTGTTGAACTTGTGTCGCTTATCATAGCGTCGGCCATCAGCATATACTTGGTGACGGTGTAATCTTCAATCCAAAGCATGTTTTTCTGCTCCGAAGCGAGTTGGCGGTATTCGTCCATCCACTCCTTTTTGGTGAGCGGGTGAAATTTCAGTATCAGCAGAACGTCTTGATTGTTAACAAAATCGACGAGTCCGTCTTTGAACTTTGGCAGCGATGTCAGGCTTGGCGAGAATGTCGGGGCGTAAAGCACGAGTTCTTTTTTGCCGTATTTTTTGAGTAGTTCCTGTTTCTGCTGCTCGAAATCGTTTTTGTGGTGAAAAATCCAGTCCTGACGGGGCCAGCCAGTTTCCAACACTTCAAAATCCTTGTATTTTTTAGCAAGACGCTCGAATCCTGCGGTGAAAAAAGGCCCCTGAGTGAAATAGGTGTCGAAATAGCGGCGGATAACCCAATGGTCTTTTTTCTCGGCGGCATAACCGTGGAATATCTGGATTTTCACGCCCGAAAGGTAGTATGGCACTATGTTTCCAGGAACGAAAACGGCTTCAGGTTTGAAATCGTAGATTTCCTGAATTGAATTGGTGTATTTCACTTCGTCTTTCAACGGAAAATCGGGTATTTTCTTTTGGTGAACATACCAAAGGATCTGATTTTCAGAATCTTTTTGTGCTTCTTCCTGAATCGGGTTCAGAATGTCTATCGCGTATTTGTTCTCGCAAAAAAGTACTATTTTCATTATTGTGTAACTATCAAATTTTCATATCTTTAACTCGCTCGTAGTCTTCCACGGTGTCGATTTCCATTGAGAAGAAATCGGTGGTGTCGAGATATTTGAAAATGTGCCCTTGCGGGATAAGGCGCTCAAAGGCTTTCTCGTAGAAAACGTTCGAAAGTCCTTCGCGGTCAATCATTTGGTGCAACTCTTTGTACAACGCAGCAGAATAGCCAGCCGACATTTTCTCAAGCCCGACCGATTCGCCAACGGCTTTCTCAATGCTGCAAACCTTGCTGATTTCGAGCACATTGCGTTCGGCGTCGGAAATAATTTTTATTTCTTCTTCGCCAAGTTCGTGGCGGTTCATTGCCAGAACGTCAGGATTTTTGTCGGCCAGAAGCGCCGCAATTATGTCCTTCGAGAAGAGTATGTCGCTGTCGGACAAGATAAAATCGTTGCCGCACGCAAAATCTTCGGCCAAAAAGAGCGAATAAATATTGTTGGTTGTGGCGTAATCCTTGTTGCAGAGAAACTTAACGTTGAGATTGGGATAGTTCTGCGCGACAAAATCGCGAATCATATCCTGCAAATAACCAGTAACTATCAGAAAATCAGTTATTCCGTTGCTGATAAAATTGTCGAGTGTCCGTTCCAAAAGCGTTTTCCCGTTCACCTTCAAAAGGCATTTCGGGGTGCTGGCTGTGAGCGGGCGAAGGCGCGACGCGGTGCCTGCGGCAAGGATTAAGGCTTTCATTTTCCAGCAACTTTTTTAATGGTGTCGATAACGATTCGGTTCTGTTCGGGACGGCCGAGCGTAATGCGCAGGTGCGTGTTAATGTCGGGCTCGTTCATGAACTTTATCTTGTAATCTTCTGATTGTAAGGCTGTTTGCAATTGCTCTTTCAGTTCTATAGGGTACTTTATCAGAATGAAGTTTGCTTGCGACTTGTAAACCTTGAAGTCAGTGAGCGCACCAATTTCCTGCTCGTAGCGCTGGCGGTCGGCGTTCATGCTGTCGGCAATGTTGCGGTAGTAGTCGGTGGCTTTGAGAGCGGCAATGGCCAGTTCTTCCGAAATGCGGTTGTAGCCTAAATACTTGTTGCCGAAGCGGTTGAATTTGCCCAAGCCGTTGCCCGTAAAGCCAAATCCCATTCGCAATCCAGGCAGACCGTAGAATTTGCTCAACGTGCGGACAATCAGCAGATTGGGAAATTCGTCGACCAGGCGTTTAATGTAACTGCTGTCGCGGTTCACGTATGACGCATACGCTTCGTCGATAATTATATAAGTCGTTTTCGGGGCTTCCTGCAGAAGATTCTCGATTTGCTCGGGAGTCAGTGCGTTGCCTGTCGGGTTGTTGGGCGACGCCAGAAGCAGAATTTTCGGGTTCAACTCGTGCAGCATTTTCTTGAGCGCGTCAAGGTCGTAGCGGTAGGTGTCGCCGTCTTCGTAGAGCGGATACTGAACCGTCTGGCCGTCAACTTCGTCGGCAATCGACTTGTAGTACCACCACGAGAATTTCGGCACCAGCATTAGGCGGTTGTGGTCGGGCAGGGTCAGGAAGTAGTGCACGGCTTCCTTCAGCAGGTCTTCGCCACCGTAGCCGAGCATAATCTGCTTCTCGTCAATTCCGTATTCTTCCGAAAGAAAAACCGAAAAAATGCTCTTCTTGCCTTCGTCGTAGATTCGGGTGTAAAAGCCAAGTTTTTGTGTATCAAAGTTTTTTAGTGCTTCCAGCACTTGCGGCGCTGGTGCAAAATTGAATTCGTTTCTGTCTAAAAAGTTCATAACGTTGAATTTTTCTGCGAAAGTACGCTTTTTATTGTTGGTGCAACATTGAACCTCTGACTTTCTTTGCAATAATGTTTTTGAATGGTTTTCGGACTCGACATCGCCACCCGAAAACAATGCAGCGGAAGGCTTGTCGCTCATCCGCTGCTGCAAGATAATTGCCTGTCAGACAATTAACAGGAACAATGGTTAGTTGTTTGCCAGTCTCAAATTCATCACATCATTGTCACGCCTTCGGGAACCACGAACTCTTTCGGGTCGATAGTGGCGTTTTCCTGAACTTCGGTGGCGGTTTGGTTCATAATCTCCGTGTCGCCCAGCTTCATAACCGACTTCAGCGCAATGCCTTTCCATATCCACACCTCAACGTTGACGGTCTGCCCCATCTGCGTTATCTGCTCCGAATATCTCTTGCACTGACGGCCTGCAATGGTTTCGGTGCCCACTTCCTGAATTTTGTATTTTTCAATCACATCGGGCGTAAGTTGCAGATAATTAATGGGTTTTTCGGGTGAAATGATTTTCTGCCCCATTTTCATAGCCACATCGATTTGGTAAATGGTGTCTTCGAACTGCAGCGTTTTGGTTTCGGTTTTCACCATTCCTTGGTCAACCACGGCGACTGCGGCCTGCTTCTTGCCGTAGTCGTCGAAATACTGCGTGGTTTCCACCTTAATACCCTGAGTCACAGCATCGAACTTGATTATGCCCGACTTCAACTCGCAGCGCGCGTCGGCGGGAATGGAAGCGTTGGCGAAGAGCAACCCGGATTTTGAGCCGCCCGGTTGAGCGCTCGTACTTGCGGCTGACATTGCAGCCATCATCAGAAATAATGCTAACTTTTTCATTTTAAAATAGTTTAAAGATTAATGTATAAAGTTTAAAGTTTAGAAGTTTAACGAGTTTAAACGCTTCGCTGTTGAACAGGTTGAATCGGTGAATTGTTGAATCGGTGAATCGATACCTATGTTCATTGTCATTCTTCAATTTTCAATCTCCCCATAATCTCTTCTGCCGAAATGCCGAGCAGCCGTGCTTGACGGGCAATGTGGGGCAAATCGTTGTTAAAGAACTCGTTGCGGCGTTTGGCCAGGATTATGTCGCGGGCTTCGGGCGAAACAAAGAACCCAATGCCGCGTTGGTTGCTCAGTATGCCGTCGCGCAGCAACTCGCTGTAGGTGCGCATAATGGTGTTTTGGTTCACACCAATGGCCACCGCCAGTTCGCGCACCGATTCCAGTTTGTCGCCCGCCTTCAACTCGCCCTGCAATATGCGGTCGCAAATGCGGTCGGCAATCTGTTGAAATATGCCTTTTTGCTCTTTAAATTCCATTTAAAAGTTCAAAAGTTTAGTTTTCAAGGCATAGTTGATTTATAATCATCAATATTTGTCATAATCGACAAAACGCTTATTATAAAGATAATACGACAGACATAACAGCCCAGTTCCCACAATCAAAAGCACAATATTCACCCATAGCGGATATGGCATAGATGTTTCTATAGTGAAAGAGAGATTTGAGTAACGGTTTAGAATTAATGAGATATACGTGAAGCAATACAGACAAATCAAGACTCTCTGTATCTTATTTCTTGCCGATTCAGTGTTGATTGAACCATATTTTGGTGTCAGCAAGGCAGTTACGGCCCAGATCATAGCCCACAAAAGAATAAGATAATCAACTTCGAAACCGTCAGTGAAAAGTTGTTTGGCCAGTACCGCGTGGACTGCAAACGGGATTCCCACATAGACGATTTTGATAACTGTTTCGGTGACGAACTTCTCGACAACCGACGATTCGGCAACCAAATGGCGCATTGAGCTGTCGGGCAGATTGCTGCGACAGGCCACCGCTATCACGCCAAAAGCCAGCAGGAAACGCACTCCGTCGGGCTCAGGGGTTGACAACACCGACAGCACTGTGGCCGGAACCATAAACAGCACTGCCATAATCAGCAGATACCACTTATTTACACGCAGATAACTAACAGCGTAGCGGCAAAATCGTTTTAGGTTAAATGTTTGATTCATAGTTTTAATCGAATAAATGACACATATTACTTAACTCGGCGGCGGCGATACAAGAGAAATATTGTAATGAACAGTGCCGCATCCAGCAAAATCACGATATTAGTAGTGATTGGCGAGAATTTTGAAAAACCGTGTATAAAAGGCACTGCAGCAGTATTACTTCCTTGAAGTGCTCCAATACCGATTGCCATTAACCAGTTTGACCCCACCATTTTTGCGCCTGACATACTTTTACCTTGCTTGCCAGAATCGAGAACACAGATAAGACCAAACAACAACGCCAAAAGCATCAACTCAACAATATTAGGTATTCCAAGCCCGTCAGTAAAGTAACCTGAAATGCCGTTCACTCCAGCAGCACAGCCCACAGCGTGAATGCCCCACGGAATGGCAATTGGTGAAAACTTGACAGCACTCTCAATCAAAAATTTTTCCAACCACGACGCAGGAACACCAATTTGCCGCGCCAAACCACCATATTTTGTATTGAAAACAAACGGAACAATGCTGAACATAAGTGTGGGTGCGCCAATTAGCCGCATTGCAACATTATCACCCAAATCAACACGGAACATAACTAAAAGTGTTGCAGGAATGATAAACAGCACCAGCACAATGCCGTAATACCAGCGGTTCATCGACAGGATAAACCGTGTGTAGCGTAGGAAGCGTTTTAGGTTAAATGTTTGGTTCATAATTCTGAAGTTTATTTAATGCGTTTCCTGCGGAATACAATCAGAGCCGCCAAAAAGAATGCCGCGCTCGTAACCAGCAAAATGTTGGTGACAGTGGGTGAGAATTTCCAAATATTTGGCAAATTTACAAGATTTGGGCCTTGAAGTGCCATACAAATTGCTAAAGGCCAATTAATTGTGTTCACATCTTTCCCTGTTGTAAGATTTCTGCCTTTTCCTTTGTTGAAATTTAAACAGAAAAACATTGTAGTTGTCCAAATCAGCATTGCGGCAAGGGTTGGAAGCGAAAAGCCATCGGCGAAGACCGAACTGATTCCGTTGAATCCGAAAGCGTAACCTATGGCGTGGATTCCGAACGGAATAGCAAGCACCCAAAAACGGGCGGCAACTTCAACAATCAGTTTCTCGAACCACGAAGCGGGAATGGCTATCTGCCGCGCAAAACCGCCCAATGTGGTCAAATCGGCAAATGGCGCAACGCTCAAGCATAACGACGCGGTTGCCACCAAACTCGCAACAGGCCATTCCGCCACTCTGCACAGTGACAGCACCGTGGCGGGAATTGTGAAGAACACCAGCGCAATGCCGTAATACCATCGGTTCATCGACAGAATGAACCACGCATAGCGGCAAAAACGTTTTATGCAGAATGTCTGATTCATAGTTTAAAAGTTGAACAGGTTTAACAAGTTGAAATCCTAATTCCTAATCCCGATAACTATCGGGACTAAATCCTAACTAATTTCTCAACTCACTTGTCGGCGGCAGTAGCCACGGTAGGCCAGATACCACAGCACAAGCCCGACGGCAGCCATTGCCAATAGCATCCAAAGCGCGGTGAATTTCCAAGAGAGATAAATCAGCGCTATACCAACAAGCATCGGTATAATCATTGCAAGTCCCGCGCTCTGCGTGTTGATACGCCGCAAGTTGCCGACCATTACGCCAATCGGCATCGAAGCAAAAACGGCCATCAAGGCAGAGCCAAAACGGACAGTTGGGAAATCGGGGTTGCGCTGCATTCCCGTGGCAGCCAACACAAGCGTTGCCGAGCCCACAACCGCAAAAATTGCAGCAACATAAATAGCCACTGCAGCACAGAAACTTGCGAATTTCTCAAACGCCGTGGCAGGCAGCAGCGTGTCGAAATGTTTGTTTGTTGCCAAAACCACACCGAAAAGCATAGTATATACGCACGACATCATCAACGGAAAAGACGTTGAACCAGTGGCAAAAACCACACCCATCATCGGCAGGCAGACAACCAGCGACAAAATGGAATATGTTATCATAAATCGGTCTGTCAATCTGTATTTCAAGCACTTGCCGAAACGTTGCTTATCGAAATTAGTGTTCATAGTTTTTGAATGTTTAATCGTTTAATTGGTGAATCGGTGAATCGTAATTCATAAATCCTAATTCCTAATTCCTAATTCCTAAATCCTAAATCCTAATTTCTCACTATTTCAAGTTCTTCCGCGCATTGAACAGCAGTTCAAGGTCGATTTCAGTTTGCTCGCCGTTGGCGGGAACCACGGCACGGAAGCCGCCAGGGGCTTCTTCGGCGTAGAGCGCGCCGTCGGCCGAGCCAGTAGTGACAAAGGCGTAGCGTTGGCTAATGTCCCAAGTGGTGCTGTTGAGCAGAACCTGTCCGCGGTCGATAATCAGCACGCGGTCAATCAGGCGGCTAATGTCGGCCACTTGGTGAGTTGAGATTAGCATCAGTTGGTCGTCGCGCAGCGAGCCAGCCGCCACCTTGCGGAATACGTTTTTGGCGGGAATGTCCATTCCGTTTGTCGGCTCGTCGAACACCAGCAGGCGGCAGTTGGTAGCCAGTGCAAAGGCCACCATAAACTTCTTCTTCTGCCCGAGCGACATTTTGTTGAGTTTCTCGTCGGTTTCCACCTCAAAATCGGTCAGCAGGCGGTCGAACTGCGCCGAGTCGAACCGCGGATAGAACGGTTTGTAGAGTTCGGCGAAGCGATTTCCGCGAATGGCGGGAATCATAAACTCGTCGGGCACATAGTAGAGTTCTTCAAGGAATCGCGGCAGACGGTCGCCAGGCGTGTCGCCCATCACATTAATAGTGCCCGATTTGGGGAACATCAGGCCAGTCAAGAGTTTCAAGAGCGTGGTTTTTCCAGCGCCGTTGGGGCCCAGAATACCAGTAATGCCGCCCGTGGGAATGTCAAGGTTCAGCCCGTTGAACACGGTTTTCTTCTTCGAATAAGAGAAGGTCAGGTTTTCTACGTGTATCATTGCTTTAAAGGTTTAGAAGGTTAAAAGTTTAGTGTTTAGATTGTTTCGTAGGGACGCGATTAATCGCGTCCTTTAGATTGATTTGTACGAATGCGATTAATCGCGTCCGTACTATTTTGATTCCTATTTTTTGCGTCTGTAATATTATGTCTGTTTTGTTTTCTCATCTGTTATGCTGTTATAGTGTGATATAACAGTACAAAAGTAAATCTGATTTTGATATGTGCAAGAGGAAATGTGATTTTTTTTGAAAAAAGTTTTGGTAAAGATGGTAAATGGTTGATTGATTGGAATATTAGTATTAAGGCGCTAGGCATTAGGCACTATGCATTAGGTGTTGGGTATTGGGCACTATAGTAATAGATGTTAGTGGATACTTTCAATTTTCAATTCTCAATTTTCAATTCTCAATTTTCAACTGTCAATTGAATAAAAATCGGCACAACTAATTCCTGAATCCTAATTCCTAAATTTTATATATTTGCGAACCTTTTAACAAAGGCGGAAAATTGATTTTGTTTAAAAAATTATAGTTATGAGTAAAGTAACAGTAGTAGGAGCAGGCAATGTGGGTGCAACGTGCGCCAATGTGCTTGCATTCAATGAGGTAGCCGATGAGGTTGTAATGCTCGACATCAAAGAGGGCATTTCGGAAGGCAAGGCAATGGATATGATGCAGACAGCGCAACTGCTGGGTTTCGACACCCGTCTGGTTGGCTGCACCAACGATTACGCCAAAACCGCCAATTCTGATGTTTGCGTAATCACTTCGGGTATTCCTCGTAAGCCAGGTATGACCCGTGAGGAACTTCTGGGCGTCAACGCTGGCATTGTTAAGGGCGTTGCCGAAAACCTTCTGAAGTACTCGCCAAACGCCATCATCGTCTGCATCTCGAACCCGATGGACACAATGACCTACCTTGCGCTCAAGGCTCTCAAGTTGCCGAAAAACCGCGTGATTGGTATGGGTGGCGCACTCGACAGCTCGCGCTTCAAATACTTCCTGTCGCAGGCTCTTGGCTGCAACGCCAACGAGGTTGAGGGCTTTGTAATCGGCGGCCACGGCGACACCACAATGATTCCGATGGCTCGTTTTGCAACTTACAAAGGAATGCCTGTAAGCAACTTCCTGAGCGCCGAGAAACTCGACGAGGTTGTTAAATCGACAATGGTTGGCGGCGCAACGCTGACTGGTCTGCTCGGCACATCGGCTTGGTACGCACCAGGTGCGGCTGGAGCATTCGTTGTTGAGTCTATCATCCACGACCAGAAGAAGATGATTCCTTGCTCGGTTCTGCTCGAGGGCGAGTACGGAGAGTCAGACCTCTGCATTGGCGTTCCTGTAATCCTTGGCAAGAACGGTATCGAGAAGATTGTTGAACTCGACCTGAATGCCGACGAGAAAGCCAAATTCAAAGCCAGCGCCGAGTCGGTTCGCGGCAACGTGAATGCTTTGAAAGACTTGAAACTTGTTTAATAACAATAGGTTCAGATAGAAAAAGCACCCGATGAGGGTGCTTTTTTTATGCCCACACTGAATGTTTTTCCATAAAATGGAAATCATAAAATGGAAATCATAAAATGGAAATCATAAAATGGAAATCAAACTCAAAAAATGTTTCCAAACATCTTTCTTGCTCAAAGAAAGTGTTTACAAACATTTTTTAAGAAAAATTTAGTGTTTCCAAACATTCTTTTTTGCGCCATATTCTCACAATCGGCCGCGCAAAACCGTATTCCGCTTTGGATGTTCGGAATGATGTATTAGTGTCTGATAATCAAGCGACAAGCGGTTCTCAATCGCTGTAATCAATATCGAAATTTATCTCGACTTCGTATCCTGAATATTTCTGCACAACGGCATCGGCAATTTGCTGGCGCAAAGCCAGTTTGTCGCTCACTTTGAAATCGACTACCGCGTCAAATGAAATTAGTTTTGAGTTTGTGTCGATGAAAATGCCGTGCACTTGCAGCACACCGTCGAAATTCGACACAATGCTGCGTATGTCGCTCTGCATCAATCCGTATTCGCCGTTTTGCCTGTCGGTGGCGTAGATGCCGATGGTTAGGAAAACGCCATATTTCATCACAATCTGGCGCTGTATTCGTTTGGTTAACAAGTGAATATCGCGAGCGGTCATTGTCGTGTCAACCTCAATATGTGCCGAACCCACAGCGCGGTCGTGGCCGTAGTTGTGCAGAACAAGGTCGTAAACACCGATAACGCCCTCAAATCCAGCGATATCGGCTTTCATACTTTGCGTAGTCTCGCTGTTGGTGCGGGCGCCCAATATTTGGTTCAACGGATTCATAAACAGTTCGATACCCGATTTGATGATGAACACCGAAATCACCGCACCGATTATGCCGTCGACCGCCAGACCGAAAATCAGCGTTATGGCGGCGCCCACGAGTGTTGATGCGGAAATGACGGCGTCGTGCAGGGCGTCGGCACCCGAGGCAATCAGCGCATCGGAACTGAAACGCTCGCCTTGGCGTTTGACGTATCTGCCTAATACTAACTTGGTTGCAATGGCCACCACAATCACCACAATTGTCACCGCAGAGTATTCGGGCACCACTGGGTCGATAATCTTTTTAACCGACTCGATGAGCGATGCCGCGCCAGCCGCAAACACAAGCCCTGCAATCAGGATGGCGCTGAAATACTCAATCCGCCCGTAGCCGAACGGATGCTCGCGGTCGGGCTTGCGGTGTGCAAGTTTGATGCCCACAATGGTAATCACCGACGAGAGCGCATCGCTCAAGTTGTTGACGGCGTCGAGCAAAATGGCTATTGAGTTGGCCATCAGGCCCACAATCGCCTTAAATGTGGCAAGCAGCAGATTGGCGGCAATGCCGATGAAACTTGTTCTCGAAATCTGCTTCTCGCGAGTGGTTATCTTTCCCATTTTCCGATTTTTGTCAGCGTTAAACGCCGCAAAAATATCATTTCACAGGCGTAATCACAAACTCAAACTCGTACGGCCCGAAAGGCAGACAGTACTGCGGCAGCGGCCAGGCGCCCCACGAGTTCACGCAACCCATTCCCATTTGCGCTCCGTCGATGCAGACGGCCGTCAGGTGCTCGGTTTTCAGGTCGGTTGAGTGGTATTGGCGCTTATCCTTTGTGGGACAAAGGTTCTCCATTGTGTATGGCAGAGCCGATGCCGAGAAAAGTTTCGTCGATGTGAACTGCAATCCGCGGCCCGCAACGTCGGTGATGGCATAGCGGCGCAGGTCGCTTTTGGTGCCAGTCTCCTGCGGACGAATGTATGGATAGTATTGTTCGTCAACGCTTTGCGCGAAATGGCCGATAGGTTGCGACAGTTTGCGGTCGGCGTAGTTCTCAACAGGGCCACGGCCGAAATAGTCGATGCGGTCGAATGTTTCGGGCATCTCCAACCGCATTCCAAAGCGGAACAGATTGGGTTTTGCCTTGGCATCGTTGTTTGGCGTAAATTTTTGATTCACAGCAATCTGTCCCTTTTCGTTGATTCGGTAGGTGAGCGTTAAATCACCAAGCCGCTCCGAATTTGCGGCAACAACCTGATAATCAGTTTCAATTTTCAAAATTGTGTTTTCATAGGAAACCGAACTTTGCTTTGGTTTGCACGAAGCGTTTTCCCACGCTTCGAACCGCCGTTCCAAACGTGCGCCGTAGTCGTTGTCAGTCGGGGCGCGCCAGAAGTTGGGCCGCAGTGTGCTGCCGTCTTTCAAATATTGGCGGCCGTCAATAACAATGCTGCATAAGAAATTCGCTTCATCGAGTTGATATTCAAAGTTTTCGCCTTTAATGATTGTCTTTTTGGGTGAGGAAGTGTCCACGGCAATCGTTTTTTTGCTTTCAGCGAAGGCGTCTTTCAGTTCCGCTTCCGCGATAACCAATTGGTCGTAAGCCACTTGCGAGCCTGCGGGCAGAATGCCGTCGGCCTGTTTCAGTTTGTATTTGATATTGAAAAAGACATCGCCTTGAGCGGGAATGCGGCTGCCATCGAACCCAAGTTGCACATTAGCAGACGATTGCGGCTCAACTTTGATATCGGACACAATGCCAGCCAGGATGCATTTGCCGTCGGCTTCGATGTTCCATTCGGCATAATATTTCGAAAGGTCGGTAAAGAAGTTCTCGTTCGAGATTTTGATTGTACCTTGCTTAATATCAACAAGTTCGGTCCAAATATTCTGATAGAAATATTTCACTTCGTAGGCGTGCGGATTGAGCACGCGGTCGGGCGAAATGAGGCCGTTGCAGTTGAAATTGTTGTCGGTGGCGTCGTAGTTGTTGTAGTCGCCGCCGTAGGTGTACTCAAGCGTGCCGTCGGCGTGGCGGCGGTGCAGCGCTTGGTCGACAAAGTCCCAAATGAAAC
The DNA here is from genome assembly GCA_017474765.1 of Salinivirgaceae bacterium. Taxonomy (GTDB): domain Bacteria; phylum Bacteroidota; class Bacteroidia; order Bacteroidales; family SZUA-534; genus RUG13583. The sequence goes on along the minus strand of JAFVGW010000023.1, from coordinate 16,183 downwards.
CGCCCTGCAACTTCGGATATTTGCGAATCAGGTCCCAATACTCCTTGAACCCGCCGCACGAGTTGCCCATCGCGTGCGAGTATTCGCACTGAATGAGCGGGCGGTAGGCCTTCGGGTCGTTGGCGTAGCGCTCCATCGTGCCATAATCGGCATACATCGGACAGAAAACATCGGTAAACTCCTTAAGACCAGCGGGTTCGTACTGCACGGGGCGGCTCGATTGGCGCTCCTTGAGCCACTTGTAGCACGCTTCGAAATTCTTGCCAGGACCTGCTTCGTTGCCCAGCGACAGGAAAATTATGGCGGGGTGGTTTTTGTAGGTCTCGAAGGCGCGTTGGTTGCGCTCAAGGTGGGCCTGCAGCCACGTCTCGTTGTGCGACAGGCAGCGGTCGGTGTAAATCAGGCCGTGCGACTCAAGGTTGGCTTCGCTCACCATATAAAAGCCGTAGCGGTCGCAGAGTTCGTACCAGTACGGGTCGTCGGGATAGTGGCAGGTGCGCACCGCATTCACGTTCATCTCTTTCATAATCTTTGCGTCCTGCTCCATACGCCAGCGCGGCACGCAGTAGCCATAGTCGGGGTCGAGTTCGTGGCGGTCGACGCCCTTAATGAGAACGGGCTTGCCGTTCACCCAAATCTGTCCCAAATCGGTTTTCTGCTCAATTTTGCGGAAGCCGACATTTTGTCTAATCACCTGAAGAACAGCGTTTTTATTATCGAGAATGGTGATTTCGAGCGAATAGAGATTCGGTTCTTCAGCCGACCATTTTTTCACTGCGCCGCACTTCTGCGAAAGCTCGAAGGTGTTCTTGCCCTTCGGTTGCAAATTGGCCGAAAATACCTGATTGTCAGCGTTATCAAAGAGCGTTGCCTTCACTTTTGCGCTACCCGAAGTTTTCACGGTAATGTCGAGTGCGCCGTTGGTGTAGTTGTCGGTCAGGTCGGGGACAATCTCCACGTCGTTGGCGTGAACTTTGGGCTGCGAGTAGAGATAGCACTCGCGCGCAATGCCCGCAAAGCGCCAGAAATCTTGGTCTTCGAGATACGAGCCGTCGCACCAGCGGAAAATCTGCATAGCAAACAGATTATCACCCTTTTTCAAGTATTTGGTAATGTCGAATTCGGCGGCCACTTTGCTGTCTTCAGAGTACCCTACAAACTTGCCGTTCACCCACAAATAGACGTTCGAAGTTGCTGAGCCAATGTGTATTACAACGTTCTGCCCAGCCCAGTTGTCGGGAATGGCGATTGTTCGGCGGTACGAGCCCACGTGGTTGTGCTGCGTGCCCACTTCGGGCGCGTTGTTTCCCGAGAACGGCCCCCAGGGAAAGCCCACGTTGGTATAGACGGGGTCGCCGTAGCCGTTGAGTTCCCACAACCCAGGAACGGGCATCGTGCCCCACTGCGAGTCGTCGAAGTTGGTTTGGAAGAATGTTGTCGGCCGTTGGTCGGCATTCTCAACCCAATTGAATTTCCATTGGCCTTCAATCGATAAATAATTGGCTGCCAGCGTCTTGTCGCCGTTTTTTGCGTCATCGGCACTGCTGAAAGCAAAATAGTCGGCGTGCTGTTCAAGTCGGTTTATCTGATTCACTTGTGGATTGCGCCACTCTTCTTGTGCGCTGATTGTCAGCGAAATGCTTGTGAGCGCTGCCGCAATGGCGAGTTTTGTTCCGTTCATATTATGTGTGGTATTAAGTTTATTTGACGATAAAAGTAAAAAATACTTTTGTAAAATTGAACGATACAGAGAAAAAAAAACGAAGGGGCGAATGTTATTCGCCCCTTCACGTTTTAATATCTAACCGTTTTTCCCGATTAAAACCGAAATAAACGAACTAAATCATCAGCGCACCTACAAGGCCAAGAATTGCGTAGAATTCAGGCAAGGCGGCGTAAATCAGTGTGTTAGTGAACACATCGTGGCCCTGGCTGACACCCACGATGCCATTGGCGCAGACTTGCCCCTGACGGATTGCCGAAATCAAGCAGACAGCACCTACGCACAGGCCAATGCCGAAAATCAACAGACCTTGCGACGCGTCAGCCTGCAACTTGCCGAGCATCATAAAAAAGGCCACAAAGCCGTAGATACCCTGCGTTGCCGGCAGTGCCGACAGCACCATAAAATTGCCCGAAGCCTCGGGACGCTTCTTCAATCCGCCCTCGGCGGCGTTTCCTGCCGTCGATGTTCCGATTGCACTTCCGATTCCGGCCAAAGCCAATACCAAGCCCAAGCCAAGATAACCTAAAATTGTTTCTACCATAATCAGTAATATTTAATTGTTAACATTCTCTGTCAAAGGATTATAACGCCGCCCTGTACCCTCGTAGCCTGAATTTTTGAAAAACTCGAGGAAATTGAGTCGCAGCGGGTGAACAAACGCGCCCAAAACGCACATTGCAAGGTTCAGCGTGTGGCCGACAATCACAATCAGGATGAAGAAAATCCACCCTGCGCAGCCATCGCCAAGTGCCTGAGTGCCAATGGCGTTGAACGCCTCGCCAAGTTTCGCGCCAGCAAGGCCGAGAGCGTAAAGGCGAAGGTAACTCAAAACGTCGCCGAGCAAGCCTGTGGCGGTGTTGTAGGTGTTCCACAAGCCAACGCCGAAGTTTGCCAGCGGATTGCGGTGAAGGTCGTTCAGGAAGAAGATTCCCAATGCCGAAACCACACCTAACACAATGATTATCACATTTGTAACGGCAGCGTCGATTGCGCCCGCGAGCGCCATTCCGCCAACCACCACGCCGCCCACAATGAGCAACGTCCAGCCCCAGGTGCCGAGCGAGTTCAGACCGCTGTGCTTGGTGGCCTGCCACGTTTTAATAATCATTGCCAGGCAAAGGTGCACCACGCCAACAGCAATGGCCATTATCATAGTGCCGTCATAACCAGCGATTTGCGATGGCAGCATCAGCCGCTTGACCGCATCGGGAAGGCACTGCCAGGCGAGCATATCGGTTGAGAAGAAGGTGTGGAACAGCAGTCCGATGACCGTTGTGGCCACGCCCAGCGTCACCACCAAAGGCGCGATTTTCGGCAACTTGCCCCTCAAGCCGAAGCCTAAAAGTGCGAGTATCAGGCCGTAGCCCGCATCGCCCATACAGAAGGCGAAGAACAACATAAAAAATATTGAAATCCAGACTGTTGGGTCGAATTCAGAGTATTTTGGGCGGCCGTACATATCGGTCAGCACCTCGAACATCGACACAAAGCGGTTGTTTTTCAGTTTGATAGGCGGATTGTCGGCTTCCTGCGCCGCCTCGGTGAAGTAGCAGACGTTCGACGAATCGAGCAGTTGAAGCAGCGCCGACTCGTTCTCTTTGGGTGCAAATCCTTCAAACACCGACAGATAATCGTCGGCAGCCTTCTCGGCCGAAGCGTTTGCCAGTTGGCGGTCGAGACGGATGCGACACTCGTCAAGTTCCTGACGGACAGTCGGTTCAAGGCTTTTCAAACCGCCAAGCCGCGCATCGCACGCCGCTATTGACTGGCGCAGTTTCTCGGCCTCGGCTTGCGCCGCTCCAATCGGGCGCTCTGGCTTTGGCAATTCCTTTGCAGGAAAATCATATTCGTCTGTATCAGAAACGGTTACAAAATAAACAAAGTTGTCGTCGGAAGCAATGGTGGTGAGCGCATACTGCTCGCTCCACTCCTCGCTGAAGGCTTTGCGGGCAACCTTGTAGAAATGCAGTTTCAGGCCAGCAGTCTCAAGCCGCTGAATGTCTTCGGGTTTGTAGTCGCCCCACGGCGCAAGGTCGGCAATTTCGGCCTCAACAGCCGCCAGTTGCTGCGCAAGCCGCTCGCGCTCAATCGCAGTGCCGATTATGTCAGCCGCCGCATCGTCGGTTTTGGCAGCGGAAGCGGTTGCAGCGGGAATTTGCTTCAGCACCTCGAGCGCCTTCTGCAGTTGCTCAATCCGCGCCGACACCGCCTCCGACTCATCGTCGACAGGCACTTGCGAGCGCGTAATATCCACAACACCAATCTTTTGCAGTGTACGCAGAAAATCGTCGGCATCGCCGCTCAAAAGCACGAAGTTATATTTGGTCATTTCAGTTACCATCTTCCGCCTCCTCTGCTAAATGTTTGTTTTTCACAATCTTCTGCGATGCTTTCGACAGATTCTCCTCGTCCTCCATAAAGCGTTTTATCTTGCGTATGGCCTCGTTGTAGCCTGGAATCTGCACTTTCTCGTACAGGTTCACCTTCTGCGTCGTCTTTTTGCGGTTGTAGTCCAGAATGCGGCTCACCTCGGTGTAAATCTCTGATTCTATGCCGATTTGCGCCAGATTTTTCAGAATCCGCACGCCGTCGGCATACCACATCGGCTTGGCGAAAAGATTGATTTCCTTCACGTCGAACAGCACCTCGTCGAGCGCGGGCGTGGCCACACCTGCAATCTTCACAGTGCGCAAACGGACATCGGACACCGAAATCAACCCTGGCTCAAACTCGTTCCACAGTTGCGCCATATAGTCGTATGAACGGAACTCATTTTCAAGTTGTTGCGCCAGTGCGTCGGACCGCTGTTTGGCCCGCTTCACCTCCATCCGCAGCGCCGATTCCTTGCTTTTCAGCGTCGGAAGGGCACGGGTGCGCATCTTCAACTGCTTGTTGAGTTCGTTGAGCGACGTTTTGTTATATTGGAACTTGATGGCCATAGCGCGTTAATTTCCTTTCCAATATTTTTCTATCAGTTTGTCTTTCAGACCAGTTTCGGCCTTTGTAAAGTATTTGCCGAACAGTTCCCACGCGGTGTCGAGCATCTCGGTAATGCCAATGTTGACATCGATGGCCAGAAGGCGCGTGGCGTACTCGCGGGCGTAATTCAGGCAGCGCTGGTCGTAGTCGTTCAGGTCGAAACCGTTCTCCAACTTGGTTTTGGCGTTGGCGGCGTCGGCGTAAAGGCGCACCGATGTGTTCATCACGGCGCTGTGGTCCTCGCGCGTTACCTTGTTCTGTACCAACTGTTTAAGTCGCGAAAGCGAACGGAACGGGTCAACAATCACCTTGCCCGAGTCGGGGTCGGAACGCAAAAACAACTGACCTTCAGTGATATAACCCGTATTGTCGGGAATTGCGTGAGTGATGTCGCCATCGTTCAGAGTGGTGACGGCGATAATCGTAATTGAGCCTCCGTCAGGCAGTTGCACGGCTTTCTCGTAGATTTTGGCCAAATCGGAATAGAGCGAGCCTGGCATCGAATCCTTCGACGGAATCTGGTCCATACGGTTGCTCACAATGCTCAACGCATCGGCGTAAAGCGTCATATCTGTCAGAAGCACAAGTACTTTCTCATTCTTATCAACGGCAAAATACTCGGCTGCCGTCAGCGCCATATCGGGAATCAGAAGGCGCTCAACAGGCGGCTGGTCGGTGGTGTTCACAAAACTGATAATCTTGTGCAGGGCGCCAGCGCTCTCAAATTCGTTCTTGAAAAAGAGATAATCGTCGTTGGTTAGGCCCATCCCGCCAAGGATAATCTTATCGACATCGGCGCGCAGAGCCACCATACTCATCACCTGGTTGTAAGGCTGGTCGGGGTCGGCAAAGAACGGAATCTTCTGGCCCGACACGAGAGTGTTGTTCAGGTCGATGCCCGCAATGCCCGTGGGGATGAGTTGCGAAGGCTGGCGGCGACGGAATGGGTTCACCGACGGACCGCCAATCTGCCTTTTCTCGCCCTCAACGGCTGGGCCGCCGTCAATCGGCTCGCCGTAAGCGTTGAAGAAGCGTCCCGCAAGGTCGTCGCTCACGTTGAGCGCGGGCGGCTCGCCAAAGAACGTAACCTCGGCGTTGGTGGGTATATCTTCCGTTCCGCCAAACACTTGCAGCGTTATGCTGCGGCCTTTTATCTTCACAACCTGCGCCAGACGCCCAGCCACAAGCGCCAGTTCGTCAGCCGTCACGCCGTCGGCCTCAAGCGTCACCGTGGCCTTGGTGATGGCCGTCAGGTGCGTGTATATCCGCTGAAATGCTTTCTCACTCATTTTCTAACTCCTTCCTTAACTGACTGTAGTATTTGTCGAACTGCTCCGACTTGTACTCCGAATAATTCATCTGTCGGCAAATGTTGATGAGCCCCTTGAAGAATGTGGCGCACTCTTCAAAATTGCCGAAATTAAACTTGTGGTCGCAAATGTCGATGACGGTGTTCAGCATAAACTGCTGACGCTCAAGCGGTGTCGAACTGTCAATCTCGTCGAACGCGTCCTGCTGAAGAATGATGAAATCCACCAGTTCCGACTTCCAATACTGCTCGTGATAGGCGATTGGCACGCCGTCGTCGCCCAAAATGTTAATCTGCTCGAAGGCCTCCTTGCCGCGACGGATGATGTATTTGGTTTTGATGACCTTGTCGGCCCATCCTTTTTCGACTCTATTGTCAAGATACTCAATAATTTCGGGGTATTCCAGATATTTTGAATACGAATCAACAGGGTCAACGGCGGGATAGCGTTTCTTGTCGGCGCGGTTCTGCGAAAGGCCGTAGAAGCAGCGTGCCGCCTTCTTTGTCGATTCGGTGACGGGTTCCTTCAGGTTTCCGCCTGCGGGCGACACCGTTCCGATGAAGGTGATTGAGCCCGTGGCGCCGTTGTTCAGCCTGACGAATCCAGCGCGGGCGTAGAAACTTGTGATTACCGACGACAAATCGACTGGGAAACCATCCTGTCCAGGCAACTCCTCAAGTCGGTTGCTCATCTCGCGCAAAGCCTGTGCCCAGCGCGATGTTGAGTCGGCCAGAAGCAGCACTTTCAAGCCCATCGAGCGGTAGTATTCAGCCAGCGTCATCGCTGTGTAAACCGACGCCTCGCGGGCCGCAACGGGCATATTCGATGTGTTGCAAATTATGATTGTACGCTCCATTAGCGAGCGGCCAGTGTGCTTGTCTTTCAGTTCGGGAAACTCGGTGAAAATCTCAACCACCTCGTTGGCACGCTCGCCGCAAGCCGCCATAATGATGACATCGGCGTCGGCCTGCTCGGCCAAGGCGTGTTGAAGCACTGTTTTTCCGCAGCCGAATGGCCCAGGAATGAAGCCCGTTCCGCCCTCGGCAATGGGGTTCAGCGTGTCGATGCAGCGGACGCCCGTCTCCATCACCTTGTAGGGGCGCGGTTTGTCGGCGTATGCGCCAATGGCCACCTTCACCGGCCAGCGTTGCACCATTGTGACGTTGACATCGTCGCCATCGGCATCGGTGAGCACGGCCACGGTGTCGTTTATTCGGTATTCGCCCGCTTTCGCGATGCTTTTAACGGTGTAAGTTCCTTTAAATGAGAATGGTACCATAATCTTATGCGGCAGCCATCCTTCCTTCACCTCGCCCAGCCAGTCGGCGGCCGAAACCTGCTGGCCAACCTCGACTAAAGGTTTGAACTCCCACAGTTTAGACTCGTCGAGAGCCGGCGTGTACTCGCCCCTTTTCAGGAAAACGCCATCCATTGTCGCAAGGTTGTTCTGCAGACCGTCGAAATTGCTCGACAGCAAGCCCGGACCGAGCGTTGCCTCTAGCATATACCCCTGAAACTCAACCTTATCGCCAGCCCGCATTCCGCGTGTGCTCTCGTAAACCTGCACCGAAGCCGTGTTGCCCGTCACCTTGATGACCTCGGCCATCAGGCGCGTTCCGTGCAAATCGACAAAGCAGATTTCGTTTTGAGCCACAGGGCCGTCAACCTCAACCGTAACCAGATTGGAAATTATTCCCGTTACTTTTCCTGTTGTCTTCATTATATTATATTTTCTTGTTTTTCAATCATTTTGAGCTGTCGAAACGTCTTTGAACGTTCCCCTCACTTCGCCGAGCAACTTGCGGAACATTGCCTCGCCAGCCTCACGGTCGAGCCGTGCCCAGCGCTGCACAATGTGCGCCTTCACCAGAAAGGCAAGAATGGCGTTCATATTAAAATAGTCCATCTGCGCTATCTCGCTGGCTTTGTTCCATTTAAGCATATCGGCCTGCTGCTCGCGCTGAAGGAAATCGGCGTTGGCCAGAACCTCAAGCACCCGTTTCTCATCGTCGAATTCAGCCTCGGGCAACTCCACCAAATACTTGTCGGCCTGCGAGTTAGTGGCGCGAGCCACATATTCGGCCTGAAGGTTGCGCATCCGTGCGTCGAAATCGAAATACTCACGGATGAAGCGGTTCTTCGATGCCGCCGTCCGACCGTAGAAATCGCCATTGAGCGCGGTCTCGTCGAAACCCTCGTCGAGCAACGCAACCAACTGGCAGTCAGCATCCGACAGCAGCTCGGCAATCGACTCGCGCACATCGGTGTACGAGAACTGCGAAGAGCCGAAGTTGGCGGTCAGGTCGGGCAATCCGGCCACGATGTAAACGTAGTTGTCCATCTATCCGAACAGTAATTTTTTCGCCGCCGGGCGCAGATATGAACTGATGAGCCGCGTGAACTCCTCGTCGGTGAACTGCAGCAGGTAGCCGCCGTCTTTGGGCGAGATTTTGAATCCCGCGTTCAGTTTTTTCGAGTATTCAACAGTCAGATTGGCGTTGAGCTGGCGCGCAGTCTCACTTTTCAGGAATTTCTCGGCAGCCGCCTTAACCGATTCGGGCAGAATGACATCCAAATCGGCTGGTGCCGCATCGGCTGGATTGAAGGCCTTGACAATGGCCATCAGCATCTGGCTGGCGAAATCGGTGTCGGCAAGAGCCTGCTTAACGGCGGGCTCCACAGCCTGCGCCACAATCATTGTCTCCACCTCGTGCCTGATGGCGGCCACGCTCTGCGCCCCCGCCATACGGATGTCGGCCTCGGTTTTCTCCTTCAGTTCGTCGGCCGATTTTTGGGCGTCGGCAACAATCCGCGCCGCCTCCGTTTTAGCCTGATTGACAATCTCTTCGGCCTCGGCCTTGGCTTTCTGCACCAATTCCTCACCCTCCTGTTTTCCTTTCGACAGACCTTCGGCATAAAGCCTGTCAGTCAATTCTTGCAGTTTGTTTTGCATATATGTTTGTTTATCAATATTCTAAAGTGTGCATAATGGCGTTTCGCAGCGGAAACACGGACATTGACAAACATAAGAAAAAAGAAAATTGGAATGGCGGCGGTGGATATTTTGTGTATTAATTATGCATAAAAAGACAAAAGGCCTAGGAAAACTCCTAAGCCTTATTGTTCCCAATCGCTATCATTAACTTAAAAATCTGAAAATTCGTTGTTGCTGCTTTCCACTATCGCCATGCACTCCATCTCAATAAGCCAATCGTGGCGGCAGACTGCTGCCTGCACAAAGATTTTTGGAACATCCGGCAGGCGATAATCAGCCCAAGCCTTTACCGTGGCATAATCGGCGTAGTCGCGCAGATAGATGACCACCGACGCCAAATCGGACAACGCAGCGCCTCCCTCCTTCAGCAATGCCTCAACATTTTCGAGCATGCGGTCGGCTTGCTTGTTGACATCGCCCTGATAAACCACTTCCCCCTTATTGTTGATACTTGCCGTTCCGCTGACAATCACATGATTACGGTCGCCATAATGAATGGTTGTTCCACGCTCGAATGTAACGCCGTATTCTGATGTCCGGTTCAAATTGTCTTTGGCCATCAAATATTGAATCTGCTCTAGTTTGAAGCCCTTGAGCGCGTATGCGTCAAGAACAACCGTGCATTTTGGGTCAGCATGACGGCCTCCGATACCTGTGCTTGCAATATAATGAGTATCGCTTTTAAGTCCTTCTTTTTCAAAGAATTCACGACGGGCTTTCACAACTCCGCCGTAATTGGTGTCGATGTTTTGGACAAACAGCCAAGTGCGCATACAATTATCGGCAAGCGACACATTGTGCTTCCGCAGCACCTCAATATAATCCGAGAAAAGTTTTCTGGTCTGCTCCTCGGTTGTTCCTTGCGAACTGTGAAGATAAGTGTTCCAGATATGTGAATATCCGTTGTGCTTGACAATGAATGCGTCGTGCGATGATTCAATCTCGACATCGGTCTGGAAAATACACCACATAGCAACCTTTGCCCCGTTGAGCGGAGCCTGTTCCACGATAGATACCGCACATGGAGTGTTGTTCAGCGATTTCTGCAGCAATTCAATCTGATTATGAGCATCGCTGACAAAATAACGCACAAAGACGGGCTTGGCCGATGTTATGCGTGTGGTGTTGAACTCTTTGAATGCCCCCTGAATATGATTTAGCTGCTCTGCAAACGACATATTACGGCGTGTAACCTGAAACATGACATGATATTCTGTAGGTTTGCCGCTTAGCGCGAAACGTGCGACTAAAGCGTCTGCATTATATAAATCCGAGATAAAATGTGTGTATTTCAAAACAGTGATATTTTTTTTACTGCGCGAAGTTATAAAAAAATGCAGTCCCAAAGGTTTTTGTCAGAAAAAATTCAACCAAGATTTAATGAACACATAATCTTCATTTCCAAATATGCGAATGGCGGCAATAGTTTCAAAAACTTGCGGATTCGCCATCATTCATGGCAAAAACCTTGTTTCACTGTTCAACCTTAACAGAATTTATGTTAAATTTGAAATTGGATTGCCTTGGGGGCAGCCTTGTTAGTTTTTTACTAAATGTCGATTGATATGAATCTACGTAAGTTATTCACTATGCTGTCAATGCTGTGCTTCATGTCAGCCTCTGCAGCCGACAGTCTTGTTGTATATTCTCAATTAAATATTTATCCATACTATTTCGATTCGGACCAAGGCAACACCGGTGTGCTGCCCGAAGTGCTGACCAATATGCTTGGCGGCAAATACGATATGAACTACTACACGCTCACTTGCGAGACCTGCGACGACAACTTCAAACCCGACATCATCTGCTGCCCTGCCGACGAGCCAGCACCCGAAGGATACACCAAATACGAATTGCCTTTGCAGATAAACTATGTGGTCTGTTTCCGCCGCGGCGAACCCATTGAATCCATTTTCAGCCTGTCGGACAAGAAGGTAATCATTGTGCGCAACGACTATCCTTTTGAGGCGCTCTACCGCCACCGCACCGCGCACATTCTGAACGTCACATCGGTTGAAGAGGCACTGAACATACTATCCAACGGCTACAACGACTGCGCCGTGCTGCCACTTTCGGCGGTCATGCCTGCGTTGTCAGAAAACAGATACAACAACATAGAATTCCTGCCGACGCCATACATTGTCAAACCGTTGGCGTTTGCCGTCAAAAAAGAGTCAAAAAAACTTGACAGCACAGTGAGCGTGAAGCTGCAAAACATGCTCAGGGATGGCGAATTTGAATCGATAAGCGAGCGATGGCTGCACGACACATCACGCGTGCACTATATGGTGCCCAGGTGGGTTTTGTTTTTCGTCATCATTCTGATTTTGGCGGTTTTGTGCATGTATTTGTGGATTCGCACACTTTATGATGAGGTTGAGGTGTCGGCGCGGGAGCAGATTGACACAATGATTCACAATCCGCTGTCGCCGCTAATAATGCCCTCGGGCAACGCGCTTTTGCAGACAATAATGTCGAGCGCGCCGTTCTGGTTAGCCATCAGCAACAAGGACGGAATAATTGTGCGAGCAAGCCGCGCTTTCCTGCATGGTGTGGCACAGGTTGACGAGATGCCGAAAGACGGCTTGAAATGGGCCGAAATCTTCGACGAGCAGACAACTGAAACGATTCTGAGCGCTGAGAAGCAGATTTTTGAAGGAAAAATCAATGCCGTTCTGAACACTATTGAATACAAATCGAAGTATTTCAACGCCTCGTGCTGGACCATCAAGCACCCGTTCAAGTACGACAACCAGCCCGAAGTGTTTGTCATCACGGCTGTGGTTTCTCCTGTGTTCAATACTAACTTATTCTATCACAACATGTTGCCCGAGGCAATGGTTCAGGCAATCATCGACGCATCGTCCGACCTCATCTACCTTAAATCGACTGAAGGCACATATTTGCAAGTGAACAAGGCTTTCTGCGACTACACCCAGATGCCGAGAGAGAATATCATCGGAAAAAACGACCTCGAACTGTTCGGCAAAAAGCAGGCGGAGTACCATATCACGACAGACAACTATGTCCTCAAATCGGGTGAGTTATGGACTGAGCAGAACTGGCTCACCGACTCACAGTGCATCGACCATAAGTTTGACAACATCAAAATGCCGCTCGCAACCACCGACGGGCGGATATTCGGCATTTTGGGCTACACCCGCGACATTACCGACATTGAGCGATTCATGAAACAGGTGAAGAACGCCAACGACAAACTTCAGGAGTCGGACCGCCTCAAATCGTCGTTCATGGCCAACCTCGGACACGACATCCGTATACCTATTAAAACAATCATTGAATACAGCGACCTCCTGGCCGACAGCGACCTGACCTACGACCAGCGCATTGAGATTATCGAGATGATTCAGTCGAACGGCAATCAACTTATTGACCTTGTGAACGATATGGTTGACTACTCGAAGATTGAGGGCGGATTCATTCAGATTAAATACTCCGACTTCAACCTCAACTCGGTGGTTGCCGATGTCTATAATCTGGCCAACAGCAAGAAGATGCAACTCAACAAGGACAATATGATTATCTCGCTGCTCATCGACACCATTGAAGATGACATCATTGTCCACTCCGACTCGTTCCGTCTGAAGCAGATTCTGAAAAACATGCTCACCACATTCATCAAATTTGCTGATACCGACTGCATTTACTTCGGCTACCGAACAGCCGCTGACAAGGTGTTCTTCTTTGTCAACACCGATACGGGCGACATCACGCACGAGGAACTTGAGGCATACGCCAACGAGCACGAAGGCAGCGATGTGTCGCTGTCGCAGATTGAAGAGTCGTACGGCATTTCAATCATCATCGCGCAAAGGGTGATTACCATGATGGGCGGAAAAATGTGGGTTGAGAATATCAACTCGGGACATCCGAACTTCATCTTCTACATCCCCTACGAGCACGACGAGAATATGTCGACAATCATTTACGACTCAAAGAACAACATTCATGAGATTCCCGACTGGACTGGGCACACCATTCTAATTGCTGAAGATGAAGAACTTAACTTTATTTTACTGCAAGGTTTGATGCTGAGGACCAAAGTAAAAGTGATTCGCGCTAAAAACGGAATAGAGGCTGTGCAGCAATACAAAGACAATTCCGATATCGATGTGGTGTTGATGGATGTGCGTATGCCTATAATGAACGGACTCGATGCTTCTGAGCAGATTCTAGAGTATGACCGCAACGCCGACATCATCGCTCAAACGGCCTACGCCATTCCCGAGGTGGCCGAACGCTGCAAGAAAATCGGCATTCACAAACTGCTTGAGAAACCAATTGACCAAGGCGAACTGCTTGCCGAGTGCGACAAGTATATGCAGCACATGCACGCTGCCAATGATACTGAACTGATGGATTGATGCTAATGCGTGAAGGATTGAATGAGAGAATGAGAGAATGAGAGAATTAATGAAATATATATGGAAACGGGGGATAGAATTGCTTTCAGGAATGAAATGAAAAAGCGGACTAAAAGGTTTGCTGTTCAGTGTGTTAAATTCTATCAGGGTTTGCCTAATAATCAAGAGGCTTGGGTAAGAGGAAAGCAATTTCTGCGTTCTGCGACCTCGATTGCGGCAAATTATCGAGCCGCTTGTAGAGCACGTTCTGGAAGTGAGTTTTTTAGTAAACTTTGCATTGTTGTCGAAGAGAATGATGAAACATTGTTCTGGTTGGAATTGCTTGAAGAAACGGGGATTGTTGATAAAGAAACAATCCGTCCAATCTATGTGGAATGTGAAGAAATTCTCAAAATAATGGTTACATCACGAAAGAATAGTGACCCCAAAAAGAACAAGTAGTTTTTCAATCCTTCAATCCTTCAATCCTTCAATCCTTCAACCTTTATGGACCGAATTGATTTTTTGCGCGCCGAACTTAACCGCCATAACTACCTTTATTACGTCAAGGCTGAGCCTGAGATTGACGATTATGAGTATGACCAACTGATGAACGAGTTGATGGCGCTTGAGAAGGCCAACCCCGACCGTTTCGACCCCGACAGTCCAAGTCAGCGCGTGGGCAACGACATCAATCAGAATTTTCAGCAGGTTTACCATCGCTTTCCGATGCTCTCGCTGGGCAACACCTATAATAAAGAGGAAATCATCGAGTTCGATGAGCGGGTGCGTAAAGCGCTGGGCCACAGCGTGAAATACATCTGTGAACTGAAATACGACGGCGCTTCAATCAGCCTGACATACGAGCACGGAAGGCTTGTGCACGCTGTGACGCGCGGCGATGGCGAGAAAGGCGACGATGTGACGGCCAATGTGCGCACAATCAAATCGGTACCGCTGCGGCTGCCCGAAGGCAACTATCCCGACCTGTTCGAGATTCGTGGCGAAGTGCTGATGCCGCGAGCCGTGTTCGACAAACTGAACGAGGAGCGCGAGGCTTCGGGCGAAACGCCGTTTGCCAATCCACGCAACGCCGCCGCTGGCTCGCTCAAAATGCAGAATTCGGCGCAGGCCGCCAAACGCCAACTCGACTGCTGGCTTTACTTCCTGTTTGCAGCCCAACTGCCCACAAACTCGCACCTTCAGAATATGGAGTGCTGCCGACAGTGGGGGTTCAAAGTGCCGACTTTTGTTGCGGAGTGTTCATCGATTGACGACATTCTTGCCTTCATAAACCATTGGGACACAGAGCGTCACAATCTGCCGTTCGATATTGACGGAATTGTTATCAAGGTTGACAGCATCAGCGACCAACGGGAGTTGGGCAACACCGCCAAAACGCCGCGCTGGGCCATCGCCTACAAGTTCAAGGCCGAGCAGGTGCAGACCAAACTTCTGTCGGTGTCGTTCCAAGTCGGGCGCACGGGTGCCGTCACGCCTGTGGCCAACCTTGAGCCTGTGCAACTGGCAGGAACCACCGTCAAGCGGGCAACGCTGCACAATGCCGATTTTATGAAACTGCACGACCTGCACGTTGGCGACACGGTGATGGTGGAGAAGGGCGGCGAGATTATCCCCAAAATTGTTGGCGTGAATACCGATTTGCGTCAGTCAGATGCTGCGCCCATCGATTTCACTGAGTGCTGCCCCGAGTGCGGCACGCGGCTTGTCCGCAACGATGGCGAGGCCGCCTGGTATTGCCCCAACGACGCCGCTTGCCCGCCGCAGGTTCGCGGCCGAATCACGCACTTTGTCAGCCGCAAGGCGATGAATATTGACACTCTTGGCGAGGAGACCATTGATATGCTTGTGTCGAACGGCTTGATAACCAATGCCGCCGACCTTTACGATTTGACTGTCAGCCGTTTGCTGCCGCTTAAAAAGGACGGCCGAGTATGGGCAACCAACATTGTGAACGGCGTTGAGCAGTCGAAACAGATACCGTTTGAGCAGGTGCTGTTCGCCATCGGAATCCGCTTTGTGGGCGCCACGGTGGCCAAGATTCTGGCGCGTCAGTTCGGCTCAATCCAAAACCTGATGCAGGCATCGTTCGACGAGTTGAAAAACACCGACGAGATTGGCGACAAGATTGCGCAAAGCATTATCGACTATTTTGCTGAAGATGGCAACCGTCTGTTTGTCAATCGGTTGATTGGCTACGGACTGCAGTTTGAGATGAAACGGCAGGAGGCCAAAAGCGCCAAACTTGCGGGGCTGACCATCATTGCAAGCGGCAAACTCGAGCATTTCAGCCGCGACGAGATTAACCGAGCTATTGAGGAGCACGGCGGAAAGCCTGTCACATCAGTATCGTCGAAAACCAATTATCTGATTGCTGGTGAGAACATTGGCCCCAACAAACTTGCCAAGGCGCGTGAGTTGGGCATTCCAATCATCACTGAGGCGGAGTTTTTGCAGATGATTGCCGACGATGGCGACACATCGCCGCAACCCGCTGAACCACAAGAAGAAAAACCTGCTGAGGCAAAGCCGCCAGTTCCGTCTAAAGGCGGAGGTGAGCAGTTGAGTCTGTTCTGATAATAAGTATTGGGCTGAAATCCAATAAAACACGTAGGGCTGTCAAATGACAGCCCTACATTGTTATTATGGCCTAATGGACATTTTTTAGGATAAAAAACCTTGCAAGGCCCATCATCAGTAGCTTTGCGACACATTAATGTTTAGTATGGCAAAAAAAATGTGTGTATTGCGGTAGCGAAGACACCGTAAAAAACGGACATGTCGGAGT